>JBDSQB010000002.1 GCA_039930045.1 Chthoniobacterales bacterium | reverse complement strand
GAAGCAGGCAGGGCGCGTTGGTGTAGTGAAGGACGTACTCGCGGAAGAAGAGTTCGTTCTCGAGCACGTGCCTGACGAGTCCGCCGAGGAAGGCGATATCCGTCCCGGCGCGGATCGGCACCCAGATATCGGCCAGCGCGCTGGTGCGCGAAAACCGTGGATCGACATGAATGATGGTGGCGCCGTTTTCCTTCGCCTTCATCACCCAGCGGAAACCGACCGGGTGCGCCTCGGCCATGGACGAGCCTTCGATCAGAATGCAATCGGACCGGGCCAAGTCTTGTTGCGCGGTCGTAGCTCCGCCCCGGCCGAAGGAGGTGCCCAGACCGGGCACCGTACTGCTATGTCATATCCGGGCCTGGTTCGACACGCACACCATGCCCAGGCCTCCGGTAAAAAGCTTTTTAATCAGATAATTTTCTTCATTGTCGAGCGTGGCCCCGCCGAGATGACAGAGACCCTGGGTCTGGTTGATGATCTTCCCCTCTTCCTCCCTAACGAAAGTGCGACGGCGCGTTTCCCAGACCCGGTCGGCCACCATTTCCATCGCGCGCTCGAGCGAAAGCGAGCTCCAGGTCTTCGCCCCGGGGGCGCGATATTTCACCGCCGTTTCGCGCCGGTCGTGAGTCAGGAGTTGAAAAGAGGCCGCGCCTTTCGGGCAGAGATTGCCTTGGCTGATCGGGCTTTCCGGGTCGCCCTCGATCGAAACCAGCTTGCCGTTCTTGTGATAGATGAGCTGCCCGCAGCCCACCCCGCAGTAAGGACAGATCGAGCGCGCGACCTTGGCGTCGTCTGTGCGCGCATGCATCTCTCGCGTTTTTTCCGACATTGATTCGAGACCGTTCCCATCCTTGCGCTCGCGGATCTGGCGCAGGAGCGGCCACCAGGAAATAAGATCGGCCAGAGACTGCATCATGGAATTATCGCACGTGGAAGATTCGCTGGTTGTTCAATTTCGGATTCAAAAAAAAGCCCCGAGTCGTGACGGAATCTTCGATCGTTGTGCGTCCGGATGAGGAATGGCGTTCGTTATCTCATGCGATGGGCTTCTTTGATCGTGAGCATTCCGTCGCCGGCCCGGGCTTTACCCGCTGGCTTGTGCCACCGGCCGCGCTCGCGGTTCACCTCTCGATCGGTCAGGTTTACGCTTTCAGCGTCTTCAAGCTTCCGCTCACGAAAGCGATCGGGATCAATGCTTCCGCGCCTAACGACTGGACGCAGCCGCAGTTGGCCTGGATTTTCAGCCTTGCCATCTTCTTCCTCGGCGCTTCCGCCGCCGTCTTCGGTCGCTGGGTCGAGCGGGTCGGTCCGCGTAAAACCATGGCGGTGGCCGCGCTCTGTTTCGGGGGCGGCTTCATTGTCTCTGCTTTTGGCGTCTGGTGGCACCAGCTTTGGCTGATCTATCTCGGCTATGGCGTGATAGGCGGCTGTGGACTCGGGCTTGGCTACATCTCACCCGTTTCCACTCTGGTGAAATGGTTTCCCGATCGCCCCGGCATGGCCACTGGCATGGCGATCATGGGATTCGGTGGGGGCGCCTTTATCGGCTCCAACCTGAGCCTTCTCCTCATGAACACTTTCAAAAGCGCCACCAGCACCGGCGTGGGCAAAAGCTTCCTCGCCCTCGGCCTGATTTATTTTTGCTACATGATGTTTGGCTCCTTCATCGTGCGCGTGCCGGCCGAGGGTTGGAAACCGGAGGGCTATGTCCCAGCGACTAAGTCCCAGGGCCTCATCACGAGCGCCAACGTCAAGGCGCGGGAAGCGACCAAGACTCCGCAGTTCTGGCTCCTCTGGGTCGTGCTTTGTTTCAACGTCACTGCGGGCATTGGCATCCTGGAACAGGCTTCGCCTATGATTCAGGAAATGTTTCCCGGGAAAATCCTCGCGCCGGCGGCGGGCGGTTTCGTGGCTTTGCTTAGCCTGTTTAACATGGCCGGCCGTTTCATCTGGTCGTCGCTCAGCGATTACACCGGGCGCAAGGTCGTCTACGTCGTCTTCCTCTTGTTAGGAGCGATTCTCTACTGCCTGATTCCTTTTTCCGGCCACCGCGGCAACGCCATCGTTTTCGTCGTCGTCTGCGCCGTCATCATCAGTATATATGGCGGCGGGTTCGCGACTGTTCCCGCCTATCTGAAGGACCTCTTCGGCACGATGCAGGTCGGCGCGATCCACGGCCGGCTTCTGACCGCCTGGTCGGCCGCGGGAATTCTCGGCCCGGTCCTGGTGAATTATATCCGCGAATATCTAAAGGGCCGAGGCGCGACCGGAGTTAATCTCTACGCGCCGACGATGTATCTGATGGCAGGCCTGCTCATCGTCGGCCTGATCTGCAACCTTTCGATCCGACCGGTAGCGGAGCGTTTTCACTTCAAGGGCGATCAACCGCCGCGCTAAAAGATGGCCGAAGAAACTAAATCAAACGCGCTCATGCTCCTCGTCTCCTGGGTGGTGGTGGGAGTCCCGCTGGTTTGGGGGGTTTATAACACGCTCCTCAAACTGCCCGCGCTTTTTCGTTAGGCGCAACGCTCGCCGTCTTGGCCGCGGCGTGATATTCCTGCAGGCTGCGCACCGTCATCGGGCCTTTTTGCAGGGAACGAATACCCTCCGCGCTGGCCGCGGCGGCGCGAATCGTAGTCATGATCGGAATCCGTTCGGTCAAGGCGGCGGTGCGGATCTTCACCTCATCCTCGCGCGGAATCTTGCCGCTCGGGGTGTTGATGATGAACTGGATCTCTCCGTTCTTGACCAGGTCGCGCACGTTCGGCCGGCCCTCCGCGATCTTGAACACTTTCATCACCTCCACACCAGCGGCTGCGAGCGTGTCCGCGGTACCGGAAGTGGCGATGATCCCGAAACCGAGAGCGGCATATTCGCGCGCGACTGAAATGACGTTCGATTTGTCCGCGTCTTTGACGCTGATGAAAACATTGCCCGCGGTCGGGAGCGGCCACTGGCTGGCGAGCTGCGATTTGGCAAAGGCCAGGCCGAGATCGGCGTCGATCCCCATCACTTCGCCGGTCGATTTCATTTCCGGGCCTAACGAGATGTTGATCCCCTCAAAGCGGAGGAACGGAAAGACCGCCTCTTTGACGGAATAATGGGTCGGCACGACCTCTTCGGTGAACCCGAGGTCGCGGAGCGTTTCCCCGATCATCACCTTGGCCGCCAGTTTGGCCAGCGGCACGCCGATCGCCTTGCTGACAAACGGCACCGTTCGCGAGGCGCGCGGGTTCACTTCGAGGACGTAGACTTTGTCGCCCTTAACCGCGAATTGCACATTCATCAGGCCGCGCACTTTCAATTCCGCCGCCATCGCCTTGGTCGCGCTCGTGATTTCGTCGAGGATCGGTCTGGAGAGCGAAAAGGTCGGGATGACGCAGGCGCTGTCGCCGCTGTGAATGCCGGCCTCCTCGATGTGCTCCATGATCGCACCCACCACCGCGGTCTCGCCGTCGGCGATGCAATCGACATCGACCTCGATCGCGTCCTCAAGAAAACGATCGACCAGGACCGGGCGCCTCGGGCTGACCTCGATCGCGTTTCGCATGTAGCGGCGCAGATCTTCCGCGTGATAGACCAGCTCCATCGCGCGCCCACCGAGGACGAACGATGGCCTAACGAGCACCGGATAACCGATCCGCTCCGCGATCGCGACCGCCTCGTCTTCGCTCGTGGCGGATCCGCTCGGGGTCTGGCGCAGCCCGAGTCGGTCGAGCATTTCCGCGAACAGTTTGCGGTCCTCCGCCAGCTCGATGCTCTCTGGCTGGGTTCCGATGATCGGGACACCGGCGGCCTTCAGCCCGGCGGCGAGATTGAGGGGGGTTTGCCCGCCAAACTGCACGATCACGCCTTCCGGCTTCTCCTGTTCGTAAATGTTGAGCACATCCTCGTGCGTGAGCGGCTCGAAATAGAGTTTGTCGCTGGTGTCGTAGTCGGTCGAAACCGTTTCCGGGTTCGAGTTCACCATGATCGTTTCGTAGCCGAGTTCCTTGAGGGCGAAGGCGGCATGGACGCAACAATAATCAAACTCAATTCCCTGTCCGATGCGGTTGGGACCACCGCCCAAAATCATCACTTTCTTAGTTTCGGAGGCGCGAGTTTCATCCTCATCTCCGTAAGTCGAATAGTAGTAGGGCGTGTAAGCCTCAAATTCTGCGGCGCAGGTGTCCACGAGCCGGTAAGTTGGAACGACGCCGTATTTTTTGCGGCCGGCACGGATGTAAGCTTCCGTCGTTCCGAAAAGATACGCGAGCTGCTTGTCGGAGAAGCCGGCTTTTTTCCAGCGGCGCATATGGAGACGAAGCACGGCGGCGATGTTTTCCTCCGTGCGCTCGGCTTCGGGAATCTGGTCGATCAAGACCTGTCCGGATTGCGTCGGGATGATTTTCTCCATCTCCACGATCTGCGCGATCTGGCGCAGGAACCACATATCGATGGAAGTGAGCTCAAAAATTCTTTCCAAGCTGAACCCGGCGAGCATGGCGACGCGGAGATAAAAAATACGCTCGGCATTGGGCACGACCAATCGTTTTTGAATTAAGTCCAAGTCGAATGTGCCGTCGGCGTTTTCGCCTTTCACAAATTTTCCATCGGCTCCGAGTCCGGCGCGTCCGACTTCCAATGATCTCAGCGCTTTTTGCAGCGCCTCCTTGAACGTGCGGCCGATCGCCATCGCCTCGCCCACGCTTTTCATTTGGGTCGTAAGCGTGGCATCCGCCTGTGGAAATTTTTCAAACGTGAACCGCGGCACCTTCACCACGACATAATCAATCGTCGGCTCGAAGCTGGCTGGCGTCTCGCGGGTGATGTCGTTTTTCAGCTCGTCGAGCGTGTAGCCGACGGCGAGTTTGGCCGCGATCTTGGCAATCGGAAATCCCGTCGCCTTGCTCGCCAGCGCTGACGAACGCGAGACGCGTGGATTCATTTCGATGACGATCATGCGCCCGTCTTTCGGGTTGATCGCAAACTGAATATTCGATCCGCCGGTCTCCACGCCGATCTCGCGAATGACGGCAAACGACGCGTCGCGCATCCGCTGATATTCCTTGTCCGAAAGCGTCTGCGCCGGAGCCACGGTGATCGAATCGCCCGTGTGCACGCCCATTGGATCGAGGTTTTCGATGCTGCAAATGATCACGCAATTGTCCGCGTGATCGCGCATCACTTCCATTTCGTATTCCTTCCAGCCGAGAAGCGATTCCTCGACCAGAACCTCTGTCACGGGCGATAAATCGAGCCCGCGTGCGACAATGGTTTCAAATTCCTCGCGGTTATAGGCGATGCCGCCGCCGCTGCCGCCGAGCGTAAAGGCCGGCCGAATAACCAGCGGATACGAACCTAACTCCGCTGCAAAAGCCCGCGCCTCGTCCAGCGTGTGCGCGACGCCGGATTTCGCCGATTCGAGGCCGATCTTTGTCATCGCATCCTTGAAAAGCAGCCGATCCTCGCCCTTGGCAATCGCCTCGGCGTTGGCCCCGATGAGTTTGACCCCGTATTTTTCCAAAATGCCGCCGTGAAACAAATCCATCGCTGCGTTGAGCGCGGTCTGACCGCCGAGAGTTGGCAAAATCGCGTCCGGCTTTTCTGCGATGATGATTTTTTCGATCACCTCGATCGTGATCGGCTCGATGTAAGTCCTCGAGGCAAACTCGGGATCGGTCATGATTGTGGCCGGGTTCGAGTTCACCAGCACGACTTCGTAGCCCTCCTCGGCGAGAGCTTTGCAGGCTTGCACGCCTGAGTAATCAAATTCGCAGCCCTGACCGATGACGATGGGGCCGGAGCCGATGAGCAGGATTTTATGGAGATCGGGATTGCGTGGCATGTGAGGAATGGCGGGGCTGGATTAAGGCAGATTTTTGGGGTGAAGAGAAAGCCCTTTTTGCTTCTTTTCTGGCGGAGCCGGAGGGATCGGCTTAAAAATAGCACGTGCGACTTTCCTTTTCCTGCTGTTGGAACTCTTCGGGCTCAAAATCTGGCGAAACCATGCTCGAGCAGATACTGAAGCTGGGTTTCGACCATGTGGAACTCGGCCACGGCGTGCGGCTTTCGCTGATGGAAGGCATCCAGAAAGTCTATGATCGCGGCGATGTGCGCTTCAGCAGCCTGCATAATTTTTGTCCGCTGCCGGTCGAAATCACCCAGGCATCGCCGAATTGCTACCAATACACCTCGCACATCGCGGCGCAGCGCGAGCGAGCACTCAAGCTCACGTATCAGACGATCGATTGGGCCGTGCGCTTCCAAGCGCCGAATGTGGTGCTCCATTTGGGTTCCGTTCCGATGGGGCCGATCACCGATGAATTGGGCGAAATGATCCTCCAAGGGAAGCAGTTCTCCCGCGAATACACTCAGAAAAAACTTGCCGCCGTTAAGGAGCGCGAATCCAAAGCGCCGCTCTATGTGAAGCGCTCCACCGAGGCGCTCAAGAAAATCGCCGCTTACGCCGCCGAGCGAAACATTCATCTCGGAGTCGAAAGCCGCGAGGCTTATGAGGAACTCCCGACTGAGCGGGAAATGGTGCCCATTTTGGACGAAGTCAATTCACCCTACGTCGGCTACTGGCACGATTTTGGCCACGTTCAGCTCAAGGAAAATCTCTCCTTCGTAGATCATTATGAATGGCTCAGCTCCATGCGGAGCCGACTCATCGGCTGTCATTTGCACGACACGATTTGGCCCAACCAGGATCATCATTTGCCCGGCGACGGCACGGTGGATTACGACCGGTTGATGCCGCTGGTGCCGCCGGAAACCTTTGTCATTTGGGAGCTCAGCCCCAAGCGCAAGGCCGAGGACATCGTCACCGCCCGCGCGAAATGGCTCGAGCGTTTTGGCTGAAGTTGTATAAAACCTGGGCGTCGCTGCCGACGAAGGTTGCCTCCATTTTCGTGGCGCTCAAGGCGAGATGCAGGAAGCCAAAACAGGCATTGGCGTAGCCGGTTTTCACATCCGGTTTGACGGGGTGGAGCGACTGGCCGCCGCCGCCCGAGACGAGCCAGTGCGTCGGCGTATTTTCCTCATGGAGATATTGCAGATCGTGCTCGTGACCCGCCAGATACGCGTCCACGCCATTCTTGTAAAACAGCTCGCTCCAGCCCGCGAGATGCTTTGAGTCGCCGTGATGCGGTCCGCAACTCATCACGGGATGATGCCCGCAGACGATCATCCACGGCACTTTGCGCGGCAGGGTGAGTTGCATTTCGATCCAGGCTTGCTGGTCGGCAATCTCCTTCGGCGTCATCTTGTTATAGTGCGTGTCCACGCAAAGAAACGTCGCGTGCGGCAGATCGAGCCGATACCAGAGCGCGGGCATTTTCCAGCGCGTGCCGGGCGTTTTTGCGTAATCCATCTGGATCTTTTCGCCGCCGGGCTGGTCGTCGTAATCGTGATTTCCCAGCACTGCATAACACGGCCCGGGAAACGCGCTCGCGGGATACATGTCCTCGAATTCAACTTTCCAGCGCGGTGAATCGGTCCCGGGATTGGGGCCGTAAAAATTATCGCCGAGCAGCATTAGCGCAGCGGGCGTGAGGTGCAAATCCTTCGCGTATTTTTGCAGCGCAGCGGCGACCGCCATTTGATTCGGACTCGCATGAACTCCCCAATCTCCGAAGCAAAACAGATGCAGCACATCACCGGCGGCGGTGGTCTTGGGCGCGCCTTGCATCAATCGCGGCAAGGCCAGCGCTGCGCTAAAAATCAGCGCGCGGGCGCAAGCCTCGCGACGCGTGATGAGACGTGGGGAATCCATGCCGCCAAATATGAGTCGGGGCGTCACGGCAAGGCAAAGGATTTGTCATTTCCGCCAGCTCCGGTTAGGAAGGACTCCGCCATGAATCGAGTTCCAGCCTTATCGGTGATCGTTCGCACGCTGGCGCGCAACGAGCGGCTGGCCGAATGCCTCGACAGTCTGGCCGCGCAAACCACGCGCGACTTTGAGGTTGTCGTCGTGGACATGAGCGGTGGTGCTGCGGCCGATGTCATCCGGCAGCCGCGCGACTTGCATTTGACTCACCTCGACACGAAAGGCCGCGTGCTGAACCGCGCCGTCGCGCTCAATTACGGCATCCGCCACGCCTTGGGGAAATTCATCGCCGTGCTGGACGACGACAACATTTGGAGTCCACCACAGGCGGAAACGCTGATTCGGCTTTTCGGCAATGACATGGATTTGGTTTACACCGGCACGCGTCGGCTGATCAACAAACCCGACGGAACGAAAGTGCGCGAGGAATACCGGTTCACTCCATTCGACTACGAGAAACTGATCCGCGGGAATTTTATTTATGCCACCGCCATGGCCTTCCGAAAAAGCTCCTGGGAACGCGTTGGGCGCTACGATGCTCGGTTTCACGTTTACGAGGACTGGGAATTTCTCATCCGCCTCGCCCAGTCTGGAAAGGTCGCCACCGAGGAATCGTTCTGGGCCTACTCCCGCAGTTTCACGGGTATCCCCGGCGTCTCAGATCACAATCTGGACAAGGCGGATTGCGACCGGTGCCGCGCCGCCGTCGTTTGGAAACATCGCCAGCTTTATGCCAGCGATCTGGCGGAAACAGGTTCTACAACACAAGTCCGGCGCGTTCTGGAAAAACCACTCCGGGAACGAATGTTTTTGCTTTTCGACTGGTGGCGCGTCCATGGTTTTGCCAATTTGAAATTCTACTCTTGGAACCAATGACCGATCCCTTTTCCCTCTCCGATGTCTGCCGGCTGGCCGTGTTTGGACACCCCGCCCACGAACTTGCCATCTATGGACTTTTGCAACGTCATCGCCCGCATGTGGTGGTGATTACCGACGGCGGCGGACCCGAGCGCATCGAGCAATCGAAGGCTGGTTTCGCTCGCGCCGGAATGCTCGATTGGGTGACGTATCTAAATTTTTCGGAGTCGTCTTTTTACGACGCGCTGCTGGATGAGGAAAGCGATCTGTTTCTGCGCGTGGCAGAAAAATTAAGAGTCGAGATCCAGCGGATTCAGCCAGACCAGCTTTTCTGCGACGCGATCGAATTTTACAATCCGGTGCACGATGTCACGCGTCCGATCCTGCTGAACGCACTCGCTGGTGACGAGAAACGCTCCCTTTACGAGATTCCGCTGGTCTATCAAAAACCAGACGAGTCTGAGGTGTATGCAATCCAGCGCGTGCCGGAAGAGCAGGCGCATTTGCGGTTCCAATACGATCTAACTCCCGATGAGCTGGAGTTGAAGGTGTATGCCCGCGACCACATCTATGCGAACCTGCGCGAGCAGGCCGGCCCTGAATTTCTCGCGACCACGCCGGAATATTTGTCGCGCGAGGAAATCGCTGACGCCAATGGCCCACTCCCCGACGCGGCCACCTCGGGACGCGTTCTGCGCTACGAATGGCGCGCCAAATTACTCCAGGAGCGCGGCGTCATTCCGCAGGCGATCACCTATCAGGACCATTTCCTGCCAGCGGTGGCGCGACTGCTGATTTAGAGCGATTTGGCAGACGGGCGGATGCGTTTTTTCTCGATCATTCTGCCAACGCTAAATGCTGCGGACACCGTGCGCGATGCCCTGGCCAGTATCGCCAGCCAGTCGTTTACCAGCTACGAAGTGCTGCTCCAGGATGGCGGCTCGACCGATAACACTCTGGCTCAGGCCGCCACTTTTGCGGGCCCATTAGGTGGTAGGTTGAAAATTCAGCAGAGACCCGATGCCGGTGTATATGACGCGATGAACCGCGCCATGCGTCGGGCCCAGGGACGCTGGTTCTATTTTCTCGGTGCGGATGATGTATTGGAAGGATTGGACGTGCTGCAGCGGATGGCGGACGAGATTCGGGCGCGTCCCCGCGTGCAGGTGATCCACGGTCAGGTCCGACTGAAAAGCGGCGGAGTTTTACCGGAAAGCGGTTTTCAGCCGAAGCTGCTGACGCGAAACAACATCTGCCACCAAGCCATTTTTTACCGGCGCGACGTGCTTCGTCTCGTAGGGGATTACGACCTCGCGTATCCCGTCTGGGCCGACTGGGATTACAACATGCGCTGTCTTTTCTCCCGTCGACTCGACATCGACGAAGTCGATCTGGTCGTCGCAACCTACAACGATCTCAGCGGCCTGAGCCACGCCAACCCCGACGCAGCCTATCTCGCCCAGCTCAAAGCACTCCGCGGCAAGACGCCGCCACCACCGGCGCCCTGGCCGCTTTGGCAGAGAGCACGGCGAAGCCTCGAAAACTGGATAGACCGCTGACTTATTTCCGCATCAGCCGGTATTCCAGACTGTCCACCAACGCGAGCCAGCTCGCTTCGATGATGTTATCCGACACACCGACCGTGCCCCAGGTTTCGTGGCCGTCGGTGCTGGAAATGAAGACGCGCGTTTTTGCCGCCGTGCCTTCGTGGCCGTTGATGATGCGGACCTTGTAATCCTCCAGCCGCACGTCGGCGATCTCGGGATAAAACGGCAAAAGCGCCTTGCGCAGCGCGCCGTCGATGGCGTTCACCGGGCCGTGCCCCTCCGCGACCGTGTAGGCGGGAGTTCCATTAATATCGAGCTTCACCGTGGCCTCGCAGGTTTGCAGCGCGGGCTCCTCGAAATGCCGGAACGTGCAATGGAAAACGAGCAGTTTCCAGAGCGGCACGTATTGGCCGAGCGCCTTGCGAATGAGCAACTGGAACGACGCCTCGGCCGCCTCAAACTCATAACCCTGCGACTCGAGCCGTTTTACTTCCGCGAGCAGATTGGAAACCTCCGGCGAACCTTTCACGAGGTCGAAGCCGAGCGTTTGCGCCTTCGCCAGAATGTTGCTCTGACCCGACATGTCGGAGATGACGATGTTTTGCCGGTTGCCGACCAGCTTCGGATCGACGTGCTCATAGCTCCGGGCCAATTTTTGCACTGCATGGACATGGAGCCCGCCTTTGTGGGTAAAAGCCGACGAGCCCACATACGGCGCGCGGATGTCGGGCGTGACGTTGGCCAGTTCGTCCACGAAAAGCGACAGGTCGCGCAGTTTGGAAATATCGGGCACAACTTGCATGCCCATCTTGAGCTGCAAATTCGGCATCAGAGTCACGAGGTTGCAGTTGCCCACGCGCTCGCCGTAGCCATTGATCGTCCCCTGCACTTGCACCGCGCCGGCGTTCACCGCAGCGAGCGCATTGGCCACGCCAAACCCGCAATCGTTGTGCGTGTGGATGCCGACCGGCACGCCGAGACGCGCGATGACCTCGCGGGTGATGCGTCCGATTTCGTCGGGCAGCGTGCCGCCGTTCGTGTCGCAGAGGATCACGAGATCGGCACCGCCATCGCGAGCCGCCTCAATGGTGGCCAGCGAGTAGGCGGGGTCCTCCTTGTAGCTGTCGAAGAAATGTTCCGCGTCGTAGAGCGTCTCGCGCCCCTGCTTTTTCAGATACGCCACCGTGTCAGCAATCATGGCCAGATTTTCCTCGGCGGTGATGCCCAAAACTTCCGTCACATGCAGCAGCCAGGTCTTGCCGACAATGGTCACGGCTGGCGTGCTGGCCTCGAGTAATTGCCGCACTTGCGGGTCTTCCTCCACCGTCATCTTCGCCCGGCGGGTCGCGCCGAAAGCGGTGATCTTCGCGTTTTTCCAATTGCGTTTGGCGGCCTCCTGAAAGAACGCCTGATCCTTCGGGTTCGATCCCGGCCAGCCGCCCTCGATGTAATGCACGCCGAAATCATCGAGCTTTTCCGCCACGCGAATCTTGTCGGCCACCGAGAAGGAAATGCCGGTGCCCTGCGTGCCATCGCGCAGAGTGGTGTCGTAGATCGTGGGAGTGCTCATAAATCGGGAGGGCTAGTCAATAGCGAAACGCCCCCGAAAGCAAGCGGCGGCGGCCTTTGGTGAAAATAGAAGGTCGTCAGTACTAGTTGTCGCGCTCTCACTCCGCCTTGAATCTTTCATGCTTCCTCCAGACTCCCTCTTTTCTGCGGACAGCGTGTTGATCAACAACAGTTAAGCGGCGCGGTGGTCGAAAAGGCAGTGATTTGGACGCATATTAGCCGTCTCCACGGAAGGAAATTCCAAGATCGAATACAATTCGGCAATCCGGGCACCGCGCTCTCGCTCCGATATAGTTATATCCTGGATCAATGGTGTCCAATCGGACATTGCAATCCGGGCAACGCACAGTGAATCGGAGGTAGTAGGAATATCCCAAAAAGGAACTAATGAAGAACAAAAAAATGAGCGCGGCACCACTCTTAATCGCTTCATATCCAAGTGCGAATTCGGCGTAGGCGAATGTGAGGAACGACAAAAGAGCAACTGTCCCACAGACGTAAAAGAATCTGTTTATGCGTTGCTTAAAGTATGGGTATCTTTTGAAGGCCACAAATTCGAGCGAAGCTAGACGCCTAATACGTTGCAGGCGAAATATATTCGCTTTGTAACCGCTCACGCGCACGCCGCCGGGAATAGCCGCCGCTCCGCATTCACGGAAACTTCATTCTTCTGCGCTCGCATCCCGAGGATCATGCGATTAGAAGTGGACCGTCACCTTTTTGTCGTCTTTGAAATCGTCTTCCTCGAAAAAGAAATCCCGCCCATCGCGTGGCTGGTTTCGCCTGTTTTTCATCACGTCGCTCCTCGCCGGCGTCGTCTTCGCCATCGTCTGCGTGGTTTACTCGATGCGCGCCTGGCGGCTGGACATCAAGCAGGTCGGCCAGATTCCCCAATGGTCGCTGGTCTGCGATGTTAACGGAAACCCCTACAGCCGCCTCTACGGGGAAAATCGCATCCTCGTGAAAATCGACGACGTTTCGCCGAAATTCATCGATGCCCTGCTGGCGCGGGAGGACTCGCGTTTCTATCATCACATCGGCGTGGACCCGATCGGACTCATCCGCGCCGTGGTCCGCAATGCGCTCGGCGGACGGCTCGCGCAGGGCGGCAGCACCATCACGCAGCAGCTCGCCCGCAATTCCTTTGAACTCGGCGGGCGCACCCTGGATCGCAAGCTCCTGGAGGCCTTCGTCGCCATCCGCATCGAGTCCACCTTTACCAAGCGGCAGATCCTCGAAAACTACATCAACCGCATCTATTACGGGTCCGGTTATTATGGGCTGGAAACCGCGTCGCTGGCCTATTTCGGAAAGCATTGCAAGGACCTCACCACCGGCGAGGCGGCCATGATGGCGGGCCTCATTCGCAGTCCCAACCGGTTCTCGCCACTGCGGCATCTGGAGGCGGCGAAGCGCGAGCGCGATACCGTGCTTACGCGCATGGTGAAGCTGAATAAGATCACCGCCAACGAGGCCGAACGCGCCCGCAAGACTCCGATCAAAGTCGTCTCTGCGCGCTCCACAGCCGTCCAGGAAAATTACGTGATGGACGCCGTGGACGAGGAACTCCGCATCCTCCTCGATCAGGACCAGATCGACGATGGCGGGATGAAAATTTACACGACGATCAACCCGGAATTGCAAAAAGCGGCGCAGCAATCCCTCGACGATCAGCTCACGGAAATCGAAAAACGCTCGGGTTATCCGCATCCGAGGAAGTCGGAGTTTGATCCGACTCAGGGTCAGGACACGAACTATTTGCAAGGCTCGGTGGTAGTCATCGACAACCGCACGGGGGGCATTTGCGCGCTGGTGGGCGGGCGTGATTACGCTCAAAGTCGCTTCAACCGCGCGCTGCTTTCGCGCCGCCAGGTCGGCTCCACGATCAAGCCGTTCATCTACGCGACTGCGTTTTCCAACGGGATTTTTCCTTACCACACAGTCAGTGATGGACCCATTGAGAACGAGGACGTGCCCGAGGCACCCGGCTGGCGTCCGGGCAATTCGGACGGCACGAACAAGGGTTTTCTCCCAGCCCGCGATGGACTAATTTTCTCACGCAATACGATGACCGTGCGAGTCGGAGAGCTTGCCGGTTTGGAGAAGGTTCGCAAACTCACTGCCACGGCCGGGATCGCGGAAGTGCCCGATTTTCCGTCGTCGTTTTTGGGTTCGTTTGAGGAGACGCCGCGCAATGTCACCGCCGCTTACACGGTTTTTCCGAACCAGGGAAAACGCAAGCAGGCGTATCTGATCGAGCGCATCGACGACCGGCTGGGAAATCCAGTTTATCGCGCGGCGCACGTTGAGACATCGGCACTCGATCCGGGTGCTGCCTGGCTGACGACTTCAGCGATGCGCGAGGTGATGACTCGTGGCACAGCGGCCAGTGCGAAGTCGCTCGGTTTTACCAAGATTGCCGGTGGAAAAACGGGCACGACGAACGACTACAAAGACGCGTGGTTCGTGGGTTTTACCAAGTCGCTCACCTGCGGAGTCTGGGTCGGATTGGACAAGCCCGCGCCGATCATTCCGCGTGGTTATGGCGCGACTCTGGCCCTGCCGATTTGGATCAAAGTCATGAACACCGCCTCGGTGAAACAATATCCTGCAGGCGACTTTGAGCCGGGTGTGAACCTCCAGAAAGTGATGCTTTGCGCGGCCTCAAACAAGGAAGCGACTTCCGGCTGCGTCGCCGCTGGCACCAGCTACACGATGGACCTGCCCGTAACCTTGCTACCCAAGACTTCCTGCACGCAGCACGCCGGAAATCTGACGGATTCCATCAACCCCTCGGACACGCGACCGGCACTGCCTGTGCGAGCTTTAGACAGCCTGTTGAATTTCTTTCGGAAGCGCAAATAATGCTCAAACTCCGATCAGCGCCGGATCGGCTGGCGTCGTCTCGTAGCTGACGTATCTGGCCCGCATATTTGCCGGCAGAATCGCCTGAATGTGAACGCCGTCCTCCGTGTAATCGGTGGTGAGCACCTGCGCGCTTTTGTGCAGCGCGGCCAGCAAATCCGCCCGATCCACGGGCAGGGTGAGATCCATCCGCTGCACCCGGTCGGCGAGCATGATGCTGCATTGATGCATCAGCGCATCGAGCCCCTCGCCGGTGTGGATGCTCATGAAGAGCGCGGTCGGAAAATGCTTCCGCAGAAACGCGCGCTGGGCCTCGCCGTTGGGTTGCGCGGCGAGCGCATCGATCTTGTTGAAAACGGTGATGATGCGTTTCTCATCCGCCTTCAATTCGGCCAGCACTTTCATCGTCGTGTTGTGAAAACTGATGACCTCCGGATGGCTCGCATCCAGCACATGAATCAGAAATTCTGCAAGCACCGCCTCCTCCAAAGTCGCCTTGAACGCCTCGACCAGTTTGTGCGGCAGTTTCCTCACAAAGCCCACGGTGTCTGTGAGCAAAAGTCCCTGCCCGCTCGGCAGATCAATCCGGCGCGTGGTGGTGTCGAGGGTCGCGAAAAGTTTGTCCTCCACCAGCACATCCGCGCCGGTCAGTTTTTTCAGCAGCGACGATTTCCCGGCGTTGGTGTATCCGACAATCGCCGCGTTGGGCAGCGGCATTTTCACCCGGCTTTTGCGCAGAGTAGCGCGCTGATCGCGAACTTTTTTGAGGTCCTCCTTGATCTTCTCGATCTGCGTGCGCACGAGGCGTTTATCGGTTTCGAGTTGGCTCTCACCGTCGCCTTTCGCACCAATGCCACCGCCTTGCTTGCTCAAGTGAGACCAGGCGCGGGTGAGCCTGGGCAGGCTGTATTGCAACCGTGCGAGATCGACCTGCAACCGCGCTTCCTTCGTGTGCGCACGGGCGTTGAAAATATCCAGAATCACTTCCTGCCGGTCGATCACAGCCATGCCGGTGAGTTTTTCCAGATTACGCTGCTGGGCGGGAGTGAGTTCGTTGTCGAAAATAATGACGTCGAGTTCGTGTGCCTTGGCCTTGTCGGCGATCTCCTGCGCTTTGCCGGTGCCGATATACATGTGGGCCTGCGGCTTGAGGATGCGCACGAGCATTTTCTCCAGCACGGGCACGCCGAGCGTATCGACGAGCGCCTCTAATTCCTCCAGCAGGCTCTCCGCCTCGGTGGCGCTTTCGCGTGCGGTAAACACGCTCACGAGCATGGCGCGGGTGACTTTGTCGGGCTTGGCAACGATGTCGTGCATAGGGCCAAATAGACCACAAAATCGCTGCCAGCGACATGAGGAAATCCACTGAAAGGGTTGTCATCCGTGGTGGCCTCGATAACTTTTAAGGGGTGTCCCACTCTCCGCCAACCATTCTGGAAACGATTCGCGCCTGGACTGTGGAGACACCGGACCAGGAGGCGCTCGTCTTTCTGGCAGCGAATGGAAACGTCGAACGACTCACCTACGCCGAGTTGCAGTCGCATGTGGAAACGCGCGCCGTGCTCCTGCGCGAGCTTCCCTTGCAAAGCCGGGTGGGACTGCTCGCGCCACACGGACCGGAGTTTTTGCTGGAAGCGCTGGCCATTCTCACAGCGGGTCATTGCCTGGTGCCGATCAGCCGTCAGCTCACCAGAAGCCAACGCGATGAACTCGCTGAACGCGCCGGAATTCATGCCTGGCGCGATGTGGAAAAAGACGGTCTGATCATTGACTCCGGCAAACCCATCGATCTGGCGGCGGACGAGGATTTTCGCGCACTGTCACCGGCGTATCTGCGGTTCACTTCCGGCAGCACCGGGCAGCGAAAAGGCGTGCTTCTGAGCCATCCGACGATTCTGGAGCGCACGGCGGCTGCGAATACGCGGCTACAAATTTCCCCCGCCGACCGTGTGCTTTGCCTGCTGCCGATGGTGGATCATTTCGTCGTCTCGATCCTGCTTTATCTGCGTTACGGCGCGACGATTCTGCTGGTGGAAAATGACGCCGGCGCCGCTGATTTCGCTCAAACTCAAATGGCGACTGTCCTCTACGGCTCGCCCGCGCAGTATCGGGAATTTCACTCGCCGCTGCCACAGGTGCGGCTGGCTGTTTCAACCACCCAAGGGCTGTCCGAACCCGCCGCCCATTCGTTTCTAACTCAAACCGGGCAACCGCTCACGCAGGCGCTCGGCATCATCGAAGCGGGTTTGCTGACGCTGAATGAGGACCGCGCGCGCACCGAACCGCTCCTTGCTGGAGTGCCCATGCCGGATTACCAGCTCACGATCGTCGGAGATCTCGGCGGGGAAATCCATGTCGCCGGTCCCGGTCTGCTCGACGCCTACGTTTCCCCGTGGCGTCCACGCGCCTCGCTGATGACTCTGCACGGATTCCCAACCGGAGATCACGGCTGGCTCGATGAAGCGGGTTGCCTGCATCTGGTCGGTCGTGAAAAAAACCGGATCGAACTTCATGGAGTTCGGTTTTACTGCGAAGAAATCGAGACCTGCGTCAACCAGCATCCCAATGTTTCCGAGAGCCTTGTCTTCCTCAAAGGCAGCGAGTTGCTTGTCCAAGTCGTGACGCAAAATGAAGCCGCGCCAGAGTCGCTCGCGCACGAGATCCACGAGCGACTGGCTCATCTGCGCACCCCAATACGAATCGAAGTCGTCCCTGAACTGCCCCGCACTCCGACTGGGAAAATCGCCCGTCCGCGTCCGGTTTCCTGAATCTATTTCAACACCATTTTCCGCAGGCGCGACGCATCGGTGGCAAACGGATAGCTCATGTTTTTGAGGAAAGTCATGCTGAGATCGCTGCGGCAGACATTTGTATAGGCATACATCAGTTGGAAGCGCGGCGGAATGGCGTTGCGGCTGCCGTAGTGGAAGCAGCGGCTCGAATCGATGAAGAGCACCGAGCCGCGCGGACAGGAAAACACAACGCGTTCGTCCGGTGAAATGTGCCGGTACATTTCCTCATCGGAAACGCGATACGACATGCCGCGTTTGCCGTAATTCATCGCGCGGCAGGCCCGCTCCGAGACGGAATCCGGCAGAAACGTCCACGGGCCGCTCTCCGGTGCGATGTCGCGCACGGCGACGAGCACATAGACGAGCGGAGTGCCATGGATATCGAGGTGATAAAGCTGGCTCTCGCGAAACGGGCCGTTCGCACCGGGGTCGAGGGCGGCATTCGATTCCATGAGGCGGATGCCGCCGGGACGCGTCTTGGCCAATACGGGGACAGTGCCGAGGTAGCGCATGACCGGCTCGAGCACAGCCGACGACGTGATGAAATCCAACACGGCGGGCACCTTTTCGGCGTCCTCGTTAAACCAAAGATTGCGCAGGAAAGGCTGCTGCACGCCACTGAAAGTGCGCCCGCTGCGTTCCTCCACAAGCGCGTCGGCCTGCTCCAGCAAGGCATCGAGATGCGGCAGGCTGAGCGAGGTGTCGAGCGCATACCCGTCTTTGATTTCGATGTGCGACGGACCGGTGGCGCCGTTTTCCCGGAGGAGCGACGCGAGCTTGGTTCGATACGCCTCGGCGTGACGCTCGGCGCGCTCCGCATAACGCCAGCCGTTGTAACGCCGCGCGGCTCCCATGATCGCGTGGGTACCGAAACGTTTCATCGCCTCGTCGGTGATGAAATACCGGCCGGGGCGCTGCAACCACTTGTCCACGGAGCGGCCAAAGCGTTTGGCGAGAGTGGGTCGCGCAGGCGGTTTTACTGGTACTAGCAGGGAAACTGGAGCGCTCATAAAGGCTTGCTGCGGAAACGATGGAACCGCCATCGCCGGGGGAGAAATCTTCCTTATTTTCGGCGGACGGCTTGCCGGGGGAAGCTGTTATCGATCACGTCGCGGACGCGCTCGCCGCTGGTGAGTTGATTCGTGATCAGGTCCATGTTGCGGTCGGGTCCGATGACGATCAGCTCAAATTTTTCCCCATTCAATCCGTAACTCGCGGCCACAGCCTGCGGATCGCGCACGTAGAGAAATGGGATGTCGGATTCCACCACGCCGGGCTCGCTGGTGAAGGCGGCCACGAAGAGCGCCTCGCGTCCGGCATACTGGCGGTAGAGCGGCGCCATTTTCTTGAGCTGCTTTTTGAAAACTTTGGACTTCGGCGATGGCGCGATGATCAGGATCACCGGCTGATTTTTTAGGCCGCTGAGAGCTTTGGAAGTCCCATTGAAGCTTTCCCAGGAAAAATCTGGAGCGAGGCGAACGGCTTCCCCGCGGACTGTGGCAAGCGCAAAAATGAATGTCAGGAAAGTGAGGAAAAGTTTCATAAAATCAGACCCGCATGATCTCGGCTTCCTTCGAGTCGGTGTGCTGGTCGATGGAGGCGACGTATTTGTTGGTGAGTTCCTGGATTTCCTTCTCCATATCGCGCTGCTGGTCCTCGGTAATGTCGCCGCTGGATTTGAGTTTTTTTACTTCGGCGATGCCGTCGCGGCGATTGGAGCGCACGCGGACTCGGGCTTCCTCGGCCATTTGCTTGATGGATTTCACCAGGTCGCGGCGGCGTTCCTCGGAGAGCTCGGGAATGGGCAGGCGAATGAGTTTACCGTCGGAAATGGGGTTGATGCCGAGCTTGGATTCCTTGATGCCGCGCTCGCAGTCCTTCAGGGTGGAGGCGTCGAAGGGCTGGACTACGAGCAGGCGCGGCTCGGGGGTGCTGATGAGGGCGAGTTGCTTGAGTTTCATCATGGTGCCGTAGGCTTCGACATCGACGTTTTCCACGAGGGCGGGCGAGGCTTTTCCAGTGCGGACGCTGGAAAATTCGTGGATCATGTAGTCCACGCTTTTGTCCATGGCGGCCTCGGTTTCAAAGGTGACTTCTTCGGCATTCATAAAGTAGATTACGCTTCTCCGGTGACGAGTGTGCCGATTTTTTCCCCGGCAACGACGCGACGGATGTTTTCGGGCTGGGTCATGTCGAAGACGATGATGGGCACCTTGTTATCCATGCAGAGGCTGAACGCGGTGGAATCCATCACGGACAGCCGTTTGGCGAGGCATTCGGAGTAGGTGACGGTCTGATATTTGACGGCGTCGGGATTTTTCTTCGGGTCGCTGTCGTAGATGCCATCGACTTTGGTGGCCTTGAGAATGACCTCGGCGCGGATCTCGCTGGCGCGCAGGGCGGCGGTGGTGTCGGTGGAGAAAAAGGGGTTTCCGGTGCCGGCTCCGAAGATGACGATGTGACCGTCCTCGAGCTGGCGAATGGCGCGGCGCAAGATGTAGGGCTCAGCGACGTTTTTCATCTCGATGGCGGTGTGCACGCGGGTCGGCACGCCGAGTTGTTCGAGGCTGGACTGGAGCGCGAGGCTGTTAATTACGGTCGCGAGCATGCCCATGAAGTCGGCGGTGGTGCGGTCCATGCCGCGATGGCTGGCGCTGAGGCCGCGCCAGATGTTGCCGCCGCCGATGACGACGGCGATCTCGACGCCGAGGTCGCGCACGGCCTTAATCTGGGTGGCGATGGCGGTGACGATCTGCGGGGAAATATTGTCGCCGCTGCCGGTCTCGCGCAGGGCCTCGCCGCTGACTTTGAGAACAATCCGTTTGTAAATCGAGGAAGCGGGTAACGTCATAAGTTGGGAGAGTGAACTCGAAAAAAAGGAATCAGGAAATCACAAAATCAGGAAAGGCAGGTGTGCGGCCGGAGCGGGTGGCCACGGGTGAAATCGGCCGCTTTCATGCGGGCGCGGCCTTCGAGTTGGATTTCGTTCAGGCAGATGGCGTTTTCGCCGGCGGCGATGATGAGTTGATGGCTCGCCTGTAGGATTTCTCCCGGCCGCCCAGAGTCGAATGCAACTCCGGCCTGGTGGATTTTTAGTTTCTTTCCGTTGGGCAAAAAGGTGAACGCGCCGGGCCAGGGATGCATCGCCCGAATCTGGCGCTCAATAGAAACTGCATCGGAGTTCCAATCGATTCTGCCGGAGTCGCGGTCAAGTTTGCCAGAGACGGTGACGAGTTCGGGCGTTTGCGGCGTGCGGGTGGCACGGTTTTCGGCAAATTGGGCGAGGCCTTCCTCCAGAACGAGCGGGCTGAGAGCGGCGAGCCGGTCGTGCAAAAGGCCGGCGGTGTCGGTGCTGGCGATGGGGATTTCTTTGGCTAGCACCATGTCGCCGGTGTCGAGGCCGACGTCCATGTGCATGAGGGTGATCCCGGTTTTTTCGTCCCCTGCGAGAATGGCGGCGTGGATGGGCGACGCGCCGCGATGTCGGGGAAGGAGCGAGGCGTGGAGGTTGAGGCAGGCGATTTTCGGCAAATCCAGGAGCACTTTGGGCAGGATCTGACCGTAAGCCATGACGATGATAAAGTCGGGGTTGAACGCGGCAAGCGTTTCGATAATTTGCAGCTCACGGATTTTCACGGGCTGCAAAACTGGAATCTGCGCGTCGAGCGCGGTTTGTTTGATGGCCGAAGCCGTCAGAATTTGATGGCGGCCGACGGGTTTATCAGGCTGGGTGACGACGGCGACGACGTCATTTTCCGAGGCGATGAGCCATTGCAGCGAGGGCAGTGCGATCTCGCCGGAGCCCATAAAGAGAACGCGCATGGGATGGCAGAGTGGAATGGAACTCGAACCTTAGATTTTCGGGATGAAAATGCTTTCCGATTCGATGATGTGCAGGATGTCGTAGAGCACTTTGAAGGGTGATTGGTTGGCGTCGATTTTGCGGACGAGCTCAGGCCCGTAATGCTCCAAAAGGGGACGGCTTTCCGCGACATAGGTCTCCAAGCGCTTGCGGATCACGTCCTCATTGGCGTCGTCGAGGCGGTTGTCTTTGAGGGCGCGTTTTCGGAGGCGTTTCGAGAGCTCGTCGTAGTTTCCGATAGACAAATGAAAGACGCGGACGACTTCGATCATGTCCTCCATGATGACGGCCTGCTCGACGTTGCGCGGTATGCCGTCGAGGACGAGGAAGTCGATGTCGGGCTTGAAAGCGTGCGCGCTGACGGCGTCCTTGATGCGGGCTTCCCAAAGTTTGACGGTGACTTCTGCGGGAACCAACTGGCCTTTGCTGGAGTATTCCAGAAATCGCTGGCCAAGTGGCGTGCGGGTGTCGAGGGAGCGAAAAACGTCTCCGCAGGCACAGTGAAAAAATCGCGGGATGGATCCCAAGGTTTTGCCTTGAGTACCTTTGCCGCTGCCGGGAGCACCGAAGATGAGGAATGTTTTATAGCGCATAGTTTAAGGGGGATAGGAAACATTCTCACACCACGGACACCCGAGAAAGAAAAAAGCCCCGCCAGCGAACCGGCGGGGCTTTTTCTTTAAGTGAGGTTTAGCTTAGAACGAGAAACCAAGCTTACCACCGCCGAAGACTTCGTAGTCGTTCGCGAGACCTTCGTCAGTCAACGCGTCGAGAGCCACGGAAACGGCTGCATAAGCGGAGATGGTGACGTTTTTGGTCAGGTGGTAAGGAACGTTCACGCCAGCTTGGAAGTGGTTCCAGTCGTTGGTCGTGCTGTTGTATTCGAAGTCATAGGAAACCAAAGCATACGGATCGATGCTGAGTTTGTCCGCGATGACTGGAATGGAGCTGGCCAGCTTGAATTCGAGGTAGCCACCGTCAAACAGATCCACGTCGTAGTAGAAAGTGAGAGATGGGGTGACGAATGGGATGACGCTGGTGGAGATGCCCACGTTGAACTCGTGAGTGTCTTTGTTGGAGTCAACGCCGTTCGCGTCTGGGAACAAGTAGTAAATGTAACCAGCGCTGAGGGTGACTGGGCCAACGGTCCGGGCGTAGCTCAGATACAGATCGAGCTCGGTGTAGGTGCCGTCTTGCGCACCGTGGCTGCCACGGCCGTTCGGAGTCTCATTGATGGAACTGGCGTACCAGCCACCGATGGTGAATCCGTATTTGTTGTAGTTGATGTCGGCGCTGACGAGGCTGCCGCCTTCAGTGGCACCTGAGCCAGGTCCGCCGCCAAGGATGTTAACGCCACGGAAAATGTACTGGCTGTCATAAGCCAAGGTGACATTTAGGCCGAACGGCTCGCAGGTTTTTTCTTCTACTTTGACCACTTCTTTCGAAGCAGGCGCCTCACCGGCATAGGCCGACGTGGTAAAGCCGAGTGCGGTAAACACGCTGGCTAATGCGATCACTTTCGATGCATTGTTGAATTTCATAGTTTCTCCTAGTTTAGCTATTGTTTAGTTGGTTAAGTTACTCCCGCAAAGGGGGTCCTATACGAGAGTGGGGTTAGTTTTGCCGCGTCAGTAAACACGGTCAAGAATAAATTTTACGGCCAAAAATCGGCCTCCATCCGTATTTGCCGCCGTCGTTACGGCTTTTGGAGCACGCAATTCCCGAGCGAAACCTGCCGCCGGGTCACGTTTTCGAAGAATCCGGAAATGATCACGCTCTCATTCAAAGCTGTGAGCGTGTAACGGCCGCGACGCTCGTCATCGATCACCATTTCGCTGCCGTCTTCCGCCGTAAAAGTGCTTTTCACCGAGCTTGGCGGATGGAACGCCGCACCGATTTGCATGGTACTCCCACCGGTGTTCAGAAACACCTTGAAGCCGCGACCCAAGCCTTCGGAAAACCGGTTTACGGTGCCGGTGACCGAGATGACTTTTCCTTTCAATTGCTGCCTCACCGCCGCTGGATCGTGCGCGCCATAGGCAGCCAGCTCGTCGGCGGTGACGATCGGATGCGCCACGCCCAAAGCCTGCTCCAATGGGCGCGTCGGAGGCAGAGAATGCGCCTGCTGGACTTGCATCGCGGTGAGCTTCGACTTGAGGCTTTCGATTTCAGCCTGAGCCGCCTGGAGCTTTTGCTGGAGCTGGGCCTCCGTCTCGGCGCGCCCAGTTCCAGCCAGCAACACAGCAGCCAAAATGATGGCAAAGATTTTCATGCGAGTGAGAGTCGAATGGCGTGATCACCATCGAACTCGATTGGCGCGTCAGAATTTCTTCGTCACCGAGACGAACGCGAACCGGCCTTCCGACGAGTAGATGTAGCCCGGATAGCCATTTGAGTTGCCCGCAAAACCACTTGCGAATGGCGGTTTTTCATCCGTCACATTGCGCACGCCGAGACTGAGCGTCGTGTCGGCATACCAAGGCTTCGCCCTCAGCTCCGAAGAGCCGCTGGCGATGGCTTTGCCATCTTTGTCGTAGCCGCCGCCTGTCTGCGAAGTCTCCTCCTGGGCATCTTTGCCGAAGGTGTAGGAAAACAGCAGATCCAGCGTGGTCAGCGAATTCACCTCGAACGGAATTCCATTCGGATCCAAGTCCTCGAAGCCGTCGGTGAAGTTCACCGTGGCCACGGCGGAAAAGCTCTTGTAATCGTAAGTCAGCGAGCCGATGCCTTTCCATTTCAGGTAGCCGTCGTCGCCGGTGCCGGTGCTGTCGGTTCCCGAAACCTCGGTCATCGGCAGCGAGCCGTCGGACAAGGTCGTCTTAAAGGAATCGATGTAAGTCGCATTCATCGCGATGGTAAACTTCCCGTATTTCTCCGTTGGAATGACGTATTCCAGCCCAAAGTCGTAACCGCGCACGATGTCGCGCTCGGCGTTGGAATACTGCACATAGATCGTATCGATGTCGTTCGGGTCGTTATTATTCGGATTGTTGTCCGAGTAGCTGGAACCGGGGAAAACCGCGACATTGTCGGTCGGCAGCGGCGATCCCTTGATGAACCGGTTGTAGGCATCCTGTGCGTCGCCCACCACGACTCCAGAACGCTCGATCTGGAAGAAATCCGCCGTGATGGTCAGCCCCGGAATAAACCTCGGCGTGTAAGTGAAACCAGCCGTAAACGCCTCCGAATCCTCGGGATGCAAATCCGGATTTCCCAAGACTGCGACGTTCACCTCGGACGCTTGAATCTTGGAATTTGAATCGCTAACCGGTGTCAGCGAGAAGACGCCCGGCCCGTAGAGTTGATACAAACTCGGCTGTTTGTAGCCCTTGCCGTAGGTTCCGCGAATCGTCAGGTCGTCGAACGTCTGCCAGCGAATGGAAGTGCTCGGCACAAGCACATTGTCCGGCGTGTTGAGGACTTCCTCGTAGCGAAACGAGCCGGTGACTTCCAATGCTTTCACGCCGGGGATTTTGTTTTCCTCGCCGACGATGGGCACGCGGATTTCACCGTAATAGGACGCCGTTTTACGTCCCGCATTGGTCGCAATGGTCGTCGAACCGCCGACCGAGCCGCCAGCCAGATTCAACGCATCGGGCTGCTGGCCGAGGTCCTCGCGGCGAAATTGAGCTCCGAAAGCCACCCCCAGATCGCCGCCGGGCAGCTTGATGAGTTCCGGGTTATTGATGGCCAGATCGGTCGTCCAGAGTTCCGAGGAACCGGTATCCTTCGTCACCGCGCGGGCATAATCAATCGTGGAAGACGCATTCAAAGCTCCGCCGCGACCGCCAAACGGATTGTAAGGCACGGCCACAACTCCGCTGGAGGCGTCGAGAATTTCATTGAACTTCGTCGCGTCAGTCACCCGCGCGGTCGAGGTGGTTTTCACCCGGCTGTAATTCGCGCTCAGGTCGTAGCCCCAGTTGCCCGGAAGATTGCGGCCCTTGATGCCGCCTTGGAAAATAACCGCGTCGGTTTCGTCCTCGTAAACGCGATTGCCAAACTCCGCGAGGCGGAACCGGCTGCTACCCGAGATGTCCTGGTTAAAAGGATTATTCGGGTTGTAAGCGCCCGGCTTGGCGAGGCGGCTCACGGTGCCATCGGCGTTCACGACTGTGCCCGGTCCGGCGAATTGATTCGGACCCGCCACTGTGCCGGGCGCGACCTGCGACGCAGCACCCGTGTCTCCGTCGATCAACGTCAGAATAGGATTCGTCGTGCGCCCTGGGATAACGATACTAATGCCACTCGGATTGGCGAAATTTCCCGTGGCACCAGGGGCGAGTTCATTGCGACTGTAGGAATAATTGTAGCCGCCGGAGCCGTAGAGCGTGGCGGTGTCCTTCAGCAGATCGTGCTCAAAGGTAAACGTGCCGCCGTATTGCTCCTTCTCCGGAAAAGCACCGGCGGTCTGGTTGAAATTGTAGAACGACTGGTTGCCGTCGCCGTAGCGATAAGCTCCGGCGGGCGTCTTGCCAGTGGAGGAATCGGGCGGCGCGGCGATTCCGCTGGAGGCACCCAGAAGCGGATCACCACCTCCAGTGGCCTCGGCGGCGGCAGGACCGGAGATTTCAAAGTTGCCCGGCAATGAATTGGAACTCAAAAACGGCGGCACGCGGGAGTAATCCCGGTCGCGGGCAAAGATGGAGTTGCGATGGTAGTAGCTCACCACGCCGGTGATCCGCGTTTTTTCGGTGACCGTTCCGAAGGCCATGCTGGAAGTGAACTCACTGGAATCCTTGTTCGTGGTATTGCCGTAGGTGCTGTTGATCTCGACACCCTCGAAGTCCTTGCGCAGGTGAATGTTCACTACGCCGGCCACCGCATCGGCTCCGTAAATCGTAGAAGCGCCATCCTTCAAAATCTCGATCGAATCCACTGCCGCCGCCGGAATGGTATTCAAGTCCACGAAACCAATGTCGCCATTCTGCCCAATGGGATAATTGGCCACGCGCCGTCCGTTGATAAGAACCAAAGTCGCATCGGGCCCGAGTCCGCGCAGGGAAACGGAGGTCGCGCCCGGAGTGAAACCGGTGGCGTTGTTGGAAATGGGAACGCCTCCCGCGTTGGCAACGGGAAGCGTTTTCAGGATTTCCGCCGCTGTGCGGTAGGTCGAGCGCTCGATCTCTGCGCGGGTGATGGTTTGCACCGGACGCGGTCCGGCTTCCTCGGCAGTCGGGATGTTTGAGCCGGTCACAATCATGGTGTCCAGCGTGGTTTCATTTCCCGTGTCGGGTGCGGCTGGAGTCTGTGAATGGACCGGAACGATGGTGGCTCCGATGGCCACGGCGAGCGCCAGGCCTGCTAATGGTCGTGTCTTATTTGTCATGTTTTTCCCCTTGGTTTCCCTAACATTGACCTCCGAATGGCTTCGGAAGATTTGGTTAATAGCGTTTCCCGCAACGCCAACCTCTGACTCGATGGCCAAAGATTTGGCTGCGATATCTTTTGTCCGATAAAGACTTCGTCGAACACGCTAGCTCTTATCTTTTATTTCAGATCTGGCCTAACACTAATTGCCGATGTGGCGAAGTTTTTCCGATCAACAGTTTAAGTCAGATCATTCCCCGTGGAATTCCAAGATACTTCGTCTCGACGATCCGAGATTTTCGTCTAAAACAGAGAGACCCCACTTCTTATGAAAAAGCATCCCCTGCCCACCACGATCTATCTCCTCGCCAACGGTGACCTGCGCACCTCCGCCAACCAAAAATGCCAGGCCGCCCAGGCCGCGATGGAGGCGCAGATCATTTCCGCAGTAGAAAACGAGGGTCATGTCGTCCTACGTGCGCACGATTTTGATCCCGAAAAAGGCCACGGCTTCATCGACAGCCAGAAATACGGCATGGAGGTCTTTCGCCACATTCCAAAGGAGGCCCCGCTGATCGTTGCCGAGGCGGTCTGGCAATATTCGCACCATATTTTGCACGGTCTGCTCACGCACAAGGGACCGATTTTGACTCTCGCCAACTGGAGCGGCACCTGGCCCGGACTCGTCGGAATGCTCAATCTCAACGGCTCGCTGACAAAGGCTGGTGTGAAATACAGCACGCTCTGGAGCGAGAACTTTGACGACGAATTTTTCCTCCACGGCCTGCGCCAATGGCTGAAAAAAGGCCACGTCAAGCATCACACCGACCACGTGACGAGCTATCACAAGGCGACCATTCCTGAGGGCGCGAAAAAGATTGGCAAGAAATTCGCCGAACGCCTCCAGCACGAAAAAGCCATCATGGGCATCTTCGACGAGGGCTGCATGGGCATGTACAACGCCATTATTCCCGACGAATTGCTCCACCAGACCGGCGTCTTTAAGGAGCGCCTCAGCCAGTCGGCGCTGTATGCGAAAATGCTCACTGTCACCGACGATGAAGCGCGGAAAGTCTATCTGTGGTACGTCAAAAAAGGAGTGAAATTCCAGTTCGGCAAAAATGAGGAAACCGACCTCACCGAGAAACAAGTCCTGCAGCAGTGCAAAATGTATATCGCCGCCATGCGCATCGCCGACGAATTTGGCTGCGACACCATCGGCATCCAATATCAGCAGGGCCTCAAGGACCTCGCCCCCGCCTCCGATCTCGTCGAGGGCACGCTAAACAACCGAGAGCGTCCGCCCGTTTTCCGCGAGGGGACCAAGATCGAACTCTACCCCGGCGAGGCGCTCCCGCATTTCAACGAGGTGGACGAATGCGCCGGCCTCGACGGGCTCATCACTTACAAGCTCTGGCGTGAACTCGGTTTCCCGGCGGAAAACACCCTGCACGACATCCGTTGGGGCCGCCAATACACCGGACCCGGCAGAAAAGACCTCAACGCCTACGTCTGGGTCTTTCTCATTTCCGGAGCGGCACCGCCCGAGCATTTCGTCGGCGGCTGGAGCGGCACGAGCAGCGAACGCCAGCCCTCTATGTATTTCCGTCTCGGCGGCGGGACGGTCAAAGGCATCAGCAAACCCGGCTGGATCGTCTGGAGCCGCGTCTTCGTGGCCGATGGAAAACTCAAATACGACACCGGCCTCGCGGAGGTCGTCACCTTGCCACCCGAGGAAACGCAGGACCGTTGGAAGCTCACCACGTCGCAATGGCCGATCATGCACACGGTTTTGAAAGGCATCACCCGCGACCAAATGATGGCGCGCCACCAGTCCAATCACATTCAAGTCGTCTATGCGCCCGACAAAAAAGGCGCGATCAAAGGCCTCCACGCCAAAGCCTCCGCAATGCACGAACTCGGCCTCGAAGTCGCCTACTGCGGCGACATTTGATTGGAACTCCCATGACCAAAAACGACATCAAAGACGCCGTCCTCGGTTTGTCCCACGCCGTCGGGCTCGACTCACGCGGACTCGCCATCCTCGGCGAAGGCAACACCTCTGGAAAAATCAGCGACGACTCCTTTTGGGTCAAAGCCAGCGGCACCAATCTGGCCACCCTCAGCGACGCTGGCTTGGTCGAGTGCTCCACCAGCCGCATCCTCCAACTTCTCGAGGAAACCACCCTCAGCGACGAGCAAATCGAGGAGCGCCTGCTCGATTGCCGCGTCGATGCCACCGCCAAAAAACCCAGCGTCGAATGCGTCTTCCACGGCTATCTGCTCACCCTCCCCGGCATCCGCTACGTCGCCCACACCCACCCGATCACGGTCAACCAAATCCTCTGCTCGCCCCACGCCGAGCGCTTCGCCACCACCCGCCTTTTCCCCGATGAAATCGTCTGTTGCGGCAGCGAATCCGTCCTCGTTCCCTACACCGACCCCGGCACCGTGCTCGCCCGCACCATTCGAGAAAAAACCGATGCCTTTCTCCAAAAACACGGCCTGCCACCCCGCGTCATCCTCCTGCAAAACCACGGCGCGATTACTATCGGACCCAGCCCGCAAGCCGCCGAGGCCGCCATGCTCATGCTCGAAAAATCCGCCAAAATCTTCGTCGGAGCAGCCACCATGGGCGGCCCTGTTTCCCTCACCCCGGAAAACGTCCACCGCATCGCCAACCGCATCGACGAGCACTATCGCCAGAAGCAGTTGAACCTCTGAGTCGCCGTCCGTTTTCGGCCAACCAAAGGCGAGTTCGATGCGTTTCTGGGTCATCATTCTTATGTCACTCGCCTCTTTTTCCGACGCAGCCGAGTTGCGCATCTATCTTGGCTGCGAGAAAACGCCCGCCTCGCCTGCGGGTATTTTCCTGAGCGCGCTCAACACGGAAACCGGCGCGCTCCAGCCGCCGAAGCGCGTCGCCACCGCCGACAATCCGAGTTTCATCGCAATCAAGGACGACCACCTCTACTCGGTTTCCGAGGGAAAAACCGGTGCCGTCGTCTCTTGGAGTGTAGGCTCCGACGGCTCCCTTACCCGACTCAACGAGCAATCCACTGGCGGCGAAGGCCCATGTCACGTCTCCATTTCCCCGAGCGGTCGCGTGCTCTTCGCGGCAAATTATTCCAGCGGCAGCCTGGCGGCATTTCCCCTCGAAAAAGATGGCTCCATCGGCGCTCGCTCTGCGTTTATCCAACTCACCGGCTCGGGTCCGAATCCGAAGCGTCAAACCAGCCCGCACGCCCACGGAATCTACTGCGACCCGGCGGAAAAATTCGTTTACGTCACCGACCTCGGCACCGACAGAGTCTGGATTTATCGCCTGAACGCCGACGATGCGACTTTGATTCCACTGGAACCCGGCACCTTGCCGCCCGGCAGTGGACCGCGCCACCTCGCCTTTGCTGGCAACCGAATCTACGTCAATGGCGAGATGGGCCTCGGCGTCACCCTGCTCCAGCGCGATGCCGACACCGGCACGCTGCAAACCGGCCCCACCACCGCCGCGTTTCCGAGTGGAATGGAAGTCCCATCTAACGCTGACACCGCTGAAGTCGTTGTTCATCCCAACGGGAAATTTCTCTATCTGTCCACGCGCGGCTACAGCAGCTTTTCCAGCTTCGCCATTGCGCCGGACGGCTTGCTCACGCTTCTCCAAAACATTCCATCTCCGGTGCAAGGCCCGCGTCATTTCTCCCTCTCTCCTGATGGACGATGGCTGATCGCTGCCGGTCAGCGCGACCACCGCGCAGCCGTCTGTTCCATCGATCCGGCGACGGGAAAAATCCAGCCCCCCGAACACGCCATCGAAGTCCCCGGCCCGGTCTGCGCGATCTTCGCGCCTTAAGCCAACGCGATGGAATCCACCGCCAGCGCCGCGCAGCCGATGATGCCCGCGTCATGGCCCAAAGCCGCCGGAACAATCGTCAGATTATGATGGAAGACGACTCCGGTGCGCCCGGCAATTGCCTGGCGGATCGGAGCAAAAATGAGTTCGCCCGCCTTTGCCACGCCACCGCCGATGACAATGGCATCCGGGTTGAGCAGCCAGACGACGTCGCTTAGAACGACACCGATTTCGGTGCCGATCTCGTGCCAGAGCGCCTGTGCGCGGGTATCGCCAGAGTTGGCGAGTTCTGTCAGTTTTGCCGGCGAGGCATCGGGAAACGCGTCGCCATAAATCGCCTCCATGCGGGCGACAATCTCCCGGTTGCCGACGATTTTTTCAATCGCGCCGGTATTGCCGTAAATTGCCGCCGGCCCCTGCGGATCGTAGTGCATGTGGCCGATTTCACCCGCACCCAGATTCGCCCCGCGATAAAGCTGACCATTCAGAATCAATCCTCCACCGACTCCCGTGCCGAGTGTGATGCAAATCACGTGCGATTTGCCTCGGGCCGCGCCGTATTTCCACTCCCCGTAAGCCATCGCGTTGGCGTCGTTTTCAATGATCGTCGGCAATCCACTGGCGTCCGCAATAATCTGCCGCAGAGGCACTTCGGTCCAGCCGGGCACGTTGGAAAGCTCGTGGACGATGCCGTTCACGCTATCGACGATTCCAGGGAGTCCCATTCCAATGGCGGCGATCTCGGGATGGCTCTGGCGGATGACGGAAATGCCTTCAATGATCGCCGCCGTGATCGCCGCCGGACCGGAGAAATTCTGCGTTTCGATGGGCGCGCCATACGCAACGATGCGCCCTCCGTCGGTGATGCCGGGTTTTACGCTGGTGCCGCCGAAGTCGATGCCGAGTGAGATCATAATGGGTTGCGCAATGCAATGATGCGAAGGCCCTCGAGTGTCAGGTCGGGGTTGACGATTTTCAAGGCGGGAAGTCGTGCGGCGATGAGATTGGCGTAGCCGCCGGTCGCAATGACGTGGAGTTTTTTTGAGCCGAGTTCCATCCGTATCTGGGCGAGAATTTCTTTGACCAAGCCGCGATAACCGTGGATCGCCCCGGCCAGCATGGCGTCGCGCGTGGTGCGTCCGATGGCGGAGACGGGTTCCAGCAAATCGATGCGCGGCAGGAGTGCGGTGCGGTCGTAAAGGTAATCGGTCATGACTTCGAGTCCGGGCGCAATCACGCCGCCGAGATATTTTTTTCCAGACGAAATGATGTCAAAGGTGACGGCTGTTCCGAAGTCCACCACGACGGCGGGAGCTCCATAGATATCGGCAGCGGCGACAGCATTGGCGAGCCGGTCGGCCCCGATGCTGGCGGGTCGCGGGTAATCGATGCCGATGCCAAGCGCGACCTTGTGCGAGAGCTGGAGAATGGGTTGTGAAAAGGTGGTGGTAACGACGGCATTTTTCGCTGGAACGACCGAGCAGAGAACGACGCGGGAGAACTTCCAGCGTGCGACCAGCTTCGACAGTGAGGCTACTTCCAATGCATTCGTGGCGATTTTTTTTCGCTGCAACAGCCGCGTTTCATCCGCCAGCGCGAGCTTGGTGAAGGAGTTGCTAATGTCGATGAGAAGAAGTCTCTGGGGCATGGCGGGGCGTCGGAGTATCAGACGAAGTGGTGAAAAGTTTCACGCTTTATTTCCAGCGAAGCGGCAGATAGAGAGACGCGTGGCATTTGCTGATCTCCCTTTGAAACGCTGGATCCTGCTGGCGACGAACCTCGGTTTTCCCATCGGGCAGGCCATTTTCGGCGCATCGTCGCTGGGGCTCGCGGTGGAAATGGTCGCGCATGGTCTGATGTTTTACGCGTTTGTGGCACCGGGGTGCGGCTGGCTGGTGCCGGTGATAACGCGATTTCGACCAGAAGGAAAGCAGCTCTGGCTGACCATAGACGACGGCCCCATTGACGAAAAAACGAGCCGACTTGCATTGGAATTGTCCCGACGTGGAGCGCGGGCGACTTTCTTTGTCATCGGTCAGCGGCTGGCGAATTATCCTGAAATTGCGCAATCCGTGGCCGGGGCAGGACACACGCTGGCAAACCACACCATGACGCATCCGCTGGCATCGTTTTTTTACCTGTTTCCCCAGGCGCTTGCGCAGGAAATTGATTCGTGCGCCGCGCTTTTGCCCAAGACCGATTCAGCCGAAGGAATGTGGTTTCGCTCTCCGTTTGGGATTAAAAATCTGTTTCTCGAACGCATGCTGGTCGCTCGCAAACTGCGCATGATCGCCTGGTCACTCCGCGCTCACGACGGCTTGATCTGCCGAACAGCTTCCGTCATCCAGAGAATCGTGAATGCGGTACGAACTGGAGATATTATCTTGATGCACGAGCGCGGCTCAGAGAATCTGGACGCGATCCTCGGCGTGGTGGACGAACTGCAACGTCGGGGCTTTTCCTTCGTGATTCCGACCGACGCACAACTGATTCAAGGCTAAATGTTTTACTGGGTTCTCCGATTTTTCAGCCAGGTGGTTTTTTGCCAGACAATGCGCATCAAACACGTCCGTCTGGAGCAAACGCTCAATGCCAGCGGCTGCGTGCTTGCCTGCAGCCATGTGAGCCATCTTGATCCGGTCTGTTTGAGCGTGAAAATGGGGCAGAAAATTTCCTGGATGGCGCGTAAGGAGTTTTATCGAAATCCATTCAGCGCCCGACTGATGAAGGCCGTGGACGCCTTCCCGGTGAATCGTCAGGGCGTAGCCACGAGCGCGATTAAGACAGCTATTTCACGGGTTAAGAATGGAGAGGTCGTTGGCATTTTTCCAGAGGGAGAGGTCAAACAGGGCGGTGAATCCGTCCTGCGCGGCGGCCCCATCAAACAAGGCGTCTGCCTTATTTCCCAACGGACAAATTGCCCGGTGCTGCCCTGCGTCATTCTGGGCACCGACAAGCTCAGCACTTTGCCGCCCTGGCTCCCGATGCTGCGTGGCCGACTTTGGATGATTTACGGCGATCCGATTCATCCCGTTCCCGATCTGCCTCGCCGAGCGCAGCGCGAGCGCATGGCGCTCGACCTAAAAGCTTCATTCGAGTCGCTTTATGCTGAGGCCCGCGAACACTTCCGTCTGCCCGACACCATTCTGCCGTGAATTTTCAGCCCCGATCAATCTACTAACAAGCGATGCCCGACCTACTCATTTTAGAAAATGAACTCGTCCTACTGATTCAGGAACGATTGCTGGAAACCACTCCAGACTTTTCCGCAGCAAGCAATCTCTACGATGCGGGACTCGACTCCATGGCGCTCATGCAGCTTCTCCTGCTCCTCGAAGAAAAATATGGTGTGATGCTGCCCGACACGGATCTCTCGAAGGAGAATTTCAGCACGACGCATCACCTCGCGTCACTGCTGCAAAAGCGGCTTTCCAACTCATAATCAACATGGCACCCGCTGCTGAAGGAACCACCCGCATTCCGGTAAAAATCGCCGACTGCTTCCTGCTCGCTCTGGACGCATTCATGCGCCGAACGGGCCAAGGCGCGCATTTCAGCCAGTCGGTGATTGAGCTTTCTTCCTGCCCGGATTTAATCCGCGTGCGTTCGACTTTGAGTCGATTCACAAAAAAGCACCCGCTGCTTTTTGCGCGACTGAGACGCGATTGGAAAACCTGGCTGCCCTACTGGGAAATCGTTTCCGAAAACAAACGCCCGCCGCTCCCTTTTGGAGTCTGGCACGAGAGCGGATCGGAAGGCCTGCTGGGATTGAAAGTTCCCGAAATCGAAGACGGCGCCACCTTCTTGGAAGACCGTCTCAGCCAATCCGTCAGTGCAGATGGCCTGCCCTTCAATGCAAGACTCGACATCGTCGAAAAGCGAGACGGTCGATACTTGGTAGCGTTCACTTGGTCGCATCGAGTGATTGATGGCAAAGGCGCGGAATTGCTCCTGACGGAGTTTGGCAAATTGTGTGACGGAGTGGATGAAGCTTACGATTACAAGGAAACACCGCGCTCCAAAACCACACTCACGGAAAAACGCCAGCACGCGCACGCGTTGCTCGTCCGCTTCGATGAACTGGCCGCCCTGGGTGTCCATTCCCTGGGCGGACCAGAACCGAAACCGGGCGCGTGCCGATTTCAAGTTTTGACGCTGAATTCATCTGACTCAGCGAAAGTTCGAACACGAGCCGACCAACTTTGCGGCCCGCTTTTTTCACTTCCATACTACCTCGCCTGCGCGAGTCGTGCCCATGCCACTGTCTTCCGAAGCCGTGGAAAAGATCCGAGCTGCTATGTTTCAGGCGTGCCGATCCAAGCTCGAAAACGCGGTGCGCGCGGTCCGCTTTTCCACAACCAGGTCAGCGTCTTTTTCTTCGCCTGCCTGCGCCAGGACATCAGCTCCATGGAGTTGGCCGCAGCGGCGTTGAAAAAGCAGTTCACCGAAATGACGCGTCAAAAACTGGATGAATCATTCACCACCATGCTCGAGATCATGATGCGAATGCCGTCCTGGCTTTTCATGCGAATTGTTCGCTGGCAATTCCAGGGTGAGATCAATTCCTTCTTTTATTCGCACACCGGCGTATTCGCGCCCGAGATGACTACTTTTGCCGGGGCTGGCATTGAAAACGCCTGGCATTTGCCCTGTCTCGGACGTCCCCCTGGAACTGGTGTCTTCTTTAGCGAGCGGAATGAAAAACTAACCATCACCCTTTCCTGGCGAGAAGGTTGTTTGAGTGAGCAGGAGCGTGTTTTGATGACAACGCAAATAATTGAGGATCTGCTGGGATCCCCTCAACCAAGACTAGCGAATGCAGTGTGACGTGCTGGTTGCAGGCGGTGGTAGCGCAGGTCTGGCTGCTGCAATCTCCGCCGCGCGCGCAGGAGCGAAAACCCTGCTCGTCGAGCACGGTGGTTCGCTTGGAGGAATGGCGACGGCCTCGCTCGTGCATTCCATTTGCGGCCTTTATCGCATCACATCCGAGAAGGAGACTGCCTGGGCCAATCCAGGCTTTCCCAAAGAATTTGCGGTGAGTCTCATTGAAATGGGGGGCGCGCGCGGTCCGATTCAGATGGGGCGGGTCGATGTTTTGTTGACTGATCCAACCGCGTTTTCTCTGCTGGCTGACACACTTGTTTTGGCAACTCCCAATTTGCAAATGCGCCTCCACAGCACCATAATCCGGGCTGATTCGAACCTAACTCAACTGGAGATGCATACTCGGGGGCGCACGGAAATCATCCGCCCTCAAGCTGTCGTGGACGCCACCGGCGACGGAACGGTGGCCTCCCTGGCCGGTGCCGCCTTCGAGCAAACGTCTGCGGAAAAAATGCAGCGTTCCGCATTCATTTTTGGCCTCCAAGGTATTGCGGATAATTTTCTCACTGACGATGCACGCCTCAAAATTTCCCGCAATATTGCCGCCGCTGTGCAAGCTGGAAATCTAACTCAAACGGCACTGGGAGCCACTCTTCGATCCTCTGGACGTAGAGCCGAAGCTTATGTTAGCATCGACCTGCCGGGATTGCCGAATTACGATCCTCTGGATGCCGCTTGCCTGACCCAACTGGAAATCGAAGGTCGGTTAACAGCCGCTGCGTTAGCGCTCTTTTTAAAAGAACACGTAGCAGGATTTGGTGAAAGTTTTATCTCCCTTTTTCCACTTCGAGTCGGAGTTCGAGAGAGCCGAAGAATCACCGGGCGCTATTGTCTCGAAGCCGCCGACCTGGAGAATGGCGCGACCTTTTCTGACGCTGTTGCGCTGGCCACCTGGCCCATGGAGCTCCGCGAAACAGCCACCGGTCCCCGGCTGCGTTATCATGCCGGCAATCGTCCATGTGAGATTCCACTTCGGGCCCTGCAAGCACGGGATCGCGCCAACCTTTTTATGGCTGGACGATGCATCTCCGCGAGCCATGAGGCGCAAGCTTCCATCCGCGTAATCGGCACCTGTCTAGCCACCGGAGAAGCGGCCGGGATTGCCGCCGCAAAACTCGTGCGATGAATATTGTTGAGCATATATTTCAGAACGCAGCCGGCGACTCCGTTGCCCTAATTTCTGAATCTCAAGAAATTACCTACGCACAACTCGCTAATTTGGTTGATGTCGCCGCCTGCAACTTTCGGCTCATTACAGCACAACGCATTGGCTTGGATTGCCCCAATGGAATCGCTCATGTCGTTCTCGCCCTAGCCATTGTTAAAGCCGGAAAGTGTCTCGTGCCGCTGGCCAGCGAATTAGTTCAGCGCGAGCGCGAGGACCTCATTCAGAAAACAGGAGTTGGAGCCATCGTAAAAGCAAATGGAAGCATCCAGAAATTGGAAATCCAGCACCCGCTGGGATTTGACGAGGAGGAGCTGGCCAAGCTAAATCCGGCCTTCATTCGTTTCAGCTCCGGCACCACGGGCAATAGCAAAGGCATCGTTCTTTCGCACCAAAGTTTGTTGGAGCGCATCACCGCAGCTAATGCTGGATTGGAAATTCAGTCAACGGATCGCATTGTCTGGATTCTTCCGATGGCGCATCATTTTGCCGTATCGATTATCCTCTACCTTTGGCGAGGAGCGACGACGATCATAGTGTCATCGCATCTCGCTGAAGATGTTCTTTCCGCTGCCATACAACATAGGGGCACAGTGATCTACGGTGCGCCATTTCATCATGCCTTGCTGGCTGCCGAGACTTCCGGACGCCCCTGGCCGAGTTTGCGACTGGCCGTTTCCACCGCTGCCGCTTTGCCGCTGGGGACTGCTGAAGCTTTCCAGCAACGCTACGGCGTTCCGTTGTCCCAAGGTCTCGGCGTGATCGAAATCGGACTGCCATTTTTGAACCGCCGCGCGGCAGCCAGCAAGCCCGACTCCATTGGACTTCCATTGCCCTCTTACTCGGCTGAACTGCGTGACGGGCAGCTTTTCGTTCGGGGCCCAGGCATGCTCGATGCATATCTGACTCCGTGGCGCACGCGCTGCGAAATTCTCGAAGACGGATGGTTCTGCACAGGCGATCTCGCACGGGTGGATGCCGAAGGTGATTTTCATCTGGAAGGCCGCTCCCAATCTGTGATTAACGTGGCGGGCATGAAATGTTTTCCAGAAGAAATCGAAGCGGTGTTGAGTTCTCATTCTGAAGTGCGCGCTGTCCGGGTTTCAGGCCGAGTTCATCCCAAGGTTGGTGCGGTGCCCGTCGCAGAAATTGTTCCTAAATTTCTCGAGCGACCACCGTCCGTTGCGACACTGGCCTCACTATGTCGCAGTTCGCTGGCACGCTATAAAGTGCCAGTGGAGTTTCGTTTCGTGGAAGAAATCCCGCTCACCGCGAGTGGCAAAGTCAAACGTGGGGAAGTCTCGTGAAAAAAACGATTGCGATCATCGGCGGCGGCCCGTCCGGCTCGGCTCTGGCAACCTTTTTGGTTCAGGCGGGACATCGTGTAACACTCTTCGACGACGGAAAACGTCCCAACTTAATTGTAGGCGAATCGCTCATTCCGGCGCTCGTTCCAATTCTTAGAAAACTCGGAGTCGAAGAAAACGTTGCCGCCATCGGCATGGTGAAGCCGGGTGTCTCCTTTCTCCTAAACCACGGGGAAAGCATCAATTTCTGTTTCGATCCCGTGAAGAAATGCGGCCTGCCTACTTATGCTTACAACGTGCCCAGGGCGGAGTTTGATCGCATTCTGGCGGATCACGCCGTCGAAGCTGGTGCCATCCGTATTCCGCAGCGGGTGAAACTGGAAATCACCAAGCCCGATCATCTCACTCTCGATGCCGCCACCATTGCTGCCGCTCCTTCTCTGGAAGGAAAACAGCCGGACCTGCTGGTCGATGCCACGGGCCGCAGCCGTCTCTTTGCGCGCAGTTTGGATATTCCTTCCAGGGTGGGTCCTCGCAAAGACGTTGCCTACTTCGCGCATTATGAAAATTGCGAGCAGGAAGGTCCATTGGGCCAGGTGCTGATTGGGCGCATGAAAGCGGGTTGGTCCTGGCGCATTCCACTGCCTGGCCGTCTGTCGATTGGGATTGTTCTCAACAGAGAAGACGCGACCCAGCTTGGCGAGAGTGCGGAGGAACGTCTTGCCAATACCTTGCGCACCGATCCTCATCTTTCTGCTGTAACTAAAAACGCCATCCGCACCACTGAAGTGGCAACTTATTCCAATTATCAACTCGTCTCCGAACGAACTCACGGTCCCGGTTGGGTGATGGCAGGCGACGCTTTCGGCTTTGTCGATCCGATGCTTTCACCGGGTATGTATCTGGCTTTGCGTTCCGCCGAACTGCTTGCGGAAAATCTGAATGATCTGCCCAAGTATTCGGCGCAAATCCATCAGCTTCTCGAAGCTTGGATCGATCTTATTTCCTATTATTACGATGGCCGCATGTTCGCCATGTATCACACGGGTCAGGACATTATCCGTAAATACGATTCCCCGATCACCCGATTATTTAACCGTCATTTGGAATCGAATATCGCGTGCATGGCTTCTGGCGGAACCACCGCTTCCCGCTACGGTCGGAGTCTCATTCAATTCATGGCGCGTCACGGAATCTGGCAAATCGATCCAGCCACACTGGCCATCCATTGATGCAAGCCTGTGCCATTATCGAGAGGATTGCCCGCCGGTATCCCAGCCGGTGGATGCAAGGTTATGTGCGTGGGAAAATCCGCACCGATCCTGCCTACCACATCGCATTGAGCACATTGCGCAATTCACATTTACCCGTGCTGGACATCGGCTGCGGTATGGGATTCCTCTCTTTTTTTCTTCGTGAATGCGGCTTCGCTCCACCCATTATTGGCGTGGATTTCGATGCCCCGAAAATCGCCAGTGCACGAGAAATCGCACACGCCCATTATGAAGATCTGGACTTTCGAGTGGAAGACGCTGCGTCCGTGCAAGACTTTCAGGGAAACGTCGTTCTCCTGGACGTGCTTCAATATCTCCCTCCCGAAAAACAGCACGATCTCTTACGATTACTCCCCAGCCTCATTGCTCCCGGTGGACAATGCATCATTCGCGGAACCCCCAAAGATAGTAGCTGGCGGTTCCGGTTTACCCAATGGGATGACCGGGCCATGCATGCCATTCGCTGGATTAAAAGCCCGGCACTGTATTACCTGAGCAAGGATGAAATCACCGGCCCTTTTCTCCTGCCAGGATTTCGTTCAGAGGTCCGTCCGCTCTGGGGCAGAACCCCATTTAACAGTCATCTCTTTGTATTTGAGCGAACGACTGAGTCGGTTAGCTGCGTGTGATGGCCAGACCTGTTTGCGAAATGCCAAACTCCACGAATCGCGCAGTTGCATTCGGTGGGCGCGTGGTTAAATCCATTCGTAGTGCCTGGGCTGCAGACGCGTCATTGGCAAAGAAAAGCAGGTAACCCCCGCCGCCGGCTCCAAGTAATTTTGCGGCTGAGATGTGCGGCTGCGCACGCACCAAGATGGCCTGCACTTGGGGCGGATTGGTGCCTGCGTCGAGTGCTTGATTTAATTCCCAACTATGGCGAACTGCCGCGCAGAGAGTGTCCCAATTTCCTGATTGCAGCGCATCGAAAGTCTGATGACCATGAGTACGAATGGCATCGAGTTGATCCAGATGTTTGCGTGAGTTGAGGAACATTCCGCGAACAATTTCCTGGAGGATGTTTTTGGCCATACGCGTGATCCCGGTGTAATAAAGCAGGATCGTATTGTTTCGCAGGCCTTGCTCGAAAAGGTGCTCCGGCAGCCAGCGAATGCCCGGCCGCTGCATGATTCCGGGCTCTGTCTCTATGATTTTAATCCCGCGATGCAAGCCTCCTGCCTGATCCTGCCAACCACCGCCGGTCGTGAGGAGTTGCTCAAGTGCCAGACTACGCTGAAAGAGAGTCTGGCGATCCCAGCCGAGTCCGCAGAGCTCACTGAGAGCCCCTAAAGTGGTGGCCGAAAGAATGCTGCTAGTGCCCAGTCCAGAACCCTTTGGAGCGGCGGAAAGAAAGGTCAACTCGATGCCGCCGCCGAAATCTCGGAGCTGTTCTCGAAGACTTGAATACTGCCCTGTGGAATGAAATTTCGGCAGGAAACCAGCCAGAGCGAGAGCAGCCTTGGCGAGGGAAAAATCCGCTTGAGGCTGGTCGAACTCCGATATTTCCTCATAAGTCGAAAGCCTTCTTTCGATGCCTAGATCGATCGATCTCAAAATAATTGCCAGCGTCGGTGAAAGCTTGGCAAAGACTTGGATGGGAGGTTGCCCATTCAAATTGACAGCCACATTTACAACGGCCCCACCATATTCGAGGCAGTAGGGCGGCGTGTCGCTCCAGCCGCCTGCCAGATCGAGCCGCACCGGACTTCGAGCCCAAATGATTTGGTCATCGAGAATATTCCGCACGGGAGCTGCGGGACTTAGAAGCGACTCTTCCACGACCAAGTCGCGCATCGTTTGAAAAGCCGCTCTTTCATGCGACTGCCAGTCGTCATTACCTTGGCGTCGAAGAACAGCGGCGCGAAAACTTTTCTCGTGAATGGCATCCATCGCATCGAGTTGTGGGGATTCCGGAATGCTTGGCAAATACTGTGCGAACGTGGCTGCAGTCGAATCCAGGTCGAGTTTGAAAAAAGAGTTCCAGCGGTTGTTCTGAATAAAGGCACCGAGCACCTGGCTTAGGTTTTGCTGCCGTTGCAAATAGACACGATGTAGCGCTGCCACATTACAAATGGCTTCAGCAGAAAGACGCTGGCTGGCCAGATAGGCTGCGCGTTGTGTAGCGCGCGTTTTCCGGTTGGGATCGAAAAGCCACTGAATGAAATCACTGTCGATTTGCTCCTCTTTCACAACTGGAAAAAGGGCCGTCTGCTGAATGTCGGATCTAGGTGATATGCCGGCATCTGCTAGAGAAATGCCGCGATCCTCAAACCATTTTCCAGCCGACTCACCCAGCCAGCAGGTCTGCGGATCGGAGACAGTTCCCTTAAATGGATCGTCAATATGATAGGGCCTAATAGCGAAGTGCTCCTCTCCAATGGGCACCATATCCAGACATTGTCCGCGCTGAAGTGTCAGGCTCCAAGCATTCGGAGGAATCCCAGTTAGGACGTGCTCGCTCGATATTTTCCAAGTCGATGGGATTGTCGCATTCTCCACCCATAGAGTGTGATTTTCCTGCCTCCGCAGGGGCATGGAAAAATGCGAATTGAGGACGTGCTGATCGGGATGCGGTTGGCGGCCATTCCAGCCGGGTTGGCTGCCGGCTTGCTCCCTGTTTTCAATGGCGGAGACGGATTCAATCAACTGACGGCCAGTGCCGAGATGATAAAATTCTGCGCCGGGCAATGCGACCACTGCACTGCTCAACGAATTGATCTTCGTATCTTGCACAGTTGGATTTTTACCGAGGGCCAGACCCATGCCGGCATAGAGTTCATAAAAATCTGGATGACCTGCCGGGAATATCTGCCCGTCCCATCCGCAGCATTCAAAGAGCACTTCCACAGTACGTTGGCTCAAGAGCCACATGCCTGTATCGACCAGATAAAAATGCTCGGCTGAACGTGCTTGAATTTCGTCTGCGGTCGGTTTTTGCAGAAAGAAATCCAGCACACCCGGCTGGTCGCGTCGGCTAAAGAAAACCCCGAAATCCGACGCAACCTCTGGGCGCACCCACATGCCCAATCCCAAAACATCCACTTCGGGAAATGGCGGTAAGGTTTTGTCAAATCGCAGATGCACATCCCCACTCGTCACCAGCACCCGGTGGCCGGCAGGCGCATGAGTCAGCACGCTCTCATAGGCCGGAAGCTGCACATCCAGCAGGGTCTGGTCGAGACGCTGACCGGGGACGCCGCGTAGTGCCTTAAAAGGCAGCATTATCTTGCCCACCGCAGCGTAGGCGGGCAGACGGCGGCTTTGTCCGCCAGCCATCAGGAGAAGTTTTTTCGACTGATTTAGCCAGGAAGAAAAATCGACTGACCCGTGATTTTGCGCCCACGCGTTCTGCAAAAGATGAGCCACTCCGCCACCCGAGCCGAGTTTGCTATTCGCCGGGTCCGCAGCAGCGATCCATTGTGGCGCCGCTTTGTTTTCCAAGTCCGCAAAAGCCGCTGCCATGGCTGGTGGCAAGGACAGCAGATATTGCAGCGGGCTCGATTGCGGCACGATCATTACATCGAGAGACCACCGTCAACCGTCAGCACTTGGCCCGTGATGTAGCGCGCCTCGGCGGATGCTAAAAACGCTACTGCGCTGGCGATGTCGTCCGGCTCTCCAAAGCTGGCCAATGGGATCTGCGTTTGCACCATTTTTTTCAAATCGTCCGTTAACACATCGGTCATGTCGGTGGTGATGAATCCCGGAGCGATCACGTTCACAGTCACTCCGCGGCTGGCCACTTCGCGTGCGAGTGATTTGCTGAGTCCGATCAAACCCGCCTTGCTCGCACCGTAATTCACCTGGCCGGCAGTGCCCATCAGACCGCTAACACTGCTGATATTAATGATACGTCCCTTGCCAGATTTCATGATCGGGCGGAGCAGCGGCTGGATAAAATTAAAAGCGCCTTTCAGATTTGTATCGAGCACCACATCCCAGTCTTCCTCGGACAGACGCAAGGCCAGCCGGTCGCGAGTCACTCCGGCATTATTTACGAGCACATCGACCTGACCGAAATCTTTGGCGATCTGTTGGGCGGCGGCGGCGCTGGCGGCATGATCAGCCACATCGACCGCGTAGGCACGAGCGGCTTCGGGAAACTGCGCATTGATCGCGTCGGCGACTTTTTGTGAGTTGGCTTCCGTTCGACTGACGACCGCGACTTTCGCACCCTCGGAAGCGAGACGTTGGGCAATGGCGGCACCGATTCCTCGGCCCGCTCCAGTGATGACGGCGACTGTGTTGGTAAATCTCATAGGTTGAAATTCTAATCACGAACTGTCCGTCATGGACACGAATAATTTCCGGCCAGTCAGACCCACGGACACGCCTGCAAAGCCTCGGCCACTCCCAGTCCGGCAATCTGACTCGCAATGTGACCGCCCGCAGTTTTCACCGTGGCCTTCACTTCCGGGATCGAGTTTGATGGACATGCAACCCAGCGCGCAGCGCTGCCGTCGAGCATGGGCAGGTCGTTGTGATTATCGCCTGCGGCAAAGGTTCCTTCACGGCTGATGCCGAGCAACCGCGCGAGTTCGAGCAGCGCACTGCCTTTGTCGTAATCGACGTGACAAAAACGAAGATAAACGCTGTTTCGCTGCCAGTTGACATCGGGCAGATTCACCCGCAATTTTTCCAACCAGGCGACCGCCTCATCCATCTGGCTTTCATTCAGCGCAATGATGCCTTCGATATCGTTGTCGGTCCTTTGCAGCATCATGCCGCGCTGACGAGATGCGTAGGTGCTGAGTTGCGAATAAATCTCCCGCGCCTCCATGTGCAGTCGGGCATGAGCCTCAGCGCAGCGACGATTCCAATCTCCAAAATCCTCCCAAGAATTCACACCGCGCCGGTGTACCGCGCGTTCCGTCGTGATGATGTAATTTGGCTGAATGGGAAAATTAGGAGCTGTCAGTGCATCCTCTAGTTGTGGAATGGAGCGGCCCGTATTGATCGCCCAGATGAGTCCTCTTTTTTGCCAGTCTCCCACCAGATCGAAGAAGGGCTGCGCAGATTCGACGTCGAGCCCCCAGTCAAGAATTGTGCCGTCGAAGTCGGTGCTGAGAAGCTGGATCGGCAGGGACATACGCGTGTTATTCGCCGCCAAGCTGGAAGTTGATATTGATGATGTATTCCTTGCCGGTAGGCGGAGCGGGGAAACGTTTGATCGTCCCGAGAAACGCTTTCACCGACTCATCGACGATCTCGTTACCGGAGGAATTTTTCACGGTGTAGCTCTCCAGCGTACCAGTTTTGGAAATCGTCAAAGTCATCGTAGTGACGAATTTTTGATCCACTTTAAGTTGCGAGACTGGCTGCTCCCACGTGTCGCATTTCATTTTAATCGCTTGGTTATAAGCGTCCAGCAAACCGGGGTCTGTGCCGGAGCCGGACCCAGCACCCTTTCCAGTTCCCACGCCATCTCCCTCACCGCCTCCACTGCCGGTGCCTTTACCGGGGCCAGTTCCAGAACCCTCGCCAGCACCTTTTCCATTGGATTTGGACTCGCCTGTGACTGCATCCGCGCCGGACTTCTCTCCGGGTGTTTTCTCCTCTCCAGAATCACCACGCAATGCTTTTAACGCCGCTGTTTTTTTGGTCGCCGTTTCAGGATCATCGACGATGGGCTTTTTCACTGCTTTTGGCAAAGGCGACTTCTTTGGTTTGGTCTCAGAATCCTCCGCTGGAGTGGGTTTCTTCTTAGGAGTTGGACTGGGCGATTTCTTGGGAGTTGGTGACGGGGTTTTCTTTGGCGTTGGGCTTGAAGTGACGCTCGGCTTTGGTTTGGGCGTTGCCGTTGGCTTCGGAGTCAGCTTGGGTGTTGGAGTTGGAGTGGAAAGATTCAGCCCATCGTCCACGGGTGGCGGAGTCGCAGGCGGGGGCGTCGGTTCGGGAGTGGCCGGTTCAGGGGTGGGAATGGGCGTCGGCTCTGGCGTGGACTTTTCCTGGTCGGGAGTGGAATCCTTTTTGGCGAATGCCGCAGGATCAACCCACGTAACCTTGTCTCCACCACCACCGCCTCCAGAATTTCCTTCCCGACCGAAATGGAAGATCAGAAAAACGGCTGCCAAGTGAGCCAGTGCGATAAGAACCAGGTTGCGTCGGAAACGCCATTTATCACTCATTGGGGCTGGGTGACGACGCCAACTTTGCTGATTTTTAGCTTCTGCAAAACGTCCATTACATCGACGAATTTTTGCACCGGCAATTCTTTGTGCGGGCGGACGACGACAGCGATGTTGGGTTTCTTGGCCATGATTTCGCGCAACGCATCTGGCAGACTGTCGAGGCTCACTGCGGTGTTATTCAATTTCACCACGCTGTTTTTATCGATGGAAATGGTCTGCACCTGGCTGGGCTCGATGGCTTTGCTGGCCGTGGCGGAAGTCGGCACGACTAGATCGATGCTGTTCTCGAGCAGCGGCGTGGTGACCATGAAAATGACCAGCAGCACGAAGCACAGATCGAGCATGGGCGTGACGTTGATCTCGCTCAGCGTGTGGAAGCTGTTTTTGTCGGAATAACGACGCATGGCCTGTTAGCGGTGCGGGATAAACGGCAGCGAACGCGATCCATGGTCCACGTAACGATGCTCAAACTCAGAGGCGAGTTCAGCGGAAAAATTATCCATTTCCACGGTGAGCCCGCGGATGCTGGTGACTAAAAAATTGTAGCCAAACATGGCTGGAATCGCGACAAGCAATCCAGTCACCGTCGTGATCAGCGCACCCGAAACACCCGGGGCCATAGCGGCCAAAGTGGCCGAGCCAGCTTCGGCGACTCCGGTAAAAGTATCCATCACGCCCCAGACCGTGCCGAGAAGACCGAGGAACGGCGCACCGGAAACAGCCGTCGCCAGTAAAATCATCTGCGACTCGATTTTTAGGGCGGTTTCGCCAACGGCGCGCTCCATCGCGCTGGTGACAACGCGCATTTGAGCAGGAGTGACTTTGTCGGCGTTTTCGAGGCGGGCGCGAAAAGTTTCATCGACCTCGGCGGACCCTAGCAATTGGAAGGTCATTTCTTTGCAACCCGCCTTGTAAACAGCAAAAACCGGCGCTCCCTCGAACTTCAGCCGAGCCTCGAAAATATTCAGCGGAGCACGGTTGGACCGAAAGAGATCGAGGAATTTTCCGCTCTGCTTTTTGGCGAAAACAATCGTTCTCAGCTTGGTGATCATGATCGACCAACTGAAGATCGATCCGATAAAAAGCGCCGCCAGCACGGCCTTGCCAGCGGGGTTGGATTCCTGCAAAGCGAACTCCAAGGCGTTTGCGGCTAACAAGATGGACATCAGCGGATTCAATACGTCACCGAGCCAGAAAATGCGACGAAGATTTTAGGAAACGGGATAGGAAGCCATCGTTTGCTGGTGCCGATTGACATGAAGGTTTCCCGACAATGCAAAGTCAGGAAGTGGCTGGAGAGGGATTTGAACCCCCGACACGAGGATTTTCAGTCCTCTGCTCTACCAACTGAGCTATCCAGCCGTTGAAGGACCATTAGAAAAGGGCAGACCAGCCTCTTCCGCAAGTTCTTTTTCGGAAACACTCCGATAAACATCCAACTCCCACTTGGCCACACAGATAAACCTTGTCTTTCACTGGCTGATCTACCAACCATCACATATTTTATGAAACTCGCCGCCAACATCGCCGGAGCCCTTCTGGGACTCGCTTTCATCGCCTTCTCCCTCATGTTTCTCCTTAACATGATGCCCCAACAACCAGCCCCACCGTTAGGGTCGCCTGTCGCTTTGTTCATGGGCGCACTGGTGCCGACTGGCTACTTTGCGCTTGTGAAAGTGGTCGAACTGATTGGCGGCATCCTAGTCGCCATCCCACGCACGCGTAACTTCGGGCTGCTTTTCCTTGGCCCAGTCATTGTTAACATCCTAGCCTTCCACATTTTCCTGACGAACTGCGCCCAGCTCTTCGATCCCGTGCTGATCCTCATCGTCGTGCTCACCGCGTTCTTGCTCTGGGCAGGACGTAAAGAATTTGCTGGTCTGGTAAATCGAAACTAAGCGGCTTCCAAGGGAGTGAGACTCCGCTTGTGCGGGTTAGCGGCGGATTTTTTTTTCTTCCCCAGCCGTTGCTGGAAATTTTCCAGATACAGATAAAGCAACGGGGTGATGTAGAGGGTGACCATTTGGGAAATGACCAGCCCGCCGACCACAGCCAAGCCCAGCGGACGGCGAACGTCGCCGCCGGCACCGAGTCCGAGCGCTATCGGCAGAGTTCCGGCCATCGCGGCAAGAGTGGTCATGAGGATCGGACGAAACCGGGTGAGGCAGGCTTCGAAAATGGCTTCGGAGGGCGATTTGTTGCCGTTGCGCTGCGCCTCAAGGGCGAAGTCGATCATCATGATGGCGTTTTTCTTCACAATGCCGATGAGCATGAGGAGACCGACGAAGCCATAAACATTTAACTCAGCACGAAAAATGAGCAGCGTCAGGAGCGCGCCGAATCCGGCTGACGGCAACCCCGACAGGATTGTAATCGGATGAATGAAACTTTCGTAGAGGACTCCCAGAATGATGTAGATGAGCAAAAATGCTGCCACCAATAATAATCCAAGTCCGGCCAGGGAGCTGGTAAACGCCTGCGCGGTGCCTTGAAACTGACTGCTAATTTGTGGGTCGAGTTGCTGCTGCGCCGTGCGTTCGATTTGTGGCACCACATCACCCAAAGACACGCCGGGGGCCAAGTCGAATGACAAAGTGACAGCTGGCAATTGCCCCAGATGCTGCACCGAGAGCGGTCCCACTTCTGTGCGAAGTTGTGTGAACGCGCTGAGTGGAATCAGGCGTCCGCTGGTCGAGTTCACATAAAGCCGGGTGAGATCGACCGCGTCGCGTTTGTAAGGATCGGCGAGTTCGAGGATCACACGGTATTGATCATTCGGAGTGTAGATCGTGGAAATCTGGCGCGCGCCATAAGCACTGCCGAGGGTGGTTTCAATCTGCGCCGCGCTCACGCCCAGAGTCGCGGCACGATCCCGATCTATGGAGACCAGAACTTGCGGACTGGAAATCTGCAGGTCAGTCGTCACATCCACCAAACCGGAAATCTGGCGCATGGCGGCTTCCATTTTTCCGGCCGCGCCATAGAGTTGGCCGAGGTCGGGTCCAAAGAGTGTGAATTGATAAAGGCTCTTCGTCTGCGCACCGCCAATACGAATCGTGGGCGGGTTTTGTGGAAAGACTTTCAGGCCAACAATGCCGGCAAATTCTTTGCGCATTTGCCGGATGATTTCATCAACCTTGGGTCGTTCGTGACGGTCCTTCAACGTGATGATGAGACGACCGGTATTTACCGAGCCACCCGAGCCACCGCCAATGCGCGAGAGATAGGCGGCAACCGCTGGATTGCGACCCACGATGTCGGCGGCTTGCTGCTGCAACTCGATAAGCTTTTCAAATGAGACGCCTTGTTCCGCTTCCGTGGAAATTGTAATGCGACCCGTGTCTTCGGTAGGAAGAAATCCCTTGGGCACCAGCGTGAAAAGCCACGCGGTGGCCAGCGCCATCAAGATCGCCACGACGGCGACGATCATTTGATTTTTGAAGGCCCAATGCAGCGTCGATTCGTATCGGGAGACGAGTCCATCGAAGACATTTTCAAACCAATTGTAGAGTCGGTTGTGCTTTTCGTTTTCTGGATGCGGTTTTAAAAACCGGCTGCACAACATTGGCGTCAGAGAGAGAGAAATAAATCCCGACAGGAGAATGGCGACTGCAATGGTGACTGCAAATTCGTTCAGCAGTCGTCCCAAAATTCCGCCCATGAAAAGCACGGGAATAAACACAGCGGCCAGCGAAAGCGTCATCGACAAAATCGTGAAGCCAATCTCCCGTCCGCCCTTTAATGCGGCATCCATCGGGGGGTCTCCTTGCTCGATGTAGCGAACAATATTTTCCAGCACCACGATGGCATCATCCACCACAAAACCGACGGCAAGAATTACCGCCATCAGCGAGAAGTTGTTCATGCTAAACCCCAGCAGATACATCACCGCAAAAGTCCCGATGATGGACAACGGAATGGCGGTGCTCGGAATGAGCGTCGCGCGCAAGTTGCGGAGAAAAAGAAATATGACCAAGACCACCAAAACAATGGCGAGGATGAGGGTGAATTGCACGTCGTGGAGCGACTCACGGATGGCAATGGATCGGTCTTGAAGGATCTCAAGATGAACTCCGGCTGGGAGTTGTTTTTGAAACGTCGGAAGCAACTTACGGATTTCGTCGATGAGTTGCACCGTGTTGGCACCGGGCTGGCGTTGCACGGCTAAAACGATGCCGCGAGTTTTGTTATACCAGCTTAGATTTTTATCGTTCTCGACTCCGTCCGTGACATGCGCCACTTCCTCCAAACGAACGGGGAGTCCGCCACGATAGGCGACGATCAGCTTGCGATATTGTCCCGCTGTGGTGAGCTGACCGTTGGTCTTGATCGTTCTGGATTTAACACCCGCATCCAGTTCACCGGTGGCCAGGTTTGAATTTCCGCCGCGGATGGATTGCTCAATCGTATCCAGTGCCAGGCCTCGGGTGGCGAGCTGGCGTGGGTCGAGTTCCACTCGAACAGCAAATTTTTGCTCACCATAAACATCCACCTGCGCAACACCAGACACCGTCGAAAGTCGTTGCCCCACCAGCGTCTCGGCATATTCGTTGACCTTGGTCAGCGGCAATGTTTCCGAGTAGGCCGCAAGCAGTAAAACTGGAAAATCCGCTGGGTTCACCTTGCGATAGGAAGGCGGGCTGGTAAGATCCGTGGGCAAGTCGCGCTGGGCTTGGGAAATGGCCGACTGCACATCCTGCGCGGCTGCATCGATGTCGCGCGAAAGGTTGAATTGAATTGTGATCGTCGTGCTGCCGAGCGCGCTTGAGGACGTCATGGAATCGATTCCGGGAATGGCGGAAAATCGTTTTTCCAATGGAGTCGCGACCGATGAAGCCATCGTCTCAGGACTCGCGCCGGGCAGATTGGCCGAGACGCTAATCGTCGGAAAATCCACGCTCGGCAGATCGCTCACCGGCAGCTTCACATACGAGAGCAACCCGAATCCAAGTATGGCCAGCATTACCAAAGTGGTGGCGATGGGACGTCGGACAAAAAGTTCGGTCAGGTTCATCCGTGTCGAAAATTACGAATTTGTGGCCGTGTTCGGCGCTGTGGCGAGAACCGGCACTTCGCTGGGAGCAGCCACTTCTTTGGGGGCCACTTTCGCACCCGGATTCACGCGAAGCTGCCCATTAGAGATGACCATTTCTCCAGCCTTCAAACCGCTGCGGACAATGGTGAGATTTCCGTAAGTGCGGGTGACGTCGACCTTTCGGAGCGACACTTTATTCTCCTGCACCACGAGAACTTGGGATCCGTTTTGCGCGTCCATGATCGCGGTCGTGGGCACCACGAGGCAGTCTTTTTCCTCCCTCAAGCGCAGGGCCAGATCGACAAATTGACCGGGCCAGATTTTCTCACTTTCGTTGGTCAACCGCGCTTTCAAAGCAATCGTCCCCGTGTCGCGGTCCACCATGTTGTCAATGAAATCCAGAGCACCTCGGCCGAGTTCCTCGTTGGTTTGAGAATTCCGGACGATCACTGTTAGGGAGCCTTTCTGCGCAGCATTACGCACTTCGGGCAAATCGCTTTCAGGAAGAGAAAACGTCACGTGTATCGGCTGAATTTGGTTGATGACCGCCAGCATGTCCGTGTTGGCCTGAATGATGTTTCCCTCCTTAAAAAGCGCCGCGCCAATCCGGCCAGTGATGGGCGATTTGACCTCTGTCCATTCGCGGGAAAGTTTGGCCTCGTCCAGATCGGCCTTACGCGCCTGCAAGTCGGCCTTGAGCGAATTGGCGGTCGTCCGATACTGGGCGAGCTGCTCCTTGGATGCCGCCCCCTGACCGGTAAGACCCGAGTAACGTTCGAGCTGCAATTCAGCGTTGGCCGCGTTCACCTGGGTCGAGGCGAGGTTGGCTTGTGCCCGATCAATCGCCACATCGAACGGTCTCGGATCAATGGAAAAAAGCACATCGCCTTGCTGAACCACCGCGCCTTCGGTAAAATGAACTTTCGTAATTTCTCCCAGCACGCGCGCCTTGAGCTGCACCGTGGCGAGCGCTTGCGCAGATCCGATGGCAGGCAGATCGAGCGGCACCGTTTCCTGCAGAACCCGCGTGACCTCGACCGGAACAGGCGGCGCTCCCATTGGTTTATTCTCGGGAGAACATCCTGCGGCGAAACAAACAAGGATGGCTAGGAAGCGGGATCGTTTCGTCATGTGCAGTATCTACGTTTAACCCTTGGACGCGGGATGTGTTGCAGCTAAATTCCGTTGAAATGGGCAAGACTCTAAATCGTCTCATCGTCGCTTCCAGCGAAACCTCCGCCGATCTCCGATATGTGACGAAATTTCTGGTCAGCGATCCGGTTATTTTCCTGGAGCAAGGCGGCAGGCGCACCTTGGTGCTCAGCGATCTGGAGATCGACCGTGGAAAACGCGAGGCTGAAGTGGATGAAATCGTCGCGCTGTCCGCTCTCAATAAAAAGCTGAGTTCAGAGGGATCAGAGCCGACATTTCGGGATGCTGTTGCTGGTTTTCTGAAGTCTCGGCGTGTGAAAAAAGCCATAGTCCCAGAGGATTTTCCACTTGGCTTGGCGCAGTTTCTTGTTGGCCAGGGAATCACGCTGAATGTGCAAGACGGCTTGTTTTATCCCGAACGCGAATTCAAATCGGCGGCGGAACTCAAGTTGATCAAACAAGCCCTTCATATCACTGAAACTGGAATGGCACGAGGCATGGAAGTGCTGCGAGCCAGCGAGATCGGCAAGGCCAATGCGCTTTGTTGGGGTGGAAAAACACTGACTTCCGAAATCCTCCGCGCAGAGATTGACAGCGCCATTTTGCGCGTAGGCGGGTTGCCTGCCAACACCATTGTTGCCGGTGGCAACCAGGCTTGTGATCCACACGAGCGCGGCAGCGGACCGCTCAAGGCTAACAGCCTGATCATTTTGGATATTTTCCCACGCGACGCCAAAACGGGGTATTTCGGTGATATGACTCGCACCGTAATCCGTGGCCGCGCCAGCGACGCGCAACGCCAGCTCTGGACAGTCGCGCTGGGGGGACAAAAGCTCGCGCTCAAAGCGATGAAACCCGGCGTCGATGGCGCCAAACTGCACGAGAAAGTAAAAGCCTTCTTTACAGAAAGCGGTTATCCCACCGAGCAGCGAAACGATCGCTGGTGCGGTTTTTTCCATGGCACGGGTCATGGACTGGGCTTGGACATTCACGAAATCCCTCGCTTCTCGCAGGCCGTTTTCCAACCCGGGCAGGTGCTCACGGTCGAGCCCGGTCTGTATTATTACGGCCTCGGCGGCGTCCGTCATGAGGACGTCGTCACGATCACGGAGAATGGGATCAAACTCCTTTCCACACATCCCAAGCCACTGGAATTATGAAGCTGGTCATAGCCGCCACCGGCGCGTCAGGCTCGATTTACCTGCAACGCCTTCTTGATCAAATCGACTGCGCTGCTAACGAGGTTCATCTCGTTCTCAGTGCGTATTCCCGGCAGGTCGTCAGCGAGGAGATTGGCTCGTTACGCGTCCCGTCCGGAGTGGAGCAGCACTCAGACAAAACCATGAATGTGCCGTTCGCCAGCGGGTCGTCCTTGTTCGACGCCATGGTCATCATCCCCTGCTCCATGGGGACTTTGAGTCGAATCGCACACGGAACGAGCGAGAGTCTTATCCTCAGGTCAGCCGACGTTTTTTTGAAGGAGCGTCGGCCACTCATTCTCGTCCCGCGGGAAACACCGTGGAGTCTCATTCATGCGCGAAACGTTGTGAGTGTGATGGAAGCTGGAGCGATCGTCATGCCTGCGATGCCTTCATTCTACAGCCGACCGGAAACCTTCGACGCACTGGCAGATACCGTGGTGCATCGCGTGCTGGATCAACTCCACCTCCCTGTCCCGCAGGCCTATCGCTGGAAGATCGAGCCTGAATGAAAATTCGTCTGCCGGAAAAAAGAGTGGCCGGTTTCATTGCGAGTTTCATTCGACTGCTGGCACTGACCATCCGCGTGAAGATTGAAGACCCCAATGGATTCTTGGCTGGCCCACCTTCCGGCCCCGCTATTTGCATTGTCTGGCACAATCGAATCCTTGGTCTGGTCATCGCCGGGTTTCCCAGAACTGGATTGGTCCCCATGACCGTCCTCACCAGTCCCAGTCGCGACGGCGAACTTCTCGCCCAAGTCATGCATCAATTTGGACTTCAGTCCGTTCGAGGCTCCAGCAAAAAACGTGGCGCGGCAGCCTTGCTCGAACTCCGTGAACACTTCCGCGCCGGACGCACTTTGATCATCACGCCGGATGGACCACGTGGGCCGATCTACACCTTGAGCCCTGGCGTTCTGCTTCTCGCACAAAAAACAGGGGCACCCATTCTCAAGACACATGTCGCATTTTCCAACAGCCGCCGTCTGAAAAGTTGGGACCGTTTTCACATCCCGCTGCCTTTCTCGAAAGTCACCATTCGAATCGAACCCGGCGAGGTTTTTTTGCCCACTCACTCCAGTGAAGAATTTGAACTTCAGCGCGTCAGACTGGAAAATCAGCTTAAGACGGGCGAACTGTGAACGTTCATGTCCAGCAGCCTTCTCGTCGCCGAAAACCTTCTTTTCGACTCACGCCTTGCCCTTTTTCACTGCACCGAACGCTGGCTGGCGATTGCCGATTTGCATTATGGTTACGAACTCAGCCTGCGCGCTTCCGGGGCGCTTTTTCCGGACTTGGGAATGGGGCACATCGAGCAGAATGTCGCTTCGCTCGTTACTGATTATCGACCAGAGGTCGTTCTCTTTTTAGGCGATCTGGTTCATACGCCTGCCGCAACTGCGGCGTTCAAGCAATGGCTCGCCACTCTCGCCGAATCGATTCCGCAACTCATTTTGATTCGTGGAAATCACGACCGCCGGCTCAAGACATTTCCGCTGCACGACCACTGGCGCAGCGGCAGCCAGCTCTTTCATCACGGACACGAATCCATTGAAACTAAGCTTGGCGACATCGTCTTTAGCGGGCATCTGCATCCGGCTCATTTCGTCTCTGACCAAGCTGGGTTTCATCAAAATCTACCCGCTCTCTGCCGCACGTCGGGTGGCTGGATTCTCCCGGCTTTTTCCCCATGGGCGGCGGGCGGCGTTCCCATTGATGTGGAAATCCTCGACCGCTGGGTTTCCAATCAAAAGAAAATCTGGCGAGTCAAATAGCGCCCGTGACGTTTCCCTGAGAATCGTTTGTCCTAGATTCTTCTCCACTCTGCCGATAGCTCTCTTCACCGATGAAAAAAAAGCTCCTCCTCATCTTCCAGGTTTTGGTTAGCCTGGGATTGCTGGTGTGGCTGTTTCGCAAGCAGGAGCTCCGGGCGCAATTCATCGAAGTCGTCACCCACGCACATCCAGGCTGGCTGGCTGCTGGACTGCTCATTGCGGGCATCGGAAATTTTCTTGGCCTGTTTCGCTGGGGCATTTTTGTGAGAATGCTTGGACTTCAAGTAAACTCGCGTGACGTTTTTCGCATAGGGCTCGTGGGTTTGTTTTTTAATAATTTTCTCGTGGGTGCCGTTGGCGGTGATGCGGTGAAAGTCATCTGGCTCTCGGCCAGAGGTCACAAGAAATCCCTCGCGCTCATGTCGGTCGCCATGGACCGCATGAGCGGGATTATGGCCCTGATTTTTTGCTCGCTGCTTTTCATAACACCCCGACTCGACTGGCTCCGCCAGGACCCAACTGTGGCCAGCCTGACCCGTGTCATTTGCATCTATCTTTTCTCCATTGCATTTCTCTTTACCGTCTCGTTGCTAGTCGCCTCGAAAGGCATTGCGAAACACATCCCGTCGTGGGGCCCGGGCAGGTCGCAAATGATGGAATTGGAAGCCGCCTACCGTCAATACATTGAACACTGGCGGCAGGCTCTGATCGCGGCAGGCGTTTCCGTTTTCATGTTCGTCGCCTATTTCATGACGTTTTACTGCTCGGCACGGGCCTTCCAAGTCCAGGTGCCGGTGCTGGATTTTCTGGCGTTCATGCCGACTGTGGACATTATCGCAGCGTTGCCACTGAGCGTGGGAGGCTTTGGCGTTCGCGAGCATTTGTTCACGGTACTGCTGGGAAACTTAAGTCACGTCGAAGCCGCTCCAGCCGTCTTAGTTTCTCTCGGTGGAGCCTTGCTGACCATGGTCTGGGGACTCGGCGGTTTGCTGGTACTGCCATCGTATCGCGTGGCGGCTCTGCAGGCAGGGCCGGAAGTCGCGCCTTGAGCCAGGCAGCTCACCGCGTATAAGTAGCTCATGCTACCACTGATCAAACGTCCGCGCCGTCTGCGGGAAAATAGCGTTCTACGCGAAATGATCAGTGAAACACGCCTCGCGGCAAACCAGTTTATCCAACCGCTTTTCGTCTCAGAAAACATAAGCGCACGGAAGCCTATCGTCAGTATGCCCGGGATTTTTCAGCTTCCCTTGAGTGAGATTGAAATGGAAGTCATGTCACTTGCCAAAGCCGGAGTGTGTGGCGTGTTGTTATTTGGAATCCCAGCCGGAAAAGATGCCGGTGCCACAGGTGCCTATGCTGCCGATGGCATTGTGCAAAATGCCGTCCGTGCCATTAAAAAAGCTGTGCCGGAAATGTTTGTGATTACCGACGTATGCCTCTGCGAATATATGTCGCACGGACACTGCGGCATCGTTCATGAGGACCACGGAAAGTTCTCCGTGTTGAATGATGCATCGGTCGAGATTCTCGCCAAGGTCGCAGTCTCTCACGCGCGGGCCGGAGCTGACATGATCGCGCCCAGCGACATGATGGATGGCCGCATCGGAGCCATCCGCAGTGCGCTGGATACCGCAAACTTCGCACATCTTCCAATCATGAGTTATGCGGCGAAATTTTGCTCCGCCATGTATGGCCCTTTTCGTGAGGCGGCCGAAAGCGCACCGCTTTTTGGAGACCGTCGCAGTTATCAGATGGACCCGGCGAATGCATTGGAGGCACTCCGCGAAACCGAGTTGGACATCGCCGAGGGAGCCGACATTGTGATGGTCAAGCCGGGGTTGCCCTATCTCGATATTCTGTGGCGCGTGAAGGAAAAATTCCAGCTTCCGACTGCCGTTTATAATGTTAGCGGGGAATACGCCATGGTCAAAGCCGCTGTCACCAATGGCTGGCTGGATGAGCGGCGAGTCGTGCTGGAAACCATGACCGCCTTCCGCCGTGCCGGAGCTGATTTGATTATTACTTATTGGGCAGCGCAGATTCCAAGCTGGCTGGCGGAGCAAAAATAATTTCGCAACTTTACCAGCCCATTCGAGTTTCTCCACATAGTTACCCATTACATAACTATGAAACTCAAATCCATCCTGCTCACCACTTGTCTGACAGCCACCACGCTGCTCGTTCAACCCAACCTGCAATCCCAGACTGCCTCGCCGTCTCCATCGCGCACTCCTGGTGCTCCACCTAAATTCGGTCCCGAAGATCACCCGCGCGGCGGAGGCAAACCAGGCGGTGAAGGCCGCCGCGGAATGCGCAATCCCGAGGAACGCATTGCCCATCTAAAGGAAGTTCTCGGCCTCACACCCGAACAGGAAACGAAGATACGTGAAATCCTCAAAACTGAGGGCGACCAAATCCGCGCTGAACGTCTGGCCAACAAAGGCACCAAGCCCGATCCAGAGGCGCGTCGCGCCAAATGGAAAGCCGAGCGTGAGAAGATTGAAACTGCCATCAAAGCCGTTCTCACTCCCGAGCAAGTGACCAAATTTGAAGCCATGAAAAAGGAACGCAAAGAGCGCGGTCCACGGCCCGACAGCTCTCCCAAACCTTAATTCGAGTTTGATTCCACTCAGAAAAGCCGCACTCTCGGGTGCGGCTTTTTTGTTGCGAAAAAGGCGGCTTCATTTTCTGCCTCGCGTGCGATTCACTGTTGCCGCATGAAAACCGTCCTGCTTCTCGTCATCTCCAACCTCTTCATGAATCTCGCCTGGTATGGACATCTGAAGTTTAAGGCAGCGCCGCTCTGGATGGCGATTCTAGTGAGCTGGGGCCTGGCTCTTTTCGAATATATGTTTCAGGTTCCGGCGAATCGACTCGGCTCCAAACATTGGGATGTGGCTCAACTGAAAATTCTTCAGGAAGCCCTTACGCTCGGCGTATTCTGCATCGTGGCGTGGTTCATGTTCGGCACGCAATTCTGGAAGTGGAATTACCTCTGCGCCTATGTCTGCATTATGGGAGCCGTCTTTTTTGCCTTCAAATTCTGATCATCTGATTTGTAAACTTTACCTCTTAACATGGCTCAATTTCCCCAAGAACAATCCGACTCCGGTGAATTTCAGCGCCAGGGTGATGCCTTCCGCAACTGGGTCCGTCGTGACGACCGCGCGGAATTTGCAGCCGAGTCTGAGCGTTATCATCTCTACGTTTCGCTCGCCTGCCCGTGGGCGCACCGGACGATTATCATGCGTCAATTGAAAGGACTCGAAGACGTTATCGGCATGACGGTCGTCAATCCTGTTCGCGACGAACGCGGCTGGGCGTTCCGCGATGGACCAGGTCATTCCACAGACCCGATCAACGGCTTCCAGTTCCTCAGCGAAGCGTATCGCGCGACGGACTCAAACTACGATTCGCGCGTCACGGTCCCGGTGCTCTGGGATAAGAAGACGAGCCGGATCGTGAGCAACTCCGATGACGACATTTTGCGGATGTTAAGCAGCGAGTTTGCCGACTTCGCAAAGAACACTGCAGACTTCTATCCCGAGGATCTGCGGAATAAAATTGACGACATTAATTCCCTGATTTACGACACGGTGAACAATGGCGTTTACCAGGCTGGGTTTGCCACAAGTCAGCGCGCCTACGAGACGGCGGCTTGGGCAGTTTTCGATACATTGAATCAGCTCGAAGTCCTACTCGGCAGCCGGCGCTACCTTTTTGGGCAGCGTCAGACTGAAGCCGACTGGCGACTTTTCCCGACGTTGATTCGCTTTGACGAAGTCTATCACGGGCACTTCAAATGCAATCTTCGCCGGCTGGTCGATTACCCGAATCTTTTCGCTTACACGCGCGATCTTTACCAGCAGGACGACGTGAGCGCGACGGTGAATTTCGATCACATCAAGCGGCATTATTATCAGACGCACGATGATATCAATCCAACTCGCATCGTGCCGATTGGCCCCATGGTGGACTTCCATGCGCCGCATCAGCGCGGCAATTTATAAACTCATCCACCGCTATGAAAAAATTTCTCCTCCAAGTCATCTGCCTTCTGCTCGCCTTTGTTTCCATGCTGCGCGCGGCCGCGCCTTCCTCACCGCTCGATCCTGGGAAATTGCTGAAGACGATTCGCGTCGCCTGCGTGGGCGACAGCATCACGCAAGGAGTCGGCGCGGAGAATGGAAAGTCCTATCCCTCGCAGCTTCAAGAACTCCTCGGCGACGACTGGGAAGTGGGCAATTTCGGTGTCAGCGCACGGACGCTGCTTCGCAAGGGCGACTTCCCATATTGGAAGGAAAATGCTTTCCGCCAAGCGCAGGATTTCCAGCCCGATGCGGTGATCATCATGCTCGGGACCAACGACACGAAGCCGCAAAACTGGACGCACAAAGACGAGTTCGCCGCTGACTACACCGACCTCATCCAGACCTTTCTCGCGCTGCCCACTCACCCACGCGTGTTCGTTTGCAGACCCGTCCCCGTGCCGGAGCCGGGGAATTTTGGCATCAACGAAACCAACATTCAGGAGGAAATCAAGATGCTCGACCGCATCATTGAAGCCCAGCCCGCAACCCTCATCGACATGCACGCCGCCCTCGCCGATCATCCAGAATTATTTCCGGATCGAGTGCATCCCAACACAACTGGGGCCGGACTGATGGCGCAGGCTGCCTTTGAAGCTCTCACCGGAAAAAAACCGGAGCCGCCACTGGCCATTCGCACCAACAGCCTCTTTCGTTCCCATGCCGTGCTGCAGCGTGGGATCGATCATCCCGTCTGGGGAACGGCTCCTGATGGAACCGATGTGACAGTGGAATTTGCGGGGCAAAAGATCTCTACCGTCGCGCGTGATGGCCGATGGAAAGTGAATTTGCGCCCACTGGCCGTCAGCGATCAGCCACGCGAAATGATCGTCTCCAGTCCGGCAGGAAAAATAGTTCTGCGCGACATCCTCGTGGGCGATGTCTGGCTCGCCAGCGGGCAATCCAACATGGAGCGCCAGCTCGGTCCTCGTCCTCCGCAGCAGGAACTCACTGGCTGGAAAGAGGAGGTTGCCTCGGCGAACTATCCGCTCATACGACAGTTCTACGTGCCTCAGAAAATGGCAGCAGGTGCTGTGTCCGATGTGAATGGCCGCTGGGCGGTTTGCACGCCCGAGACCGCCAGCCAGTTTACTGCGGTTGGCTACTACTTTGCGCGGGATGTTTTCAAAGCCATCCATGTTCCCATTGGCATCCTGCATTCCTCCTGGGGCGGCACGCCTGCCGAAGCCTGGACGAGTCCCGAGGCGCTCAAAAACCTTCCTGAGTTTAAGGAAATGATGGAGGCTATGGATGCAACGCAGTCTGGCCGGCCTCCGAAAGATGTGCGCGGCGAATGGTTGGCGAAAAACGATCCCGGCTCCACCCCTGGCCACGGTTGGGAAATGGCTGAATTCACTCCCTCCGACTGGCAGGCTGCGGAGTTGCCCGCGACTCTGGATCACATGGGACAGGCTAATTTCCACGGTGTGATCTGGTTCCGACGCGAGTTCGATCTGCCTGCGGAAGCCGAAGGGAAGCCTGCGCTTTTGCACCTCGGAAAATTGGACGACGAAGATACCACATGGATCAATGGCCAGCGCGTGGGTGCCACCAACTCATGGCAAAATAACCGCGATTATGCCATTCCGGCCGGAGCGATGCATTCGGGTAAGAACGTCATCACGGTTCGTCTGGTGAACGTCGCCGGAAACGGCGGCTGGCTCGTCGCTCCGAACGAACTCAAACTCGACTTCACCGGGACTGCCCTCCCTCCTGTGATGCTCTCCGGCCAGTGGAATTACCGCACTTCCACCAGTTTCACCAACGGCCCCGCCTGGGTCATGACCTCTGGTGGCCCCGGTCAATATCAGCCGGGCAACCTCTTTCGGTCCATGCTCGCGCCGCTTATTCCTTATCCAATTCGTGGCGTCGTCTGGTATCAGGGTGAGGCTAACTCCGCTCGCGCCAGCATCTATCGCCGACTCTTTCCAGCCATGATAAATGACTGGAGGCAACGCTGGAACATCGGTCCATTTTTATTTCTCTACGTGCAAATCGCACCGCATAAAGACATGAGCCCGGAGATTCGCGAGGCGCAATTTCTCACCCTAAAACAGCTTCCCAATCTCGCCATGGCAGTCATCACCGATCACGGCGACGCCAACGACATTCACCCCTCCCAGAAGGAACCCGTCGGCCAGCGTCTCGCCATGGCGGCGCGTGCTTTGGAGTATGGGGAAAAGATCGAATACTCCGGCCCGCTCTATGAATCCGTCGCCTTTGCCGGGAACAAGGCGACAATTCAGTTCAGTCATTTGGGCTCGGGTTTGATGGCCCAGGATGGCCCGCTGAAAGGTTTCACCATTTCTGGTGCGGATAAGAATTTCATTCCCGCGCAAGCCGAGATTCAGGGCGACAGCGTCTTGGTCTGGAGCGATGCCGTGGTCGCTCCGGCAGCGGTGCGGTATGGCTGGTCCAATGTTCCCGACGTCAATTTCTTTAATAAAGAGGGCCTGCCCGCGTCGCCTTTTCGCACCGATCCAGATTAAACTAAGAAAACCCATCGCTCCCGCGTTCTCCCCATCATGAAGCACACCCTCGCCGCCCTCGCCCTCGCTGTCTCCAGCACGCTCGCTCAACCTGCTCCCTCCCAGCCGGGAGTCGCGCTCACGATCTACAACCAAAACTTCGGCGTCGTTCGCGAGACGCGCCAACTCTCCATCACTGACGGCACAGTGCGCTTTCAGGATGTGGCGAAACAGATCGATCCCACCAGTGTGCATTTCCTTTCGCTAACTGATCCCGACGCGAAGGTGCTCGAGCAAAACTACGAATACGATCTCGTTTCCGCCGATAAGTTGCTGGAGAAATACATCGACCGCGACATCACGGTGAAGACGGCGGGCGGTGCGATTTACACTGGGAAATTGCAGAGCTTCGATCCGGGTCAGATCGTATTGGCGCAGGCAGACAACAAAGGTCTCGCCATGATCCAGCGCCCGCAAAACGTCGTGGACATCCAGTTTGGTTCGCTGCCCGATGGGCTCATCACACGCCCGTCGCTCGTCTGGAAAGTGGCCACCGCCAAGCCCGGCGATCAGATGGTCGAGATCGCCTACCAGACCCAGGGCATCAGTTGGAATGCGGACTACAATCTCGTTCTTTCCGGCGATGAAAAACAGGCTGATCTCGGCGGCTGGGTGACGATCACCAATCAGTCCGGCGCCACTTACCGGGACGCCCGGCTCAAACTCGTCGCAGGCGACGTGCATCGCGTGCAGCCAAATGCGAGAATGGAGAAAGCTCCCATGGCCTTGGACGCTGTAGCCGCAGAAGCCCCCACTGGCTTCGAGGAAAAGTCCTTCTTCGAATATCACCTCTACACCCTCGGACGCCCTGCGACGGTGGCCGAAAATCAGACGAAACAAATCGAACTCCTCTCTGCCGCCGCCATTCCGCTGAAGAAGATTTACCTCTACGACGGGCAGCCCCAGATGCGTTTCTATGGCGGCCTGCAAATGGAGAACGACTTCGGCTCGGAGAACTCCAACAAAAAGGTGAAGGTCTTCTTCGAGATCGCCAATTCCAAGGAAAACCACCTCGGCTTGGCACTGCCCAAGGGCAAAATCCGCATCTCGAAGCGCGATCCGGCGGATAATTCCCTCGAGTTCGTCGGCGAGGACGAAATCGATCACACTCCGAAGAACGAAAAAATCCGCATCACCACCGGCGACGCCTTCGACATCGTCGGCGAGCGCAAGCGGACGAATTTCACCCTTAACACGCGCGGTCACGTGGCCACGGAAAGTTTCGAGATCAAGGTCCGCAACCACAAGGACACCCCGATTGAAGTGCTCGTGAAGGAAACGCTCTACCGCTGGAACCAGTGGGAAATCACCGATTTGAGCGACAAATGGACCAAGGAAGATGCCAATACCATCCACATCCCGGTCACCATCGAAAAAGATGGCGAAAAAGTCGTGACTTATACGGTGAAATATACCTGGTAGAAGTCTGGAACGCTCCGTTAACCTTTGGGAACGCTCCGTTAACCTTTGGGAGCGCTCCGTTTGCCTTGGGGAACGCTCCGTTAGTCGGCGTCTTTCGCGCCGATGAGGTTGGCGGCGGCTTCCCACTTCGCGGAGGCGCGTTCCAGACTCGTGCTGACGGCCATGAGTTCGCGGTTCAGTCGAAAGGCGAGACCGGAGTCGGACTGCGCTTCGCTGGATTCCAGCCGCGCGGACAGGTCGGCCTGCTGTTTCTCCAGAGAAATGACCTCGGCTTCGAGAGCGGCGACTTCTTTTTCTGCCGCGCGCTTGAGGGCGTTGGCGGCGGCGCGCTCGGCTTGGACGCGTTTGCGTTCCTCCCGGACTTCGCGCATGGAGAGTCCTTTGGCGACGACGGGACCGGTTTTCGCCTGCTCGATTTGTTCCATCGGTCGGCCCGAGGTGAGGCCGGCACGCTCGGTGAGAGCGTTGGTTTTATCGAGAAAATACTGGTAGTCGCCGGGGTAGGCTTTGATCGCTCCCGAGTGAATGTGAAGGACGCTGGTGGCGAGCTGGCGGATGAAATACACGTCGTGGCTGATGAATAGGAGCGTACCCTCGTATTGCTTGAGCGCCTCAATGACGGCGTCGATGCTGGCGATGTCGAGGTGGGTGGTCGGCTCATCCATGAGGAGGAGATTCGGCGGATCGAGCAGCAACTTGACGAGAGCGAGGCGGCTTTTTTCTCCACCCGATAACACTGCAACTGGCTTGAAAACGTCGTCGCCGCGGAAGAGGAAGCTGCCGAGGACGGTGCGGGCGGTTTCGTCGGAGACGGGGTGGTCCATGTCCTGGACGGATTGCAGGACGGTGTGTTTCATGTTGAGCATCTCGACGCGGTTTTGCGAGAAGTAGCCGGGCTTCACGTTATGGCCGAGTTCGCGCTCGCCACTTTGAATGTCCATGACGCCTGCGAGGAGCTTGAGGAGGGTCGATTTGCCCGCGCCGTTTGGTCCGCAAAAGACGGTGCGTTGGCCTTTTTCCACGGTGTAATCGAGGCCACGATAGACGACTTGCTCACCGTAGGCATGGCCGACGCCGGTGAGGGAAATGACTTTCTGCCCGCTCTTCGGTGGCGATGGAAAACGGAACCCGATGCTTTTGCCGGCGGCGACGGGAGCCTCGATTTTCTCCATGCGATCGATCTGCTTGAGCTTGCTCTGGGCTTGAGACGCTTTACTGGCCTTGGCGCGAAAACGGTCGGCGAAACGCTGCAAAGTCTCGATTTCTTTCTGCTGATTTTTGTAGGCGGAGAGGAGTTGCTCGTCGCGGGCGACGCTCTGGCCGACGTAGCTGGAGTAATTTCCCTTCCAGCGGGTGAGGCGCGAATGTTTGATCTCGACGATGGAGCCGACGAGCCGGTCGAGGAAATCGCGGTCGTGGGAAATGACGACGATCGCGCCAGGATAACGGCTGAGATATTCGCGGAACCAGACCAATGTTTCCAAGTCGAGGTGGTTCGTCGGCTCATCCAAAATCAGCAAATCCGGTTCCTGCACGAGGAGCCGGGCGAGGTGGGCGCGCATGACCCAACCGCCGCTGAGATGCCGTGCCGGACGGTCGAAATCGCTCTCGCGAAAGGCGAGGCCGTGGAGGATGCGCTTGGCTTTCGGCTCCATCTGGTAATCATCGGGATCGACGTTGTGCGACATGGCGACTTCGAGGACGGTCTCGTCGCCGACGGGGGCAGTTTCCTGCGGGAGAAAGCCGAGCGTGGCGCGTTTGTCGAAACTCACGCTGCCTTCGTCGGGTGAAGTTTCTCCCATGATGAGTGAGATCAAAGTCGATTTGCCGGCTCCGTTCGGGCCGACGAGGCCAATGCGTTCGCCGGTGTTGACTTGGAGCGACGCGTCCTGAAAAAGAGTGCGGCCGCCGTAGGATTTCGAGAGTTTGGAGACGGTGAGCATGGGTAAAAAATGGAGCGTGGATATTCGCGGCAGATGCGCCAATAGTCAAAGGGTGCCCACCATCGACCAGCGTCTCGCCCTCCGCGAGCGGCCTGCGACCCGCGTGGTGATGCGCCAGACGTGGCGCGAGCTGCTTTTTCTCCATTGGAAATTTGAGCCGTCGGAGATCCAGCGACTGCTACCGCCGGGGCTGACGGTGGATACTTTCGACGATGCAGCGTGGGTCGGAATCGTGCCGTTTTTCATGTGCGGAGTCCGGCCTGTCTGGTCGCCATCCGTCCCTGGTTTGTCCAATTTTCTGGAGCTGAATGTGAGAACCTATGTCCATGATAATAATGGAACTCCCGGCGTGTGGTTTTTCTCGCTGGATGCCAGCAATGCGGTGGCTGTCTGGCTCGCACACACTTTTTTCAAGCTGCCCTATTTCCACGCCAGAATGCGGGCGCGGGCGACTCCTGCCACGGTGGATTACTGGTCGCAGCGAGGCGAGTTGGAGCCGGATCATTTCGTCTATCAACCAGTCGGGCCGGTGCGTCTGACGGAACCCGGTTCGCTCGATTTCTTCCTGGTCGAACGCTATCTGCTCTATGCCCATGACGCCGGTCATCTATTTTCCGGGCGCGTGCATCATCCACCGTATGCGTTGCGCGCGGTAAAAGTCCTGGAGCACTCCACTCACCTTCTAACATCCGCCGGGCTGGAGCCGCCCAGCCGCATTTACGATCACGCCATCTATTCCAGCGGAGTCGATGTTAACATCTTTGCGCTGCAACGTTAGTACGCAAACGTCAGGCTGGCCCAATAGCTATGATAGTTCGCTTGCATGCCTTCGGCGGGAGCATCCGGCACGATCTTCACCGATCGAATCAGCCAGCTTCCTGTCTGCTCGATGGGAAATTCGCAGCAGCCTTTGTCATCGGTGATCGCCGTGCTGCTGGTGAGCTTTCCATCCAGCTTGTGGATCGCAGTTACTTTCACTGCGGACACGGGATGACCTTCAAAGAGCACCTTGAACTTTAAGCTAATCAGACCACCCAGATACGGGTTCTCCTTCGGCACAATTTCGTAGTTCTGCCCGACGAGTTTGCTGGCGGTCTGGTTCACATCCCCGCCGACTTGCAGCAATGTCTTCAGGTAGCGCGTGTAAGTTTCGCAGACCGTTTTCTTGGAGGCAGACAATTCTTTCTCGTCGATCACGGCCCCTTCACGCGCGGCATATTCCAAATATTTCGCTCGCCCAAAGCGGATCTCGGAAGCCGTGCGTTCCATCGTTACTAACACCGTTCCCTCCTGGCGCAGCTTGAACATGCATGCCGGCACGCTGTTGTTAGCTCGATGCAAAAGTAAATTCCCAAACTGCCGCGACTGACCATAGTCGCGAAAATCCGCCGTTCGCCCCACCTGCAACGGCTTCTCCTGTCCTTCCGCAAAATTCTTTCCAAACATCAGCCTCACCACCGCCATCTCTTGATTCGCGAGCCGGGTTCGATCCGCCTCCAGCCAGTAGTCATGAGCCTGAAGGCATGGTGCTAACATCACCATAGCCACCAACGCTATCGCCCACCGCAATTGTGCTTCCATGGAATGTTAGTTACTAACAATGCACTCGCTTGTAAATGCTTATCGGCAAACGCTCAATATCTCCCGCAGCACGCCGGCCAGCCGCTCCGCCCCGCTCGTGATCATTCCATGGTGGCTCCCCGGCAAAAAATAATGCCGTATCTCCGGCGCCAGCCCATCCCATGCGGCCAGCATCGACTGGCGGCGACAGAGTGTGTCGTCGGATAAAATCAGGTCCACCGGCACATCGATTCGTCGAGGGCGATAATCACATTCCGCCCAAGCCGCGATCACTGGCCCCTCTCCATATTCATTTAGCCAAGCCGCATCCGCCTCCGACAACACCGGCATCGGGGGCGGCTCTTGCAGGAGGAGTTTGCGGCGAATCCAGGCGAGCTGACCCGCGCGCTCCATCTCTCGAAAGGCGCGCCATTTTTCCATCGTCCCCCAGCCTTTGGAAAAAGCAGGAATGCGTTCCTCCGGCGCTAGCGACGACCGGTTATTCCAACGCCGCCACAGCCGCATCAGTGGGTGCGCCCATTCGGCTTCCAATAAAATCACCCGCTCGACCTCATGGCCGCGATCTCTCAATAGATGGGCCACCTCAAATGCCACTATCGCCGCCGAGCAAAATCCACCGATTACAAACGGCCCGTCTTTTCTAACATTCAGGATGTCCTCTACGTGCCGCTCCGCCATGTTAACAATTGACGCCTCCCAGGGCCGTTCCCGGTAGTCGATCGGAGCCAGCGCATGGAACGGACGGCCCGCTCCTAACAATCGACTCAGTTTCCTGCAATAGAATCCGACTCCCGTCATGTCGCCGTGCAGATAGAAAAACGGTGCGCCATCCCCCGTCTCCACCAGCGGAGTGATGTGCCGGTGGCTCTGCCCTTGTTTGCCCCGCAGAATGGAGCCGACTAACCATTCGATGGTCGGCTGCCGCTCGAAGGGTTCCAGCCCTTGCGGCGTGTGAAAAAGACGCTCGACTTCCATCAGCATGGCGCGAGCGGAATCGCGCGTGCCGCCGAGATCGAAGAAGCCTTCCTGCACATCGATCCGCGTTACGGGCAGATAGCGCAGCCAGAGTTCCGCCAACTCATGATGCAAAATGAGATAGGCTCCGCTCGCATCGTCCGTTCCTTCGCCCTCGCCCAGGCAGCGAGCCATCGCGCGCACCGTGGACGACTCAAAAAGCGCAGCGATGGAAGCCTTGTTTCCCACCTCCTGTCGAATGCGCGTGACGAGTTGCAGTCCTAACAACGAGTCACCGCCGAGATCAAAGAAATCATCCTCGGCCCCGACTTCCGGCACACCGAGAATCTCCGACCAAAGCGCGGCGAGTTGCAGTTCCATGGGAGTCATCGGCTGCGCATCGCGACCCGGCCCGGTGCTTTCAAAAACAGGCGCAGGCAAGGCGGCGCGATCGATTTTTCCATTCGGCAGCAGCGGCCATTCGTTTACTAACACGAAGGCCGACGGCACGGAATGCGCCGGCGATTTCGAGGCAGCGTGCCCGCGCAGCTCTGCCTGCGACGGCGCCGCGGCGTCCTTTTTGAGCAGATAGTAGGCGACTAGTTTTTGATCGTCCGCGCGGTCCTCGCGAACCACCGCCAGCGCCTCGCGCACCGCCCAATGCGACTGGACGATGGCGGCGATCCCCCGCAACTCGATGCGGTGCCCGCGCAGTTTCACCTGGTCGTCGGTACGGCCAAGAAAATAGAGCACGCCATCTGCATCGAAATAACCGAGGTCGCCCGTGCGATAAAGCCGGTCATCCGGGTTAGATGAAAATGGATCACGAATGAATTTCTCCGCTGTCAGTTCCGGTTGATTCCAATAGCCGAGCGCCAGTTGACGGCCACCAATATAAATCTCACCCGCGATCTCCGGAGGCGTGCGGCGCAAGGACGGATTCAGCACATGAATGTTAGTATTCGCCACCGCTCGGCCAATGGGAATGCGGATCAGATTTGCGTGCGGCTGACACACCCAACGCGTGACTTGGATGGTGGTCTCCGTCGGTCCGTAAACGTTGTCGATCGGAATGGAGAAAATGGCCGAGAATCGATCCACCAACTCCTGCGTGATCAATTCACCACCGACCAGCACCTGTCGCATCGAGCGGCAATTTTCCACTCCCGGCTCCTGTAGAAATGCTTCTAACATCGAAGGTAGAAAATCCAGCAGGGTAATTCCATGACGCTGGATCAACGAGACTAGATATGCTGGGTCGGACTGGCCGCCTGGCCGTGCGAGAATAACTTGCCCTCCACCGATCAGCGGCCAGAAAATTTCAAAGACAGAAATATCAAAGCTGAATGGAGCCTTTTGCAAAAACCGGTCCGCCGATGTTAGATGATAGGTATCCTGCAGCCAGAAAAGTTGATTGCAAATGGCGCGATGCGGCACGACCACACCCTTTGGGCGTCCTGTGGTGCCGGACGTATAGATGACGTAGGCCGGATCGGACGGCTGCAAATCCACCGGGGTCTGGAAATCCGGGCTGGTGCTTTCTAATGTTAGCTGGTCCGTATCCACGTGAATAATTTTTGCGGAACCAGTTTCCAGACAAGAAACAAGACCCTCCTTGGTTAGAAGGACCGCCACTTGCGAATCCTCAATCATGTAAGCCACGCGTTCCGCCGGATAATCGGGATCGATCGGAACGTAGGCAGCGCCCGCTTTGAGAATCGCTAGAAGACTCACCATCATTTCCAGGGAACGCTCCATGGCCACGCCGACAAGTTGGCCGCGACTCACACCGGCGGAAGCTAATTTGATCGCCAATCGATTCGCCAGACCATCGAGCTGGACATAGGTTAGGCTCTCTTCCCCTTGTAATACTGCGACCGCATCGGGTGTGCGCTCTACTTGCATCCGAAGAAGATCTGTCAGACAAACGTCTTCAGGATAGTCGGGTGTCATTCGTTGGGAACGTTAGCTGACAAAAAATTTGCCAGTTCCTGTTTATTTGAAAAATCGCGATGCGAGTTTTTGGTTAGACAGGCAAAGCCGGAACCAATAGCCGCGCCATTCAGGACACAGGCATCCGTCTGGCATTCTTCCATTTGCCGGATTGCTTTTTGCGAAGCTTCCTCAGTGGTGCCGGAGAGTTCGTATTTCCAGCCGGTGATGCGGGCATGGGGGAAAAGCCGGCGTAGTTTCACAATCACTTTGCCCGCGGGTTTCAATCGAATGTTCAAGATGGGAATGGAACTCCCGATTTTATCTTCTAACAATGGACGCCCCATGTCGTCCATGATGGATGTGACTTCAAAATCCGTCAACGCAGCCGCATGGAAGACCTGATGAACCACCCGGCTTTCCGCTATTCTCCGGAGCATGGTTAGGAGATCGGAATTTGAGAAAAAAGATTCGACTTTCATGCCTATCGGCGGACGAAATGTGGCTCCCTCGCCTCGCAGACAGATCACCTCGTGACCAGATGTGTGCAGAGCTTCTGCTAACAGCGTGCCTAGCTCTCCAGTGGAGAAATTTGTGATGCGGCGCACGGCATCGATCCGGGTGGAAGCCGGCCCGCAGGTGACTAGGCAGGTGCTCATGCAAGGGAGGTTTTCAAAAGTGTCACTTCCCCTGAGGAGATGACCGTTTCAGCACCGGACTTCTGCCGCACCCGCAAGCCGCCACCCACGTCTAGTCCGGTCACAATCCCAGTTACACTATGGTCTCCCAGCTTTGCTGTGATGGGTTTTTCTAACAATACACTGCGACTCCCGCACTCGGCGATAATGGAATCTAACTCAGCAGGCAATGTTAGATAAATGGCGTCCAGTTCATTCAACAGCGCCGCAGCGAGTTCTATTCGATTCACGGCGTTGGTGGCAAACATTCCGATGAAACCCGCCCTGTCACGCAGTTCCTCCGGGAAATCCAACGTGGTTTGCGAGACGTTCAGGCCGATGCCGATCACGATGAACTTTTTGCCGGCCTCGCAAAGAATTCCAGCGACTTTTTTTCCGTCGATCTGAATGTCGTTGGGCCATTTGATGCCGACTGAGTGCGTTGTTAGTCGCTCAAGAACCCGCGCCATTGCCACGGCGGCCACCAGGCTGATGCGCGATACGTTGGACCAGTCGGGACGCAGCAATATGGAGAAGGTGAGGCTCTGACCCGGATGGGAGTTCCATTGTCTTCCTAGGCGGCCACGGCCTTGGGTTTGTGAATCTGCGAATACAACAAGACCTTCCGGCGCGCCCTTGTTTCCGAATTGCTGGGCGACATCGTTGGTCGAAGTCACCTCAGGATAATAATAGAACGGATGCCCGATGATTTTGCTGGTTAGCAAAGCACTGACGTCGGTCATGCTAGTTCCAGTGAAAAATCTACTGCCCTGGCTGAATGCGTCAACGCACCGACAGAAATGAAATCGACTCCGGTAGCGGCGATGGCAGCGACGGTTTCCAGATTGACTCCACCGCTGGCCTCCAGCAGGACGCGGCCCGAGGTTAGCCAGACAGCCGTGCGCAACTCGTCGAGCGACATGTTGTCGAGCAGAATGACGTCCACCTGGGTCAATGTTAGAAATGCGGCGACCTGTTCGAGATTGTCGACCTCGAGTTCGATGCGAATGTTAGGATGCGCCGCCTTGAAGCGATGAATGGCCGCTTGCAAATGAGTTACGTAGGGATCGGAGAGGAGGTGGTTGTCCTTCACCATCACCATGTCGTAAAGGCCGATGCGGTGATTGGTTCCTCCGCCTGCCTTGACGGCAGCTTTTTCTAACATCCGAAGTCCAGGCGTGGTTTTTCTAGTGTCTAGGATGCGGGCGTTGGTTCCAGCGACGGCCTGCACATAGCGCTGCGTGAGTGTGGCGACGCCGGAGAGGCGCTGGAGGAAGTTTAACGCGACTCGTTCCGCTGTTAATATGGAGGCGGTTTTGCCATGAATGGTTAGAACGGTGTCGCCATGTTCCAGATGGTCTCCGTCGGCACGTTGCGTCTGAACGTCGAGAGTGGCATCGACCTGGCAAAATGTTTCAGCGGCAGTGGCAATTCCAGCCAGGGTGCAGGTTTCCTTGGCAAAGATTCTAGCGGATGTTTTAGCCTTGCGATCTATGAAGTATTGTGCGGTGAGATCGCCGCTGCCGATGTCTTCGGCGAGTGCCAGTGCAATGGGATCGTGCATGAGGTTAGAACAAAGCGGGTTCCGGCGCGCGGTAGATGGAGCGTCCGCGCACGAATGTTTCCAGCACGTTGCCTGAGTTCGCCCGATAAACGCAAAGGGCCAGAAGGTCTTCGGGTGAAATGTCGGGGCCGCTGTTGGAGAGTTTGTGGTAGGGAAGCAGGCTGGCGATGTCCAGCACGGCCAAGTCGGCGTCTTTTCCAGTGTGCAGCGTGCCGATGTTAGGTAGTTTACCTAGAGCGTCCGCACCGCCGGCGGTGGCGAGGTGAAACGCCTCGGCGGTGGTGATCGGAGTTAGATTTTTATCGTAGAAGGAGCGGGCTTGTTGCGACTCGACGGATGCGCGCATGACCTGCCACATGTTAATCTCCGGCCCAGCGGCCACGTCGGAGCCCAAGCCAAGGGTAATGCCGCGCTGGCGCCACGTGTTGACTGGCATGATTCCGCTGCCGAGGAATAGATTGGAAGTGGGGCAGTGCGCGATGCGGCTTTTTCGTTCGGCGATGACGCTGGTCTCGCGTTCCGAAAGATGAATGCCGTGACCGAGCAAGGTTTTCGGTCCTAACAATCCGCATTGATCGTAAACGTCGGTGTAGTCTTTGCTGTTAGGAAAAAGGTGCCGCACCATTTCGATCTCACCCAAGTTTTCCGAGAGATGCGTCTGCACATAAGTATTGTACTCCGATGCAATTTCGGCGGCGCCGCGCAGCATTTTTTCGGAACAGCTAACAGCGAATCGCGGGCTGACTGCGTAGTCGAGCAGACCGTCATTTTTTCCGTTCCATTTTTTCGCCAGCCGCTCGGTTTCTAACAAGGAAATGGAGACGACTTTGCGCGGTTGCAGGGAACCGTATGAGCCGACATCCATCATGACTTTGCCGATCATGGCGCGGATGCCTTTCTTCTCGGCGGCGACAAAGGCAGCATCGCAGCTATCCTCGTAAATCGCGGTGAAGAGTCCAATACTGGTCGTGCCGTGGCGCGCCACTTCGTCGAAGAATTGGGCGGACTGTTTTCTAGCTTTTGCGCCGGTGAATTCCTTCTCCACTGGAAAGATGTGCTGACGCAGCCACGGCAGCAGTTCACCGCCCGCCTTGGCGACCGAGGGATACTGCGGCAGATGCGCGTGGCCATCGATCAGCCCAGGAATGATGAGCGTGTGCGGTCCGTGCAGCCAGCGGAGCTTGTGCGGTCGCGGCTTTTTTTTTAAAGTGTCGTAGTCGCCGACGTCGGTAATTTTTCCATCCTCGATAACCAGTGCTCCATCGCGCCAACTGCGCAGGGAGCCAAACTTCGGGGCGTCGATCAGGTAACCGCGAATCCCGAATGCCGTGATGTTAGACATGGTAACAATCGACCGTGACCCTACTTGAAAAGTTTTTCCAGGGAAGGATCGGGCTGTGCGCCGAGTTCGACAGCCTTGCGATAACAGTCGCGGGCCTTGTCGAGCGACGGCGGCTCGCTGGTGGCGTAGATGACCGCGAGATTGAACCAGGCGTCGGGGTAGTTGGCGTTAAGCGTGGTGGCTTTTTCCAGCTCTTTTACGGCGGCCTCGAACCAGCCTTTCTGACTGGCAGCAATTCCTAGATAGTTGTGAGCGGTGGCGCTGCTCGGGTCGATGGTGACAGCCTGCGTGAGTGACTCGATGGCTTTCTCAAATTTACCCTGGCGATAGTAAACGATGCCGAGCGTGCAGTTCACAAAGAAATCTTTCGGCGCAATAGCGACAGCTTTGGTGAGAGCCTTCTCGGACTGCGGAAGCTTGCCGGCTTTGTAGTTGACCACGCCGAGGTTAGAAAGCGCGTAAAGATTGTTAGGATCGTCGTTGAGGATCTCGTTGTAGGCGCGCTCGGCGTCCTCGAGTTTGCCTTGTTCGAAGAACTTCTTGGCGCGGCTGACAAGCGACGCGTATTTGTCTGGAACGGTGAGGTTAGGAGTGGGGCTGGCGGAAGCCGATTTGCTGCCTGGACTGGCCGCGGGTTTGGTGTTGCCGCCAGCGGGGAGTTTGGGACGAACATTGTCGGTGTCCGTCTGCGTCATTTCCACGGAAAGTCCCGGATCGGTAGCGTCGAGGGCGGCCAGTTCGGGTTCCTTGAAAAGTTTTCTTTCGTCGTCGCTGAGCTGGAGCGTGGCTGCTCCCAAGACATCGACTTGTTCGAGCAAAGTCTGGGATTTGCCCTCGATGCGGGAGAGTTCCTCGGCAACGATTTCGCGAGCTTGGTTGCGTTTGACCTGATCTTTGATGGTTCGGAGAACGATGCCGCGAAGCAGATCGTTCTCGCTCTTGAGTTGGGCAGTTTCCTCGTTGTTGCCGTTTTTCTGGCGGGCTTCCTCCAAGGCTTTGTTGGAGGCCTCGAGCTGGCCTTTGAGCTCCTCGATGTTTGTCGCGTCGGCCTTGGTTTTATCCTGGGCAGCGGCGAGTTGCGTTTGAATGTCGGCCAGTTGCTTCTTCAGCGCTTCGACGTCGGCGGCTTGCGGGCGCTGGTTCAGCTCGGTGATTTGTTTTTCCGCCGCATCGAGTTTGGCAGTGAGCTCGGCATTGCTGGCAATGGCTTGGTCGGCGGCGGCCTTGTCTAAACGAGTTTTTTGCAGATCAGCCAGGGCGGCATCGCGAGCTTGAAGCGCATCTTGTTTTTCTTTGACAGCGGAATCGCGCTCCTGCACAGCGGCGTCGCGGCCTTTGTCTGCGTCAACGGCGCGTTGATTGGCTTCGGCGACGGTTTTGGAAAGGTCGTTCGCCTCGTCCTCGACGAGGTTCGCATCGGCGGCGCGCTCGGAAAGCTGCCGCTGCAAGGAGGCGACACTTTTCTTGAGCGTGTCGATGGCCGCGGCGTCCTTTTTCTGGGCGTTGGTCGCGCTGCGGAGGCGGTCCTCGGCTTGGGCGACTTGCGAGCGTAGCTCGGCCACGGCGACGCGGCTTTGGTCCACTTTTTTCAGCGCATCGCGGAGGTTGCTCGAGGTCAGCTCGTACTTCTGGGTGAGATCGTTGTTAATAGCCCGGAGCCGCTTGATTTCCAGGCGAGCCTCGGAAACCTGACGCCGCAATTCCGCCGCCTCGGCGCTGCCAGCGGGTCCGGTCGCAACTTCTGCGGGTGTTTCATCCGGCAAAGGCTCCGGCGTCGGCTGGCGGCTCGGGGTGGCACCGGGAATGAGAGTGTCGTCCGGGCCCGGCGGCACGAGCGTCTGGTCGCGCGCGGCGGTGGACTCCAGATTGGCGATAAACTCGGCTGTCTTTTTGGCGCGGTATTCGCGGACCAACGGCTGCCATTTCGGGGAATCGGATTTGATTTGATCAAGAAGACCGGCGGCGAAACGAAACTTCACCAGCGCCTCGCGAGTCTTGCCGTCAGCAGCCAGTTTTTCCCCGGATTGACTGGCCAGCAACGCCTGCACGAAGATGTCCGACGGGTCCTGCGCCGCAAAACACGGAGTGGCGCTCCAGAGGCAGGCTGCCAGGAAAATGGGATACAAAATGCGAGGGCGCTTCATAGAGGCGGCGGCAAAACTAGCCTATCGCCCCCGGCTTGGCAACCAGCCAAAAGGATGCGAACAAAGCTTGTTGTTGCCCGTTTTGCAGTCGAGTTTGAACACAATGGAGCGGCCATTTGACACCCCGCGAGGCGGATGTTAGCATCTGCGCATTCCCATCGGGAAAATCGCTGAGCAATTTTTATGCAGGCAACGTTCGACCATCCGGTGCTAGTGCTGAACAGGCTCTGGCAAGCTGTGAATATTTGTAGCGTAAAACGTGCGTTTACGCTGCTTTTTCAACGGCAGGCGCAAGTCGTCTTCGCAGAGACGGGCAACAATTTCGCCACCCATGATTTCGAGAGCTGGCGCGATGTCTCCGACCGCAATCCCGAGGACGAAATGGTCCATACGATCCATTTCAAAATCCGCATCCCGCGGATCATTGTTCTGATGATGTTCGACCGGATGCCGAAGAAAGAGGTGAAATTCACGCGGCACAACATCTTCGAGCGCGACAAAAACACCTGCCAGTATTGCGGCAAGGTTTTCGAGCGCAAGGACCTCAATCTCGACCACGTCATCCCGCGCGACAAAGGCGGCCTGACGACTTGGGAAAACATCGTTTGCTCCTGCATCCCGTGCAACACGCGTAAGGGCAACCGCCTCTATTACGAGGTGAACATGCATCTCATCAAGAAGCCGAAGCGCCCGAAATGGAAGCCGTTCGTCAACCTGACTTTCAGCGGACCTCAGCACGAAAGCTGGCGGCATTTCATCGATCTCGCCTACTGGAACGTGGAGCTGGGCGACTCGTAGCGAGCCAGCTGGAAAACTCCCTCGCGCCCAGATTGGAGTTAGGCTTCAACCTTTTTTAACTTGGTGACTTCGCGTCTTGGTGGTTAACTGCCCGCGATGTTTAGCGTGACGATTCTGGCCAGCAGCAGCGGGGGAAATTGCGCGCTGCTGACGACGAAACGCCGCAAATTCCTCGTCGATGCCGGCCTCAGCGCCCGGCAGATTGCCCTCCGACTCGAATCACTCGGCGTCCAGCTCGCGGACCTCGACGGGATTTTCCTCACGCACGAGCACATCGACCACGTCGCCGGCCTCCCGGTGCTTCTGAAAAAGACCGGACTTCCAGTCTATTGCAACTCGCAAACCGGCAACGCCCTGCGCTCCAGTGTGGGCGATTTCAATCGCTGGAATTTCTTCCAAACCGGCGCCGAATTCACCGTGGACGATCTCACGATCCAGACATTTCACATCCCGCACGACGCGGTCGATCCGGTCGGTTTTGCCTTTCATTGCGGAGACGATTGCATCGGCTTTCTGACCGATCTGGGTTACGCCACCGCGCTGGCCATCGAGCGGGTGCGCGACGCCCACACGCTCGTCTTGGAAAGCAATCACTGCGAAAAAATGCTTCAGGATTGCCCAAAGCGTCCGTGGTCGTTGAAGCAGCGCATTCTTTCCCGCCACGGCCATCTTTCCAATGCGGCTGCGGCCAACGTCATTCACCATTTGCTCGAGCGAAATCTGCGCCAGCTCATTTTGGGTCACCTTAGCCGCGACTGCAACACGCCCGAGATCGCCCTAACCACCATGCGCAACAAGCTAGCCGCGCTCGGCGTCGAGAATGTCGCCGTGCATTGCGCCTCGGCGGTGGAAGTCAGCCCGCGATTTGCCATGCCCGACCGGCAGTGTGCAGACGAGATACAGCCAGTTCGCCAGGAACAAAATCACCGCCGCGCCACGGACTACGTGGCCGAGCTTTTCCGGGAATTTGCCGCATCGGACGCGGCGTAACCGAAACGCCACCACCACAGCGGAGTAGGCGAAAATTCCCGCGCCCGCGAGGAGCGCGAGGAACAGGAGTGGGTTTAAGGCGAACGCATCGCTGGCATTTCCGTCCAAAACCGCCTGCACCAGACGCGTCCCACCACAGGTCGGACACGGCAGCCCCGTCCAATGCGCGAATGGACATTCCGGCAACGGCAAATGCCAGCGCAGCCAGAAAATTCCCAAACTTGCGGAGGCCAGCGACACCGCCACCCAGAGAAATTCCGCGTCCGTCTCCCCGGGAGCCAACGGTCGCAGATAAAGCTTCATCGGACTTTCAGTCGAATCTCAGTGATGCAGCGCCTTGTTGAAGGAGTTCATAAACTCTGGGTTCGACGCCAAGGATTGCCACAAAAAGTAGAAGCCCACGCCGCAAACGCCGCAGCAAAAGACGAGCGGCAGGAGAATTGCCGCGACTGCCTTGCCCGTGCTGATCTCGTGGACCTTGGACAAACCGATGGCACCCGCCACGACCCGCCAGACTAGGGCGGCGATGCCTCCGCAGCACGGCACCAGATTCACTAGGGCGGTCGAGCCGAGCACATAACAATAGACGCGATACGTCGCCTCATAAGGTTTCCGGGCACCGCCGACAATCATCAGGCCCACATGCCAGATCGCGGCACCAACGAAGGAGCCGACAAACAGGAAAATGGGAACGAGAATCAGCATGACGAGGAGCATCGCGCTCATCCCGATGCCTTGCGCGGCAAGGACTTGGGCGACCTGCGGGTTCTGCGAGGCTGCAAACGATCCCAGCACCCCCTGCATGGCGAGTTGCACGCCCATCGTCAAGACCACTCCCAACCCGGCTGCAATAAGCATATAAAAGAACGGTGTGGCGAACCCGCCGGTCTCCTTCATTCGACTGAAAGTCGCGGCGGGCTCGGTGAGGACTTCCTTCACTGTTGAGCCGAATGCAGGAAAGAATCCGATCTCACTTTTCTGCTCCCACGACGGTAGATTTTTTTCTCCGTCGGCGGTGACGAAGCCGGCTCCAACAGGCAGCGGTGCGATGATTGGAGGGACGTTTACCGGTAGCGAAAAATCGGCCCATTGGCCGAGCGGCTTCCAGTTTTCCATGCCGGCGCGCCAGGCGAGGTCGGTGCCGAGAAAACGACCGGTGTCGAGGCCGGTCTGCACCTCCGTCTGGGTAAAAATGCCGAGGTTTTGGCCGGCGCGGTTAATATGGATGTCGCTCATGCAAACTGCTTAACGAGATTCGCCGATGCCGTCAACGCTGGCGAGTTCCGCCTGCCAGTTCGTCAGCCGCAGAGCGGAATCCAACTCCGCCCGCGCTGGTCCATCGACTCCAGGATGATAATAAATCTCGGCCAGCCCGGCAGCGGCGGCGCGCTGTTGCATTTGGATGAAACTCGCATCATCCACACAGCCCGTTTCGCGGAGACCGAAGGTGCGCTCGGCGTGCTGAATGCCACCTAACTGCCGCCTGGCGCTCTGGCTGAGGCGATTAAAAATCCATCCGAGAAAACCCGCGTTCTCCGTCTGCACCAGCCGTACCGCGCCAAAACCGTGCGCCTTCGCCACCGGCAACGTCTCCCCAAAAACCACCGGATGCAGATGCAAATGCGTGTGGCCGTCCCAATAAACCGGTGGAAAACCCTCTGCTAGAAACTGCCCAAACTGCTCCTCGATCTCGGCGCGAATCGCTCGGCGCAGACGCGAGTTCCATTGATATCTGACTCCCGCCACAGCCGGGCTCGGCTCGAAGTTTCCCTGGGCATCGGTCAGCCCCGTGCGACCGACGCGTGACCCGGCGCAGAGAGTGAGATGAAGCCCGACGCAGAGCCCCGGATGTCGCTGCGCGATGCGTTTCGCCTCGGCGACTTCGCGACCGTGAATCATGAGACTTGCCTGACTCAGCCGACCCGCCTGATACTGCGCCTCGACGGCCTCATTGACTGCGTGACTCGATCCAAAATCGTCGCCGGTGATGAGCAAACGTGTCATTCGCCGCCCACTACATCACGCTCCAACTCGAATGGAAAACCTCTTTCGCGATCAAGTCGTCGTCGTCACTGGCGCGCGCGGATTCATCGGCAGCCATGTCGCGGATCAGCTCGTTCGCGCTGGCGCTCGCGTTCGTGGAATCACCCGTTCGCTGGATGCGCCGAGGGGAAACGCGCGGGAGTTGCAGTGGTATGCGGGCGACGTCACCCGGCCGGAAACGCTCGAGGTGCCATTTCGCGATGCACGCTACGTTTTTCACGTCGCGGGCGACTACCGGTTCTGGGCCCGCAATCCGCAGGACATCTACGCCAGCAACGTCGCTGGAACGGAGAACGTCCTGCAAATTGCATCGCGAGTCGGCGCGGAAAAAATCGTCGTCACCAGCACCCAAGGCGTGCTCCAGCCCGGCACTCTGGAAAATCCAGGCGACGAAACCCGGCTCGTTTCCGCGCATCACGGCCCCTACAAATCGTCCAAGCTCGCGGCCTGGAAAGTCGTCCAGCGGCATCTCCTGCGCGGCGCGCCGATCGTTTCCGTGTTGCCTGGCGCGCCGATCGGCGAGAACGATTTGCGCCCGACTCCGACCGGCGCGGTGATCGTGCAATTTTTGCGCGGCAAACTCCCGATGCTGGCGAGAACTGGGTTGTCCTTCGTCGATGTGGCCGATGTGGCGCAGGGACATTTGCTGGCCATGCAGCAGGGGAAAATCGGCGAGGATTACCTGCTCGCCGGACGCAATCTCTGGCTCGGCGAGTTTCTGCAACTCCTCGCGCCGTGGTCGCGGCATCCGGTTCCGACCCGTTATGCGCCGCATTGGCTGAGCCGGATGGCCGCCGCTGGTTGCGAAATGTGGCATCAAATCCGGCGCAGCGACGACGAGCCCTTCATCACCCGGGAAAGCGTCCGCATGTCGGAGCGCCCCTATTTTTTCTCCTCGGAAAAAGCGATGCGCGAGCTCGGCTACCAGCTTGCGCCGTTGGAAAACGCGGTCGAGCGCGCCGTCCGCGATTTCACCCAGCGCGGCTTGGTATGAACTGGGTTTGGCTCGTCCTCATCGGAGTTGGATACGACTGGATGACCTTGATGTGGCTGAAACGCTGGCTCGTTCCGCTGAAAGGAGGCGCGCCGTCGGTGCCGGTGACCATTTTCCGTCCGCTGAAACGGGGCGTGCCGGAGATTGGAATGAAACTCCGCTCTTTTTTGCAAGCCGTGCAGCCGGATGACCAGATTCTCATCGCCGTTTACGAAGACGACATTCTCACGAAAAACGAAGCCCGCGCCGCGCTTGCCGACTTTCCGCTGCTCGACGTGCAAATCATTTCCTGCCGCAGCGACGCCGCCCTGAATCCGAAGATCAACAAGCTCCTCCAGCTCGCTCCCCTCGCCCGCTGCGATCATTGGATCGTCCTCGACAGTGAATTTTTGGACGCGGCGACGTTCCTCCCGCAGTTCCGATTTGAATGGAACTCGCTTCAGTTTCCGGTGCTGAGCGCGCCGTATCGTTTTCGGAAACTGACGTTGAGCACGGCGCCAGTGCTCCACACGTTGCTGCCGGGGCTGGCCGTTCTCCAGCGTTTTGGAAAAATCGCCAATACGCTCGGGGCCGCGCTGGCTGTGACTCGCTCGCAAATCGAAAAACTCGGCGGCTGGGAATCACTCGCCTACGAACTCGCCGAAGACTTTCAACTCGGCCATCGGCTCGCCGCCATGGGAGTTCCAGTGCGCTTGTCGCGGGCCGTCGTCACGCTCGACAACGACCCAGCTTCACTCGTCTCCAGCCTAGGCCAGTTGCATCGGATCAGCGCCACGTATCGCCGCTGCCAGCCGGCTGGATTCGCCGGGTCCATCGTGCTGCATTCCGTCACCTGGAGCTTGTTTCTGGCCGTTTTCCATCCGTTCGGCTGGATAGGATTCCTACTCGCCTCACTTTCCCGAATCATTGTTTGCCAACAACGCGCCCGCGCATTGGGCTGGCCTATTTCCTACGGACGATGGCTGCTGATTCCAATTTCGAGTTTGTTAGAAACGGTCTTCTGGATCGCCGCCTGGCTGCCGCTGCCCGTGCATTGGGCGGGTCGGCGTTTTAAGTAGTTTCCAACTCGTGCAGGAGATGCTCGGCGTTGCGGGCCTGCGCCGTGCCGGGCCAGGCTTCCATGTTTTCGAGCAGAAGCTGGCGGGCCTGATCCATCGCGCCGCTGCGACCGTAGATTTCGGCCAGTTTGCAGCGGAGAAACGCCTGTTCATCGATGGGCCAGTGTTTCTCCAATTCCTTGATGAGCAACTCCGCCGCGGCTGCCGGGTCACCGAGATGTTTCATCTGCACATTGGCGATGCCATCGATGGCGGCGGTGTCGTCGGGATCGGCCGCCAGCGCCTGTCGGTAGTAGCTGATCGCCTCCAGAAAATTGCCTTCCTCGATGCATTCTCGGGCCATGAAAAACGGGTCGTGCACCGTGTCCTCGGAGCCGCCGTAAATCATGTTGCCAAGCTTCTCTCCGATGAACGGCAAAAAAGTGACCGCGACGATGATTCCCGCCGCGACGGCTGAGAGCAGCGCGCCGCCAAAGACCAGAAACAGCTTGCTGTGATCGGCAGTTTCCTGAGCTTCAATTTGTTTGCCGAGGCGGAAAAGAAAGACACACAGACACACCAGTCCAATGAGAGCAACGAGGCGCGGGAGGAGGCGCATGAAAGGATGTTGCAGAAACGTGTCGCGCGCGGCAAGGAAATTTCACGGAGCCTGCGGGCCGTTCAGTTGCGTTCCTGCTTGAGACGTTTGCCGTTTCCCCACAGTATCGAAAAACGATGAAAATCCTCATGGCCTCCAGTGAAATGTCGTCGCTAGCCCGCACGGGCGGCCTCGGCGATGTGCTCGACTCGCTGCCGACCGCGCTGCGCCTGGCGGGTCACGAAGTCAGCGTCGTGCTGCCGCTCTACCGCAATATTCGCGAAAATCCGCAGCTTCGATTGAAGGAAACAGGCGTCCATTTCAGCGTGCAGGTCGGCGAGAAAACCGTGGAAGCCGGCGTGGTGCAAACCGTCGCGGCGAATGGCACACAAGTCTTTCTCGTGCGGCGCGATGAATACTTTGATCGCTCGGGCATTTACGGCACTGAGGGCCGCGATTATGGCGACAATGCGGAGCGCTTCATTTTCTTCAGCAAGGCCGTGCTCGAACTCGCCCGCCGGATGCAGCCCGCGCCCGATGTGATCCATGTTCACGACTGGCAGACGGCGCTGATCCCAGTGCTGGTGCGGGAATGGGCGCTGCCGTTTCGCACCGTTCTGACGATTCATAATCTGGCGTATCAGGGCAGTTTCTGGCCGTATGATTTCCGATTTACGAATCTGCCGGGCGATTATTTTGGAGCGAAAGGCGTGGAGTTTTTCGGGAGTTTGAACCTGCTGAAGGCGGGCATACTTTTCGCGGACGCTGTGACGACGGTGAGTGAAACCTATCTTCACGAAATCCAGACACCGGCCAGTGGCTGCGGGCTGGATGCTGTCATTCGCGAGCAAATTGGGAAATTTACCGGCATCCTCAATGGCGCCGATTACGCGATCTGGAACCCCGCAACCGACAAACTTCTGCCACAGACGTTCTCGCCCGAAGCCCTCGCTGGCAAACGCGTCTGCCGCGACGCGCTCCTGAGTGAAATGGGACTCGACCCCAACCCGCGCGGGCCGGTCATCGGCATGATCACGCGGCTGGCCGAGCAGAAAGGCTTCGATATTTTGCTGCCTGTTTTGGATCGATTGCTCTCAGACGATGTGCGTCTGGTCATCCTCGGTGAGGGCGATCTCGCGTACGAGGCGGAGTTGCGTTATCACATGCTGAAACATCGCGGCCGCCTCGCTTTCCGGCAGGAATTCGACTTCAAGCTCTCTCACCTGATCGAGGCCGGATCGGACATCACGTTGATTCCATCGCGCTTCGAGCCGTGCGGATTGACCGCGATTTACAGTCTGAAATACGGCACGCTGCCTGTGGCGCACGCCGTTGGCGGTCTCACCCAGATCGTGCGCGACTACGATCCCGTCACGGACGACGGCTGGGGTTTTCTCTTCCAGGAATATCAAGCCGAGGCGCTCTGGGACGCGATCAAGCGCGCGCGTTTCGAGTTCCTCGATCAGACGATTTGGGCCGAACTCATGCAGCGTGCGATGCAGCAGGATTTCTCCTGGAAATTAACCGCTGCGGAATACTCGGCGCTCTACGAGAAACTCTCCGCCGCCAGCTAGCGGGCTGCCTATTTTTTCCGGTTCGCCTCGATCTTGGCGGGGAGAATTTTGTTGCCCTCGTCGAGTTTGAGCGCTTTCTGCCAATACTCGACCGCCTGGTCTTTGTTGCCGAGTTTCAGGTAAGTGTCGCCGATGTGCTCGAAGACCACGGGATCGTCTTTCTCCAGATTTTCGGCAGCCTTGAGGAGTTGCTTGAGCGCTAGATCGAAGCGGTTCGTCTTGTAATAATACCAGCCGAGGCTGTCGAGATAAGCGCCGTTGTTCGGCTGCGCCAGCAATGCCTGGCGAATGAGCTGGCCAGCGGCTTCGAGGTTTTCACCACGATCGACCCAGAGGTAGCCGAGGAAATTTTGCCCCTCGTGCGCCTTCGACGGATCGAGTTCGATCGACTTGCGAATGAGTTCCACCGTCTTTTCGATGTGCCCCGCTTTTTGCGCGGCGTCGGCGTAGCTCAGATAAAAACCAGGCGTCAGCGTCGCAGCGTCGCCCTCGTAATTCGACGCCTCGGAGATGGCCTCCTCAAACTTCGCCAGCGCTTCCTCGCCCTGCCCATTCTCGCTGTAGCAAATCGCCAGCAACGTGGTGAATTCCGGCGAGCCGAAACGCGCGCGCGCATCGATCAAAGTCGCGATGGCGAGGGGAAATTTCTTGAGTTGGATCGCGGTCTGGGCCACCCGCATGTAATTCCGCGGCTCGGTTTTTCCCGTGAGGAGCGCCTGCTGGAAACTGGCCAGCGCCTGCTCGTAATTTTGCGCGTCCACATAGATCGCGCCCAGCGTGCCGTAGGCCTCGGAGAGCAGCGGATTGAGTTTCACCAGCGCCTGCAGCATGTCGATTGCCTCGAGCCGCTTACCCTGACTCAGATACATGCGGGCGAGTTTCATGCGAACGTCCGCCTGCAACGAATCGGAAGCGCCGCTGTTTTCCTCCACCGTTCGGAGATAGAGCGGAATGGCTTTTTTCGTGTCGCCGATGCGCCCGTAATAATCCGCCACCCGCGCCTGCACCGAAGGATCGTCGGGCGAAAGCGCGAGGGCTTTCTCGTAGAGCGCGGTGACTTTTTGCAGCTTGAGCAGATCGATCTGATCCTCCGCGCGTTCTTTGCCATAAAGCCGCAGGTAAAGGTCGCCGATGCCAAACCAGAAATCGGCGTCCTGGCTCTCGATGTTCGCCGCCTGATCGAGCGCTTTCTCGGTTTTTTCATCGTCGCCAGCCGCGTCCAGCACCACAAAAAGCGCCTGATGCGTCCGCAAGTCGTATGGCGCAGCGGTCACGGCGTCGTGGGCGTATTTCAGGGCCAGATCGGGTTTGTTTAGCTCCTTGAAATAAAGATACGCCAGCGTCACATACGGCAGCGGCTCCTGCGGCTGGGCGGCAATCGCGTTCTTCAGCAGCGTCAAACCTTGGGGCACATCGCCGCGCCGGATGTATTCGCTGGCGAGGCGCACCGAGAGTTTCGCATCGACTCCGGTCGGATCGAGCGCCAGCACGCGCTCATAGGCGGTGAGCGCCTTTTCACTATTGCCGTCCTCCTCGTGAATCAGGCCCTGGACGAAATTGGCGAGCGCATCGGCCTTGCGGCTGCCTTTTTCCGAGAGCTTCAGGTCTGGCCGGGCCAGTTCGTATTCAAATGAAAGTCGCGCGTCACCCGTCGCCTTGACCGCTGGCGGAACGGGCTTGGCCGGAATGGCCAGCGCCTGGCCGCAGAAGGCCGAAAAGCCGCTGAACGCGAGTCCAGCGGCTAAAATTTTCGAGCGAGATGAGCGTTTGTGGAAGCGCACTGCGGGACTGATTGCGGGGGAGTTTTTTCTCCGAATCAGCCGGATCATGCGGCCAACGTAACGACTACGACTTGTAGCGCAAACGCGTTGTTACGATTTGTAACGCAGGCGTTTCTTGTGGCGGTTTTCTTTCATCCGCTTGCGGCGCTTGTGTTTGGCGATTTTCGATTTTCTTCTTTTTTTCAGGGATCCCATGGGAGTTCTATTTACGGTCTGTTAATACACTAATTTGTTGAGAGGATATTCGATGATTCCCTCCGCGCCCAAGGCTTTGAGCTGGGGAATAATCTCGCGGACGACTTTTTCGTCGATCACGGTTTCCACCGCGACCCAGTCGGACTGCGCTAGATGCGAGACCGTCGGATTGCGAAGGGATGGTAGGGCAGAAAGCAGGTTTTTCAACTGGTTTTCCGCGATGTTCATTTTCAAGCCCACCTTGTCGCGGGCGTTGAGCGCTCCTTGCAGCAGCAAAACGATCCGCTCCAGCTTGCCGCGCTTCCAGGCGACTTCCATTGCGCCGTGGTTTGCAATAATCTGCGGAAACGACTCCGTGAGGTTCTCGATGATGCGCAATTTGTTCGCCCGCAGCGACGATCCAGTCTCGGTAATATCCACGATCGCATCGACCAGATCGGGTACTTTCACCTCGGTAGCGCCCCAACTGAACTCCACCTCGGCCTCGACGCCGTGGGCTTGGAGAAATTTTTTCGTCAGCCCGACAGCCTCGGTCGCGATGCGTTTCCCCTGCAAATCTTTCACGCTCTGATACGGCGAGTTCTCCGGCACGGCCAGTACCCAGCGAGTCGGCTGCGCGGTCGCCTTGCTATACGGCAGCGAGCAAATCACCTCGACATCGGAGCCGTTTTCCTCGGTCCAGTCGCGGCCGGTCAGACCGCAATCGAGGTAGCCGTGTTCGACATAACGGCTGATTTCCTGCGCGCGAAGGAGTCGCAATTCGATCTCGGGATCGTCGATGCTCGGCTTGTAATTCCGCTTGAAGACAGAAATATGGAACCCGGCTTTCGCGAATAAATCCAAAGTCGGCTCCTGGAGCGAGCCGGACGGCAGACCGATCTTGAGAATATTGGGCGAGGCAGACATTTTTTGGCGGGTCGCAAGGAAAGCGTAGTTTCCACGGCGATGCCAGCAAATTTATCGTTTGCGCCGGAGTTCCATTTGAATCTTCTCCAGCGGCAGGCAGTTCACGACGTCATTTTTTTCCAGCCAGCCTTTGCGGGCCAGCGCCACGCCAAACCAGAGATGCTGCAAACTCGACGCATGATGCGCGTCGGGATTAATCGCGCAGCGCACCCCTTTTTCCCGCGCCAGTTGCCACCATCGCCAGTCCATGTCGAGACGATACGGGCTCGCATTCAGCTCAATAATCGTCCCCGTCGCCGCTGCGGCCTCGATCACCGCAGGGATGTCCACCGCATAGGCCTCCCGACTTAAAAGGACGCGCCCGGTCAGGTGCCCCAGCATGGTTACGTGCGGGTTTTCCATGGCGCGAATTAGGCGCTTAGTCATGTCCGCCTCGCTCTGGGTAAACGACGAATGCACGCTCGCCACCACGTAATCGAGCTGGCTGAGAATCTCATCGGAGAAATCCAGCGAGCCGTCCTTCAAGATGTCGCACTCGGTGCCGGCGAGGAGTTGGAATCCTTTGTAAGTGGCATTCAAATTCCGGATTTCCTCCACTTGAGCGAGGAGTTTTTCCTCCGTGAGACCGTAGGCTTGGACGGAGCTTTTCGAGTGGTCGGCGATGCCCAAATACTCCAGCCCGATCTCCATCGCGGCGTCGGCCATTTCGCTCAAACTCGAACGTCCGTCGCTTGCCGTCGTGTGGTTGTGAAACGTCCCGCGCAGGTTTTCCAGCTCGATCAACCGGGGCAATGTCCCCGCCTCCGCCGCTGCGATCTCGCCGCGTCCCTCGCGCAGTTCGGGTTCGACGTAATCGAGCCCGAGCGCCCGGTAGAGATCGCTCTCCTGGTAGATTTTCGGGATGTCCTCCGGCGTCTCGACCTCGGCATTGCGCCCCGTCGCCCGCGCTTCGACCGGGCCGAGACGGTATTCATTCAGCGTCCAGCCGCGATCCAGCGCACGACTCCGCATAATGACGTTATGCTCCTTGCTCCCGGTAAAATAGTTCAGGGCGAAGGGATATTCCTCGTTCGTCACCACCCGCAGATCGCACTGCAACCCGGATGCAAACCGCACGCTGGCCTTGGTCGGCCCCTGCGCGATGATCGTTTCCACCTGGGCATGATGCGTAAAATACCAGATGACTTCCGCCGGGTTTTTGCCCGCAACGATGAGGTCGAGGTCGTGCAAAACCTCCTTTCGCCGCCGGTAACTGCCCGCCACGCTGGCCTGCGACACATCGGGCAGCGCCTTGAGGTCCTCCAGAATCGTCTCTGCGATGGGCGCAGCGTCGCCGAGCAGGAAATAACCCGAGTGCTTCTTTCGCTGGTCAATCGCGGCGATGAGATTCGTGGCCGTTTTCTCTCCGAAACCGGGCAGCGCGGCGATGCGACCATCTTTAGCCGCCTCCTCCAATGCCATTAAATCGCTCACGCCGAGCTGCTCCCAGACGGCTTTGATTTTTTTCGGTCCGAGCCCCGGAATGCCGAAGAGTTCAAAGATGGTGGGCGGAAACTCGGCCCGCAATTTCTCGAAATAGGGCAGCGTGCCGGTGGTGACGAGTTCGGTGAGTTTGGTGGCAATGGCCTTGCCGATGCCGTCGATCGACTCCAACTCGCCCGCGCGGGCCACGGCCAGAAAATCGCCGCTAAAAACCTCGATGGTGCGGGCCGCGTTGGTGTAAGCGCGAGTTTTGAAGGGATTTTCGCCTTTCAGTTCGAGGAGAAGGGCGATGGATTCGAGCGTCTCGATCAACTTGTCGCGAGTGATGGCTGGCATGAGTGGAAACTGACGCAGATTCCCATGTAACTCGACTGGTTTTTTGCAAATCGGACGGCCAGAGCCGTGCCGCCGGAGGTTCCCGACTGCCTCCGAAAGCCCGGAGCGACTCCACCGAAGGTCCCCGACTGCTTCCGAAAGCCCAGAGCAACTCCACCGGAAGTCCCCGACTGCTTCCACGAGCCCGGAGCAACTCTACCGGAGGTTCCCAACTGCTTCCGAAAGCCCGGAGCAACTCCACCGGAGGTTCCCGACCGCTTCCGAGAGCCCAGAGCAACTCCACCGACGGTTCCCGACCGCTTCCGGGAGCCGGGAGGAACGATACCGGGGCTTCCCACACAGCCAGGTCAGCCCTGGCGGATTATCATCGCCCCATTTCAGCGCGCCGCTGGAAACGGAGGCAATCCCTGCACGCTCACGCCCGGCTTCAATCCGTGCTTTTGGAACCAACCCTGGTTCATTTCGAGCGCGTAGGCCATGTCGGCGGTGGCGCTGGGGATCGGCGTGTCGTCGAGTGGTGTGGCGGCGTGAATTTCGCGGACCCGGCCCGTGCGGTCGAGATAGGCGATGTCGAGCGGGAGGTTTGTGTTGTGCATCCAGAAACTGGCCCGCCGTAATTCGGGGAAAACGAAGATCATGCCGTGATCGTCGGGCATCGTTCGGCGATACATGAGGCCGGTCTGCATGGTTTCCGGGGTGTCGGCGATCTCAGCGGTGACCTTTTCCTTTCCGATGGTGAGCTGGGACGTCTTCAGCGCAAAGGCGGAGGACGCTGCGGGCGCTTTCTCGTGGCACGCGCTGAGTGCGATGGAACTCCCGAGCAGGAAACTGAGGAGCAGGCGGCGCATCTTAACGGAGGCCGTGGATCTGCTCGGCGGCCTGGATGGTGTTGGCGATAAGGAGGGCGATGGTCATGGGGCCGACGCCGCCGGGGACGGGCGTGATGGCGGCACATTTCGGCGCGACTTCGTCGAAGGCAACGTCGCCGACGAGCTTGTAGCCCTTGGCGGAGGTGGGGTCGTCCACGCGGTTGATGCCGACATCGATGACGACGGCTCCCTCGCGGACGTGCTCGGCTCGGACGAATTCGGGGCGTCCGATGGCGGCGATCAGGATGTCCGCCGACTGGGTGATGGCAGCGAGATTTTTCGTTCGCGAATGGGCGACGGTGACGGTGGCGTCCCCTCCCCGGCCCTTTTGCATGAGGAGAAGCGCGAGGGGTTTGCCGACGATCATGCTGCGGCCGAGGATGACGATGTGGGCTCCGGTGGTTTCGATTTTGGACTCAATCAGGAGCCGCTGGCAGCCGAGCGGGGTGCACGGGACGAATCCGCTGGGGTCGCCGAGGGCGAGTTTGGCGACGTTCTGCGGGTGGAAGCCATCGACGTCTTTGCGCGGGTCGATGGTGCGGATGACGGCGGCTTCGTCGATCTGCGGCGGCGGGGGCGATTGGACGAGAATGCCGTGGATAGCAGGGTCGGCGTTGAGGGTTTCAACAAGGGCGATGAGCTGACTTTGAGTGGTATCAGCGGGCAATTCGTGGCGAACGGAATGGAGCCCGAGCTCCTGGCACATCTTGTCTTTCGAGCGGACATAGGCACGGGAAGCTGGGTCGTCGCCGACCAAAACGACGGCGAGTCCGGGGGTGATGCCGGCAGCTTTTAACCCGGCGACTCGGGCGCGGGATTGCTCACGAATGGTGGCGGCGATGGCTTTGCCGTCGATCAAGTGATAGGCCATGAAACTGTCCCGCGTCAGGCGAGGAGGGAGTCGATGTATTTTTTATTGCCCATGCGCAGGCGGGTGACGAGGACGCGTCCGACGGCGACGAGGAGCTTGAAAGCAGCGCTGGGATAGACGCCGGCCAGGGCGCGAATGGTGGCCTGCGAGATGGCGAGCATCCGGGTGTCGCCCACGGCCAAAACGTCGGCCGAGCGTGGGCCTTCATCGACGAGGGCGAGTTCTCCAAAGAAATTGCCGGCGCTGAGGGTGGCGAGCTCGATTTGTTTCGTTTCGCCGCGATGAACGACTTTGACCGTGCCGGAGACGATGACATACATGGAGTCGCCCAGTTCGTCCTGCTTCACGATGAGCTCACCGTCGCTGTAACAGGCGCAATCGATGAGGCTGGCGAGCCCTTCGAGTTCGGATTCGCTGAATTCTTGAAAAAGAGTGAGGTCGCGAATTTTCGCCACCGTGTCTGAAATGTCGCTCATGGGATGATTTTTCCGTCCCGCAACTGGATCCTTCGCGAGGCGGCGCGGGCGACCTCCTCACTGTGGGTGACGATTATCATGGTGGCGATGCGCTGAGAAGCAATTTTCTCCAGCACTTCGAGGACGATGGCGGCGTTGCGCGAGTCGAGATTGCCGGTCGGCTCGTCGGCAAGGAGGAGCTGGGGCCGGTGAACGAGGGCGCGCGCGATGGCCGTCCGCTGCATCTCTCCGCCGCTGAGTTGATGCGGAAAATGCTGCCGCCGGTCGGCCATGCCGACGATCTCCAGAGATGCCGACGCCTGCTCGCGCGCGGTGGCCGGTTTTTGCCCTTGGAGAAGGAGCGGGAGCATGACGTTTTCGATCACGCGCATGGTCGGCAGGAGGTTGAAGAATTGAAAAACGATCCCCAGCGTGTCGCGGCGATAGCGGGTAAGATCGCTCTCCGTCGCCGTGTGCAAAGCGGTGACGCCGACGTGGATTTCGCCAGATGTCGGTTGGTCGAGTCCGCCGAGGAGATGCATCAGGGTGCTCTTCCCACAGCCGCTTTCCCCGGTGATGGCAATGAATTCCCCAGTCTCGATCTGCGCGGTAATGTGGTCGAGTGCATGAACGCGGTCTGCGGCGTCGGCGTTTTCCAAACCGTAGATTTTCGTGACTTCGTGGAGGCGTATCATGCGTTGTTCCGATAACATGGGCGCACCATGCGTCAACCGGGCGAACCCATTTTCACCAACCGGGAGTTCCATGTCATTGAAGAATCCGACGACTGGATCGTGGTCGATAAACCGCCGCATTTAGTGGTGCATCCGACTGTGCCGAACGGGACATTCACGCTCTGGCATGGGTTGCGAGAGTTGCTGGCCTTCGAACTGGCAAATGGGGGTCAGGTTTCCATTATTAACCGTCTGGATCGCGAAACGAGCGGGCTCGTTCTTATTGCCAAGCACCGCGCTGCCGCCCGGTCTCTGGCCATGGCGATGCAAGCCGGATCAGTGAAAAAGGAATACCTCGCGATCGTCCTCGGCCATCCGACTTGGACTCAAATCACGGTCGATGCGCCTGTTCTGCGAAAAGGCTCGGTGGAAACGTCGCGCATCTATCTCAAGCAAATGGTCCACTCGACGGGTGCTGCCGCCCTGACTGACTTCGAGGTTCTGGAGCGTTTTTTAGGGCCGGGTTCCATTCCTCTCTCGCTCGTCCGCGCCATTCCCCTCACCGGTCGCACCCATCAGATTCGCGTCCACGCCGCGCATCTGGGCTTCCCCTTGCTCGGGGACAAAATCTACGGTGCCGACGAAGGCTGTTATCTGGATTTCATCGAAACGGGCTGGACTGAAACCCTGGCCGCACGCCTTCTGCACCCGCGCCACGCCTTGCACTCCGCCTTTCTGAGTCTGCCCGAACTTGGCCTCGAATGGAGAAGTCCCCTCCCCGCTGACCTGCAAAAGATCGTCGATATGGGCACTTGTTCACACGCTTAATAAGAAGAGATAATCTTTTCAGAACCTATCTTATTAATCTTAAGGAAACCAATAACTCGGCCCAAAAGCGTTCCACAACGGGCAGAACCGGCCATTCCACGAACCATCCGGTTGTGAAAAACTCCCCGAAAAGCATTCAGCAAAAGCGCCTGACTACCCGCTCAGGGTAGAACCCGATGCAACTCGCCTCTTGTTGGAGCCTTATTCACAAGAGCGGCACAGCGGTTTTTAACCAACGCAATCGAGGAGTCCGGCTCCAACCAGCCGGTCAGCAGCGCTTTTGATCTGGGCAAACGGGTGCCCCGATCGATAGGCGATGTCGAGCAACGAGTGGGAGCAGTCGGACTGATTGAGCACCCAGAGAAAGGCCATGTTTTCCGCGGGATCCGCGGCATAGAACCCGCGTTTGCCTAGTTGCGGCTCGCAAAAGGGAGACAGATTTCGATAGATGCGGTTGTCGGAGAGGTTCGTGAGAATCCGGATTAACAGATCCGAGGACTCCGCCAAAGCTTCTGGTTGAAGAAAGTCGAGGTTGTCTGCGGAAGTATGATACTCCGGGTAAGTGCCGTGCGGTGTGCGCATCAGGCAACCGACCGGCAGGGCGATTCCAGGGGAGTTATATTGGCGTTCGTCGTAGCCGTAGGGAGAGAACGGCAGGATGTGAAAGGGATGTCCGCTTTCCCGCAAAGTCAGCTCGGCAACGCGATCGATCTCAGCCTTTTCCGAGCGAGTTAGCTTGTAATGAAACTCCTGTCCCGCGCCGACACCGGTGACGACGAGACCGTGTTTGATCGAAGTTAGTTGGTTAGTCGCCAACCAGGAGATCGCGCCAATGGTCCCAGGAACAAAGACGAACCGAATCGAGTAATGGTTAGAAGTGCTGGCAAAATGAAGCGCCGCATTCAGCGCCACGAGGATGCCAGAGAGGTTGTCATTCGCCAGTGACGGATGGCAGATGTGCGTCGAGATGAGAATCTCCTCAGTCGTGCGACCCGGAATAAAAAACTCGCCATAGTTCAACACTCCGGGAGCAATGTTAGTCGCAATATGGACCTCATATTCTGGGTCTAACAATGTAGCCTTCAGTTCTTCTGAAAGACAAAAGCCCCAGGCTTTTCGATAATAGCTAGTCTTGTAAGGAATCAGAGTCGGCAGATCCGGAAGCGTGTGCAGATGCGACTCTAACTCCGTTCTGCTAACCAAGCCGCTGAAAGGTTGGCTGTATTGCAGCAGATGGAGATTGTGGTTGGCGAAATCAACAACACGCTGTCCCTGTCGATCTGCCAGCCAGGCTTCACTTACATTCCATTCATCTGGCACGATCCAGTCAAAAACTTGGGTCCCCGAAGGCACGGTTTTGATTTCAATGGCTAGATGTTCCTGCAAAATCCCCAACGTCTTGCGCACACCGGCACCAGTGATGCTTCTGCAAATAGGATAGAGCCGCGAGGCCAGTTGGTGCATTTCCAAGCCAGTCATATCGCAGCTAGCAGTAGAGGATCAAACAAGGGAGCGACGGCATCCTTCGGACTAAGAATCGGATCAGCAATTGGCCAGGTGATTCCGAAATGCGGATCGCTCCAAAGAAAACCACGAGCCGCAGGAGCATGGAAGGCGCGGTTCATATGATAGTAAACCTCGACGCCATCTTCCAAGGTTTGAAACCCATGAGCAAACCCTTCAGGAATGTAAAGCACGGCTGGATTGGCCGATGTTAGCACAACAGAGAAATGCTGCAGATAAGTCTCAGACTCGAGACGCAAGTCGATAATCACATCATGAATCGACCCCGCCGTGACTCGAACTAACTTGGTCTCGCCATGCGGTGCGACTTGCAGATGCATTCCACGCAAAGTCCCGCGAAGTTTGTTCTGCGACATGCTGGCTTGTTGCAGATTAGGATCTAACTCACGTGCCAGAAACTCTTCCCGACAAATGATTCTGGAAAAAAATCCACGTTCATCGCAGATCGGCTCGGCCTCGATCAGCCATGCGCCAGGCAAAGGCAGTGGCGTGAATTTCATGCCGCAGGAGTCTTCCAAAAGAAGTCGCCGTCGATACGGCCTTCCTTGATCAGTTTTTCCAAAGCTTTCAGCCGCGTAAATGGATGCGCCAGAAACAACTCGGTTGTCAGCGGAATGGCGTTGAATAACTCCCTCAGTTGACGCACCCCTTTTGCGGCATCCCATTGGCAAATGTAGTTGGGAAACCTCTCATGAATTTTGTCGAAGGAAACACGATAACTGCGGTTGTCGCTGGGCTGCGAGCCGAAGGTTAGTTTGCAGTCGGGATACTCAGCGGCGACGAATTCCGCAATATCGCGAACCTGATAGTTATGCTGTGTGTCACCGACGTTGAAGACTTCATTATGAATCTTCTCCGCATCCGCAGTTAGCACCGTCTCGATGGCACCGGCAATATCTTGCGCATGAACCAGCGGTCGCCACGGTGTGCCGTCGCTCATCATCGCGATAGTCTTGGTCGTGTGCGCCAGACCGGAAAGATTGTTGAGGACAATGTCGAATCGCATTCTTTGCGAAGCTCCATAAGCTGTGGCGTTGCGCAGGAAGACTGGAGAGAAAGCGGCGTCGGCCAGCGGACTTACATCGCGCTCCACAAAGGTTTTGCAGATGGCATAAGCAGTCTGCGGATTCACCGGAGACTTCTCGGTCACATAGTCGCCCGTGCCGACTCCGTAAACACTGCACGACGACATATAGACAAAGCGGCTCACACCCGCTGCCTTCGCCAGAGTGGCTAGCCTAAGGGAAGCTTGGTGGTTGATCTTGTAGGTAATATCCGGGGCCAGTTCGCCAGTCGGATCATTGGATAGCTCGGCCATATGAACAATCGCATCGTGACCAACCAAGTCTTGCGCGCTGATTTCACGAATGTCTTTCTTGAGAGTGCGAATGTTAGGTTCGCTGCCATAGAGTAGGCCATCGGAGTAGAAGCCAGTGTCCACACACGTTAGTTGATGTCCTGCTGCCAACAATCGTGGTGCCAGCACCGAGCCGAGATATCCGTCTGTTCCTGTGACTAGTATGTTCATAAAATGAGAAGTTTACTTAAACCTCAGCCGCTTCGGCAGATGCTCCGTGAGAATACTAGGGAAGCACGTCCCGAGATAGGTTAGCATCATCTTGAAAGACGGATGAATCTTCAAGCCTTGTTTCAAGTAGTCGCGAGCCCGCTTCCGATCTCCCGAGCGCAGCAGTGAGACAGCCGCATCGCGATGATGGTCGGCGTAGCGTGGGATGAAGTATCGACGAAGCTCGGCCACGCGCGGATCATCGAGGATAATCTTGTAGATGGCAATGTAGGCGTCGTTCACGCGCAGCCGCTCCTTGGTGCTCTCGGAGTTTCCATGATGACGGTAGTAGGTGAGCTTTTCGTTCACATAGTAACAAGCCGCGCCATCCCGTGATGTTAGATAAGCGAGCCAGTAGTCATAGACGGAGGGAAGATCAGCAAAATCATTCCAGGCCACGCCATCTTTTCTAAATACTGTCGCCATGGCGATGGGTACGGAAAGATCGACCAGAGCCATTTTTTTGAAGGGCTGATAGAGACCTTCCTGCAGCCGTGTGCGGGCATACAGGGAGCTGTTTTTTCTGGTGACGCTCTCATTAACAACGCCGTTTCCATCCACGATGGAATGATCGCTGAAAGCCAGAACTGCTTCGGGATGAGCTTCGAGGGTTTCCACCATTCTCTCTATGAAGCGTGGTGCCCAGAAATCGTCGTCGTGCAGGTTGGTTAGATACTTCCCACGAGAATGCAGGAAGCCGTCCTGAACATTGGCGGTCATGCCGATGTTAGTCTCGTGGCGGTGATGAATGATGCGCGAGTCTGTGAAGCTGCGCACGATGTCGGTGGTGGCCTGCTCGCTGGCGTTGTCGCAAACTAGTATTTCTAGATTTTGATAGGTCTGGCTGACAACACTTTCCAAGGCCACCCGCAACAGATGCGGACGGTTGTAGGTTAGCAGAACAACCGAGACAAGCGGCTGTGTGCTGACAACTGGTTGGGGCGATGTTGTGATCGGTGTCGCCTGTCTGTCCAGGCTCTCCGCAGCGAGATCCAGGACTTTGTGGGCGAATTTCTGGATGATCTCTGTGTTCCATTGCGGCAGGGCCAGACGCCTGACGCAGGATGTTAGGAGCGTCTGGCGGCAGAGCTTAAACCGAGCGAGATGCTCCTCGTCTGTCATTCCTTCGAGGAAGGAGATCAGTGCGTCATCGGACTCAAACTCCGATGCATCGACGAAGCTGTTTGGTGGAAAGGTTTCGTAGATGCGCGTGCCCCTGCCCCAATAGACCGGAAGGCATCCGGCTGCGATGGAATGCCAGATTTTCTCTGTGCAATAATTGGGCCAGATGGTGTTCTCAAAGCAGACGTTAAAGCGGTAGTCCCTTAAAATTTCCAGCTTTCGATTCCACCAGGTGGTTCCACCGTTTTCATAACCTGATTGCTCCAGGGTACTAACTTCGTTGGGCCAGCCATTGCCAACGATGTCGGCCAGTCCACGGCGATAGAGAATTATGGCGAGAGTCTGCCGCCGTTCGTTGAGATCGATGTTGAGCCCATTGGAAACCAGTCCGGTCTCGGCTGGCTTCCGCCATGCATAAATGCAGACGCAGAATTTTTTCCGGGCAGCGAGACTGCTCGCATCCAACTCGCAGGCGGGTGGAGTTTTTAGATTGACGCCGAGATCGAGCGCGTTGTTCTGATGATAGGAGCCGAGGAAATGTAGGTTGTGCCAGAAGACGTCGCCGGTATAGACGTTCATTACCCGCTGGTGGGCGGTGGATGTGTTGGGAGGAAAAGTGACGTCGAAACGCGGTTCGTTGGTCCATATGAGTAGAGGTTTCCAAAAGAGGAGCCGCCGCAGCCATTTGAATCTAAGTCCGCTACTGGTCAGACTGAGGAGAATGTCGGCTGCGAACGGACTTGTGGCGTATTCGACGTGGTAGTTTTTTAGAAACTCCACCTCGTCTGCATTCGTGAAAGGGAGTGCGGGCGCGTCCTGCAACCAGGCAATGGAGAGTCGTCCGGGCTCAGTCATCACTGGAAGTCAGAACAAATCTTCCAGACGTCGCCGGGCAACGGGAACTCTCTCTGAGGGGCGCTGTTTTTCTGGCCCTTCCTCATGGATCAAACCAGAGCCAGCGCGGGTTGCTCGAGATACCTGCGGAGTTCCACCAAGAAGGCGGCGCCGACTGCACCGTCGATCACGCGATGGTCTGCGCTGAAACCGATGGTCATGCGGTCCCCTGCCACGATGTCGCCCTTCGGTCCGACGACTGGTTTTTTCACGATGGAGCCGATGGCGAGAATGACGGATTGCGGCGGGTTGACAATGGCGTAGAAGCTTTCGATGCCGAATGGCCCGAGGCTGGAGACGGTGATGGTGCCGCCCTGGTATTCTTCGGGTTTCAGTTTTTTGGAACGCGCACGGCTGGCGAGATCCTTCATTTCGCTGCTGATCTGGGCGAGGGTTTTGCCTTGGGCATTGCGCACCACGGGAGTGATGAGGCCGTCGTCAATAGCGACCGCAACGGAGATATCGACGCTGCCATATTCCACAATGGCGTCGCCATCCCAAGAGGCGTTGACTTTGGGCACGCGCAGGACTGCGGCCGCAACGGCTTTGAGAACGAAGTCGTTGATCGTGAGCTTGGCCTGGCCGGTGGCTTCGAGTGCGGAGTTGAGGCTGGCGCGGAGACTGAGAATTGGCGAGGCATCGACTTCCATGCCGAGATAGAAATGCGGGATGGTGGTCTTGCTGGTGACGAGTCGACTGGCGATGACTTTGCGCATGCCGGAGAGTGGAATGCGAGTCGTGGTGCCGGGTGGAAGCACGGGAACGGCGACGGGTTTTGGCTCGGCTTTGGGAGCGACGGCAGCGGGCTTGGCTTCCGGGGCGAGTTTGTTAGTACTGGCACTGGAGCTGGCGGCGAGAACGTCCTTTTCCACGATGCGGCCTCCGGGGCCGGAGCCGGTGATGGTGGAAAGATCGACGCCTTTTTCCAAGGCGACTTTTTTGGCGAGAGGCGAGACTTTGATTCTTTCCTCCGAGCCAGTGGCTGCCGCAGTTTTAGTCACGGCGACTTCTGGAGCCGCTGCTTCAGTCTTTGCTTCCGGGGCTGCAGGTTCACCTTTCGCGGGTGCTTTTTCTCCAGCAGCAACGAGCACGGCGATTTGTTCTCCTACCGCGGCTTTGCCGCCGTCCTGCACATAGATTTCTCCCAGGGTGCCGTCTTCAAAGGCTTCCAATTCCATGGTGGCCTTGTCGGTTTCGATCTCGGCCAGAATGTCCCCCACTTCCACTTTGTCGCCCACTTTTCTTAACCACTTGAGGACGGTGCCCTCGGTCATGGTGTCGCTCAGTTTGGGCATTTCAATGTAAGTCGGCATGGGAGTTTTTTTAACGATGTGAGTGGAGGTGTGGACTAGCTAATGGCCAGAACCTTGGCAATGATGCGATGGACTTCGGGAAATTGCAGCTTTTCAATTTGCGGGCTGTAAAAGGCCGGCGCGTCGAGTGAGGTCACGCGCTGCACGGGAGCATCAAGATCATCGAAACATTTTTCCTGAATCATTGAGGCGATCTGCGCGCTCACGCCGCAGAAAGGTTTGTTTTCATCCACCAGCACTGCGCGATGTGTTTTTCTAACACTCGTTAGAATCGCCTCCTCATCCAGCGGACGGATGCTCCGCAGGTCGATGACTTCGCAGCTAATATCGTGCTCGGCTTCCAGCAATTCAGCCGCTTTCAGTGCGGTCAAAATGGCGCGTCCGTGTCCGATAATGCTAACATGTTTTCCTTCGCGTTTGATGTCGGCCTTGCCGAGCGGAATGAGATATTCCTCGTCTGGAACCTCGCCTTTTTCGCCGTAGAGCAAGGTGCTTTCCATAAACATCACAGGGTCGTTGTCGCGGATCGCGGTTTTCATCAGGCCCTTGGCGTCGTAGGCTGTGGCAGCGCAAACCACCTTAAGACCGGGAATGTTAGCCAACCAGTTTTCGGGCGTGTGGCTGTGCGTGGCGCCAACGCTAGTACCGCCGTTGGCGGGCCCGCGGATGACGATTGGGCAATTGATTAGTCCCCCACTCATGTAGCGAATCTGAGCGGCATTATTGATGATTTGGTCGTAAGCCACCGTGGCAAAACTCCAGAACATGAGCTCCATGACGGGACGAAGTCCTAACATCGATGCGCCAATGCCCATTCCAATGAAACCCGCTTCTGAAATCGGTGTGTCCACCACACGTTTGTCGCCGTATTTTTTCCAGAGGCCGCGGGTGACTTTGTAGGCGCCATCGTATTGGGCGACTTCCTCGCCGATGAGGACGACATTAGGATCGCGTTCGATTTCCTCGGCAAAAGCCTGGTTGAGTGCGTCGCGGTATTCGATTAGGGCCATGTTAGTAAATCAGGTGAATGTTGGCAGCCGGCCATCGGAATTAGGACCGAACGGCGGGTGGAATTTTCTAGTCGTTGAAGAAGTGTTTCCCAGTGCGGCCCGCCTCTGTGCCGCGATCGACTTCGAAGTAAACGTCCTCAAAAATGCTGCTCGGATCTGGCAGCGGACTTTCCTCCGCGAATTTGGCGGAAGCGTCCGCCTCGGCCTTGGCCGCATCGCTAATTTTGGTGTATTCCTCCTCAGTCAGCACGCCCTTGCTGATGAGGTGACGCTTGTAGAGCTGGATCGGATCGTGGTTCTTTTTGTAGTCCTCGATTTCTTCGGCGGAGCGGTAGCCGCCCTTGTGTTTGGCGTCGGCCACGGAATGCCCGTAGTGCCGATAGGTATCGAACTCCAAAATGGTCGGACGTGATTCGTTGTGCGCGCGCTCAATGGCTTTCTGAGTGACGGCGCGGACTTCATTGATGTCTTCCCCTTTCGCCTGCGCCCATTCGATACCGAACGCCTCGCCTCGTTCCGCCAGACAATTTTTAACGACGGAAGAACGTTCCAAACTGGTGCCCATCGAATAGCGATTGTTTTCGATGATGTAAATAACTGGAAGGTCCATCAAAGAAGCCATGTTCAAGCACTCGTAAAACGCGCCCTGATTCACCGCGCCATCACCGAGGAAACATAAAGCTGCTCCTTTGAGGCCTTTATACTTGATGCCATATGCCAGCCCCAACCCTAGCGGCGTCTGTCCAGCGACGATGCCGTGTCCACCCCAATAGTTTTTGTCAGGAGCAAAAAAGTGCATCGATCCTCCCTTCCCTCGTGAGCAGCCCGTGGCTTTTCCATAAAGCTCGGCCATGCATTCATTCATCGTCATGCCGACTGCCAGAGCGTGTCCGTGGCAGCGATAGGCTGTGATCACGTGATCGTGTTCACCCATGAGGGAGCAAACGCCGGCGGCCACAGACTCCTGCCCGATGTAGAGATGAATGAAACCACTCATCTTTCCGCCTTGATATTTCGAGAGACCCACCTGCTCAAAACGCCTGATTTGCAGCATCTTGCGGAGCAGTTCTAGTTGATCAGCGGTTGTGAGCTTGCGATTGATTTCAGCCTCACTGGAATCGTGGTTTTCAGCAGACACGGCATTTTGTTTCGCAAGTATTTCCATAAATGATGTTGAGTGTGCTGCGGTTGATTCGATTTATACAGCAACAACAGGCCGGGATTGGACCGCGCTTTTCTTAGAGGTGACCGCCATACAAATCAGAAAGAGGCCTGTAAAAAGAACGTCGCTAACTAGCGAGTTACGAAAGAAAGAAATAGTTGAAGGTAGTCCCGGCAGTCCTGTTGTTAGCGCCTGAGCCCAGCCGGCAAATGTCTTCGCATAGCCGGCATCCCCTACCCAGCTAACGGTATTGGTCGCCACGTAGAAAAACACAGAGGCGGCCACAGAAGTTCCCAGCAATGCCATTGGCTTACGCCCCAGCGTTTCGCGTTTGCTAAAAGCCCACGAGCCGATCACTGCAAAAATGAAATAACGCGGGACTAGTTCCCAGCTCAACATTGGTGTGGAATAAGCGAAGATGTTGAGAGTGAAATCCGACACAAGCAAGATCAAGAATGGCACCCATGCGGCCATTCGCTTGGGAAAGAAGACTGCGCCGCACAACACCAAAGACGCCAATGGGGAAAAATTTCCCATCCAATCGTGGTGCACATGTAGCAATGGCGGAACGATTCGGATCAGTATCGCTACAAAAATGAGGAAGAGGGCTGCGGGCATCAGCTTTATAGTGTTTGGAAAGGCGAAAAAATCAACCCCGAAGTGTATCTAATTTACAGTAAAAATTATCGGCAATGAAGTTAAGGAGGCGTCATGTTCCACGTGGAACGTGGCTGCTCTTTTGATTTGAACCATGGCTTCTTCTAACGCATTGTTCAGGGTGTTTGTTTATCCAAAGAGATACGACGTTGTGGTCGTAGGGGCTGGTCATGCCGGCGTTGAGGCCGCCATGGCTGCGGCGCGCTTAGGTTGTATAACTGCAATTTTGACCCAAAATGCCGATACGGTGGCTCAAATGTCTTGCAATCCAGCCATTGGTGGTTTGGCCAAGGGTCACATCGTGAGAGAAATCGACGCATTGGGTGGTGTTATGGGTCTCAATACGGATGCAACTGCCATTCAGTGCAGGATGTTGAATGCCAACAAAGGTGCAAGCGTGCGTGCTCCGCGTTCCCAGTGCGATAAAAAGGCGTACCAGTTTCGGATGAAGTGGATGATTGAATCCCAAAAAAACCTCGACTTTATTCAGGGAAATGTAACCCAAATCTTGACGTCCGACGATCAAGTTACGGGGGTTAGGACGAATTTGGGTCTCGAGATCCGCACGGGAACAATTGTGATCACGACGGGAACATTTATGAGGGGTCTGCTCCACGTCGGTATGCAAAACGCTACAGGCGGTCGAATGGGGGATAGTGTTTCAACGCTTAGCGACAGCCTGCGCACTCTCGGCTTTGAAATAGGTCGTTTTAAAACGGGGACACCTTGCCGCCTCAATGGTCGATCGATCGATTTTAGTCGATGCGAGCGTCAGGAAGGTGACGAGCCGGCGCCATTGTTCACATTTCTGGAGGATTTCCTAAAGGCAGGCGAAAATGACATTTTCAGCTTAAACCGCTTTCACGGTGGGAAGTTCCATGTGGAACAAATCCCTTGCTGGATTACGCACACGAATCCAAAAACGCACGGTATTATCCGTCGAAATCTCCATCTTTCTCCACTGTATGCGGGAAAGATTGAGGGAGTGGGGCCCCGATATTGTCCATCGATTGAGGACAAAGTGGTTAAATTTTCAGAAAAGACCCAGCACCAGCTCTTTTTAGAGCCGGAGGGACGGCAAACTCACGAATATTACGTGAATGGCATCTCTACGAGTCTGCCTTACGAGGTGCAATATGCCTTTATTCGGTCGATTAACGGTTTGGAAAATGCCGAAATTATTAGGCCAGGATACGCAGTGGAATACGACTACTGTCCGCCAACGCAGTTGAAGTCTACTCTCGAAACGAAACGGGTGGGTGGATTATATTTTGCAGGGCAAATCAATGGGACCTCTGGCTACGAAGAGGCTGCTGCTCAGGGATTAATGGCGGGCGCAAACGCCGGGTTGAAAACCTTGGGACGTGCTGAGTTCATTCTAACTCGCGATGAAGCTTACATCGGTGTGATGATCGACGATTTGATTACCAAGGGAGTGACGGAACCCTACCGCATGTTTACCAGTCGGGCTGAATTTCGGCTTCTATTGCGCCAGGATAACGCAGATTTGCGTCTCACTCCCAAGGCGGCTGAATTTGGATTGGTTTGTTCGATGAGGCAGAAGAAAGCAGAGGAGCGCCGTTCATCTCTGACTGCGGCCTTGGTGATCTCCCAACAACAAAAATTTGAAGGAGTCCGTGTCGAAAAGCTGCTCCGAAGGCCTTCATTTAGCCACAAAGATTTGCCTGTTGAAATACTTGGCGGGATTGATTCATCCATCTGGGAAATGCTGGAAACTGACTTAAAATACGAGGGCTACATTCGACGTCAGGAGAGTGCGGTGGCTCAAGCGCGCAAGCATGAGACGCGCAAATTTCCAGAGTGGCTGGACTTTGATGCGGTTCATGGTTTGAGGCTGGAGGCGCGGCAAAAATTTTCCGCGATTAAACCCGAGACTCTAGGGCAGGCGGGTCGAATCAGCGGAATTACCCCGTCAGATATTGCGCTTCTCACGGTGTGGATGGAGCGGGGGAGTATTCCCATCGACGATTGATTTCAGAGGAAGACCAAACTCCTACCAAAGCAAAAGGGTTGCGCTGTTCGACGCAACCCTTTTGCTTTGAATGACTTGTAGTTTACTTTGAAACCACGTCGCTGAGCTTGAAGATAGGCAGGAAAAGAGCGAAAACGATAAAGCCAACAATGGCACCCAGAAAGACGATCAGGAGGGGCTCGATCAAAGACGTTAATGCATCGAGCAACGCCTCAATTTCCTCATCCCAGAAATCGGCCATTTTTTCCAACATGCTATCGATTTTACCGGTGGCCTCGCCGGCGGATACCATGCGCAGAAGCATTGGTGGGAAAATAGGTTCCTTGGCCAGCGAAGTTGCCAGGGGATCGCCTTTTTCCACCAGAATGCTGGTTCGGCGAATCGCTTTTTCCACCATCACGTTGCCAGATGTTTCTGCAATGATTTCCAAAGTCTCCAAGATCGGGACACCGCTGCGAATCATCTGTGCGAAAGTGCGCGCCATGCGGGACATGCAGATTTTGTGAATGAGCGGGCCGAAAATTGGCATCTTCAGGCACCATTTATCCCAAGTTTCACGACCGGACGGCGTTTTCAGCCAGGATTTTAGCGCGTAGTAAACAGCGCCGATGACGCCAAAAAGTATATACCAGTAGGCGCGGAGAAAGTCGCTGATATTAATCAGAACCTGCGTTGGACCAGGTAGTTGCGAACCGAAGTCCGCAAAAATCTCCGCGAAAACTGGGACCACCTTCATAACGAGGAACAGGCTGATCCCCAGCGCAATACAGATGACGACGGCCGGATACGTCATGGCGCTTTTAACCTTTTTCTTCAGGCGCGCGCTGGCCTCCAGAAACGCGGCCAGACGATCCAAGATTTCCGAGAGCAAACCGCCAGATTCACCAGCGCGCACCATGGCTATGTAGAGCCGCGAAAACGCATTGGGGAATTTTGCGACCGCTTGGTTGAATTGGTCACCGCCTTGCACAGACGCGATCAACTCGGCGGTAATCGTGTGCATCGCCTTTTGCTTTTTAGGGTCCATCTGCTCGAAAAGGGCCGACAAGCCCGTGACCAGTGGCAAACCGGCATCGACCATGGTGGCGAGTTGGCGGGTAAAAATCACCAAATCTGTCTCTTTGGGACTGAGAAACTTCGAGGAAAGCTTCTTGCCCTGCGCTTTTTGCTGAATCGAGAGCACCATCAAACCGCGGGACATGAGATTGCTGATGGCGTTGTCCTGGCTGACAGATTCGATAACGCCGGAGAGAATTTTCCCCCCGTTGTCGCGAGCTTGATAGGCAAATGTGATCATAATTGAAAAAATCAGGCCGTTAGCAGCCTGTCTTTCAGTTAAGCACATCCGATGCCAACGTTAGATTACGATGGAACTCGACTCACGCCGCTTATTCCAGATCTTCCGCCACCACGCTGGTCTGCTCGCGCGCTCCGAGAAGTTCCGCCTGGGAAATGACCCGCTGGGGAGTGCCGTCGAAGCGGTAGCCGTGACAATTCGGGCAATTTACCACGCGCTCCGCCACGATCGACTCGCAGCCCTCGCACACTTTGTAGCGTTCGGCTTGGGCGGCGATTTCGCGGGCTTTTCGGGCTCGTTCTTCCAGAGACATTGCCATAAATACCACAGGACCGGAGGAGCGACAAACCGGGAGCCTAGCGGTGGCGTCTGGCGCGTTGCATTCGCTCTGGGAGGCACGTTAGCTTGGGCGGACTTCATGAAACCTCTCCACATCGATCTGCTGACGCTGTTCCCGGGAATTTGCACGGGCCCGATGACGCAGAGCATGATGAAACGCGCCCAGGAAAAGGGGCTTTTCACGTTTCAAGCCCACGACATTCGCGAGTGGACGACAGACAAACACCGGCTGACCGACGACGCGCCGTTTGGGGGCGGGGAGGGCATGGTGATGAAGCCCGAACCGATCTTTGCGGCGGTGGAACAGCTTCGACAGGCGAGTTCCAAAGTGATCTTGATGACGCCCAGCGGCACGCCATTTACCCAGTGCCATGCAACTCAACTCGCTGGGCTGCAACATCTTCTCATTATCTGCGGCCACTACGAGGGAATCGACCAACGGGTGATCGACCAACTGGTGGACGAGGAAATTTCCATCGGCGATTACGTGCTGACGAATGGCGCGCTGGCTGGTCTGGTCGTGGTGGACGCGGTCACGCGATTGATTCCGGGCGTGCTGGGGAATGATCAATCGGCTGCGCAGGATTCCTTCAGCCACGGCTTACTGGAATTTCCCCAATACACCCGGCCTGCGGAGTTTCGCGGATGGAAAATCCCAGAGATTCTTCTGAGCGGCAATCACGCGGCCATCGCGGCTTGGCGGAAAGAGCGGAGTCTCGAAAAGACGAGACGAGTCAGACCTGACTTGCTCCCGAACGACGGGCGGGGCACGGAAAGCGGATCCTGATTAGGTTCAACTAAATACATACACCGCGCACCATTGCGATTTACGAATCTGTGAATACACCGGATTCCCCCGCGTCCATCCCAGAACTCACCCCTCATTTATGAAAACTCCCACCCCATCCCGCATTCCCTTGGTCATCGCCAGTTGCGTCGCCATGGCACTCGCTGCCTGCGATCAAAAATCTGCCAGCACCGATCCGGCGAAGGAGCGCCAGTTGCAAGACATGCAGACCAAACTCGACCAGCTCAGCGCCCAATCTACGGAGTTGAATCGCCAGTTGGCCGACCGTGATGCCGCCGACGCTGAGTCGAAGCGCGAGCAGTTAAAAAAGGAGCAGGCCGACCTCGACAACCAGCGCGTCGCATTGGAGTCCGAGCGTAATGCGCTGGCGTCGAACCAGAAAAAGCCCGTCTATGTTCGCACGGAATCGACCACCACCGATGACGCCCCGGAGCCGGTTTATCAGGGAAAACCAGCCACTTACGAAGTCTTCTACGACAAGCTGCAAGACGACGGCGACTGGATCGAGTCCGATGATTATGGCTACATCTGGCAGCCTCGCGTGAGTCGCGACAATCGCCGCTGGCGTCCTTACACGGATGGCCGTTGGGTCGAGACAGATCGCGGCTGGACGTGGGAATCGAACGAGCGTTTCGGCTGGGCGACCTACCACTATGGACGCTGGGTGAATCTGGCGGACACCGGCTGGTGCTGGGTGCCCGGTGACGAATGGGCGCCGGCCTGGGTATCCTGGCGGTCGAGCGATAGTTATGTCGGCTGGGCGCCATTGCCTCCCGAGGCTCGCCTCCAGCGCGGCGGCAGCATCACTGCATCGGTCGATGTGGGCTACGACACGGGTCCGGAGTTTTATACTTTTGTGGACACCCAGGATTTCGGTGAAGAAACTTACGTGGGCCGCGTGGTCGAGCCGGAGCGGAATGTGACGATTATCAACCAGACCGTTAACGTGACGAACATCACCTACTCCGAGACGAATATTTACAATTACGGACCCGACGTGGAAGTCATGCGCCGTCACAGCCGCCGTCCTATTCAACGCTATGAGTTGGAGTTGAATCGTGATCCGAGATTTGATCGCGACTCGGCCCGTCCGCAGGCTCGCGGGGATCGTCTCAGCATTGTCGCGCCTCTTTTTGCGGCAGCTAGCCAGCGCGGTGGAAATAACGATGTGCGTCCGGCGCGGGTGGAGCGGAAAGTGGCCAAAGTCGAGCGCGACAACGGCTGGCGCGGAGTGCGTCCTGAGCAGCGCGAGGCGGTAAAAGCGGATTTGCAAAAACAAGCCGATCGTCAAGTGCAAACGCAGCAGGCCGATCGCGAACGCCAGCGTTCACTAAAAGCCCGGAACGACGCTCGCCAGGCACAACGCGAGCAGTCCGCCGCAGTCGCCACCCCAGCAGCAAATCCAACTCCAGCGAACTCATCGGAGCGGACGCAGCCAACTCCCACCGTCGCGCCGCGAGCCACTCCAGAACGTTCTCCGAATGCCCAAACCAAGGCGCGTCGTGAGGCCATGCAACGGCGTCAGGCCGAACAACAAGCCGTACAAGCGACGCCCACGGCGACTCCAGAAAGAAGCGCCACTCCCGATGCGACCTCGCAGCGGCCAGAGCCGAGTGCAACTCCCGTGGAGCGGCCCACGCCGTTGGTCATGCCGAAGCCAGATAGGAGCACTACACCCACCCGCCCGGACGTGACGCCAAGTCGTCCCGAACAGGCCAATCGTCCGCCAATAAACGAACAGCAGAAAGCGCGTCGTGAGGCGGCCCAAGCCACATCGCCCGTCGAGGCAACTCCGACTCGTCCCTTGCCGACACCGTTTGTCCGGCCCAGCGCGCCGGCCGATGTTCCAGAAACCACTCGTCCGCAGCGTCAGCCTCAAGCGCAACAAGCTGAGCCCGACACCAGCCGCCAGCAAGCTGCCGCCCAAGCCGCGCGTGAGCAGCAACAACGAAACGCCCAGGCTCAGGCATTGCGCGAGCGCAGACAGGCCGCGCAGCAGCAAGCCGCGCCTGTCGAACGTGAAGTCGCCCGGCCACGGCAGCCCGACACCTCCACAGACCCTGCGCCAGCGGCCCGCCGCCAGCAGCAGCCCGACACGCAGCGTGAGCGTGCCGCCCGACCCGAGCGTCCCGCCCAGCGCCAGCCCAAAGTCACCCGTGGCAATCCAGCGGAAGCCACCGAGTCGCCGACTCCGCAGTGAGTTAGAGCGAAATCATCCTGGGCGGCTTTGCCAGAAATGGTGGGCCGCCCATTTTCGTTTTGGAAACAGGGCGGACTTCCATTCGTATCTGGCTCAAAGCATTCGCGGCCTCTCACCTCCAGTGCTATCTAACTCCCATGCGAAAACTGCCGCTTCTCCTCGGGCTCCTGCTTCCTCTCGTCGGCTTCGGGCAGACCGCCAGTCCGCTCCCGGCTGAAATCTCCGCCGCCGATCACGGCCAGACGAAATCCTACATCATCGCTGCCGACGAAATTGCGCGGCAACAGGAGGACGGACGTTTCCAGGTGCAGCCAGAGAACGTCGCCAAGGCCGTCAAAGACAAAATCATCGCGTCCGACACGCGGCTGGTTTTGTATCCGGCAAAGGGTCCGCGCAACGAGGCGACCCGGCGTTTGCTCACGGAGAAAATCATGGTTCAGCTCCAGCCCGGAACCGATGTCGCCGCGCTCGCCAACCGGCTGGGAATCACGAAATGGGAACCCGCGGCTGCGTTGCCGGAGCATTACATTTTCTCGACCACGTCGGCCAATGCGTCCTTGAAAACACTCGCGCCGCTCCGTGCCGAGGCGGGCGTCGTTTCCGCGGAATACCTTCTGGCTCGAATGCAAAAACGGCGCGGACGTCCGAACGATCCGCTCTTTAGCCAGCAATGGCATCTCTACAATACCGGCCAGCACGGAGGTTTGCGCGGGATCGATGCCGGCGTCGTCGGCATCTGGGGCAGCTTTTCCGGGTCCGGCATCCGGGGCAGGGGAGTGCTCATCGGCATCGTCGATGACGGCGTGCAATTTACCCATCCCGACATCAAGCCAAACTACGACACCACACGCGACTACGATTGGAATGACAGCACGCATTACGATGCGAGGCCGAGCCAGTACAATGGAGATTTTCACGGCACGAGCGTGGCCGGAGTCGCGGCTGCGCGCGGGGGAAATCGCACCGGCGTCTGCGGTGTCGCGCCACAGGCACGTCTGACGGGATTGCGTCTGATCGCCGATTACGTAGACGACAACACGGAGGCGCAGGCGTTTCTCTATCGCTCATCGCAGATCGCGATCAAAAACAATAGCTGGGGCCCCGATGACGATGGACAAACCATGGAAGCCCCGGGCCCGATCGCGACCCAGGCTCTGGAGGACGCGACGAATTCCGGACGTGGCGGGCTGGGGACGATTTTCGTGTGGGCCGCAGGCAACGGACGCGAGGAAGGCGACAATTCCAACTACGACGGTTACGCAAATTCGATTCACACGATTGCCGTGACGGCGATCAGCAATCGCGGACGCGCGACCTATTACGCCGAGGGAGGCGCGAACATTTTGATCGGCGCGCCGAGCGACAATTACACCAGCAGTGGCATCGTCACGACCGATCTCACCGGCTCGAATGGCTACAATTATTCCGGCGCGCGCGGGGAACTTTCGGATCGCAATTACACGAAAACCTTCGGCGGTACGTCGTCTGCGGCACCGGTTATTTCCGGGGTTGCGGCGCTCATGCTCCAGCGCAATCCGCGTCTCGGCTGGCGCGACGTGCAGGAAATTCTCATCCGCACCGCCCGCCAAAACGATGCGGGCAATCCCGGCTGGATTACCAACGGAGCCGGGTTCCATTTCAATCAGGATTACGGCGCGGGCTTGGTGAGCGGCGGCGGCGCGGTCCGGCTCGCGGCGAACTGGACGAATCTCGGCCCGCAGACCGAGCAATCGCAATCCAACTCGATTCCGCAGAGCATTCCCGATGGCTCGGGATCGGTGACGAGGCCGTTCGTTTTCACGACTGAGCAACGCGTCGAGCATGTGACGGTGAAGCTCGACATTACGCATCCCAGCCGGGGTCAGCTTCGCATTCGACTCACCTCGCCAGCGGGCACGGTGAGCGAACTCGCCAGTCCGCATGGCGACGGGAATAACGACATCGACTGGACTTACATGACAGTGCGCAACTGGGGCGAAAGCGCCGTCGGCACCTGGACGTTGACCATCGAGGATCTCACCGCAGGCAGCAGCGGGACTTTGAATAACGCGACCGTTACGCTCTTTGGAACGGACGCGCCTCTGGCCAATTAAGCCGGTACGCGAAACGTGGCAGCGCATCGGAATGCAACTGCCACGGATTTTTTTCGCTGAGAGCGAGGCTTAGTAACCGAGATTGAAATTAACAATCAGACGGCCATCGACTTCGCCGTCATCGCGCCAGCCGTGGTCGCGTTGGTAGCGGATGAGCGCGGACCGGCTGCCGGGACCCCAGTCGCCGTCGAGCGGACCGCGATAGTAACCCTCGCGCCGCAGCACGACTTGGAGATCGTAGTAATTATAGCCGTAGGGACGATTCTGATAAACGATCACACGCCGAGGATAACGCTCGCGGTAGCTGTAAGCCCGGTCATCGCGGCCCGAGCGGTAGGAACGATAATCGCGCCCATCATCCTCGCGAATCTGGCGGGTCACGACCCGGACATTCGAGCTGCGGCTGACGCTGTAATTGCGGTCGCCGCTGTGGGCATCGCGATAGCCATCGCTGTGGCCGTTGCGATCGACGGATTCGACCCGGCGGTCATCGTCGTGATGCTTCTTGTGCTTGTCCTTGTCTTTCGCAGAAGCGGAGACAGGGGTGAGAACGGCCGCCATGCAGACAGCCGCCAGTAAGGGGAGGGTGAGTTTTTTCATGTTTAAGTGCGACGCAGCGAATGGCGTCTGTATTCAATAACGTTCTTAACGCGTCTCATGCGGGCTTTTATTAAGAAATTTGATTTTTTAACGAACCGGTAGCAGAAGCGCTTCCAGCACACGGCGATGCGGGGATGGGATTGGGAGTGACTCGAGTTCCATCGGATTGCACCAGCGGACCTCGGCAGAGGTGGACTTCGCGGGGTAAATTTCGAGGGTCACCCGGTAGCGCGTGATGCCGTATTTATGCGAGACAAGGGGCATTTCGAGCACATCGGGCTCATGTGTCATCGGCGGGAGAACCCACATGTTTTCCCACGGATTTTGTGTGCGCTGAACGAGGGCGATAAGTTCGCCGTTGCTGAGAAACAGGGCGCGCTCGACTTTTTGCGTGGTGGCGGCTTTCGGTGATTTCACTGGAAGTCGCATGGGGTCGCCGGTCTGGATGGCGCGGCAATGGTTGATCACCGGGCACGAGTCGCACTTCGGTCGTGGCGTGCAAACGAGAGCGCCGAGTTCCATCAGAGCGGCATTGAACTCGCCCACGTTTTCCTTGGGCAACAATTGCGCGGCGTAAGCCCAGATCTTGGCGCGCCCGTCGGCGGAATCGATCGGTTGTTGGAAATTGAAAAGCCGGGCGAGAACGCGGGCGATGTTCGCATCAACGATGGGGACGCGAGCATTTCCCGAAAAAGTAAGGATCGCGCCCGCCGTGTAATCGCCCATGCCGGGGAGTTTTTTCATGTCGGCGAGATTGTCGGGAAAACGCCCCAGACCTTCAGCGATTTGAATGGAAGTCCGATGTAAATTTTTCGCGCGCGAATAATATCCGAGCCCCTGCCAATGGCTGAGCACATCTTGTTCGCTGGCCGCAGCAAGACTTTGCACCGTGGGAAAACGGGCCATCCAGCGGTTGAAATACGGTATGACTGTGGCGACCTGTGTCTGCTGGAGCATGAATTCCGAGACCATGATGGCATACGGATCGGACGCGCCGCGCCAGGGGAGTTGGCGGGCATTCAGACGAAACCAGTCGCGGAGTTGCTGGTAAAAGGTTTCGGGAAATAACGCGGCCACGGCAGTTTAACCTTTGCGTCTTTGTTCCTTTGCGCGAGAACATTTTTCCGATGTCCCTCACCACCCATACCGCCGCGCTGACGACCAAACAGGCCGCGAAGCTGAGGGAATTATTGAAGTCGGATGGGTTTGAGTTTGTGGAAAAACCCTACACGCTCTACGCCGCGAGCAAGGGCAAGCTGAATGTGGCGGTATATGAGAAAGGGCCGAAAGTCGTTTTGCAGGGGAAAGACACGGAGGAATTTCTGACGTTTCGGCTGGAGCCGGAGATTCTGGGCGAGGCGAAATTTGGCTATGAGGAGGAGCTGAACCCCGAGATGTATGCGCCGCATTTCGGGATCGACGAAAGCGGGAAAGGGGACTTCTTTGGCCCGCTCGTCATCGCCGGCGTCTATGTGGATCGCAATCTGGCACACGCTTACAAGACGGCGGGCGTGCAGGACAGCAAACGGATTACGAGCGACGCCAGCATTCGCAAATTGGCGAAGATCATTCGCGAAACGCCGGGGGCGAGTTTCAATGTCATCCGGCTCGCGCCCGAGCGTTACAACGAGATGTACGAGTCCTTTTCCAAGCAGCGGAAAAGCCTCAACCACCTGCTCGCCTGGGGCCACGCGGCGGTCATTTCCAACCTCGTTGAAATGCAACCCGACTGTCCGCGAGCGCTTTCGGATCAATTTGCCAATCCCAAGCTCATCCAGCAGGCGCTGAAGGATCGAGCGCAAACCATCGTGATCGACCAGCGAACGAAGGCCGAGTCCGATATCGCTGTGGCAGCAGCTTCGATTCTGGCTCGCGACGCCTTCATTGACTGGATGGATCGCGCCGGAAAGAAACTCGGGCTTCTGACTTTGCCACGCGGGGCTTCGTCCATGGTGCGTTCGCTGGCGGAAAAGCTCGTCGCCGAACGCGGCCCGGAATTTCTCCTGCTCTCGGCGAAAACGCACTTCAAGACGGCCCACGAGATCGCGCCGGAGTCGTATCGTTTGCGGACGAAGCCGTATTTCAATAGAAAAAATAACTCATCGCAATTGTGAGCTTGCCTTGCGACTGGGTTCTTTCTTAGTTTCTTCGCCGAACGAGGGCTTTCGAGGGAATCGCTGATGGATTTTCCACACGAAAACTGCCGCAGACGAACCTAAAAAAACAACTAGAACAACACGATGGCCAATCTAACCAAGCGGGACATAGTGGTAAAAATCAGCAACGAGACCGGAGTTGTGCAGCATCAGGTCTTCGAAATTGTGCAAAAAACCCTCGATCTGATCACGGAAACGCTGGCCAGCGGGGACGATGTGGAGTTGCGGAACTTCGGCATTTTTGAAGTGCGACTAACCAAGGCCAGAATAGGACGCAACCCAAACCAGCCCGGGAGTAAATACGATATTCCCTCGCGTGCCACGGTAAAGTTCAAGGCAGGAAAAATTATGCGCGACCGCGTGGCGACGCTTTCCGGCAGCATGAAACGCGCGGAAGCCGCCGCCGAGACTCCGATCTAACTCCGGCTGACTGCGCCGCCACGGGGACATTGCAAAGGCAGTCGCAAGACAAACTCATTGAGTGGCGTCGTGTCTGGGGAAAAGGAAATATCGCCCCCGTGCGCCCTCGCGATTTCCCGACAAATACTGAGTCCAAGGCCATGGCCGCGCTCGCTGCCCCGGTTGCCAGCCCGATAGAAACGCTGGAAAAGGAATGCCGCCTGCCCAATGGGGATGATAGGGCCGCTGTTGGCGATGCGGAGTTCGAGGGTGTGGTTGTCTGCGGTGAGGGAAACACGGATCAAGCCGTGCGGCTGGTTATATTTAACGGCATTTTCCAGCAGGTTGAGGAGCATTTGACGCAGCAGATCGGGGTCGCCGACCACAGGCAGCCATTCTGGCAAATGGGTTTCCACGGTGAGGAACTGGCTGCTGCCGAGGATTTCGATGTCTTCGATATTGCCGTTGAGTAATTCGCAAAAATCAAATCCCGACGACTGGATGACCAAATGACCCACATCGGCCCGGGAGAGCAGGAGCAGTTTGTCGATGATTACGGAAAGACGGGTGATTTGCTCGAGATATTCCACGAGTTGCGCCTGAATCTCGGGATCGCGCTGGCTCAGGTTGAGATGGTGCTCGAGGTCGTTGCGCAAGATGGTGAGCGGTGTGCGTAATTCGTGCGAGGCATCGGCAGAAAAGCGAGTGGCCTGCTGGAAACCGATCTCCATTCGCTCGATCATGCTGTTCACGACGCCGGTCAATCGCCCGATCTCATCGGTCGTGCCACTGGCGGGGAGACGTTCGTGGAGGTTTTGCGTGGTGATGCGTTCCGCCGCCGAGACGATTTGTTCCACCGGACGAAATGCGCGCCGCAAAAGCAGCCAACTCCCAAAGCCACCCAGAAGGAGCATGACGGGGCCGGCGAAAAGGAAGCTGGAGACGAGATCGAAGCCGATTTCGTCCACATTATCGACGTCGCCCACGATGCGCAGAAGGATGTCTTTTCCCGCAAAAACACCGATCACATACTTGCGTCCCTGGTCGTGCCAGGGGTGGTAACCAGGCGCGTTGGAAACGGTGGCGAGCGACATTCGCCCCATGCCGAGCGAGCGAAACAACGGCTTCCCCTCGAGATCGCAGACCTCGAAGGGATGGAACATCGGCACGTCGCGCAGATCGTTGCGCACGATGCGCGGATCGTCCCAATTGATGGGGCCGGGGTGTTTGTCCAAGGTTTGAAAAAACGCAATGGATTCATCATGCAAATCATCATGCAGCGACGAGAGAATCTCGTAGTAAATGTGCAGCGAGACTCCCACTCCGAAGGCGCTCAGGACGAGCCCGAAAGTGAAGGCTGCCCAGAAGGTGAGCTTGGCTCGCAGCGTGAGGCTTTTCACGGTTTGTCGGCCTGGATCAGGTAGCCAACGCCGCGAACGGTGTGGATGAGCGGCACCGATTCGCCATCGTCGATCTTCCGGCGCAGACGCTGAATATAGACATCGACGAGATTGGTTCCGGGGTCGAAATGGTAGTCCCACACTTTTTCACAAATCTGGGTGCGCGTGATGACCCGGCCCGGCGAACGCGCGAGAAATTCAAGCACGGCAAACTCGCGGGGCGTCAACTCGATTTTGCGTTCGCCGCGAAGGACTTTGCGCTGGGCGAGATGGATGGCGAGATCGGCGATTTTGTAGAACGAGAGCGTTTCCCCGGAAGATCGCCGCAGGAGGGCGCGGAGTCGGGCGACGAGCTCATCCATGGAAAAGGGTTTGGCCAGATAGTCATCCGCTCCGAGGTTCAGCCCCTCGATGCGCTCAGCAGTCTCGCCACGGGCGGAGAGCAGCAGGATCGGAGTGGTGTTTTTGCTTTCTCGCAAGGACCGCAGAACGCTCAGGCCGTCGCGATCCGGCATCATGATATCGAGAATAGCGGCGTCGTAGGGAATCGAAGTCAAATGCTCCAGCGCCAGATTGCCGGTATGCACGACATCGACCGAAAAACCCTCCTCAACGAACCGCTTGCGGAGAAATCGCGCGATCTTTTTCTCATCATCAGCAATCAGAAGGCGCATGCCTGATTATTTCAAACTGAAATGATAAAAGTCGAGGCCGTAAACCAGCAGCCCGCCGAGGTGACCGGCCAGCGAAACGCTGATCGCCCCGGCAAAGAGCACTCCGCGAAATGTCCAGAGCCGCCGTTTCGTCATCTGGGCCCGATGATAATGCCAGAGCGCGAGGGCCGCGACCGCCAGCACGGCGGAACTGGTTCCCAGCCAGCGATGCCAGAAAAGGGTGCTTCTCAATTCTGGTTCGATGCCAGTGACTGTCGCCAAAGCCCATCCGAGGACAGCGGCACCGATGGCCGAGGCGGCGGACAGATGCAAATTCAGCGAGACGGCGTGCTCCAGAAAGGGTTTGCGCCAAAGGATGTAACCCATTTCCGCCAAGGCCGCGACCAGTAACAGGGCCACCGGAAAATGCACGATGGCGGGGTGAAATTGACCCAGAAAATGCCAGAGTTCTTGCAAGATGCCTTTCTTATTTGGCGGCAGCGCCGTCGAGGATTTTGACGTATTTTTCGGGGTTGGCGTTGAACTTCCGCACGCAGGATTTGCAGCAAAGTTTGATCAGACGTCCCTTGTAATTGATCTCGATGGGAGGCCCGAGATCACCGCCAAAAGTGTCGCCGGTGACGACGCAGGTTTTGAGCGGATAATCAGCGGCGTGAACTTGGCTGAAAACAACGCTGACGAGAACGAGTGAAGTGAGTATTTTTTTCATATGGCTGTGGATTGGGATCAGTTGGCCTCCTGAAGGAAGCTGAGAATGGCGCGTTGCTCCTCGCCAGTAATGTGGGCGCGCAAACGCATGTGATGAACTACCAGCCGAAGCTGCGTGTCGCTCATGGAAGTCGCCGGGCGCAGGTTGTGGCATTGCTGGCAGTTTTGCGCCCAGAGTTTGGCGGCATCGGGACCGGCGGTTTCCTGGAGGTCCTTGACTGCGGGTTCGCCACCGAAAAGTGAGAGAAGAGAAACGGCTGCGAGCGTGATCGGAAGGCCGATTTTGAGGAAAATGTCGTGTTTCATAGTTTGATTGGAAGGTTAGAAACCACTGGAGAACTGCAGGAGAAATCCGTTTTGATTGGGTTCGCCATTGTTGCGCTCGTCGAGTTCGTAGGCCGCCTTTACGACCGTGGCCGAGAGCAAATAATAATTGAGACCAACGGTGAGGCGTTTCTCATCAAAAGCACCGGGAGCATCGGACGGCGCGTTGACTTCATCTGCCCTGACGACCGCCTCAAAGTGATTCAAAAACTCACTCAACTGCTTCGGACGATAGGAGAGCTGGAGATAGCCGCCGCTGCGTTTGTTGTCGAACGTCACCGGGCCCACGCCCAGCGAGCCGTCGGCGTCATAGGTTTCGCGACCGACATCGGTCCAGGCATATTGACCGAGCAACGTGAAGCCGCCTTTGAAAAATGGGGAGTCGCGTTTCACCCGCAGATCGACCGATTGCAAAAGCGCACGCGGCGAACCCACCAGCCCATCCGCGTCGGAAACATCCGACACTTGCGCCCCGTAACCGACCTCCAGCCAGGGCAACGGCTCGAAACCGATCCGTCCGCCCACAGCCTTGTCGTTGCTGAGCGAGGAAAAATTGTCGAACTGTAGCTGTCCGAGCGCCTCAGGATCGTTAGCGATCAGACGCGGAGCATTGGCCACATAAGCCGCGAAATTCACCCGCGACACACCCAGTGGAATGACTCCACGAATTTGGGCGCCTATGTGAGATTCGGGCAGGATTCCGTCGTAAATCGCCAGCGGCGTATCAGGCAGTTTATTGATCCAGCCCGGCTCGTAGCGTTCGACGAAATTGTTCAGCGGACTGAGAAATTTGCCGACGCCCAAGGTCAGATAATCATTCAGCAAATACGACATCTGCGCGTATTCGACCTTCACGACGGTGTCGGAATTTTCCAACTCCATCTCGACTTCGCCCTCAAACAAAAGCCGGTCGGTGATCTCCCAGATAAATATGGGACTGAACTTCGCGGAGAAGTTCGAGTTGTCGTTCGCATAGGTGCTGAACGTCGTGCTCATGCTTCCCGCGATATGCATGTTAGTCGTACCGGGGCGGGTCAATTCAGCGGCAGATTTCAAATCCGTGACATCGCGTTGCAAGCTGGCGATGGCCGAGGACGAAGTGGTCGAAGTTGATGCTGGAGTTTCCACCGTATCGCGGGTGGCGATTTGCTTTTGCAGGACCGCAACTTGTTTCTTCAATGCCTCATATTCTGCCCGCGAAACGGTGTCTGCCGCATGCGCCACCGAGGTCAGCAGGGATGCGCCGAGCAGCAGCCAGACTTTTGTATGTCTTATCATGTCCCCACTTTTCCGTCGCAAAGTGACAAAACATGACGCCATTGGATGACGGTTTCGTCATTTCTCAAAACCTGCGGCGCAAAGCCTCCTTTTCCGCCAAATGCTTTGCGCTTTGTCCGGGAATCGGAAATAACTGGCCGCTGTGTCCGAAGTCGTCGCCGCCCCCAAGCATAATTGCCCCGCATGCGGTGCGCAGGCGCAATGGGAGCCCGCCACGCAGACTTTGCGCTGCCCGTTTTGCGGCACGGTTTCGCAGTTTGAGGAGACCGTCACCGGCGAAATCAAAGAGAATGACCTCGCCACCGCGCTGCGCAACATCCCGGAATCGCAGCGGGGCTGGGCTCCCGAGCAAATCACGGTCAAATGCCAGAGCTGCCAGGCGATCAGCGTGTTTTCGGCGGGTCGAGTTGCACAGAAATGTGACTTTTGCGGCTCGCCCGCGCTGGTGCCTTACACGGAGATCCAGGCACCGATCCGGCCCGAGAGTTTGCTGGCGTTCAAGATCGCTGAAACAGCCGTGCGCGAGACCATTCGGAAATGGTACGGGTCGCATTGGTTCGCGCCGAACAAGCTGAAAAACCGCGCCCTCACCGACACACTGCACGGCGCGTATTTGCCTTACTGGACCTTCGACGCGCAGGCGCACGCCGAGTGGACCGCCGAGGCCGGCTACCATTATTACGAGACGGAATCCTACGAGGACGCGAATGGAAAAACCCAGACGCGCCAGGTCCAGCGCACCCGCTGGGAATACGCGGCCGGCTCGGTGGATCATTTTTTCGACGACACGCTGGTGGCCGCTTCCAAGGGAGTTCCAATCGACTTGCTCACCAAGGTCGAGCCGTTTCCCACGACGGAACTCGTTCCCTACAACACCGCGTTTCTCTCGGGCTGGGTCGTTGAGCAATATCAGATCGACCTCATCGCCGCCGCCGAACGCTCCCGCGTCCTCATGGACAACGCCCTCGAAACCATGTGCAGCCGCGAAGTCCCCGGCGACACGCAGCGCAATCTGCAAGTGGATGCCGACTATTCCGCCCAGACTTTCAAGCACATCCTCGTGCCCGTCTGGCTGCTGACCTACACCTACGGCTCGAAAAATTTCACCGTCGTCATCAATGGCTTCACCGGCCAGATCGCGGGAAAATATCCGTTGAGCTGGATCAAAATTATATTGGTGACACTCGCCGTGCTGATCGTTATTGGCATCATCATTGCTGCCAACCAGAGATAAAATGGATTCCCCGCTAGCCAAAGCCCTCCTCATCGACCGGGAACTCCAGCCCTTGGAAATCCCCGTTGCCGCCAAGGCGCTGCTCTCGGTTAACGTGGACGACGCGACCAAGGCCCGGTTTCTGCGAGCGGCTCGTGAGCGCGGGGAAACGGTCAACGAACTTGCCGGCTTCGTGGAGGCATTTCTCGATTGCGCGGTCGATCCGCAACTCGAGTTAGACCCGAATCTGCCCACGCTCGACATCTGCGGAACCGGCGGCGACAACCTGCAACTTTTCAACGTCTCCACCGCCGCGATGTTCGTTTTGGCGGCGGGCGATGTCACCGTCCTGAAGCACGGCAACCGGGCCATCACCTCGAAATCCGGCGGGGCCGATGTGCTCGAAGCACTCGGGATTCAAATAGAGGCGAGTTCCATCGCGATCAAGAAATGCGTCGCCGAGGCGGGCTGCGGATTTCTCTTCGCGCCGGCCTTTCATCCGTCTTTCAAAACCATCGGGCGCGTTCGTCGCCAACTCGCCAGCGAAGGTCTGACAACGATGTTCAACCTCCTCGGACCGCTGCTGAATCCGGCGCGCCCGACGCATCAACTCGTGGGCATTTTCGACGGCCAGATGCAGGAAAAATACGCCGCCGTCTTGCAAAAGATCGGACGCAAAGCCGCTTGGGTCGTTCACGGCACCACCGCCGACGGACGCAGTATGGACGAACTTTCCACCCTCGGCCCGAGCCGGGTGTTTGCCCTGGAGAATGGCGAAATGAGGCGGTTCACGGTGCAGGCCGATGTCCGCGAGGTGCGCGACTTGCATTCGCTACGCGGCGGCGATGCCCGAGCGAACGCCGTGATTCTTGAAAAACTACTGCGCGGCAACGACAAGCTCGAGCCATTACGGGAGATCGTCTCGCTCAACGCCGGAGCGGGATTTGTCGTCACCGGAGCCGTGCCCGACCTCAAGACCGGCATCGAAAAAGCCTGGAAAATCATCGAAAGCGGAGCCGCCTGGCAACGCGTCGAGGCGCTGCGCAAACTCAGCCGCGGCTAGAGCTGGCGAGGGGATGTCTTCGGGAGCGCACGCGTCTCGTGTGCTCCCTTTTGCGTCTCGCGAAAGGGCCTGGATGTAAGTGGTCCACATCTGAAACAGCTTTGAGACGAGACGTCTCAAAGAACACGCGAGACGCGTGCGCTCCCCACTCAGCTCACCCGCGACGGCAGGTGTTCGGTGCAATATTCCTCGCCATCGGCCGAGACGCGAAACTCCAGATCCGGGTCCGATATTTCTGTGCGGCCGCAGACTTTGCAATGATGCAGCGTTTCCTCGTCGGGCTTGGCTTTTTCGCGAAACTCATGCCGCCGCTTCGCGATTTGCTGGGTCGTGTGGAAGGATTTCACAAGGTCGAAGCCGAAGAAGAGCAGGTAATTTCCGAGGCAAAGCGCGAGCGTGGCGTAGCCATTAAGTCCTCGCGCCAGAGCGATCGCGATGGCCAGCGAGACGAGCGCGACCCATTTCACCTTCACGGGGAAAATGAAGTAAATGGAGATCTGCGAGTCGGGGAAATACGTAGCGAACGCGAGGAGGATCGCGAGGTTGATATAAATGGGACTCCCGATGCCGCCGAAAAGAAACGTCGCCGCGACCGTCGCCAGCCAGCCGAGCAAATAGAAAACCGTCAGCCGCGTCGCGCCCATCGAGCGTTCCAGGGAGTCGCCCATGTAGAAAAGAAACATCAGCGCAAAAATCCAGAACAGACCGTAACTCGACGGCACAAAGGCAAACGTGAGCAGGCGCCACCATTCGCCGGCAAAAACCGCGCCGCGCTCCAGCGGCATCAGCGCCTGCGTGCCCGGCATGGCGAGCCCCACGACAAACGCGGCGGAACTCAAAAACGCCACGTAGCGGATAATCCCCGGCACGGCGATGGGGGCGGCGATGCGATCGAGTTTGTTGAGCCAGGACATGCCCGTATTCGATAGCAGCAGTTTGGATTTTGTCGCCACACTTTATGCGGTTTGACTTCGATGGAAGTGGTCCCTATTTTTTTCGCCGTGTCCGAAACAACCAACGTCCAGCGCACTCCACTTTACGATGAGCATGTGCGGCTCGGCGGAAAATTGATCGAGTTCGGTGGCTGGGAAATGCCGGTTTATTACACGAGCATCATGGAGGAACACCTCGCAGTCCGGCAATCAGTCGGGATGTTCGACATTTCCCACATGGGCCAGATTTTGGTCTCTGGACCGGACGCGGCAAAATTTCTCAATCGCCTGCTCACGAACAACATCACGAAGCTCGCCGTCGGGCAGGGACAATACACGTTGCTGCTGAATGAAGTCGGCGGCGTGATCGACGATCTGATCGTTTATCGGCTGGACGAGCACCTCTATTTCCTCGTCGTGAACGCGGCGAAAATCACCGAGGACTTTGCCTGGATCGAGTTGCATCACACTGGCGACGTCGAGATTTCCAATCAAAGCGACGACTACGCAGGCATCGCGGTGCAGGGTCCAAATGCGGTGGCGCTGCTGACGAATTTCCTCGGCTCCGATCTCCCGCCGCGCAGCGGAATGATCGAAGTCGTGGCGCACGGCGTCAGCTTTCTGGTCGGTCGCACCGGCTACACGGGAGAGGACGGTGCGGAGATTTTCTTTGCGTCCGAGGAAGCGGCGGGCGTCTGGCAAAAGTTGCTCGCGCTGCGGGCAAAACCTTGCGGACTCGGCGCGCGCGACACGCTGCGGCTGGAAGTTTGCTACCCGCTGAATGGCTCCGATCTAAGTCCGACTCGCACGCCGCTGGAGGCGGGCTTGGGATTCTTTGTGGATGTGGAAAAAGGCGATTTCATCGGACGCGAAACTCTGCTCACGCAAAAACAGAGCGGAGTTCCATTGAAATTGACGCCCTTCACCATGACCTCCAAAGGACCGCCGCCGCGCTCGCATTATCCGGTCTTGATCGGTGGCGAAGTCGTCGGCGAGACGTGCAGCGGTGGACTTTCCCCCAGCCTGGGCATCGGAATCGGCATGGCTTATTTGCCCGTCAACGCTGTCATTGGAACCGAACTCGAAATCGACGTGCGCGGACGCAAATTCCCCGCTGTCGTTGCCAAGAAACCTCTCTATCGAAAATCATGAACGTCCCGGAAAATCTTAAATACGCCGAATCCCACGAATGGGTGCTCCTCGAAGGGGACACCGCCACCGTCGGCATCACCGAACACGCCCAGGCGGAATTGACCGACATCGTTTACGTCGAGCTGCCCAAGGTCGGCCGCCCGGTTGTGGCGAAGGAAACCATCGCCGTTATCGAATCCGTAAAGGCGGCGAGCGACATTTATTCCCCGGTCGGCGGCGAAGTGGTGGCCGTGAACACCGCGCTCGACGGCAATCCAGCGCTGCTGAACACTGATTCCTTTGGCGAAGGCTGGATTTACAAAGTGAAAATCTCCGATCCCGCCGAACTCGACGCGCTGAAAGACGCCGCCGCCTATCGCACCCAGATCGGAGTCTGAGACTTTCCTCGGAAGCGCACGCGTATCGCGAAAGGGCTCTGACGTTCGTGATTCTCGTCTGACATAGCTTTGAGGCGAGACACCTCAAAGAACACGCGAGACGCGTGCGCTCCCGAAGACTCTCTCCCGTTGACAGAGGGGACTTTCGCCCCTATTTATCCGGTCCGTTTTACTCCGCCATTTCCTATGAACAGTCTGCTCGTCGAAGAAGCCCATAAAATCATCACCAACAGCCAGGTGCTCATCAACGTCGTCTCCAAGCGTGTGCGCCAACTCAGCGCCGGCGCTCGTCCGACCGTCGAAGTCGGTCCGAAAATGGGCCTTTCCGACATTGCCCTCCAGGAAATCATCGAAGGCAAGCTGAAGCTCGATCTCTCCGAGCCAGCCGCAGTTTAATTTTTTTCAACTCCCGGCCAGATTATGGCTGAAAAAGAGAAGCGGGCGAAAACCCCCGAGATCACCACCAACCGCAAGGCGCTGCGGGATTATTTCATTATTGAGCGCTTCGAGGCCGGCATCGAACTCAAAGGCACCGAGCTTAAGTCGATTCGCGCCGGATTCGCCAATCTGACCAACGCCTTTGCCCGCGTGGACGACGGCGAGGTGTTCCTGATGGACGCCGACATTCGCGCCTATGACAACGCCAGCCACGAGCAGCACGCGCCGAAGCGCCCCCGGCGGTTGCTCCTGCATAAAGCGGAGATCTTAAAACTTTTCAGCGCCACCGCCATCGAGGGCCAGACCATCGTCGCCCTCGGGATGTATTGGAAAAAAAGCCGGGTGAAAGTCGAGATCGGCATCGGCAAGGGCAAGGTCTCGCACGACAAACGCGCCGATTTGAAGGAAAAAGCCAGCAAACGCGAGACAGATCGCGAAGTGGCCCGCTTCAACAAGCGGCACCTCTAAACACATCGGGTTTCGTTCAACACATCCGGGTTTCATTCCGCTGGCGAAGAACGGTTATGTCTGCGAAATCCAAAAAACAGCAGATGGCCGCCGGAGCCGCCCTCTCCGCCAAGCGCGGCGAAACCCCCAAGAAATCCCTCAAAGGCGCCTCCAAAAGCATGGCCGAATCCATGAGCGAGAAGCAGCTCGAAGACCTGGCCGAGACCAAACGCTCCGGTTTGCCCACGAAGAAAAAGTAGGGCGGAGTTCCAATCCACTCTGTGCGAAGGGGAAGTTCTCCCGTTGATTTTTCCCGTGTCATCGCACTCTGGAACGTTTAATCCTTCCTCGTGAACGAACCGCAGGCCGCCCGCTGGTTGATTGATCAGCTTCCAAAACTGATCGCTCAAGGCGTGATCGGCGAGGGTTCTGCAGAAAGCTTGCGAGCGCATTATGCAGCCGTTGCCGGGACAGGAACCGGGTCTCGGAACATCATGGTCATTATTTTTTCGGTGTTGGGCGGGTTGCTGGTCAGTGCCGGAATCATCCTGCTTTTCGCGCACAACTGGGATCAACTGGGGCGGCCCGCACGCGCCGTGCTTTCATTTTTGCCACTCGCACTCGGCGTGGTTCTGTCTGGGATAGCGATGACCCGGAAAAACAACTCTGCCGCGCTGGCAGAAGGAGTCGGGGCATTTCATTCGGTGGCGATCGGTGCTTGCATCGCCTTAATCGCGCAGACTTACCAACTCTCCGGCAGCTTCCCCGCCTTCATTCTCACCTGGGCGCTGCTCGCTCTGCCCCTGGTTTATCTGCTTCGCTCCACATCGGTCGCGATCCTCTACGTTGCCGGAATTACGACTTGGGGAGCGGATTTGGTGATTCATCGTGACTCGATGTTATGGTTTTGGCCGTTGCTCCTCCTCGTGCTGCCACATTACTGGCTGCTGATTCGAGAAAACCGCTTCTCCGGACGTGCCTGGTGGATGTCGCTCGCCCTGGCGCTGGCGATTCCCGTGAGTGCCGGGTTTCAATGCGACCGCGCGGTGTTCGCCCTCTGGCCGCTGGTTTTTTCCGGGATTTTCGCGTCACTTTATCTGGCGGGATGCACGTGGTTTCGGAAAACCGAAGCGCCGCGCGTGGGACATCCCTTCGTCTTTGTGGGCCAGCTTGGAATCGTCGTGCTGGCGATCTGGTTGAGCTATCGGTTCGCGTGGGAAGATCGCGTTTCCGACATTTATTCCGAGCCCGTCTGGTCGGCTGGGGCGGTGGCGAACACGATCAACTACGGTTTCCTCATTCTGTCGGTCATCCTCCTCACGTTCGGTTGGCTGCGTAAAACTCCCCTCAACCCCGCGGCCGGTTTGCTGCCGGTCGTGGCCCTTTGCGGCACCTTTCTGCTCCGCACCGGCACAGGATCCACTTTGATTTTGATGAATCTCTACGCCCTCGCGCTCGGAATCGTCACGATTATCCGAGGCACGCGCGATCTGCGTTTCACCACGCTGAATGCGGGATTGCTTCTCGTGGCCACGCTCATCATTTCGCGATTCTTCGACAGCGACGTTAATTTTTTGCTGAAAGGTGTGGCCTTCATCGTCGTGGGAGCCGGTTTCGGTGGAGCGAATGTTTTCCTGCTGAAAAAGCGAGGGAGAACGAAATGAAACTCCGCGTTTTCCTGCTTTCGCTCGTCGCGACGGCCCAGTTGGGAGTCCCTGGTTTCATGATTTACCAGCAGGAAGCCGCCCTTGAGCATGGACGGGTTTTCAAATTCCACACGGCTCCCGTCGATCCTTACGACGCCTTCCGCGGTCGTTACGTGGCTCTTTCGTTCCAGGACGACACCGTGACGACGAAGGATAAATTTCCACCAGACACTCAGGTCTGGGCCACTCTCGAAGAGGACGAAAAAGGGTTCGCCAGAATCCAGTCCATCAGCCGCGAAAAGACGGCAGGCGATAACGTCATGCCCGTCGAAGTGCAATGGGGCGACGCCACCACCACGACGGTCAAGTTTCCTTTTGATCGTTACTACATGAACGAAACCGCCGCCCCCGCAGCGGAAGCGGCCTATCGCGCCAGTAATCGCAACGGACAGCAAAACTCCTACGTCACCGTCCGCGTCCTTCACGGAGTCGCGGCCTTGGAAAAACTCTACGTCAACGACAAGCCTGTCGGGCCGTAGCCGAAGCTAAACGCCTTCGCCTACCCGGTTATACCGCCGTCACAGAGTTTTATTTCAGCCGGCCGCCCCTCAGTGAGCTCTGTGCTCCTCCGTGCGAACCTTTTTCTCCAGCGCAATCAATCAGCCTTCTGCGCTGCGGGAATTTGGCAATGGCCGTAATCCGCCACGCCGGGCGTCCGGAGAAATCGCGATGGAATGTTATACAACCGTGCCCGGCCCACTTCCACGAGACCCGCCTCGCGCAATCGGGCGATATGTTTCGAGATCAAACCGGGCGAACGCCCCAGCCGCGTGGCCAGTTCGCTCACCATCAGCGGCTCGCCTTTCGCGAGTTCGGCAATCATCCGCCAGCGCGTGGCATCGCCCCAGAGCCGGGGCAAACGTCTCGAGTGACAGCAGATCGAGCGGGGCTGTCGAAACGGCGGTGGCAGGGGCAGGGGAGTTTTCCATGGGAGTTGCAGTTGAATGTCGAAATAACGCTCCGTAAAGAGCCATTGCACTCTTGTCACACGCCAATGCATTCCGCAACCAACCGATTGCATTCCACTCAGCCGCTGTTGTATTCCTGTGGACGGCAATTGTGTTCCGATCATGCGCCAACACGTTCTTGTTAGCGGCCATTGCATTCCACTCATACACGATTGTGTTCTTGTTAAACGCCGTTTCGTTCCTGTATCAAGCCATTGTCTTCCGGTAAAACTCCATTGCGTTCCGCGAAAGGGCGGTATCTGCACCCGCAGAGCGCGTTTATGGAGCCGTCGTCGTCCCCTTTTCGCCCCGACGGAAGGTCAGCGACACGGGTTTGCCCTTGTGGAGCACAGTCGATTGCAACTGGAATGCGTTTTGGTCGTCCATCACGCGATACTGAAACGTTTCCCCGTTCAGCGGATCGGGAAAACGAGCCAGTGCTGCCATGCCTTCGTCCATGAGCGCCAAGCCGGCGGCAGTCATGGCCCGTTGCCTGAGTGACGTCCGCAAATCGCGGCGAATACCAGCAAACGTCTGGATCGGGTTGGATCCATCTTCCCACGTCGGCATGTCTGCGACTTGCTGGCACCATTGATCAAACTTCTCGTCGGACCAAAAGACGCTTTCGTCTGCAACCCGAGCTAATTTTTCGAAGCCTTTGCGGGTTCTTTTCTGCGTTGCGGAATCACTCCCAAAGAGGCCTGCGCCCATGCGTTTGGTCCATTCACTCAGAGGCTTGCCCTCAAAGTCCACCCCCGACTTATAAAGATCTATCAACTGGAGATTTGTTTCGATTTCGGAGCGGTTACACGATTGGGCAACGGCTAGAAAATCTGGCTGGATCCACATTGTTAACAGTTCACGCCTATCTTGCGCAGGGAGTTCGGCTGCCCAGTCTTTGATGAACTGGGAGATTAAAGCTTGAGTTCCGAGATGATTTAACGAACTCCCTGTTCCAGCATCCATGCTGTTCGATAACTGATTGAGAGCCCGCACATCTGCGACCGAACTATTCGGCTGATCATGAACTCTTTGTTTTGCGTCCCAAAAGGCTATCTGCGCCAGATCCCATGCCTTGGACATGTGTGTAGTCGTAGTCAGCGTGCGTAAATCGTGAAGTCGCCAATCGCAGGCCGGTTTAGCGGCGCCTTCTCGGAGAAGAGCAATGATGGGCTCGATCTTGGTTAGCAGAGCTTCTACTTCCACTGCCGAAGGCTCTTCCTTGAGCACAGCCCGGTAGCTCATCATATCTTTTTCCCGCTTTGTCAGTTTTTCGAGGAGGGCGAAGGCGCGGCGGTAGTCGTTGGCGGCGTTGTCTTTGGCGCTGAGGCGGGTTTCAGCCGGATCGGCCTCGATCATGCGCGAACGCACAGCGGTTCCGAATGGAATGGCAACGGGACGGGCCGAGGGGGGATTTTTTTCCTCCATTCTCTGTCTTTGAGTGCCCTGATGAATGGAGAACCACATGGTGCACCAGAAAATGATTTGTCCTCCGACGATCAGGAGGAGACGCCGTTTTTTGGTCATGCCGGCCCAGAGTCCAATGGAACTTAGATGACTTCGCCGACGAGGTCGTACACTTGGGTGCCGGTGATTTTGACTTCGACCATCGCGCCGACCGTGGCGGGGGCAGTGAGGAGGATGCGGGCGTCCACGTCGGGGGCGTCGGCTTCGCTGCGGGCCACGAGCGGGCTATCGACGATGGCGCGAATGGTGCGGCCGATGTTGGCGGCGGCGATCTCACCGGCGATGCGCTGCTGGAGTTTCATCGCTTTGCGGTAGCGGGCCTGGCGGACTTTGAGCGGAATCTGATTTTCCATTTTCGCGGCGCGGGAGCCTTCCTCCTGACTGTAGGTGAAGATGCCGAGGCGCTCGAAACGGGTGTCGCGGATGAAGTTGAGGAGGGACTCGAAGTGTTCCTCCGTCTCGCCGGGGAAGCCGACGATGAAGGTGGTGCGAATGGCGATGCCAGGGATGCCGGCGCGAATGCGGGCGATGAGGTCGATGATGTGCTGGCTGGTGGTTTCGCGCCGCATGGTGAGCAACATCTCGGGGTGGATGTGTTGCAACGGCATGTCGATATAGCGGGCGACGTGCCGGGAGCGGGCGATGGTGGCGATGAGTTCGTCGCTCCAATGCGCCGGGTGGGTGTAGAGGAGGCGAACCCAGAAATCGCCTTCGATCTGGTCGATGGCTTCGAGCAAATGAACGAGCGAGACGCCTCGTTGCGAATCGACGGGCTGGGTGGGGCCAGCTTTTTGTTCCCAGAGATCCATGCCGTAGTAGGTGGTGTCCTGGCTGATGAGATTGAACTCTTTCACGCCTTCGGCGACGAGGTTTTGGATCTCGGTGACGACGCTATGGATGGAGCGGGAGCGGTGTTTGCCGCGCATCTGGGGGATGACGCAGAAGGAGCACGGGTGATTGCAGCCCTCGGCGATTTTGACGTAAGCCGAATGCGACGGGGTGAGGCGGAAGCGCGGCGTGTCGTAGTCGGGGATGTAAACGGGCTTGCGGGTGACGAGGTTGAGCGGTTGCCAGCTTTCGTCGGTGAGAGTGGGATTGGATTCGACTGCAATACGAGGCCGCGCGAGGACTTGGGCAACGATGTCCCCGGCCTGGGCGACCTGGTCGAGGCCCATGAAGGCATCGACTTCGGGCATTTCGCCGCTGAGTTCCTTGGAGAAACGCTGGGCCATGCAACCGCTGACGATGAGTTTCTGGCCGGGACGGCGTTTCATTCCGCGGGCCTCGTGCGCCTCGAGGATGGCCTCGATGGATTCCTCCTTGGCTGAGTCGATGAAGGAGCAGGTGTTGACGATGAGCACGTCGGCCTCGTCGGCGTCGGAGGTGACTTCCATGCCATTGGCAAGGATGCTGCCGAGCATGAGTTCCGCATCGACGAGGTTTTTGGCGCAGCCGAGGGAAATCATTCCCACCTTCGGGGCGGCGGCAGCAGGGGAGGAAGGGTCGATGAGGATGGCGTTCATTTTGCGGGCGCAATACTAGCGCATTTTCCCCCTCTGGACAAGGCGCGGCGGCCACGGTCGAGTTTCATTCCACTCAGGCTGAAAAACACGAAGGCCGCAGAACACTCATTCTGCGGCCTCCGCTTGCCTTGTTCCTTAACCTCACTAACAATTTTTGTGCAGTCGCACTGAGGGTTTTGACACCACGTAAGCGTCTGCGTTCACATAATCCTTCGCAAACAAAGCGACGAGTGGACTTGGATTTTATTCGAGAAATGCTTTGCCGTTGGCAATCGGGCTTTTCGGATGATAAAACAGCGCTCCCATGCCTTCTTCCGACTCCGTATTCCAAGCGACCCTGGCCAGCAGCGCCTCCCTCGCCGGCTCGTCCCTGCACACCGGCGAAAAAGTCACGCTAACCATCCAGCCCGCGCCTCCGGGGCACGGGTTTAAGTTTAAGCGCACCGATTTGCCCGATGGGCCGACCGTGGACGCCAAAGTCGAAAATGTGAAATTTGTCGAGCGCGCCACCACGCTGGCCGAGGGAAATGTGAAAGTCCACACCGTCGAGCACGTCCTCTCCGCCCTCGTCGGCATGGGCGTGGACAACGCGCTCATCGAGATGGACGCCAACGAGCCCGCCATCGGCGACGGCAGTGCGCGGCCTTTCGTGGAGTTGATCAAGAAGGCAGGCATCGTCGAACAGGACGTGCGCCGCAGCGAATTCTGGGTGCGCGAGCCGATCCATATTGAAACCAAGAGCGGCTCGCTCCTGACCATTGTGCCAGACGACAAATTTCGGATTTCCTGCACGAACGTCGGACCTGAGGGACGGTTTACCCAGTTTTACAGCACGGAGATTACGCCGGCGATTTACGAGAAGGAAATCGCCTCGGCGCGGACGTTTGTTTTCTACGAGGACGTGCAGCAACTGATGGAAAAGGGGCTGATCAAGGGCGGCAGTCTGGAAAACGCGATCGTCGTGCGCGGCGACGCCGTTCTCAGCAAGGAGCCACTGCGTTTCCAGGAAGAATTTGTCCGTCACAAGATCCTCGACATCGTGGGCGATCTCGCCCTTTCCGGGCAGCGCCTGCGGGGTCACATCATTGCGATCAAACCCGGCCACGGCCCGAACGCGGAACTCGCCAAAGCCATCTCGAAACGCGCTGCAGAGCTGGTCGCGCTCACGCCGCCCACGGTCATCCCGCGCGGCGACGACGGCATGGGAATCAAGGAAGTGATGGCCACGCTGCCGCATCGTTATCCGTTTCTCATGGTGGACCGCATCGTCGGCTTCACCGGCGAAACCAAGTGCACCGGCATCAAATCCGTCACCATTAACGAGCCGTATTTCCAAGGACATTTTCCGGGGCATCCGGTCATGCCCGGCGTGTTGCAAGTCGAGGCGATGGCGCAAGTGGCGAGTATTTTGCTCAAAAAAATAACCGGCGACGGTCGCATCGGCTATTTCATGAGCGCGGACAAGGTGAAATGGCGCAAGCCCGTCATGCCCGGCGACACGCTTTTCATCGAGGCGGAACTGCTCAAGGCCCGGCGCAACATCGGCAAGGCCGCCTGCCGCTGCCTGGTGAACAACGAAGTCGTGAGCGAAGGCGAGCTGATGTTCGGCTTTATCGACGTCTGATAAGAATCGAAGTCGAATGGGAAAAATTCATCCAACGGCCATCATCAGCCCGTCGGCCACCATCGGGGTCGGGACGGAAATCGGGCCGTATTGCATCATCGGCGACGGGGTCATTATCGGAGAAAACTGCTGGCTGCAACATCACGTGACGATCATGGGCCCGAGTAAAATCGGGAGTGGAAACACCTTTTATTCCTACGCCTGCATCGGCCAGCGCTCGCAGGATCTCAAATACAGCGCCGAGCCGACGCATCTGGAAATCGGCGACCGGAATACTTTTCGCGAGTTCAGTACCGTCCATCGCGCGACCGCTCCGGGCAGCGTGACCAAGGTCGGCAACGATGGAAATTTTCTGAGTTACAGTCATATCGCGCACGATTGCGTCGTGGGCGATCACGTCATTTTTTCCAATAACGGCACCATCGCCGGGCATGTGATTGTGGGTGATTACGCGAACATCGGCGGGCTGACGGCGATTCATCAATTTTGCCGTGTTGGTGCACATGCGATCACCGGCGGCTGCTCGAAAATCGTCCAGGACGTGCCACCGTTTTTCATCGCCGACGGCAACCCGGCGGAAGTGCGCGGCGTGAATGCAGTAGGACTCGAACGTCGCGGCTACACGCCAGAGCAGCTGAAGACGCTCAAGGAATCCTACCGCCTGCTTTACCGGTCGAAACTGAATGTCAAACAGGCCACCGCCGAGCTGGAAACGCAATATGGCCACACGGCTGAGGGGCGCATCCTGATCGATTTCATCGCGGCGAGTCAGCGAGGAATCATTCGCTAACCCCGCCGGCTTGGGGGAAAGTTTGCCGCATGAAACTCTCTCTCGCCGAACGCAGCCGGTTCTACGATGAGCTGGGAAAATTGCTGACGGCGGGGTTCCCTTTTCTGCGGGCGATCGAGACGATGCTGACGGCGCGGCCAAGGTTTTCCACACGCCGGCTTTTAGAGAAATTCCAAGGGCTCGCCTTGGGTGGCAACACAATCACGGAGAGTTTTTCGGAGCCGCGAATGCCCTTTTCGGAGATGGAGATCGCGCTGATCTCCGCGTGCGAACGCAGCGGTCAACTCCAGCGGGGATGCGATTTTCTGACGCGTTATTATGCGCGGCTCGATGCGGTGCGGCGGCAGATCGTTCGCCGGGCATTGTATCCGTTTTTCATACTGCACTTCGGCGTCGTCTTGCTGGCGGTGCCGAAGTTTTTTCAAGGCAGCCCGGCGAGTGGAGTTTTGCGCGAGATTGGAATGGAACTCGGCTCGTTTTATTTGCTCGCCGCCGTGCTTTACGGCGTGTCGTCCATGGTGATCAAACTCGCCATGCACTCGTCGGTGCTCGACCAAATCCTGGGAATGCTGCCGCTCTTCGGAGGCATCCACCTCTCGCTGGCGCTCTCGCGGTTTTGCACCACCTATCAGATGCAACTCGACGCCGGCGTCAACGTCATGGACAGCCTCGACACCGCCGCCCGTGCGTCTGCCAGCGCTCGCATCGTTCAAGGAATTCGGGCCAGTTTGCCAGAGATTCGTGCCGGTCAGGCGGTCGGCCCCGAGCTGGCGAAAACCGGCGCGCTGCCATCGGAGTTAGTGCGCAGTCTGGTCATCGGCGAACAGACGGGCGCGCTCGATGCGGAGCTGCTCCGGGCTGCGGGCGACTACGAGGCCAAAGCCCTGCGCGGCATCGAAAGCTTCGGCGACTGGATGCCAAAAGCGATCTACTTCGTGATCGTGATCTTCCTCGCTTGGAACATTATTTCTGCCGCGAAAAAGTCCACGGAGCAGCTCAACCAGTTGATCGATACCGAGCAATAGTGCGCCACGGGTGTGACGCACCTGTTCTGGCACAGTGTGCCAGCCTGACTCGCCTGTGAGCATCTTCAATCGCACGAAGAAGTTGTAAGTCGCAGCAAATCAGGGATATATAATTACATTCTTCAGCGGTCTGGCATCTGCTTAAAGGTTGGGAGTAACCAACTTTTATCTTATGGCAAAAATTTTAGGCATCGATTTAGGCACCACCAACTCCTGCATGGCAGTCATGGAAGGCGGCGAACCCGTCGTTCTCGAAAACTCCGAAGGCGCGCGCACCACGCCGTCCATCGTCGCATTTTCCAAGAGCGGCGAACGTCTCGTGGGTCAGGCAGCGAAGCGTCAGGCTGTGACCAACGCAACGAATACGATCTTCTCGGTCAAGCGTTTCATGGGCCGGAAATTTGACGAGCTCGGCGATGAGGTGAAACGAGTTCCATACAAATTGGTCAAGGCGAGCAACGGCGACGCGCACATCGAAGTGCAGGTCGGCGGCGAGAAGAAGACGTTTTCTCCACCGGAAATTTCCGCGATGATTCTTGCGAAACTCAAGGCCGACGCGGAAGCCAAGCTTGGCGAAACGATCACTGAAGCCGTCATCACCGTTCCAGCTTACTTCAACGACAGCCAGCGCAACGCCACCAAAGACGCGGGTGAAATCGCGGGTCTGAAAGTTCTTCGCATCGTTAATGAGCCTACAGCGGCTTCGCTGGCTTATGGATTGGACAAGAAGTCCGATGAAAAAATCGCCGTTTACGATTTAGGCGGCGGCACGTTCGACATTTCCGTGCTGGAAATCGGCGACGGCGTTTTTGAAGTGAAAGCCACCAACGGCGACACCCATCTGGGCGGCGACGACTGGGATAACGCGATCATGGATTCGATGATTGCCGACTTTAAATCTGACTCCGGGATCGATCTAACCAAGCAGCCTGACGCGGTGCAGCGCATCAAGGAAGAAGCTGAAAAAGCGAAAATCGCACTCTCTTCTTCGCAGACCTATGACATCAATCTGCCGTTCATCACGGCCGATGCGTCTGGACCGAAGCATATTCAGAAAACACTCACCCGCGCCAAGCTGGAGCAGCTCACCGACAGCCTTTTTGAGCGGACTTTGAAGCCCGTGCGCGACTGTCTGGCCGACGCAAAAATTGCAATGAACGACATTAACGAGCTGGTTCTCGTTGGCGGCATGACTCGTATGCCGAAGGTCATTGAGACCGCTCGCAAACTCGTTAACAAGGAACCCCACAAAGGCGTCAACCCCGACGAAGTCGTTGCCATCGGTGCAGCCATTCAGGGTGGCGTGCTCAAGGGTGATGTGAAGGACGTTCTCCTGCTTGATGTGACTCCGCTGACGCTCGCCATCGAAACCGCAGGCGGCGTGGCCACGGCGATGATTCCTCGCAATACGACGATCCCGACTCGCAAATCGCAGACCTTCTCCACCTACAGCGACAACCAGCCCGGCGTGGAAATCAAAGTCCTGCAAGGCGAGCGCCCACTTAGCCGCGACAACAAAAATCTTGGCACCTTCCATCTCGACGGCATCCCGCCAGCACCTCGTGGAACTCCTCAGATCGAAGTCACTTTCGACATCGACGCCAACGGTATCCTGCACGTTTCCGCCAAGGACATGGGCACTGGAAAAGAGCAAAAAATCTCCATCACCGGTTCCTCAGGTCTCGATAAAGCCGAGATTGAGCGGATGCGGAAAGAAGCCGAACTCCACGCGGCGGAAGACTCCAAAGCGAAGGAAGGCATCGAGATTCGCAACAATGCCGATTCTCTCGCCTATCAATGCGAGAAGCAGATCAAAGACAACGGCGACAAACTTCCCGGCGACAAAAAATCGGAGATCGAGAAATCCATCGCCGATGTCCGCGAAGCTCTCAAAGGCAGCGACGTTGACGCCATCAAATCGGCTCACGACAAACTGGAAAAACAATTCCAGGAAGTCAGCGCCGACCTCTACAAGCAAGCCGCCGCCGGTGCTGAAGCTGGTGCAGGCGCCCCGCCGCCAAACGAACCTAACTCGAATGAGAAAAAGGACGACAACGTTGTCGATGCCGAGTTCGAGATGGTGGACGAAGACAAGAAGAAATAATTTTTTCTAACCATGGCCGCGTGAGTGTTGTTCACTTGCGCGGCCTTGTTAGGCAAACCAACAAAAACCAACAACCCAACACGGAAAATAATCCTAGTATGGCAATTAACGTAAAACCACTCAGCGACCGCGTCATCGTGCAGCCGCTTGAAGAAAAAGAAGTCAAAAAAGGCGGAATCATCATTCCCGACACCGCCAAAGAGAAACCGCAGGAAGGCACCATCGTTGCCCTCGGCACTGGCAGAACTAATGAAGACGGCGTCAAATCTGAATTCACCGTCAAAGTCGGCGACAAAGTTCTCATCAGCAAATACGGCGGCACCGAAATCAAGATCGATGGCGAAAACTATCTCATCATGCGCGAGGACGACATCCTCGGCATCATTGGCTAATTCCTAACATTAACATCCAACTCAAATCTAACTATTATGGCAGCTAAACAACTCCAATTCGACGAGCACGCTCGTCACGCACTGCTTCGCGGCGTCGAAAAACTCGCCCGCGCAGTCAAGGCAACCCTCGGGCCATCGGGCCGCAACGTCATCCTCGACAAGAAATTCGGCAGCCCAACGATCACCAAAGACGGTGTCACTGTGGCCAAGGAAATCGAACTCGAGTGCCCTTACGAAAACATGGGCGCGCAACTCGTTCGCGAAGTCGCTTCCAAGACTTCGGACATTGCTGGCGACGGCACCACCACTGCGACCGTTCTCGCTGAAGCCATCTACAAAGAAGGCCTCAAGAACGTCACCGCCGGTGCGAACCCAACCAGCTTGCAGCGCGGCATCAACAAGGCTGTTGAAGCCATTGTTGCCGAACTCGCCCGCATTTCCGTGAAGGTCACCGACCGCAAGGAAATCGCGCAGGTCGCTACCGTTTCTGCTAACTGGGACACCACCATCGGCGAGATCATCGCTGATGCCATGGACAAAGTCGGCAAGGACGGAACGATCACGGTTGAGGAAGCCAAATCCATCGAAACCAGCCTCGACGTTGTCGAAGGTATGCAGTTCGACAAAGGTTACCTCTCGCCTTACTTCGTCACCAACGCTGAGTCGATGGAAGTCTCTCTCGAGAACGCTTACATCCTCATCTTCGAGAAGAAAATCAGCAGCTTGAAAGACCTGCTCCCGATCCTCGAAAAAGTCGCGAAAACCGGCCGTCCATTGCTCATCATCGCGGAAGACGTCGAAGGCGAAGCCCTCGCGACTCTCGTGGTCAACAAGCTCCGTGGCACCCTCCAAATCGCAGCCGTCAAGGCTCCCGGATTTGGCGATCGCCGCAAGGCCATGATGGAAGACATCGCCATCCTCACTGGTGGACGTTGCATCACCGAAGACCTCGGCATCAAGCTCGACTCAATCACCATCGAAGACCTCGGCAAAACCAAGCGCGTTACCATCGATAAGGAAAGCACCACCATCGTCGAAGGCGAAGGCGCTTCTGCCGACATCCAAGGCCGCGTGAATCAAATCCGCCGTCAAATCGAAGAAACTACCAGCGACTACGACCGCGAGAAACTGCAAGAACGCCTCGCCAAACTGGCCGGCGGTGTTGCCGTCATCAACGTCGGTGCAGCCACCGAGACCGAGATGAAAGAGAAAAAAGCCCGCGTCGAAGACGCCCTCCATGCGACCCGTGCGGCCGTTGAAGAAGGCATCGTCCCCGGCGGCGGCGTCGCTCTCATCCGCGCTCAAAAGGTTCTCGAAAACCTCAAGCTCACCGGCGACGAAGAGATCGGTCTGCAAATCATCAAACGCGCCATCGAAGCCCCGCTTCGCCAGCTCGCAGATAACGCAGGCCTCGAAGGCGCGCTCATCGTGGCCGAAGTCAAAAAAGGCACTGGCAACCTCGGTTACAACGTCGCCACTGGCGAATACGTTGACCTCGTGGCGGCTGGAGTCGTTGACCCGACCAAAGTCACGCGTTCTGCGCTGCAACACGCATCGTCGATCAGCGGCCTGCTCCTCACCACCGAGGCGATCATCACCGAGCTTCCTGCGAAGGATAACGGCCCGGCGATGCCTCCAGGTGGCGGCGGCATGGGCGGTATGGGCGGCATGGACTACTAAGTCCGGCTCCCTCGACTAACCAAAACTCAAACACAGCCGGATTCCGAAAGGGGTCCGGCTGTTTTGTTTGCGAAAAAACGTTTCGCCGATTGCCAAAGTTTGCCTGAAGAGCTTGAGTTAATGCAACAGCGTCTCCTGTTCGAGTGCTTTACGAGTAGTCTGAATCAAGACATTCACTTGTGCGATGTCGGGATGCTTCGCCTCAAGCATCGAGAGATGTTCCTGGCGGAGGAATAGATTGCGACTCCCTCGTTCATTTAGGATCGCTTCGAGATTAGAGGGGATAAGTAGGCGAGCTTCCGGGGCGTGGGGCAAAACTTCTGTCGCAAAGATGCGTAAACCCGCTTGGTCATAATCAGGAAAATGAACGACCTTACCCGTCCATTCATGCAGCCATTCTTGCCAGGCCGTTCTCCAATTCCATCGCAGAACGAGCGCAATATTTGCGCGATCTACATCAGTAAAATAAGGAAGCACCTTCTCAAACTTCAAAAGGCATTCTGAGTTTTCTATTACAATTAATGTGCGTGCTGTAACTCTCAGATACGGTAGTTGTGCTGGAGAGATTAGAATCGCGCTGCCAAGGGGCGTGTGCATCAGTGGCTGATCACCGAGAGTGCAATTACCGAAGGAGCGAATGAAGATCCCCGCTAAGGGATTACTCGGCAGTGCCTTGGAATCGCCAGCAATCTCAGCCAGCGATTCGCGACTTCTGTTGCCGGGGGTGGCAAGCGCAAAGCGAGACAAGTCGCGAATGCCCCAATAGTGCTCGGCGAACGCTTCTATCTTTCCAGGAACTCCGCGCATAAGAGAGCTAGATCCTGATTTCTCCGTGCGTACTACACCCGCATTTTCGAGGAGTGGCAGGAGAGCTTTTGCCACGCGGCTCCGCTGTAAGGAGCCGCCCTTGGCGAGGTGTGCGAGTTGGGCAGCTTGGGCAGTAGTTAGTCGCATCGCAGGACTTTACGAAGCACTGTCTGCCCGCCAAATCGCGGACCTTGTTTGCGAACGAGTATCCAGTGGTCGAATCCCGTCGTCTGCTGCGAGTGGCCAGCGGTGATCAAAATAATGCCGCGCTCCGCAGCGTAAGCAAGCACGGCGCGAACGTATTTCGGCGCAAGCACACCTGTTTCATCCATCACGCAATGGACGGTGGACTCTGCTTTCGCGTCGATGGCACGAGAGCGGTAAACTTCTATAAGAGACAGGTAGATGAGCATTTTCACCAAGTAGTCCGTGCCGGTGGAACCAATGTGATCGAGTGATTTTCGCCAGCCCATATCGTGGCCGTTTTCGTAGATGCGAATCAAAAAGTCGAAGTAGTCGGTGAGCGAAAGCTGCTTGCTGCGATGGGTGTCGATCTCACGGAGTAATCGCTCAAAATGCTCGATGGCCCGGTCGATCTCTGCGCTGTCTGCTCGTTTGGCAAAGAGATCGTTCTCTTGGCTGAAGGAGATCCCGGCGAATCTTTCCAAGCCCTCAAGCGTCCGGGTGAGTTGATTGTCCACTCGCTCGACCTTGAGTTCGACTGAGTCGAGCACATCAACGAAGTTGTTTTTCACGAGGTGCGCCTGCACAGAATCCGCCGTCTGATTTACCTGACGGATGCCATCGCGGAACGCGGCGTTTTTGCTGCAAATGTTATGGATGAGTTGCTCGAACTGCTGCGTCTGCAGGCGCTTCATTCCCGTAATCGCACGGTTGTTGACGAAAGGCTTGAGTTCGCCACCGACAAACTGAAACCAATCGAAGTTCTCGTGGGGTGGGGAAAAGCCGAGCAGCTTTCGCTTGAGTGTCTCCTCTTCAAAATGGCCGAGAAATTTTTTCGCGCTGTCATCTCCCTTCTTTCTGATTGATTCGAGGCTCTCGTGTGCGTTCTCCGCAGTAGTGAGAAAACCGTCGACAGAACCCGTCTGGTGAAACGACGCCGGTGGGAGATCAGGGCGATCGAAATAGCCCCACTCTTGGAGAAAGCGCATGTCTTTTTGGAAACGTGCGACCGCCTTTTGATCTTCCTGGAGCGCACCGCTAGCATCATTCAGCTTCTTCGCGCGTTCGGCCAGCGCGGCTTTAGCTAGGCGATTACGTTCGGCGAGTTGCCCGAGCGAAGTTTGTTTCGCACGCTGGATTTCCTCGGCTACCGGGCGCTCGGATTCCCACCCAGGCAGCCTATCCATCCATTCAATTTTTTTCTTCCGATATTCTGCGACCTCCTCGCGATACTCCTCAATGCGGTGAACATTTTTTTCCGCATCCGTAAAGCGCTTCTGAGCGGCGGCGATGCGCTCGGCGTTCGCGCCTTTCTCCGAAAGTGCCCGTTGTGACTCTCGCTCAATGCGGACCACATCCGCATCTCGCTTTAGCCGAGCCGCTTTTTCGTCGAGATCAATGTCGGCTCGTGAGGCATTTTCGGCTTCCGTCAGTTTTTCGCGTCTTGCTTTGAAATCGTCGTCCGCTACACTTTGCAAAGAGCGGAAGCGTTGTTCGATTTCGCCTTCCTCCTTCCGCAGAACTTCGTCGTCCGCCTTCCACGTAGCCTCCCGCATATCGAGCTCTTCGCGCCTGCGCAGCTTTGCAGCGTTGAACTGGCTTTGCAAATTAAGCAGATGGTTTTCGAGCCGGACGACTTCGTTGCCGAGCTTGCCGCACGCCTCCACGCTGGCGGCAATCTTCCCTTCCAGTTCACCAACGATCTGCGCATGGCGTTTCTCTTGCGCATCGAATCCCGCGACATAACGTGCCTGCGCTGAGTTCAGCGCTTCATTCTCTCCAGCGAGTTTCTTACGCAACTCTTGCAAGGCAGTGGTAAGGCGGGCGCGATCGTAAGCTTCAGTCGAGTCTGCCAGGCTGGTTGTGGAAATCTTTACGCCCCATACCGCGCAATCGGTGTTAGACACGGCTTCCGCCTCCAGCTCGTGCGCGTTCCGGAATAGAAGCTCGTGGTTCAACGTTTTCGCGGCCTCCTGCCACGAGTGCGGAGACTGTGTCTGGAAAAAATGCGCCAGTGAGGTGTCGAATTTCTCTAATTCCGCTGTCGTGCGGCTGCGCTCTCCATCCAGATTCGCGATTGCTGCCTCAATGCGCACCTTCTCGTCTGCAGCGTCGCGATCGAGTTTTTCTCGGTCCATCTTCGCCTCCTGCCGCGCGAGCGCCAATTCGCTGCGAAACCGCTCTTGCTGTGCGGACTCCTGATTCTGTTTTCGTTCGGCTTGCCGAAAGCCACCTTCGGTTTCCGCGATCTCCCGCGGCGGCGCGATGTCCGCGAAGGCTCTCAACTCGTCGTTCAGAACTGTTCGTTCACGATTGAGTTTCTCTCGTCGCGGCTGGACCGCCTTGACGGTAATGTTGCGTTCATGCGCGATCTTTGTTCGTGCGGAATCCTTTTCCGCTTCGAGTTCTGTGAACTTAAAGCGGAACCGCTCGCCGCTTTCGAACCGCCGCTTTTGAAAGCCATTGGTGAGTTCCGACCAACTCAGGCGAACGCTATCGAGCAACTGCTCTTTGCGCTGATTCTCATCGACAAATTCTGCGGTGAGCGATGCATGTTCGCGTTCCGCCAGTCGTCGCTCTTCTTCGCGCTCCTGTAGCGAGTCCAATTCCTTTGCCTTTCGCTCAATCTCCCGATTCACGTATTCGGTGGAAATTTCTTTTGCCGTTTTGATATTCGCACCGAGCACGGCAATTTCTTCGCCGCGTTTTTGGATCGCCTCACTCAACTGGAGGTTCCCACATTTAAACTCGGCTTCCTCCTCGGCTTCCTCATCTTTCAGAAGACCGATATGTTCCTCGATCCAGCGCGCCTCTTCCGGCAAGAATTTGGCTGCGCGGACCAAGCCTTCGATTGCGCGTCGCCGGTCTCCTTTCACAATATCGAACGAAGCCGCCAACTCTACGAGGTTCACGGCATCCTGCTCGTGTCGCAGGAAGGTCTTAACTGCTCGATTCACACGGCGAAAGTGCTCCAGCTGATTCTTGAGCTGCACCAAGTCCAGCTCCGCTGCGGAGGCGTCGCTCCGAACACCGCAGGTCAGCGCGGACTTCAACTTGTCCGCATCCAATTGGCTGACGGTGAAAATTCCGCTGATGATGCGCGGTAGCACGCTCACCTGACTGGCACCACGCTCAGCGGGACGAAACACCGCGTAGGTTGAAGGCACGATTCCATAGATGCGATGCGCAAAATCTTCGTAGGACCAGAGCGTCTCTACCGCACAGCGTGCATCACGCCATTGATCCTGCACGCGCTCGATGGGTAGCACGACCTTCCCGTCAACGTAGTAATCCCGCCGAAATGGCGCATCTACGAAATGGAACTGAATGCGTCCCGCCGGACGTGTTACCGCAATGTGGTAGCCTGGCTGGCTTGCATCTCTCGCAACTTCATAAATCAGATAACCCGGCGGATCACCGAGATAGTGGCTGACAAAATCTTTCTTCGTATCGTGTAGCGCGTAAGGTGCCTTTTCGTTTGTGCCAAGGTAGAAAAACAAAACCGTGCGCAACAGCGTGGACTTCCCATGGCCATTAACGCCGATGACCTGGCAATGGCCATTGACTGGAAAATCCACTTCATCGAAGCCCGCAGCATTGATGAGACGTATACGTTCAAGCCTCGGCAATTGACCCTCCTGTCTCGGCTGTGTCGTAGATCTGAATTCGATCTGCAAACTCAAAGAGATAGTGGATCGCAGAGAGAACTCGGTATTCCTGCCGAGCCGGATCGTATTCCGAGAGATAACCTTGGCTAACGAGCGAATGGAGCAGATTCGTGATCCTGTCTGCAAAATTTGTACCCTTTGCTGCCTCCTGAAGAAACCGTTCGGCCTTGGCATCACCGTGGCATTTCGTCGCTAACGTGGCGGCAGAAAATATCACGCCTTCGCTAAAGTGTTCGATGTGTGTGGAAAGAAAATTTAGCAATCCCACCAATCGAATCATCTTTTCGAGCTTAGATTCGATATTTGCCTGAGGCTCGTCGTCGGAAGTGAAATAGTAGCAGCCATCTCCCTTTTGCAGCCGAAATCCAATAACGGCGAAAAATATTTGGCAGGCAGCTTCAACATCGGGTTCATGCACCTGCCGATACAAATCTTTATCGTCGTCCGGGCCATTTTCCGAGAGTAACCTATTTGTTCCACGACAGAGCCTTGAAAAGAGACGGCGAGCGACGAGTGGGGTTTCGATAGTCATCGGGTTGCGGATGTTACCACGGCATATTGCCAACCATCGCTCATGGCGAGATCAAACGGCTTGTTGCTCCAGCCATCCGTCCAATCCTCGTTGCTAAGGATGGCGCAAAAGCCGTCGATTACTTCTTCTTCTGTCAGTAGCCTACCCTCTACCTTTAGACTACGTAGGAACACAAAAAGATTGTCGGTCTGCTTGCAAAAGCTATCGAAAACGTCCTGCCAATCAATTACGGGGGGCATTTCATCTAGGGGATGCTCCTGTATCTCCACACGTCGATTCGTGCGTGGCTCATTTTTCAGACCAGCACGCGCTAGCATGCGCTCGAATAGTTCTGGACGCTCATCGATAACAGACGGAGCCAGCAAAGTGTGCCGGCGAGAGTCACGAAAGTAAGGCCCATCAGCCGTTGCGGCAATCTCCTCAATATTCGTTGCAGGTAAATGTTCATGCCGTTCGATTAAGCCACGAAGGCGAATCAATTTTCTGGCTCGCTCGTGATCGCGCATGACGCGATTTAAATACTGTTCGATCTGCTGATAGATATCGATCAATGCATTGCCGATTTGGTCACAACGCCTGATCAATCGAGATCGAAGCGAAAGAATTTCGATATTCCCTTGCTGCTGAAAAAAAGCGTGATTCTTAAGCAAGTCATCTAGTTCTCCGATCGCCCCTCCGTAACTATGAGCGCGTTCGAGATGCCACTGAAGCTTTAACAACTTAACTTCGTAATCCGCCCCCGCCCGATAATCGAAGTCTACAGTGGACTTGATGTCCTCCAGATGCCGCTGTGCTCGGCTGTCGCAAGTTCGCAAAAATCGCAGGATACCTCGGAAAAAAGTGTCGCTCTTACTTGTCTGCGCCAGCTTACTATACCCATCAATCAACTTCCTTAAATCGTCGAGCAGCGACGAGAGCCAGTCCGCGTGTGCCACCTCCGCAGCGCCCAGCATATCCTCGATGAAACGCTCAATGCGATCATCCAGCCTGTATTCGTTACTCGCGCCATCGTATTGCAGTAACTCAATGCCTAGCAAATGCTCCAACGTAGCGTGGTCGCAAAATTCAGAGGCGAGAGCCCCCGTAATTCGATCATGACGATTTTCAAAAAATCGCCAAAGCGCCGTGCGATAGTCAGTTTGAAATATACGAAATAGACTGTCTTTGTGGATCGACATAGATCGAATTTGGTGGGGTGATTGTCGGAGCTTAACTCAACATTCTCTCAAACCGCCAAAGCAGACTCGCCTTTGCTGGTAGAAATGCATCGTCGTGCGGCGGCAATAGTGGTTCACCATCCAGCTGCATCAAAGCGTTTTCGCCGGGAGAGCGTCGGCGATCTAGGAGGGGGGATACTTTCCATAGGCCCTCCACGTTCGGGACGAGAAGAAAACGATCCATGGCCCAATGGTGATTCTTGCACAGCGCTATTCCATTGCTCGGGTGGTCATTTCCAGTCTCCGCAAAAGGCATAAGATGAGCACCATCGACGAAGGTTAGCTCTGCGTCGGGCAATTTGATTCGCAGTCCGCAGGCTGCGCACTGGTAATCATATATCTCTAACACCTTGCGACGGAAAGCAGGGTTTCTGCCGGCGACCTCTGGGCCTTCTTCGCAGAGACGTGACACCGGGGATGGTCTCCGCGCAGTCTGGTCAGTAAATAAAGATATAAGTGTCTCCAGTTGACTTGGAAAGTACCTGGCTATGATCGCTAACCGCAGCTTCATACGATCATCCACAGTTTCAACGAATCGCTCGAAGCCATTTACCAGGCGAGCAAAAACGACGCCTGAGACGGCCTCCGAGACTGTGGGTGGATGCTCTAATGGATGTTCTCTTGCACCGTCATTTTTAAATGCCAACCAGAGCGAATCACTTTTTAGATAATAGCTTCCGAGTTTCATCGCACTCTACGAACCGCTCGTCGCCAGCCTCACTCTCGCCCTCGGCAATCGTTCTCGGGAAGTGCGCGAATCCAACGATGCCAAGGCCACACTCGAACTCTTTACCCGCGATTACATCGAAGTCCTTCGCCGCCGCACGCGCCGCCAGAAACATGATGTGTCGCCGTGTTAGTGAATCACGGTCTCGACTCCACCGGCGACACTCCTAACATGGAGGGCTGGCCCAATCTCAAGCGCGTCGCCGAGGCACTCGTGGCAGGCGACGCCAGCTCCACCGCCGCCTACGGCGCGATGGCCAATCCCAGCGCAGCCGAGTTGCAGTCCGCTCTTACCGCCGCGCAGGAGGAACATGCCGATGTGGCCCCTGCCGACTCGGCGGTGCAGGCCGCGCAAACCCTCCTCGATGCGCAGGACGAGCGCGCCTTGTTTCTGGTGAGCGAGATTCGTTTCGACGCCCTCGACCATGCCCGCCGCGAGGACGACCCCGGCCAGCGCCGGCTCCTGCGCAAGCTCGGATTCCGTTTCAAGTCTTATCCCGGCGAGACTCCCGAGGACGTTACCGACCAGCCTGCGCCCGCCTCGCCGACACCCTAACCGGCCTGGCTTGCAGACATGCGGCGGGTCATGGAGGATCACCCGATGGAAGACTTAATCCGGCGGGTGCGCGAACTGAGCGACGCCATTCGACCCATCGCCGCCAACCTCGCCGAGAATGGCCTCGACCCTGCCGATTTTCTGGAGGCGTGCGATCAGCTCATCGCCCTCAGTGAGGGTCGGCTGGAGGAAGAGGTCGATGTCTCGGCGCTCATCCGGCGCTTCAGCCAGTATGCGGAGGAGGTCGCCGAGCACGAGTCCCTCATGCGCCAAGCCGCCGCCGTGGCTGCCGTCGCCGAGATTCCAAACGCTCTCGAAGCCATCGAGGGCATAATCCAACAGCTCCGTGACGACGCCCGGCCCGATGCCCTTCAGACGGCACTCGATCTGGAGACCGCGAAAGATGCCGCGCTGGAAAAAATGAGTCGCGGCCAGTCACCTGGCGAGGAGTTTCAGGAAATGGGCCTGGTGGGAACGGCGCATATGGCCGAGCTGCAACGCCGCCTGCTCTACCGCAGCATCGCCCTGGCCCTCTACTACGAATCGCGCTCGCCGGAATGGTGGGCCGTACTCCCGCCGAAAGCCCGGGCCGACTTTGGCAAAACCCTCCGCAACTGGCAGGAACAGCGCGAACAGCTCCTCGGCGAACTCCCCATTGCCGACCGTCGCCGCTTGGAAAACCTCACCCCGGCCGATTTCGACAAACCGGAAACTTGGAAGCCGTAGGGGAAGAGAGTTCGCCCAGCCAGTCAAATGAGCCAACCCGCTCATCTGTCTCGGGCATGGAGGCGGGGCTCAGGCAAAAAGAGGCACAAAACGCCGTTCCAGCCTCATTGTGCGCGATTTGGACATTTCCAGGCCGATTTCTGTCCAAACCGAGCCCGAAACCGTCACCCTCTCGCCAATACATTCATTTCCGACCACGGAAACGGCCACCCTCCAGAAAATAACCCCATTCCCGACCCCGGGATTGGGCTTTCCGGCTGGAATACCTCCATTCCTGACTGCGGGAATGGGGCTATTGCCGGGAGTGCGGGGGTTCTCCAAGCCCGAAACGCGGTTCCCCGGAAACGTGAATGCGTTCTTTATTTCAACCAAGTAATCCCGATTTCCTTTTCAAGAGCCTGGAACTCCGGATCGCCCGTGACGAGCTGGCCTTTCTTCTCTTTGGCCAGGGCGGCGGCACAGGCATCGGCGAGCGAGAGCCGGAAACGGGTTTTGAAGTCGGCCGCCAGGTCGGCCAGTTTTCTATCCACGGGATGAAACTGGATGGGAGCGGCGGTCAACTCATCGGCGATGGTCTTCCAGAGGGCATTCCCTGCCTTGCGCCGAACGATGGTTTGCACCTCGGCGTAGTTCACTTCCGTCATATGCAGCGGGATGTCCTTTTCAGCAGCCTTTTCCAGCAAAGCCCGCACGATATCAGAACCCGCCTCACTCCGGAGCAGCGTCAGCAGGGCGTGAGAATCAAGTATCGTGAAGGCCATGATCCGCGTCTTCCAAGGTTTTTTCATCGCGCTTGTGTGCAGACCACTCTTCTGCAAATGAGGGATCGCCAGAATTGGGTTTTAAGATGCCATGCAGCCGCGCAATGGAGCGTTTGGTGACGGGTTTGAGCAAAATTCCCTCCTCGGTGGCGGTGACAATGGCACGGGTGCCGTCCTCAATTTGGAACTCCTTGCGCAGCCAACTGGGAATGACGACCTGCCCCTTGGTGGTAAAACGAATGGTATCTGCTTTCGTTTTTATGCTCATGGCCTACAAGTCCTATATTTTAGCTGTGTCCGTCAAGAGATTAAAAGTAGGAAATCTATTGCTGTGTCCGACTTTGGCTGGGCTGCTGTCCAAGTGGAAACATGCTCTAGGGGAAACGTGAATGCGTTCTTTGATTCACCGGGTTTTTTGCTATGGTGCCCGTCCTTATGAGTCAGAACAGCCAGAAATATCGCACCCACTCCTGCCAGGCTTTGCGCCCGGAACAGATCGGCCAGACCGTGACCCTTGCCGGTTGGGTGAATTCGCGGCGTGACCATGGTGGCGTCATTTTTATCGATCTGCGGGATCGCGATGGGCTGACTCAGGTCGTGTTTCGCCCCGAGGAATTTCCGGCCATCGCCGAGCAATCCCATGCGTTGCGCGGAGAGGATGTCATTCAAGTTTCAGGCAAAGTCGCCGCGCGTCTGAGTGGAACGGAAAACACGCGTCTGGACACGGGTTCCATCGAACTCGTGGCGGCGGAATTGACCGTGCTGAACAAGGCCGATGTGCCGCCATTTCCGCTCGACGACCCGAAGGTGAACGAGGATCTCCGCCTGGAATATCGCTACCTCGACCTGCGCACGCGCCACATGCAGGAAAACCTGAAACTGCGCCATCGCATCGTGAAGGCGACCCGCGATTACCTCGATGAGGCTGGTTTTCTGGAGATCGAGACCCCCATTTTATCGAACCCGACTCCCGAAGGTGCGCGCGATTTTCTCGTTCCGTCGCGGCTCACTCCGGGTTCGTTTTACGCGCTGCCGCAGGCGCCGCAGCAATACAAACAACTCCTGCAAGTGGCCGGGCTGGAGAAATATTTCCAGATCGCCCGCTGTTTCCGCGACGAAGATTTGCGCGCGGATCGTCAGCCGGAATTCACCCAGATCGACATCGAGGCATCGTTCGTCGGCGAGGAAGACATTCAGACGCTGACCGAGGGAATGCTGGCCCGCGTTTTCCGCGAGGCGAAAGGAGTGGAAGTCTCGACGCCGTTCCCGCGCATCACGTATGCCGACGCGATGAACCGCTTCGGCTCCGACAAGCCCGACCTGCGTTTCGGCGTCGAGCTGGTGGATTTGGTGGATATTTTTCACGCATCGCAGTTCAAGGTTTTCCGCTCCATCGTGGACGGGCAGGGGACGATCAAGGCGCTCAATGCGAAGGGTGCGGCCGAGGCGCTGAGCAAGGAGCAGCTCAAGAAATGGGAGGAGTGGGTGAAGACGGAATTTGGCGCAAAAGGGCTGGCTTACATTCGACTGAAGGACGGCAACTGGGAGTCGCCGATTGTGAAATTTTTCTCCGAGGAGGAGAAGGCGGCGCTGGCGGCGCGGATGCAGTTTGAGGACGGCGACGTGCTCTTTTTCGGAGCGGATTTGAAGTGGGAGGCGGTCTGCGAAGTGCTGGGCCGCGTGCGTTTGCGCGTCGCCGATCTGATGAAACTCGTCCCTGCCGACGCGCCGCTAAATTTCCTCTGGGTGGTGGATTTCCCGCTGCTGGCGTTCTCGCCCGAGGACAACAAATGGGTCGCAGTGCATCACCCATTCACGCGTCCGAAGGCGGAGGACATCGCGCTGCTGGAGGCGGGCGAATACGGCAAAGTCCGCGCCATCGCCTACGATGTGGTGCTGAATGGAGTGGAACTCGGCGGCGGCTCGATCCGCATCCATGAGAAGGATTTGCAGGCGAAGATGTTTGGCGTGCTCGGCGTCACGCCCGAGGAGCAGGAATTGAAGTTTGCGCACTTGCTGCGAGCGTTCAGTTTTGGCGCGCCCCCTCACGGTGGCATTGCATTGGGACTCGACCGTTTCGTGATGCTGGCCGTGGGCGCGTCGAGCATTCGCGACGTGATCGCGTTCCCCAAAAACAATCGCGGCACCGACCTCATGACGCAGAGTCCGGTGGAAGTCGAGCCGAAGCTGCTTCGCGAGATTTACATCCAGAGCACGAAGAAAAAAGAGAGTCCGGTCTAACTCCGCTGGCGCTCTAGCAAGGTCACCATGATCGCACTGAGGACGACTAGCGTTTCCTCGGTTTCCGTGATGCTGGCGCTCTCTTTGGTGATGCTGAAACCGCTCTCGAAAAACGTGCGTTTCTTCACGAGTGTCATCACCAGCTCGGGCGTGGTGGCGCGCTTCACCGCATAGACGGGGTTGAGGAAATAGCCCGTCAGCATTCCCAAAACGGGGACTTCTCCCAACAGGGAATCGAGCACTCCGAGCCAGGGATTGGTCTGCTGCAACTCAAAATGCGGCATTCCATTTTCGTCCTGCACGATGTAATGCGCCGCAAACAAACTCCGCATGCCGGAGCGTTTTACCGCGCCCACCGTCTGGCCGGAAGGCAGGCTGAACGTGTAGCGAGCCGACCAGTCGATCACGCGATCCGCGTTGATGTCGTAGAGATGCTGCGAACGGCTTTCATCGCTGAAAATCTGGACCGCTTCCTTAAACTTGAAGAGTTTCTGCTTCACATAAAACAGCGAGCGCCCGGCATTGTCGGTGATCGAGATCTGCGGTGCCAGCGCCAGAAGTTTGAAAGAGAGATGCAGCGGATATTCCATCCAGCGAAGTGAACAGGAACCTTCTGCCGTGTCGAGGTGCTAGTCCTCGCTCTCGGGCGACATCTCTTTTTCGACCAGCGCCTTTTCGCAGACGGCCTGATGCTCCTCGGTGTCGAACCAGAGAAGAACGTCGCCCACGGCGCTCGGGATCACGCCCGGTTCGCCGCAGATCGGGCAGGTTTTCTTGCCCTCGCCCTCTCGCAAAACACTGAGCAATGTCTCGCGCTTGGGGAAACGTTCCAACGGACTGCCATCGACTGCGATGCGGCCCGCGAGCGTCACGCCATGGATCGGGATTTCCGCACGGGAGTTTAATTCCAATCTCGGGCCATAGAAAAACGCCTTCCAGCTTTCCTCCCCCATCGTCACTTTGCGCGAGGTGGTGCCGTCTTTTTTCGTGACCGTCAGTTTGGCCAAACCGCGCACATGCAGCTCGATATTTTCAGAAACGGACTTCGGAAGCGCACTGCGATATTCCTCGGCGAAGGCCTTCTGGATCGCGGCTGACGGATCGTTTTCAATGAGCTGAAGCATCGCGTTGCTGCGGGTCTTGGCGAGGGCGGTGCCTTTTTTTACCATGCCCGGACGCTCGGAGGCTGCGACCGTGGTATAGACCTGCCACCAGTCGTCGAAGTCCGAAAACGCGGGCCCGACATCTGTCGGTTGCGCATAGATAGGAAGACTTTGGCTGCCCATCGTCAGGAGAAAAATCAACCCCATCCGACACCAGCCTGCAAGCCAGGGTGCCGTCCATTGGCTTAGCCGACGGGGAAATTCCAAAATCACCCCGCACCAATGCTCCTAACTAGGCACGCCGTCAAACGCATTGCCTTGGAACTCGAATGCAACTTGAGCGCGGCCATTTTCGCGTCTATTCAAGTCGCACCATGCTGGCCGATTACCACACCCACACGCCGCTCTGCCGGCACGCCACCGGAGCACCCGTCGAGTATGCGCTCGCGGCCATGGCGATGGGACTCGCCGAAGTCGGCATCTCCGATCATGCGCCCATGCCGGAGACGTTTGACGACTGGCGAATGGACCTCGACGAGTTGGAGGAATATCTCGCGCTCGTCGCCGAGGCCCGCGCCGCCGTGGCTCCGTTTCCCGTGCGGCTCGGGCTCGAGGTGGATTACATCAGCGGCCACGAAGACTGGATCGAGACCCTCGCCAGCCGCGCCCCGTGGGATTATTTGATCGGCTCGGTCCATTACATCGCCGAGGGCTGGGACGTGGATAATCCGAAATGGATCGGACGTTTCACCGAGCGTCCCGTTGGCGAAATTTGGCAAATGTATTTCGCCGAATACGAGAAATGCATCCGCAGCGGGCTCTTTGACTTCGTGGCGCACCCGGATTTGGTGAAGAAATTCGGGCATCGCCCGGCGGGCGACTTGCGGCCTTATTACGAACCCGTCATCGCCGCGCTGGCCGAGACCGGGACCGTCATGGAAGTCAGCACCGCCGGACTGCGCAAGCCGGTTGGGGAAATTTATCCCTCGCGTGAAATGCTCGAAATGGCCTGCGCCGCCGGTGTGGAAATCGTCGTCAGTTCGGACGCGCACGCGCCGGATGAGGTCGGGGCGGATTTCGATGTCGCCGAACGGCTCATTCGCGAAATCGGCTACACGTCCACGGTGCGATTTACCCGCCGCGAAAAGACACGAGTTCCATTGGAATGAAACTCGGATCGGTTTCGTTGCGGGCGCGTGGGCGCGAAGTCAATTTCCCGCGTCGTCCGCTGGTCATGGGGATTCTGAACCTGAACGACGACTCATTTTCCGACGACGGCACGCTCGACCTCGATATTGCTCTAACTCGTGCCCAGACCATGATCGCAGGGGGCGCGGACATCATCGACATCGGCGGTGAGAGCGCCCGGACCAATCGGAGCGCCATCGCGATCAGCGAAGAAATTGCCCGCGTCCGACCGTTCGTGGAGCGGTTCGCAGCCATCGAGGCTGCCCCACGGGATAGTGCGCAAATCTTCCCGCCGCTCCTCTCGATCAACACCTGGCGGCCCGAGGTCGCGCGTGAAATTCTCGCCGTCGGCGGCGACATTCTCAACGACATGGGCGCGCTGCCGACTTGGGAAAACGCCGAGATCGCCGCGCTACACGGGACGGCGCTTGTGATCATGCACTCGGTCGGCGAGCCGAAAGTGGCTCACACCCATGTCGGCTACGACGACGTGATAGCGGTGCAACTCGCCTTTTTCCGGGAAAAAATCGCCGGTGCTTTGGCCGCAGGGCTCAAGTCGGAACAGCTCATACTCGACCCTGGCATCGACTTCGCGAAGCAGCGCGACGACAACCTTCGCCTCTATCGCGAGTTCCAGCGCATTGTGGAATTGGGCTTCGCCACGCTCCTGCCGGTCTCGCGCAAAACTGTCATTGGCGACGTTCTAGGCATTCCCGCGACCGAGCGCGATGCGGGAACGGTGGCCTGCATCGTGGTTGGAGCCAGCCGTGGAGCGTCCATTTTCCGCGTCCACAATGTCGAGGCGGCCTGGCAGACCCTGAAAATGCTGGAAGCCTTAAACTAAGCTTCGGCTCCAAAACGGCCCGTGCCGACCAGTCGCTCAAAAATGGGCGACGCCATGAGAGTCGTGATCACGGCCATGATGACCAAAGTCGCAAACAGCCCCTCGGAAATGATCCCGCGCTGGAGGCCGATGTTGATGATGATGAGTTCCATCAGACCCCGGGCGTTCATGAGGGTGCCAATGCCGAGCGCCTCGCGATTGGAGAGCCCCGTGGCGCGGGCGGCGAGCCAGCAGGCGATGCCTTTGCCGAGCACGGCGGCGACCAGCACGGCACCGCACATCAGCCAGAGGAAGCCGGTGTTGAGCAGGGTGATTTTCGTATTCAACCCCGAGTAGGTGAAAAATAGGGGGAGCAACAGGGCGACCGTGAGCGGCTGGATGCGGGCGATCAAATCGCGCGACATCGTGCCGCGCGGGATGGCCGCGCCCATGACGAACGCGCCGAAAACCGCGTGCAGCCCGATTTTGTCTGTGATGTAAGCGCCAAAAGCCATCAGCCCGAGCCCGACGACGAGCCCGGCTTCGTTGAGGATTTCCTCCTTCACAAACCACGTCTGGATGCGGGCCAAAATGGGCCGGACGACGGCCAGCGTGATGATGACGTAAGCCGCGCCGCCGCCGATATTGACGATGGCGTGGGTCCAATTGCTATCGAAGCTGGCCAGCACGACGGCGAGCAAACACCACGCGACCGCGTCGTCGATGGCCCCGGCTCCGAGGGCGACTGTGCCCATCGTGGTGCCCGCCAGTTTCTTAAAATGAATGATTCGCGCCAACATCGGAAACGCCGTGATGCACATCGACGCGCCGAGGAACAACATGGCCTCCATCTCCGAGGTTTTGGCAGGAAACAGCTTCGTGTAATGGAAGAAAACGTAGCCCAGACCCGCGCCGAGTAGGAAGGGGGCGATCATCCCGGCCAGCGAGACAGCGACGGCGCTTTTCAGTTTTTTCTGCACGATGTCCACGCGGAATTCCATGCCGACGACGAACATGTAAAGCGCCAGACCGAGCTGCGACGCGGGGAAAAGATAACTCTGTGTGTCGCGCGTGAGCTGCTTCGCGTCCCACGGGAAAAGCCAGTGCTGGGCGGCAGGCGCGAGTAGTCCAAAAAGTGACGGCCCGAGTAGGACGCCGGCGATCATTTCGGCCACGACCTGGGGCTGTCCGAAGCGGGCGGCAATCGAGCCGACAATGCGGCAGAAGATCAGGATGCAACCCAGTTGCAGGAAGAATTGGACAGCGAGGTCGAGGTTTTTCATAAACGAAGGCGAACGAAATACAATCATAGCCACAACCTATGCAAGCGGATTTCTCGTGGCTTTTCCGACGATGTTTTGCATCATGCCGCGATGAATGAGCCGTTGGAAATCCGTCACCTGCGTTATTTTCTCGCAGTGGCGGAGGCGGGGAGTTTCAGCCGCGCGGCTGATCGACTGGGGATTTCGCAACCGAGCGTCTCGCAACAGATTCGCGACTTGGAGGCGGATCTGCGGGTGTCGCTTTTTCAGCGACGCGGAAAACGGATTCTACTCACGCCAGCGGGGGTGATTTTTCAAGAACACGCGCAGGCGATTTTGAGACAACTGGAGACGCTGCATCAGGAACTGACGAGCGAGCCGGATCAATTGCGTGGGTCGCTGCACATCGGTGTGGTGCCGATTTTAAATGTGCCATTGATGCCGCATTTGCTGGGGCTTTTTGCCGCAGCCCATCCGGGTTTAAGTCTCATCGTGGAGGAAATTTCCTCGACAGAGATCGAAACCGCACTGGAGGAAGGCCGGATGGATGTGGGCCTCGGATTTCTCACGCGCCACTCGCCAAACCTGCATTATGAGTCGCTCTGCACAGACGCGTTTTCCTTGATCGTGGCCGAGAATCACCCGTGGGCCGGGCGGAGTTTGATTCCGATCTCGGAGCTGCACCAGCAACGACTGTTGCAGTTGCCGGACAGTTTCGTCATGCGCCGGATGACGGACGAAATCTGCCGGAAGCATCAGGTTCGCCCGCGCACCGTGGCGGAGATCAACGCCATTGAAACCCTGCTCCGCTCACTCTCCGTGCTGGACGCCGGGGCGTTGATGCCCAATATCACGCTGCGCGGTCGCGAGGGGTTGCACTTGCAGGCGCTGCCGTTGCAGGGAAACGATTTGTCGCTGGAGATCGGCTTGCTGCGCTTGATCGATGCCGAGGTGAACAGCGCCATGGGAGCCTTTACCCGGCTGGCCCAGATCGAGGTGCCGAAGATGATTCAATAAGCCGCTAGTAGGCGGTTTTGGGTGGCCGGAAAACCTGGAGGAACGTCCCCCAGATGATGCTGAATTCCAGGCTCAGCTTCCAGTGCTCGAGGTATTCGATGTCGGCGGCGACGCGGCGCTCGATGTCTTTTTCCTCCTTGGCCTCGCCGCGATAACCGCGAACTTGCGCCAGGCCGGTGATGCCCGGTTTGACCAGCGTGCGGATGTGGTAGTTGCGCAGGAATTTCGAGAATTGCTGGTTGTGTTCGATGAGGTGTGGGCGCGGACCGACGATGCTCATCTCGCCGCTGAGGACGTTTAGAAACTGCGGCAGTTCGTCGATGCTGAGCTTGCGCATCATGGCCCCAGCGGGAAAAATCCGCGCATCGCCGAGGGTGGCCTGTTTCGCCTCGGGCTGGTTATGGACATACATCGTCCGGTATTTTTTGATGATGAAAGTGCGGTTCTGCATCCCGGCGCGCTGCTGGCGGTAGAGGAGCGGCCCGGGCGATTGCAGCCGGTGGCAAATGGCGACAAAAAGACTGGTGAACGGCAGTATAAAAAGACAGACCGGGAGTGAGATCGCAATGTCGAGACCGCGCTTGAGGTAGGCGTTGATGACGTTTTCCAACGGCTCCTCACGCAGGGTGAAAAATCGGTGGTCACCGTCCGCAAAATACTGGAGCGGGTAGCCCAGTTTGTCCTGAATGTCGCTGTAAATCAGCAGGCGCACGCCGAGGCTTTCGCAGAGACCGATGAGGTGGCGGTTGAACTGCGAGAAGAAGGGGAGTTCGGTCAGGATGACGAGGCTGACCTGGTGTGTTTTCAGTAATGTCTCCGTCTGCTCGATCGTGCCGAGAACGGAAAATCCCTGGCGCTGCGCCTCGTCGGCTTCCTCGGTGATGACGCCGACGGTCTCGTAGCCGAGCTGGCTTTGTTTGCTGAGCCAGTTTTTTAGCTTCACCGCGTTCTGGACGGGTCCGATGAGAATGGCGCGGTCCCGATGCCGGCTGTTGAAGGTGCGTTCCGAGATGAATTGCGGCAGCACGCGGTGACTGTAGTAGAGGACCAGAAAAACCGAGGAAATATAGGCCACCAGAAACGGACGCGAGATGGTGAGATCCTTGGTGAGGAACAGGAAAAAAGTGATCGCCCCGGTGATGTAAAACACCTGTCGCAGAGTGCGCGCGAAGCGATTGGACATGCCCGTATCGAGCAGATGCTCGCTGGATTTCGCCTCCTGCGAGCCCTCGATAAAAACGCCGAACCCCGCCAGCATCGCGTAAATCGCATAACGCTGGAGCCCAAACCATTCGCCGGTTCTGAAATCCACCACGATCGCCGCATACAGGATCGCGAAGAGCACGATGGACAGCGCGATCTGGCAGACCACCACCAATTTGTGGAGCCCGAGGATACGTTGGTTCAGCATGGTTGCGGGAAAATCGTCACAAAAGAGATTCGCAGCATAGTCACGTCGCAGAGCTGCGGGCAAATCCGTTTTCACCCGGCGCAGTCTTTCTAAAAGTGCCGCAATTTACTGGCCGCGAGGCGGCTTTTTAGTAGTCTGAGCCGTGTCCATTTCCTCCCCACCGCTCCAAGATTCTCCGCTGCCTGGGGATGACGTGCCGGTTTCGCAAAAACGCAGGCATCGGTCGCGCAGCCGGGCAGCCATCATCCCCAATCTCAATCACACCGCCTCGCGTTGGGCCTTGCTCCCGGTGCTGCTCGTCGTCTGGATGGCCCCATTTCTCGGCGGCAGCGTCGAATCGTGGTCATTGGGCATTTTATATTGCCTGCTCGGAGCGCTCTTCATCATTTACCCGGTCACGACTGCGCTCAAACTCCGCTACCGGCTCTTCCTGATCGCGCTCCTCGTACTGCCGCTGCTCGCATTTTTGCCGGTGTCGCTGACCGGCATTCCCGCGTGGCGCAGCGGGCTGGCGGAGAAATTCTCCATCACGCTTCCGGGAACGATCACCCCGCAGCCTTGGCTCACGCTCGACTCCTATCTCGGCTGGCTCGGCGGTGTCGCGTGGATTTACTGGCTCGGCTGCCAGGGCTGGACGCGCGAGGTCCGCAAACCGCTCGCCGAGTTGTTTGCCATCGGGATGATCGTCCTCACCGTCTGCGCCCTCATCGGCTACCACACGCAACACCCGCTGCCGTTCTGGCACGCGCAACGTCTCTTCGGGCCATTCCCCAATCGCAACCAGACCGCCGATCTGCTGGCGCTCACTTTTGTGCTGATGGTCGCGCTGCTGCACATGGCGGTGGTAAAAAAATCCCGCATCGCACCGTTGTGGATGGTCGGCATCGTCATCATCGGCTACGGATTGGTCGTCAATTTCTCCCGCGCCGGCATTATTCTGCCCGTGCTTGGCGTCGGCGTTTACTGGCTGATCACCACGCTGACCAATCCCTCGCGCAAAAAAATCTGGATCGGTTTTGCCTCCGTCGCGCTGGTTCTGGCGCTCTTTCTAGCCTTCGGGGGGGAAACACTCGAACGCTTCACTGTTGGCGACAACAACCAGTCCATGAGCGACGATTTTCGTCGGCTCATTTTCCGCGACACGCTGGCCATGACCGCCCAGCAGCCGTGGTTTGGACTCGGACTCTCCAATTTCGCACCGGTTTTCCCGCTGTTTCGCAAGCTGGCCATCGTCGATAACGGCATCATTCACCCCGAGAGCGATTGGCTCTGGCTCGCCAGCGAGATCGGCTGGCCCGGCACGCTCATGATCCTCGGCGCTGCGTGCTGGTTTGTCTGGCGGGCGTTTTGCGGCTCCTTCAAACGCCCGCATCCGCTGCGTCTGGCAAGCGCAATTTGCGCGGGCTTGTTCGTGCTGCATGGCTTTTTCGACGTCTCCGGCCATCGCTCCGGCACGTTTTTTCCGGCGTGCTTTCTTTTTGCGCTCGCCTGGCCCGGGCAATTTATCGAGCGGGCAGTTTCCCCGAAACGCTCCTACACCATCGGACTTGCACTCGTCTTGATCGCCGTCGGCTGGTTCATCAACCTCGACGAAACCCCACTTTGGCCCAGCCATAACGCCCTGGCTCAAATCAAAAAAAACGCCACCCTCCTCATTACCCACGGCCACGGCAGCGAGGCCTTTGCCGAGGTGGACGCCGCGCTCCAATGGGCGCCGCTCGACTGGCAGCTTTACTATCAGCGCGGCACGAGCCGCATCCTGCAACACCGCGATTGGGCCGCCAGCTTGCTCGATTATCAGCGCGCCAATTTCCTCGAACGCTCCTCGCCCATCACCCCCGAAAACGAGGGCATCGCCTGGCTTTCCTATCGGCCGGAACTCGCCGCGCTGCCTTGGGCCGAGGCCTTGCGCCGCATGGCTCCCGCAGAAGGAGACCGCAAATACGCCCGCTATCTCGAAATGGCCGCGCCGTATCCGCGCCTGCTCACCCAGCTCGAATTCATCGCCGGCAGCAACGTCAGCCGCATTATTATCCAACTCAACCGGGTCGATCAGAAACGATTCCCGTTGCTGCTGGCCGATTTTCTAAAACAGCATCCGCAACTCGACCAACTTCGCCCCGACGACCAGAGCGCCCTGTTCCGAGTCTGGGTCGAACGTGGCAACCCGGCGGAGGCGATGCGAGTCATCGAAAAAATTCCCGGTCTGCGCCCGGCTTGCGATCTGCCGCTGGCCTCGGCCAAGGCCAATTTGAAATATTTCCCCGAAGCCTGCGCCATCGCCTTCAAGGCGCTGCCGGAACCACATTTTCCGAAGTTGGAAAACTCCCTGTCGGAGTCCGATCTTAGTCGCGAATTTTACTCGCGCAACAGCCTCGGAGCGGGCATGGCGTTGGTGCAATTGCAACTCGCCCGCCACGACAACTACGGCGCCATTTCCACTTTGGAACGTCTCCAGACTCTCTTCGGCGCACCGCTTTACCTGCGCTATTTTCAGGCCAAACTCCTCGCTGCAAACGGTAACTGGCAGGAAGCTTGGGGCTGCCTCGACGATTACATTTACCGCAGCCGACTCTGACCGGAGCCATGTCGCTGCTCGACCTGACTTACATCGCACTCCGGGAAAAGATGCCCGGCCTGCACGAGTCGCACACCCGCACCCTCTGGCGCGCGCTGTATCGCGAAAACGCGACCGATCTCGCCGGACATCCAGATTTTCTCCCGCCGCTCAAAAAGTGGTTCGAGTTGCATTCCACTCTGCAACCGCAGCCGCCGATGGTTGTTCACGAAACCCAGAGCAGCGACGGACACACCCGCAAGGTGCTCCTGCAACTCGCCGACGGACATCGTATCGAGACCGTCCTCATGGGCTTCACCGGACGCTTCACCGCCTGCCTCAGCACACAGGTCGGCTGCGCCATGGGCTGCGTCTTTTGCGCGACGGGTCAGATGGGATTCACCCGGCACCTGACTCCCGGTGAAATCGTCGCGCAGGTCCTCCATCAGAACCGCCGCCTTCGCGAAAACGGCCAAGGCCAACTCCGCAATCTCGTCCTCATGGGCATGGGCGAGCCGCTGCATAATTACGACGCCGTGATGACCGCGCTGGAGATTTTATCCGACACACGCGGCGCTAATATTGGTCCGACCCGGATCTCGATCAGCACTGTCGGAGTCGTTCCCGGAATCATTCGCCTAGCCGAGGAAAATCGTCCCTACAACCTCGCCGTCAGCCTCCACGGAGCGACGCAGGAGGAACGTGCCCAACTCGTCCCCACCGCGAAAAAATGGCCGCTGGATCAACTGATGGACGCCTGCCGCTTTTACACCGCGAAGACCGAACGCCACATTTTCTTCGAGTGGACACTGATCGAGGACACCAACGATTCTCCCGAGCAAGCCGAAGCCCTCGCGCGACTGCTGGAAAACATGCCTGCTCATATCAATCTCATTCCGCTCAACCCGACCGAGGGCTATGCCGGTGAGCCGAGTTCCAATGCCATGCGTTTCAAATCCATTCTACGCGCCGCCGGTTTTCCCACCACGATCCGGCAGCGCCGGGGCATCGACGTCGCCGCAGGCTGCGGTCAGCTCGCGATCGCCGGGTGAGGCTGGGACGCCAGCATTTTTTCGATCGCTTTCCGAAGTTTGTCGAAGTCGATAGGCTTCGTCAGATGACATCCAAAACCCGCCTCCAGCGCGCGGCGTACGTCCTCGGTCTGGCCATATCCACTGAGGGCGATCCCGCGCAGATGATGCCTGTCGCGCAATTGCCGCATCAGCTCGTAACCCGTCCCGTCCGGCAGCCCCAGATCGCTCAGCACCATGTCAAATGGCCGGCCGGACTGCTCCTTTTCCCCGGCGATTTGCAAAGCTTCCGCCACGCGGGCAGCGTTGCAGACTTCGTAGCCCGCCCGCTTCAACAAACGGGTGAGCATCACCGCGCTGTCCGCATGATCTTCCACGACTAATATCCAGTGCTGCACAACATCACTCATGACGTTTACGGTTACGTGCTTGGTTCGGGTATGGCCCCCTTTTTCTTGCCGGTATTGGGCTCTGGAACATTGGGATATTTCTCCCAGCGGCGGCTGAAAAAATGCCACCATTCTGTGCGACAGGCGTAAAAACCACTCTGACTCATCACCCGCTGCAAGAGCACGAGCCGTTTCAGCACTGCCGGATCCTTCGCTGAATAGAAATAAGAGGCGCGCGGCCCCATCACATCGAACTTCGTCGGCATCTCCAGTTCCCGGCCATTCGCATCCACCAGTGTCACATCCACCGCTGCCGCTCGATTGTGCATCGAATGCACCCCCGGCGTCGCCACATAACGCGGATCGCTGATCACCGCAAAGAGCGCCTTCTGCACGTCCAGCGAACGGTAGGCGTCCCAGATTTTCAGGCCGTAACCCATCGGCCGCAACGTGGCCTGAGCCCGCATCAATTCCTCCATGACCCCGCGCCGCAATTGCGCCTTGAATTTAGCCGGATATAACACCCTCCCGGTGATGTTGTCGGTCGTGGCATATTTGAGTTCCACTTGAATCGTGGGATCAAGTTTTTGGATTTCCACCAGATCGTTAGGAGACTCGACTGGTTCACCTCGCAGCCGCTCGGCGAACAAAAAACAAATCGCGATGGCTAGAAAATATGGCAGGTTGCGGGGCATGTTGACGGCACCCAGATTAAGAACAAAGACGACCCATGTCGAGCGTGGGACGGCACTCGGCTAAGATGACGCTGGAACCCGAATTGCTGGCACCCGCAGGCGGCTGGGATTGCCTGCGAGCCGCTGTCGCCAATGGAGCGGACGCGGTCTATTTCGGACTGCCGAAATTCAACGCCCGGATGCGCGCGGATAATTTTACGGAGGCGGAATTACCCGACGTCGTCCGCTTTGCGCATCGCTATGGAGTGAAGGCTTATGTGGCGTTCAACACGCTCATTTTCACAGACGAGTTAGAGTCCGCCGCGGATCAGCTTCGTCTGCTCAACCGCGCCGGAGTCGATGCGCTCATCGTGCAGGACGTGGGCTTGGTGAGACTCGCGAAAAAGATCGTGCCAGAACTGCCAATTCACGCGTCCACGCAGATGACGATCACCTCTCCGGAAGGTGCCGAGTTTGCGCGCGATCTCGGAGTGGAAAGAGTCGTGCTCGCACGAGAAACGTCATTGCGCGAACTGGAGAAATTCGACGGTACGATGCCGCTGGAAGCCTTTGTCCACGGTGCGCTTTGTGTCGCGTATTCCGGGCAGTGTCTCACCTCCGAATCGCTCGGTCAGCGCAGCGCGAATCGCGGTGAATGCGCCCAGGCTTGCCGGATGCCTTACGAGTTAATCGTAGATGGAGAGCGCCGCGATCTGGGCGACAAAAAATATCTTCTCTCGCCGCAGGATTTGGCCGCCGCCGAGCAGATCCCAAGATTACTGGAAATGGACGTGGTCAGTTTCAAAATTGAGGGCCGCTTGAAGTCGCCGGAATACGTCGCGGCGGTCTGCCAGGTTTATCGCCGTGCGATCGATTCCGCTCTGAGTGGCATGGAAGTCCGACTCGCCGCCGCCGAAAAATATCAGTTGGAAATGACGTTTTCCCGAGGTCTCTATCCCGGCTGGATGCACGGGGTGAATCACCAGGAATTGGTCGGAGCCCGCTACGGAAAAAAGCGCGGTGCATATCTCGGAACGGTGAGCCACGTGAACAAGGATTCAGTCGAGGTGAGTCATCCCGGCGGGTTGAAGTTAGGCGATGGCGTGGTCTTCGACACAGGTGGCGACACAAACCACGAACAAGGCGGACGCATCTACGGTATTCACGGAAACCGGCTGGAGTTCCAGCGTGGTCAGCTCAACTTTTCTCGCATCAAACCGGGTGCGCATCTCTGGAAAACTAGCGATCCAAAACTGGATGAAAAACTTCGCCAAAGTTATGGCGGACGCATCGACCCGCGCAGAAAAACAAAGATCGACCTAACTGTGACTGGACGCGCCGGAGAGCCGCTCGTTGTTAGAAATCTGCACGGAGAAATCCGTTCATCCATTGCACTGCAACTCGCCCGCACCGCGCCGTTGACGACTGCGCGTTTGCACGAACATCTCGGCAAGCTGGGCGACAGCGGTTACGAGTTGGGCGAACTCACAAACGAGTTGGAAGGTGATGTGATTTTGCCTATTGGCGAGCTGAACCGTCTGCGTCGCGAAATGGTGTTTGCGCTGGATCAGACGCGGGAAATTCAGCGTCCCGAAATCTCCTGTGCGGAATTGTTTTCAAAGCGAGTTGCATCGTTATCTGAGCCGGCTCAACTTCACATTCTCTGCCGCAGTCTGGAGCAAATCGAGGCCGCGCTCGACTCGGGCGCGAGAAGCATTTATGCGGACTTTGAGGACATTCGACGTTATCGCGACGCCGTGGCTTTGGTGAGAAAAACAGAGTCGAGTCGCATTACACTCGCGACACCGCGGATTCAAAAAGCCGGTGAACAGGGCTTCTTTAAGCTCATCGAAAATTGCGGCCCGGATGCGCTGCTCATCCGCAATCTCGGCGCACTGAGTTATTATCGCGACTCGCCTATTCCGAAGATCGGCGATTTCTCGCTTAACGTCGCAAATCCACTGAGCGCGCAACATTTCATCGACTGCGGATTGGAGCGGCTGACGATCTCCTACGACCTAAACTTGCCCCAGGTGTTGTCGCTTCTCACCACGGCTCCATCCCGTTGGTTTGAGATTACTCTGCATCAACACATGCCGATGTTTCACATGGAGCACTGCGTTTATGCGGCGTTTCTTTCCACCGGCACGGATCACACAAACTGCGGTCGTCCATGCGAGTCGCATCGTGTTCACCTGCGCGATCGTGTCGGTGCCGAGCATCCGCTGCGCGCCGACGTGGGCTGCCGCAACACGCTCTTCAATTCCAAAGCCCAGACCGGCGCACAGTTTTTCAGCGCCCTGCGCGAAACGGGTCTGAGTCATTTCCGAGTCGAGCTTCTTGAGGAAAATGCCGAGCAAACCCGCACGCTGATTTCCTCTTACCAGAAGCTGCTCGCTGGTGAAGCCTCCGGCGAGACGCTCTGGCGTCACCTCCAGGCCACATCGCAACTTGGCGTGACTACCGGGACACTAGTGGCGTAGCTGAAAATCTCTCCACCTCGTGATTCCGCCTTTGCGGTCTTGCGGCTGGCAAATTTCAGCGTATCAATTCCGCTCCATGGCCGAGTCTCTTCCGAAAAAATCGACGCTGTCTCCGCTCACCCTGATTTTCCTGACGATCTTCATCGACATGATCGGCTTTGGAATCGTGATACCCGTGCTGCCGGTCTATGCCGAGGGGGCTAAATTTCATGCGACTCCCACTCAAATGAGTATCCTGATCGGCATTTTTTCCCTGCTGCAACTGCTTTGCTCGCCTATCTTCGGAAAAATCTCCGACCGCTTCGGACGCAAGCCGGTGCTGACTTTGAGCATCTTCGGCACGGCAGTCGGTTTTTTGGTTACAGGACTCGCGAGCAGCTATTGGATTTTGTTGCTGGGCCGGATCATCGACGGAGCGAGCGGGGGAAATATCTCCACTGGAATGGCTTGCATCGCCGATGTGACGACCAAGGAAAATCGCTCCAAGGCGATGGGCCTGATCGGTGCGGCATTTGGCCTCGGCTTCATGATCGGGCCCGCCATGGGTGGCGTGCTTGGGAAGATTTCCCCAGCGCTGCCGTTCTTTGTGGCGTCGGGAATGGCGCTGATCAACTGCGGCCTCGTCGCGTGGCGTTTGCCGGAAACTTTGACTCCCGAAGTGCGCTCCAGAAACAAGGAACGCGCCAATCTGGGTGAAGTCTTTTCGCATGGCCGCAGCGTTTTGATTTCCATGATTCTTGCGAGCCAGTTTGCCTCGATCGTCGGCTTCTCGATCATGACCTCACTCTTCGCGCTCTTTTGCCAAAAAAGATTTGGGTTGGATATCGCTCACACCGGCTGGATTTTCTTTTATGTCGGCTTCCTCGGCGTCGTGATGCAAGGCGGGGTGCTGCGCCGACTTCTCCGCAAGCCGATTGAAAAACAACTCGCCTTAGCCGGTGCGGCAATCCTCGCGATCAGCATGTATTTTCTGCCGCAGACGCCGCCCAGCTGGGGGCTGCTCCTCCTCGTTTGCACTGGCATTTCCATTGGCAACAGTCTCGTCACGCCCACGATGAACGGCCTCGCATCGCGCAGCAGCGACGCTCACACCCAAGGCCGCGTGCTCGGTCTGGTCGCGTCCGCCGGGAGTCTGGGCCGATTCATCGGGCCGCTGATTGCGTTTCACCTGCTACATTTCGACGCGACTGGCCAGTACGCGCGCACGTCCTTTCTCGCCAGCAGCGGCATACTAATTCTGGCCACCCTGTTCATCGTCTGCATCAAGCCGCACGCGCAGCTCGAGCCAGTCATCGCCAAGCCAGCAATGTAAAGAGATTGAAGAAACCCCTCAGGACACCGTCTGACTCGGCTCTTGATTTCTTCATCCGCACCTCCCACTCTCGCCAACGTGAGCAACCTTCCGCGCATCCAAGTACGCGCCAAATTTTTCTTTGCCGGGGACGATAAATTCTTCCTCAAAGGCGTCACTTATGGCCCATTCACCCCCAACTCCGATGGCGAATATTTCGCCTCGCCCGAGCGCACCCGCGACGACGTCCGGCTCATGGCGGAGATGGGTGCCAACCTCCTGCGCATCTATTACGCGCCGCCACGTTGGTTCCTCGATTTGGCTGAAGAAGCCGGCATCCGCGTCCTCATTTCCATTCCCTGGACGCAGCACGTCGCTTTTCTCGACCAGCCAAAAATCCGCGAGGGAATTGTCAAAACCATCGAGGAAGCGGTCGCTAAAAACGCCGGTCACCCGGCCATTTTTGGCTACCTTGTCGGCAACGAAATTCCCTGCTCCATGGTTCGCTGGCTCGGAGCCGGTCGCGTCGTGGAATTTGTCGAGCACCTCATCAGCCGCGCGCGGGCGCAGGATCCGGACGCACTTTTTTCCTACGCAAGCTACCCGCCGACGGAATATCTGCTCCCGCAAAACGTCGATTTCTATAGCTTCAACGTCTATCTCGAACGCCGAATCGACTTTGAGCGTTATCTCGCCCGGCTGCAAAATCTCGCGGGTGACAAGCCACTCATCTTCGGCGAATTCGGCATGGACACCATCCGCAACAGCGAGGAAAAACAGGCCGAGGTTCTCGACTGGCACCTCGATTGCGTGGTCAAGGGCGGCGCAGCCGGAACGATTTTCTACGCTTGGACTGACGAGTGGTTCACTGGCGGAATGGAGATCACCGACTGGGCTTTCGGGCTCGTCACGCGAGATCGCCAGCCGAAGAAAGCCTTCCATTTATTAAAGGATCGACTCGCCGGAAATGAGCCCGTCACCAGCCGCGTCAAACTGGAAAAATACCCGCGCGTCTCCGTGATCGTCTGCTCCTACAACGGCGGCAAAACGCTTAAGGACTGCCTCGAGTCGCTCGACCTCGTAAACTATCCCGACTACGAAATCGTCCTCGTTGATGATGGCTCGAAAGACAACACCCAGACGCTCGTTTCCGCCTTTGAAAGCGCACGCAAACGCAGCGGACGCAAGCTGCCCGACTTTCAGAACATCGTCCAAAAAAACATGGGCCTCAGCTACGCGCGCAACGCTGGCGCGCACTCCGCAACGGGCGAGATTTTTGCCTACACCGACTCCGATTGCATGGCCGATCCCGACTGGCTTTATTATCTGGTTGGCACACTGATCAGCGGCGATTACGCAGGCGTTGGCGGTCCGAACATTTCCCCGCCGGCAGTCGATTGGGTGCAGGCTGCCGTCGCCGCCGCGCCCGGTGGGCCGAGTCACGTTCTTCTTACCGATGTCGTTGCCGAGCACATTCCCGGCTGCAACATGGCATTTCACAAATGGGCTTTCGACAGCGTTGGTGGCTTCGATCCTGAGTATCGCAAGGCAGGTGATGATGTGGATTTTTGCTGGCGATTGCAGACGAACGGCGGCGTGATCGCGTTCTCCCCGGCGGCCATCGTTTGGCATTATCGGCGCTTTACTTTGCAGGCATTCCGTAAACAACAAGAGGGTTACGGCGAAGCGGAATCCATGCTCCGCTTTCAGCATCTCGTCTTCTTCGGACCGACCGGAACCGCGAAATGGAAGGGAATGATTTACGGCGCGCCACGTTTTAACTGGCTGCTAAAAAAGCCCATCATCTATCACGGTGTCTTCGGCCAGGGGCTTTTCCAATCCATTTATCCCGCGCCGCAATCCGAAATCGCGGCGTATGTTAGCAGTGTCGAATGGGTCGCGCTGACCGTCTTTATTTTTGTTATTGCGATTCCGCTACCGGGCTTGCGAATTGTGCCGTTTCTGATGTTTGGCGCGACCTTCCTGGTGGCGCTTTCCTACATGTTAAGCGCGCGCATCGAACCGAAGTTCGATACGATTCGAGCCCGATTGTTAGTCGCCTTCCTGGCGCTCACGCAACCACTCATGCGCGGTTGGGCCCGCTATTTCACTTGGATGTCCTACAAGCGCACGCCGCGGAATGTCATCACGAAGCACGAGGCAGATTACAAAACGCTCAAACCTTACAACGGCCTCGGCAACCTCATCTTTTGGAACGAAGAGGGCCAGGGGCGCGAGGGGCTCATCACTGAAGTTTGCTCGTCACTCGAAACCGAAAACTGGAGCTACAGCACCGACACCGGCTGGAAAAGTTGGGACATCCAAATTTATGGAAACTTCTGGTGGATCATCAAGTTTGGCAGCGTCACCGAATATCACGGCGGCCCGAAATGTCTCACACGCGTGAACCTCAGCGCCAAGCCGACTGTGTCGAATGTTCTGATTAATTTCATCTACTTTTCCATCCTGCTTTACCGTTCGCTGGCGACTTCTAACAACGATTATCCGCTGAAGGCGCTCTTCGTTGTCTTCGTGCTTTATCAGTTGATCCGCGCTTGGCGCTTGAAAAAACGCGTGGCCGAATTGATCGAAGTCGCCGCCAATCGAGTTGGACTCAAACGCACCGACGGCCGACCGTGAGCCACGCTGACAGTTAGTGTTTGGCGCTGATGTAGTTTTGCAATCCACGCCGCATCACTTCAACTGGAACTGGTTGTCCCAACCAGAATTCCAGCGCCAGCACGCCTTGGTGCAATAACAATGAAAGTCCATTGGCGGACTTCGCTCCAGCGCTGCTGGCGGCGATTTGCAGCGGAGTTTTTTTGCCCACGTAAATCGTGTCGAAGACGAGATGAGTCGAGTTCAATAGCGATCCCGGAATAGGTGAAACCTCGCCCGACTTCATGCCGACTGAAGACGCATTGATGATCAGGTCGATGTTGCTGAGAGAAATTTCATTCCAAGAAACAGTCTCTGCATCTAATATCGCGGCCAGCTCCGTGATCTTCTCCAAAGTGCGATTGGCGAGAGTGAGACTGCGGCAGTTTTCGAGACGACATTGCGTGGCAATCGCCCGCCCCGCTCCACCGCCTGCACCGAGAATGAGAATGCGTAGATCGGAAATGGAGAGGCCAAATTCCTCCTGAATCGCACGGACAATTCCCGGCCCGTCGGTGTTCGTTCCAATGAGTTTTCCATCGCGGAAGGCGACGGTGTTGACCGCGTCCAAGCGTGTGGAATGCTCGTCAATTTCGTCGAGCAGCGGGAGAATCTGCGTCTTGTGCGGAATGGTTAGATTGACGCCTTTAAATCCAGCAAGTGGCAGCAATTCGATGGCCTCCACAAGCTGTTCTGGCAGGATGTGAAGCCGGCAATAACGATCCGCCAAACCCAGATGTTCCAGCGCCGCATTGTGCATCGCAGGCGATGCGGAATGTGCCACAGGATCGCCCAACACCGCGTAACGCAGAGTCGGCTCCGGCCAGTCGCGCAGGTCGTCCAGAGTATAGACGGCCTTCATGAGTTAGCTAAATTTTGTGACCGTGCTTTTGAATCGAGTTAGAACCTTCTCTTTCCCCAAAACCTCGAGCAAATGATACAGGCTCGGACCCACGGAACGTCCGGTCGAGGCGACACGGGCTGGATGAATCAGCTCGCCGGATTTCACTCCGCGTTGTGTCGCGGTGTCCTTCAGCGAAGTTTCCAAAGTGGCCGCATCCCAATTGCTCACATGCACATACGCATCGTGCAGCGCTTGCAAATGATCGAGCGCCCCCGCCTTCCTCAACGTCTTTTCCACACTCGCCTCATCGTAAGGATAGGCGTCGGTGAAGAAGTAGGAAATCCAGTCCGGCACATCGCCGAAGTGCTTGATCTTCTCCTTCACGATGGCGAGCACTTCCAGCAATTTTGCATCATCGTCAATCTGGATTCCGGCCTTTTGGATAAAGGGCAAACTCAGATCGCGGAAACGCTCAATCGTCATTTGCGCAATGTATTGGCCGTTGAGCCAGAAACATTTGTCGAGGTCGAAATGCGCGTTGCGGCGGTTCACATTTTCCAACTCAAACAGCGGAATGATCTCGCTGAGATCGACCTTTTCACGATTGTCTTTCGGCGACCAACCGAGCAAACACAAGTAGTTCACCACTGCCTCAGGCGCATAACCGCCTTCGATATAACTCTGCACGCTAGCCCCTTGATCACGCTTGCTCATTTTCGAGCCGTCCTTGTTCAGGATGAGCGGAATATGGCCAAACAGCGGCGGTTTCACGCCGAGAGCCTCGTAGATTTGCACGTGCTTCGGCGTGTTGGAAAGATGGTCCTCGCCACGAATCACATGGGTGATTTTCATCTCGATATCATCGACCACATTGACGAAGTGAAAAATCCAGCCGCCGTCCGGACGGCGGATTGTCATGTCGGGATTTGTCACCGGGTTCGACATGTCGAAAGTAACCTTTCCGCAGATCACATCTTCGACTGTGGTGTTGCCACGATAGGTTTTGAAACGCATCGTGCCGTGATCCTCGTAGATCCTTCCGGCAGCGACGAGCTGGTCGAAATATTTCTGGTAAATGGCGTCGCGCTCACTCTGAAAATAAGGCCCATTCTCGCCGCCTTTGAGCGGACCTTCATCCCAATCGAGCCCGAGCCAGTTCATGCCGTCGTAGATCGCCTGGACGGCCTCTGGTGTGTTGCGGGCCTTGTCGGTGTCCTCGATTCGGAGAACTAATTTTCCGCCGGTGTGACGTGCAAAAAGCCAGTTAAATAAAGCCGTGCGGGCACCTCCGACGTGGAGGTAACCGGTGGGCGAGGGAGCAAAACGAACGCGAGTGGACATAAATGTTATGATTGGATTGGAAGTCGAATGGTGGCGGAATGCGCGTGAGCATCAAGACCCTCAAGCGCGGCGGCGGCAGCAATAATCGGAGCCGAAATGCGAAGGGAATGCTGGTGAAATTCCACAACGCTGGTGCGGCGCTGGAATTGATCCACCGTCAAGCCGGAGAAAGACTTTCCTGCCCCTCCCGTGGGCAGCGTGTGACTCGGACCTGCGAGATAATCGCCACCCGCGACCGGTGACCAAGGCCCGATGAAAATGGCTCCCGCCGTCTGGATTTGTTGGGCCAGCGCCTCGGCGTTGCGGGCGACAATGCTGAGGTGCTCGCTGGAAAAATCGTTGGCCAGTGCGACGGCTTGGGCGAGGTCGTTGCAGAGAATGAGAAAGGCATTTTTCTCCAGCACCTCGAGCAGATATTGCTGACGCGAAAGCGTGACAGCCTGCTTCTCGATTTCGTTTTGCACTCGAGTTAGAAGCGACTCCGAGTCGGTCAAAAAACCGATGACGCTGTCGTGACCATGCTCCGCCTGCGCGAGCAGATCGGCTGCGATCCAGGCCGGATTCGCAGAGTCATCAGCCAAGACTAGGATTTCACTCGGACCGGGCAATTGGTCGATGGAGACTTTTCCGAAAACCTGTCGCTTGGCCTCAATGACATACGAATTTCCCGGGCCAAAAATCTTCAGCACCGGACGAATCGTTTCCGTTCCAAACGCCAGCGCCGCAATCGCTTGGGCACCTCCGACACGGTAAATTTCCGTGGCTCCGGCCATGCGCAGCGCGACAAGCAGAGCCGGATGGATCGTACCGTCGGGACCGGCGGGTGTGGTGACAACGATCTCCGGAACACCGGCGACGGCGGCCAGCGTGACGGTCATCAACGCGGTCGAAACCAGCGGTGCGGTGCCGCCGGGAACGTAAATCCCGACGCGTTGAAACGGATCGAACCGCTCGCCGACGAGCACGCCCTGCTCGTTGTGCATCGACCAGTTTTTGCGAAGCGAGTGTGAGGCGAATGCAGTGATGTTTGCATGGCAAAGCTCCAGTGTTTTCTGCGTGGCCTCATCCACACTGGCCGAGGCGAGTTCGATGGCACTCACCCGGATTTCGTCCGCCCCCAGTTTCGGTCCGCCAAATTTCGTGGTGAATTCCAGCAGCGACGCGTCTCCGTTTTTCGTCACTTCCGCCACGATCTCGGAAACGGTCTGCCGCACAGCCGGGGACGGCTCGGCAAAACGATTCAGCCTCGCCGTTTCCTCGGCAAAATCTGGATCAGTGTGGCGCAGGATTTTCATGGTGCGGACGGACAGTGTATGCGCCGCGCGGGTGGGGTCAATCGTCCACTTGACCGCAACTCCGGTGGACACGAACCGGCGGCGATGGCATCAATGGACGGGATGCAGACCATTTCACCAGCTCCGGGTTGGATCGCACGCACAGGCAGCCGCATCGACCTAATTCGGATCAACGATCTTTCGCGCGACACCATCGCGGGCGTGCCGGTCTGGGTGAAACGCCGCACCTGGCTCAGCCGATTGTTGGTGCCGGTGGCCAATGGTTTTTTCTGGCTGGCGGGAAATCCGGTGGAGGTTTTTGCAACGAATGCCGAGTGGCAGCGGAACGAGACGCGCACCTTTCTCCTCCTCAATGGTGAGAACCGCCGGGTCGGTGCGCTGCGCACGGACTCGGTGTACGCGGAGGCTTTGCCGGGGACGGATCTCGTCGGGTTGCTGAGAGATAACGATCTGACTCCGGAAGTGATGCAGTCTGTGGGAAAGGCTTTTCGCCAGATGCATCGGACACTGAATCCGGCGACGGGTGAGCTGTTTTCCCATGGCGATCCGCATCTCGGCAACGTGCTCTATGATGACCTCTCGCAGTCGGTAAACTGGGTGGACTTTGAGACGATTCACTGTGGCAATCTCGACGTACGGGAACGGCACGCGGATGATTTGCTCGTGCTTCTGTTGGACTTGGTGGGCCGCGCCAGCGAGGAGCAATGGCAGTCGCTCAGCCCCGCATTTTTACAGGCATACCAAGAGCCGGGGGTGCTGGCTGAGTTGAAAAATCGCCTGCGTCTCCCATCCGGCTTGGGCGCGATTTGGTGGGCGGTGCGGACGAGTTATCTGGGACGAGAGGAACTGCGTCGCCGCATCCATTGGCTGCGCGAATGCCTGTGAAAAAACGACTCTGGCAGTTTTTCCAGATCGCGCTCACGGTGGGAGTGCTCTACTGGCTGTTCCGCGACGCGGGCAAGCGTGAGTCGATGCTCCATGCGCTGAAAAACGCCCGCTGGTCGTGGCTGCTGCTCGGGCTGGGCTGGGCGATGGTGGGCGAGGTCACAGGCATTCTGCGCTGGCGAATTTTCCTTCAGGCGCAAGGCATTCACGCCAGTCTGGGAACGGTCTCACGCTGGTTTTTCATAGGGCTTTTTTTCAATATTTTCCTGCCCGGAACCACCGGAGGCGATCTGGCCCGGCTCTATTATTTGTGGCGCGACTACCCGCAGCATCGACAGGGTGCTTTTCTGACGCTGGTCGCGGATCGGCTAATTGGGCTGATTCCGTTGATTCTTGCGGCGGCGCTGGGAACGACGCTCAATTACCGATGGCTCACGCAGACACCGGCGACTTCGGGTTTGCTCATGAGCACGTTGGTTTTTTGCGGAGGCATGGCCGTGGTGATCGGACTTTCATTCTTCTTTAGCGCCCATTCGAAGATTCCCCAATGGCTGCCGGGTCACCAGCAACTCGCCGGTCTGGCCAAGGCCTGGCAGCTTTTCACAAAGGAGGGCCATCAGTTCAGTTGGGCTCTATTCCTCTCGATGCCCGTTTTGTTTTCCTACTATGGCGGATTTTATTGCGCCTCGCGCGCGGTCGATGCCGGGGCGACTCTGGGTCAAATCTTTTCGCTGATGCCGATCGTCACGATCATCACTTCGCTGCCGATCAGCGTCGCAGGGTTGGGTGTTCGGGAAGGGCTTTTCGAGCGTTTGCTCGGCGATCTGTGTGGCACGCCTGCCGAGGTCGCGGCGCTAGTTTCGCTCCTTGGATTTCTGATGTTCACCTTTTACGGAGTCATCGGAGCCGTGGTCTATCTCTTCTCGCAGCGGATGGACCGGGCACAACTCGCCGAGATGGAAGCCATCGAGAGCGCCGCCGCCGAGACATGAAAAAGCCGACCGGGAATGTGAATTCCCCGCCGGCTTTTGAGTTGGATTCGTCTCTGACTGGAGACGAAAAACTAGACGGCTTGGTCGCCGGTTTCGTCGGTGCGAATGCGGATGGCTTCCTCCACCGTGGAAACGAAAACTTTTCCGTCGCCGATTTTGCCAGTTTTGGCGGCTTTGACGATGGCGGCGGTGGCGTTGTCCACCAGCGCGTCGGTGAGAACGACTTCAATTTTAATCTTGGGGAGAAAATCGACGGTGTATTCACTGCCGCGATAGATCTCGGTATGACCCTTTTGGCGGCCAAATCCTTTGACTTCGCTGACGGTCATACCTTCGATACCGAGGTCGGCGAGGGCGTCTTTTACTTCTTCAAGTTTGAAGGGTTTGATAATAGCTTCAATTTTTTTCATGTTTGGTTGTGATTGGATGACTGCCACAGTTCGTTGGCAGCCGGAGTTTTACTGATAGCCCAGATTTCTTACAACCTGCGGCACGTTTGGCCAATAGCAAAGTGCGTGCCAGACTAAATTTCAGCGCAAGATTATCCGTGAGGCTACAAGGCGCAATGGCTAAACTGTTCTGAAAAACATTCCCGTCTCCGAGGCGGCGATGTGTAACTCGAATGGAGGCGGGAGCATTTCTTGTCGCGAATTGCCCAAGACGTCAAATTAAGTGCACTAATCGTTTTTGCGGGCTGAGGGAGCTTGTGAGCTCTCCAGAAGAGTGTGCGGCTGTTCCCAGCGTTCGAGAGATTCCCGATGGAAATGCCTGCGGCGCAGGAACTTCGAGAGAATGCCATATCGCGGGCCAAAGAAGTAAGCCAGCAGGAAGATACTGCCGAGCAGAAGAACGATGCAGGGGCCGGTTTCGAGGTCGAACCAGTAGGAAAGCAGCAACCCGAGGCAGGAGCCCACGCTGCCCAGCAAGCCGCCGCACCAAAACATTTTGCTCACGGAATCACTCAGCAGATAAATCGTGGCCGCCGGAGCTACGAGCAGGCCCAGCGCCAGCACTACGCCCACGGCTTGCAGTGTGGAGATCATGGTGAGCACTAGCATACCCATGAGCAGATAATTTAGCGTTTCCACCCGGATGCCTTGGGATTTGGCCACGGTCGGATCGAAAAGGCAAAGTAGCAGCGGACGTTGCAAGGCCACGACGGTGGGAATTACCAGTAGGGCGATGCCGTAGTTCATCCAAAGATCGCTGTCGGAGAGTCCGAGGATATTGCCAAATAAATAGTGATGCAGCGAGATCGGCGAATGGACTTTGTTGAGCAAAATCACGCCAATGGAAAACGCCACTGTGTATAAAATGCCGAGTGAGGTGTCCTCTTTGATCCGGGAATTTCGCGAGATGAGTTGCGATCCAACTGTCACGAAAAGCGCTGCCGCCAAAGCCCCAAAAAACAATCCCAGCGGGGCAATGCCGAAGAGCAATACGCCAATCGCGAGTCCGGGCAGCAGCGAATGCGACAGCGCATCGGCCATTAAAGCCAGCCGGCGAAGCACGATGAAGGCGCCTAGAAAGCCATTCAAAAAACCAATAACCGCGCAGCCGTAAAGAGCGCGGAGCATGAACTCATGCTGAAAGGGTTCGAGGTTCATGCGTGTTTTCTGCCGGAAAATGCCAGCGTGCCGTAGGTACGGTCGATGTTGGCTTTGGTGAATGCGTCGCGCGTGTTTCCGCTGGCAATGAGCTCTCCATTCAAGAGCAGCACCTCGGAGAAAAGCCCCTTGACCGTCGCGAGATCGTGATGCGAGGCGATGATCAGTTTTCCATCCGCGGCCAGTTCGCGCAGAGTGATGGACAGGCTTTCGCGGGCGGGCTCGTCGAGTCCGGTAAATGGCTCGTCGAGCAGGAAAACATGGGCCTCCTGCGCCAGCGAACGCGCCAAAAACGCCCGTTGCTGCTGGCCGCCGGAGAGCGCGGAAATCTGGCGTTTTTCCAAGTCACCGAGCCGCATTTGATCGATGGCGAGCTGCACGGCTCTTTCATCTTCCTGGCGATAGCGTTGCGACCAGCCAACCCGCAGATAACGCCCCATCTCGACCAGGCCGCGTACGGTCAGAGGGAAATCCCAGTCGATATTTTCGCGCTGGGGCAGGTAGGCAAAATCCGTATTTGCACGCCTCACCTCGCGCCCGTGGAATACAATGGAACCCGTCTCTGGCGTGAGCAGGCCGGCGAGCGTCTTCAGGAGCGTGGTTTTGCCCGCTCCATTGGGGCCCATCAAGGCCACGCACTGTCCGCAAGACGTCTCAAACTCGATGTGATGCACGGCGGGCACACGGTTGTAGGAGACCGTGAGATCGGAAACTTCGAGGCGGTGACTGGCCATCAGGGCTGAGCCTTTCCAGTGAAGGTGAGAAGCTCGAAAATGGTCCGCTTGCCCCAGAGTGTCTGGAGTTGGCGGGAACCATTGGCGCGCGTCACTTGGATGCTGGCGCCCACCTTTTTGAAATACTCCGGCCAGGTGCCTTCGAAGACGAGATCAATTCCCTCAGCAGGAAAATGAACGTCGATGGTTTTGCTCGCGTCGAAGGCGGACTTGTCGGTTTGGGCGAGGATTTCCTGACCGAGAAACTTAAGGGAAAACTTCTCCGGTGGTTGGGTGAAAGTAAGCGCGATAGTGATTTTTTCCTTCGTAGGCGCGACCACTTTCAGGGGAGTTGGATTCGACTTGGGGCGGGTGAGAGAGCGCAGGGGCAGACCGGCCAGGAGCAGGGCCAGAAGCGTGAGAAACGTTCGCAGCAAAGGCCAGCCTTTCATGAAACGGCCTCTTCCAATCTGCGAAAAATAAAGGACGGCTTTTTCATTTTCGGACGCGCGATTTAACCACTGTTTGCCAGCAGCAACCAGTGAAAAGATGGTGGCTTGAGAGCTCACATTTCTAAAAAAGTTCTTGGCAAACCGCTTGTTGTATTTAAGACTCAGTCGCATCAGAAGCTCGCGGCTGAGCTGCTGATAAAAAACTAACGTCTCATCCTCATGCTTAAATTGTCACTTCCATATCCTGCTCAGCTTTTAATATGTCTGGCAGCTCTGTTCCTTATCGCTTCGCCGGCCGACGCCGGACAGCGCAAATTTGCCTTCAGCTACGAATCCACCACCTCTCCTCAGGGTGCCGTCGAACTGGAAAACTGGGTTACTTGGAAGCACGATGGCGCTGATGGAAACGCTTTTGAATTCCGACACGAGCTGGAGTTCGGCGTCACGGATCGACTGCAACTCGGCATCTACTTGGCCGACTGGAGTTACAGTGATGCCGTCGGCGCGGTTTACGAACATTCGGGCGTGGAAGCGATCTACAATCTCACCAATCCGACTACGGATTTCCTTGGTTCAGCGGTTTACCTCGAGGTCGTTGGTGGTAATGACGTCGCCGAAGTGGAGGGAAAATTGTTGCTCCAAAAGAACGTTGGCCCTCTCGTAGTCGCCTATAACTTGGTGCTCGAAGGAAAATGGGAAGGCGAAAATCTGGACGAGCGCGAAGGCGAATTTGCCCAAACTTTGGGTGTCAGCTACGAGTTAAATCCGCATTTCTCCATCGGCGTGGAAGCCTTTCATGAAATCCCGCTGCCCGATTGGAAAAGCGGCGAAGACTCCATCGTTTTTGCGGGGCCGAACGCCTCGGTGCGTTTCGGACGTTTCTTCGTGACTGCCGCCTGCCTCGCGCAACTGACTGATATCGAAGGGGAGCCCGATTGGGAGAACCGGATGATCGTTGGCTTCGATTTCTAGAGCATGATCGAAAACTTTCTTCGTCTGATCGCAGCCTCGATTGCATTGGCAGTCGCGGGCTGCGCAACGACCCAGCCGATAGCGCCATCGGTAAATGCGAGCATGGCGCAGAATGGTATTTCGCTTAAGACGCTGGAGCTCGGACGCACCACGTTTGCCACGAGTTGCACGGCGTGTCATGCGGCCCAACCCGTTGCCCATTACACTTTGCAGGAATGGAGTGGCATCGTCGATGGAATGGCTCCGAGGGCGCATTTGGATGCGACTCGCAAGGCGGCTCTGATGAGCTATCTCACCGCCCTGAAATCCTAATACAGCATGGTCTCTTCCGGAGGATCAATAGGCTCGATTTTTTTCGCCTTGATCACCGCAATGGTGCGTCCGTTTTCGATGGAAAATGCAATGTCGCCCACGACTTTGGTCCAGGTCATGTCGGAGATTTTCGATGGAATGGGAAGAGCGGTATCGTGCTCGATCAGGAGCGAAACGGGCTGGGCGTCGGCAGCGCAGCAGGTCATGAAAAGACGGACGAGTTTGAATCGATTGCCAGTGGGATTGTTGCCTTTGGCGGGCATAAACTGGCCGATGATCTCGGCGGATTTGCCCACGAACGGCTTTCGCAAAGTCGGCTCTTCCGCGGCGTAAAGCAGGTCGGCCACATTTACTTGAATGTTGCCGTTGGCATCTGGTTTGAAGAAATCCTCCGCTGTCTGATCTTCAGTTGGCGGCGGGGTGCTGGAGGCATTGGGATTTGCGTCCGGGAGCGCGGGCTCGATGGTCGGAGTGGTCGCCGTTACTTTCGGAACAGGCAGCGTTTTGCTCATTTTGTCCGCCAGTCCCGGAAGGGCAGCCGCGCTGTCGGCGATGCCGCGAGTGGCGAGGATATTTGAGCCGTAGGAGTCGCGGGTAAAAGTCGCCGCGATGGCCAGTGGCAGCAGAAGCATAATGGGAAACAGCCAGCTCGAAACGAATGGCGAGCGGGTTTGCTCGGGGCAATTTTCCACGATGCCGCACTCGCAGACGGCCTTCTGGTTTCGCGTGAGAAACAAGGTGATCGCGCAGAGCACGAGGACAATTCCGGCGATGAGCACCTGCGGCCGAAACGATGGATGGAGGAAGGCGCTTAGTCGTCCGCTCAGGTAAAAATAGAGCAAAACGCCGCCCCATTCGAGGAGGGTGACCGGGGCGAGAAGACTGGTGATTTTATTTTTCACTGAAGTTTCATCGGAGTTTCAGGGCAATGTCTTCGCCAGAAAAATGCAGAGAAGCCCGATGCCTACAAACAAACTCGCGGCCATCGCGATGGTGAATTTTTTCCGGAAGACTAGACCATACATCAGGAAAAGTTTTACGTCCATCATGGGGCCGAGCACCATGAAAGCCAGCTTGGCTGCCAGCGGAAAGGCGACGAAATTGGCCGCAATAAAAGCGTCGCTCGTGCTGCACAGCGAGAGAATGGAGGCGAGGCCTTCCAGCGAAAAAGTCGCGAGCCAGATGTTGCCCGCCAGCGGCAGAATGATCGTCTCGCGATGAATGGCGGTGTTGAAAATAGCCGCCAGAATCGCTCCCATGATCAGGTAAAACGCGACGTCGAGAAAGTCGAACGAAGCCGTCCGCAACGCCGCCAGCAGCCGACTGCGAATCGAAGGGCGCGGCTCTGCGGCAGTGAGATCATCGAGCGTGGCCGAGTCGTCGGGCACGGCGGCGAAGAGACTCGTGAAACGCTGGGGTGCAGGCTCGAGCAGGTTCGGCAGGAGGATTTCCTGCTTCGGCAAACGCAGCACGATGGCTCCGAAAATGCACGCGATCAGAAAACCGAGGATCATGCGGAAGGCCAGCACGGTTCCAGGTTCTTGGCCGCGAAACGCGGCATACGTGCTCAGCGCAACGACAGGGTTGATGATCGGGGAAGCGAGCAAATACGTGACCGCCGGTGCGATGGGCAGTCCTTTTTTCAGCATCCGCCGGATCACTGGGATCACGCCGCATTCGCACATCGGCAGGAAGAAACCCAAGACGCCTGCGACTCCGATGGCGAGCGCGGCGTTCTTTGGCAGCCAGCGTTCGAGGGCTTGCGCGGGGAGAAAGGCGTCGATCAAGCCCGAGAGCAGTGTGCCGAGGAAAAGATAGGGCACTCCCTCAAAGAGAATGCTGAGAAATGAGATGCTGAAATCGTGCGGATTGAACGAAAACCAACTCATTTGATGGCGCTCAGTCTCGCACGGCGGCCTGTGAGTGCAATGGGACTCGAATCTCCAGCGTGGCGCAGGCGTGAACGAGGGCGTTTTCCGGCATGACGAGCGGCCAGCGGGCGCGATGGCGAAACCACGTGCGCTGGCGCTTGGCGTATTGGCGTGTGGCGATCACGATTCGCTCGTGACATTGCGCCAGCGTGATCTCGCCGGTTAGAAACGCTGATATCTCTGCAAGTCCGATGGTTTTCCGGCAGGTGGCGCTGCACGGGCCGAGCGTGCGGACTTCCTCGAGGGCGCCATTTTCCAATAACGCTGCTGTCCGCTGCTCGATTCGCTGCAGCAAAACATCCCGCCCTGGATCCAGCACGAGGCCGCGCACGGAGCGATCCGGCTCCCGGGCAAAGGACGCAAAGGGCTGCCCCGTCACCGTCACAATTTCGATCGCCCGCTGCACCCGTCGGGGATTTTGCAGATCGACGATCGCTGTTGCAGTCGGGTCGAGCCGCTGCAATTCCGCGACCATTTCTGGCAAGGTCAGGGAGCTCAGCCGCTGGCGAATCGCTTCATTTGGCGGCGGTGTTTCGGGCAATCCGTCGAAGAACGCCTCCAGATAAAAACCAGACCCGCCGACGACGAGAGCACGTTTATTTCTGCCACGGATTTCCTCCAAAGCTGCTCTCGCCAGCCGCGCAAAATCCGCCGCACTAGACTCCACCTGCGGCCCCAGCACGTCCACCAGGTGATGGCGCACGCGTTTTTTTTCAGTCGAGTTAGGTTGCGCGGTCAGCACGGCGAGACCGCGATAGACCTGATACGCGTCGGCGCTGATGATTTCCGCATCCCATTGCTCCGCCAGCTCCACGGCGAGCGCCGACTTCCCGCTCGCAGTCGGGCCTGCCAGCACGAAGACATCGTCCCATTTTCCGCTCAAAATCCGCGACCTCCGATTGATCGCTTGCGAGTGGCATTGCACTGTGCTACAGATCTCCCCTTCCGGCACCGCAGCGTGCCATTCTCATTGGGCAGGAAAATTTCCGGCGCGCTGGATGGCCACCTTGTTGGCGCCGGTTCTTTGACAACGACTCCGCAGTTTCGCACGCGAGCACACGGCTCCCGACGAACCACCGCGGAGTCAGCATCCAATATGCGCCTTGTCATATCACACACCTATATGAACACAGCTATGAATGAAAACACTTCGCCCCACTCAGGGCAAAACAATCGCGGACCGCGAGACAATAATCGCGACAACAACCGCAACCGGGGCGGCTCACGCGGCGGCCGCCGCAACGACTCACGCGGTCCCCGCAGAGACAACGGCAACCGCTCGCAGCGGGAACGTTCCAACTACGGCAACCGCGACGGCCACCAGGCTCCCAAGCCGCTCACCTTCTGGGGAAAGATAGTCGCTTTCTTCTCCGGGAAAAAAGCCACCGCACCCGCATCTACGCAGCCCCGCTCGATCCATCCGACCGAGCAGCGCGCCGAGGAACAACGCACCGGGCGTCCCTCCGACAGCTATCGCCGCACGGAGACCCGTCCCGACCGCAACGCCGAGCCAGCCGACGCAGCGGCATCAAACGAGCCCTCTGAGTCCCGCGAAACCCGCGCACCACGTGAAGAACGCGCTCCCCGCTCCATCGAAATCATCGAGGTTACCTCGCCGAAACTCTATGTCGGCAACCTCTCCTTCGACGCCGCCGAGAGCGATCTCATCGACCTCTTCAACGGAGTCGGAAAAGTGCGCAACGCCGAGGTCGTGAGCAACAACTACACGCAGAAATCGAAAGGTTTCGCCTTCGTCACCATGGAAACCATCGACGAAGCCAAACGCGCCGTCACCGAGCTTCATGATAAAGAATTCATGGGCCGCAAGCTGCTCGTCAGCGGAGCCAAAACCTCCGAACGCAGCGCTTCCTAACTCGAAACGAACCAAACAAAATCCCAAACCCGTCATCCTCACCGATGGCGGGTTTTTTGTTTTTGGATTTTTCCATTCCAGTTCCATTCTACTCGCATGAACGTCGTCCTCGTCTCGCCGGAAATTCCTCCTAACACCGGCAACATCGCCCGCCTTTGCCTCGCCGCCGGGGCGACCTTGCATCTTATCCGACCTCTCGGATTTTCGTTGGACGACAAATACTTGAAACGCGCCGGCATGGACTACTGGCAGCACGTCGATCTCCACATTTGGGGCGATCTCGCCGCCTGCCAATCCGCAGCCAACCCGGAGGCCCAATGGTATTTCCTAACCACGAAAACCCGGCGCATCTATCATCAGGCACACTTCCAGAAAGGCGATTACCTCGTCTTTGGACGCGAAACGAAAGGCCTGCCGGAAAGCCTGCTAACATCCAATGCCGAAACTTGCCTCACCATTCCGATGCAACCCGAGGTCCGCAGCCTGAATCTGGCGACCAGCGTCGGCATCGTCCTCTACGAAGCACTTCGGCAGACGCGTCCGGTTGGTTAGTCTATCGTTCGGGAGCCTCGGCCAGAAGCCCCTTCACATCGAGGGGGCGGGTAAACATCGCAAGCCGGCCATCTGGTGTCATGGGCCAATTTTCGAGCGGACAATCCCAATACAACTCCACTCCATTTTCGTCCGGATCGCGCAAGTAAAGGGCGTGACTAACACCATGATCGCTCGCTCCGTCGAGAATGATGCCAGCGTCCATCAATCGCCGCAACGCATCCGCCAGCGCCCTTCGAGTCGGATACAAAATCGCGAGATGATACAGCCCGGTGCAACCCCGCGGGGGCGGCGTGCCATTCTTGCTCTCCCAGGTGTTCAAGCCAATGTGGTGATGATAGCCGCCTGCGGAAATGAAGGCCGCCTCGTCGCCAAAACGTTGCATGATTCGGAACCCGAGAATGCCACAGTAAAAGCCAATCGCACGATCGAGATCAGCCACCTTCAAATGCACGTGCCCAATGGAAACACCAGGATCAATGGAAGTATCTTTCATAGGAGTTAGAGCCGATTCAGACCAGCAACATACAGTCGCCGTAGGAGTAAAAGCGATACCGCTCCTCGACCGCTTTCGTGTAAGCCTCCAGAATCAATTCACGACCTGCGAACGCCGACACTAACATCAGCAACGTCGAACGCGGCAGATGGAAATTAGTGAGCAATTTATCAATCACCTGAAACTCGTATGGCGGGTGAATGAAAATCCGCGTCTCGCCCTCGCCCGCTCTTAGCTTGCCTTCGTGCGCGCAGCTTTCCAACACGCGCACCGTCGTCGTTCCCACTGCGAAGACGGACTTCGCTGCATTGATCTGCGCCGCCACTTCGGGTGACAACCAGAACTTTTCCGAGTGCATGATGTGATGCGTCAGGTCGTCGTCGTGCACCCCGCGAAATGTGCCCGCGCCGACTTGCAGCGTCACGAAGCAGTGCGGCAATTGTGCCAGCAATTCCGGAGTGAAATGCAACCCCGCCGTCGGCGCGGCGACCGCTCCCGATTGCGTGGCATAGACAGTCTGATAACGCTCCAAGTCCGATGCCTCCGCCTCGCGTCCGAAGTAAGGTGGCAGCGGCAGTTTTCCCACCTTCTCCAAATCCGGCTGCACCGAAAAATAAATCACCCGCGTGCCGTCTTCTAACATCGAGAGCACCTCGCCCCGGCAGCCAGCGATCATCACGGAATGGCCGGGCCGCATCTTGCGACCAGGCTTCACCATGCACTGCCAATGACCATCCGGACGCGGGTCGAGCACTAACAATTCGATGCGGCCATCATCGGAAAACACCCGCGCCGGGATCACCCGCGCATTGTTCAGCACCGTCAGATCATCCGCCGTGAGAAACTGCGGCAGATCGCGAAACTGCGCGTGCTCGATTGCACCCGAACTCCGATGAACGACTAACATGCGACTCCCATCGCGCTGCGCCGCTGGATAGCGCGCGATCAATTCATCGGGCAATTCAAAGTCATAATCCGCAGTCCGCAAACTCATCCCCTGTCTCTATCGCGGCAGGCCGAGCCCTGCAAACATTCGTGTGGAACCACCCCGATTCGTGGTTAAGTTTCGCCATGAGCACCGCCACCCAACCCAGCGCAACACGTTTCAATCAGTTGCCCGATGAATTTGGGCATTTCGGCGAATACGGCGGCATGTTTGTGCCCGAGACGCTGATGACGGCGCTCAATGACCTGACAGCCGAGTACCATCGCGCACGGGTCGATCCCGAGTTTCAGGCGGAGCTGGCCGATTTGCTCCACAATTTCTGCGGGCGGCCCACCCCGCTCTATCACGCGGCGCGGCTCACGGAGCATCTCGGCGGGGCGAAGATTTATCTGAAGCGGGAGGATTTGCTCCATACCGGAGCGCATAAGATTAACAACGCCATCGGCCAGATTCTGCTGGCGAATCGCATGGGCAAGAAACGGATCATTGCCGAAACGGGGGCGGGTCAGCATGGGGTGGCGACGGCGACGGTAGCGGCGCGGTTTGGCTGCGAATGCGTGATCTATATGGGCGCGACCGACATGGTGCGTCAGTCGTTGAACGTGTCGCGGATGCGTTTCCTCGGGGCGACAGTGGTGCCGGTGACGGCGGGTCAGGCGACGTTGAAGGAGGCGGTGAATGAGGCGATGCGCGACTGGGTCACCAATGTGCGCTCGACCCATTACATATTAGGAACGGCTTACGGGTCGCATCCGTATCCGATGATGGTCCGGGATTTTCACCGCGTCATCGGAGACGAGGCGCGGCGGCAGATTTTGGAAAAAGAGAATCGACTTCCAGACTTATTGCTGGCTTGCGTGGGCGGCGGGAGTAATGCGATCGGGCTGTTCTATCCATTTCTCGGCGACGAAGAGGTGCGTATGACGGGCGTGGAAGCGGGCGGCGAGGGGATTATTTCGGGAAGGCACGCGGCGCGTTTTCAGGGTGGACGGTTGGGCGTTCTGCAAGGCGCGAAGACGTGGCTGCTGGCCGATGAAAATGGACAGGTCGAACTAACCCATTCCATTTCTGCCGGACTCGACTACGCGGCGGTTGGCCCGGAACATTGTTATCTGCACGACATCGGGCGGGTGAACTACGACTACGCCACCGACGACGCGGCGCTGGAGGCATTTCAGACACTGGCGAAGATCGAGGGAATCATTCCCGCGCTGGAATCCGCACACGCCGTGGCCCAGGCGATCAAGGTCGCGCCAACGATGCGAAAGGATGAACTCATCATCGTGAATCTCTCCGGCCGCGGTGATAAGGATGTAAGTCAGGCGGCGGATTTTCTTTTGAAATGACCTTTCTAAAATACTTCCTCGCCATCGTGGCTGCGGCGCTGGTCTCGGCATTGTTAGGAGGCGTCTTCGCAGCGGGAGTCGCATGGATCTCACCGGAGTTTGTGAAAGGCTGGTTTATGCCTCCGACGGGGAGCGACCCGGTGCGTTTCGCGGCAGCGCTAGGAATGATCTGGGGATTATTTCTAGGCACTGGCGTAATGGGATTTTGCATTTTGGTGACGACGCTCCTAACGATCGTGAAGCTGTTTAAGAAGAAGAGCAACGAGTCTCTCGAAGTATGAAAAGCATGACCGGCTATGGCCGCGGCCAGATGGCCGATGAGAGCCTGGCGATCACGGTGGAAGTCAATTCCGTCAATCGCAAGCAACTCGAGCCAGCGATCAATCTGCCACGCGACCTCGCCTCGCTGGAACCGCGCGTTCGCGAGCTTGTCGCAGCCACGTTGTCGCGCGGGCGCATCAATGTTCTGGTGGCGACTACGAATCTGGCGAGTGCGGCGGGCGGCGATCTGATCGATCCGGCAGCAGCGGCGCGGGCACATGCGGCTTTGCTGGCGCTCGTGGAGAGGCATCAGCTAACAGGGGGAGTTGGATTGCAATCGCTGCTAACCATTCCCGGTGTGCTGCGGGTGGAGGCGCTGAGTCATGATCTGGAAGTGGTCTGGCCGCTCTTGGAAAAAGCGTTGCAGCAGGCTTTAGAACAACTCGTGGCCATGCGCACGCGCGAAGGTGTCGATCTCCGCACGGACTTGGAAACGCGGGCTGCTAACATTCTATCCGCGATCGAAAAAATCCACGAATTGCACCCGGCGGTGATCGAGAAATATCGCGCTGCCCTGCACGAGCGCGTGCGCAAGATAGGAATCGAACTCGAATTGGACGACGACCGGCTCTCGAAGGAAGTCGTGCTCTTCGCGGATCGTTGCGACATTTCCGAGGAACTTACGCGTTTGCAGAGTCACCTCGGCCAGTTTTGCGAAAACCTAACCAAAGACGAACCGATTGGACGCACCTTGGAATTTATCGTGCAGGAGATCGGGCGCGAGCTGAATACTCTCGGCTCAAAGGCGAACGACGCGGCTATTTCGCAAATTATCGTGACGTGCAAGAGCGAGATGGAGAAGATACGCGAACAAGTCCAGAACATTGAATAAGCCCACGCAACCATTAGCTAGAAAAGACGCCTCGCGCCACGGCATTCTCTTTGTCGTGGCCGCCCCGTCGGGCGCTGGTAAGACGACGCTTTGCGAGGCGCTGCGGCAGACGCCGGATTTCATTTATTCCGTCTCCTGCACCACCCGCAAGCCGCGTCCCGGCGAGATTCATGGCGAGGATTACTTCTTTATTAGTGAGGACGAATTTCGCCCCCGCATTGAGGCTGGGGAATTTCTGGAATACGCCAACGTCCACGGCAATCTCTACGGGACTCTGCGCTCGACGGTGATCGAGCATTTGCAGGAAGGCGTCGATGTTCTTATCGATGTCGATATTCAAGGCGTGGCGGCGATTCGCGCGTTTCCCGATGCCTATATCCAGGAGGCGCTGGCGGATGTTTTCATCATGCCGCCGAGTCTGGATGAACTCCGCCGCCGGCTCACCAAACGTGGCACGGAAACTCCCGAGCAAATCGAAGTGCGCCTGACGAATGCCGCTCGCGAAATGAAAAGCTGGCGCGCCTTTCGTTACATCATCATCTCGGGCTCCACCGAGGAGGATTTGCAGAAATTTCGCGCCATCATGCGAGCCGAACGCTATCTCAGCCGCCGGATGAAAGACCTCATTCTGATCTAACTCCGATGGCTAACATCCTGCTCGGCATCACCGGTTCCATCGCTGCCTACAAGGCTGCCGATCTCGCCAGCCAGCTAACCAAACGCGGGCATCAGGTCACCGCCGTGATGACCGACGGAGCCGCGCAATTCATCACCCCGCTTACTCTGCAAACCCTCACGCGCCGAGCCGTGATCACCAGTGTGTGGGACGAGCGCGACAGCAGTCGTCCGGGTCACATCGAACTCGCGGACGAGGCCGATCTTTTACTCATCGCCCCAGCGACAGCGGATGTGTTAGCAAGACTGGCGCATGGCCTCGCCAACGACGCGCTGACTTCCATTGCACTCGCGACCCTGGCTCCGATGTTAGTCGCCCCAGCGATGAATGGAAAAATGTGGCTGCACGCCGCAACGCAGGCCAATGTGGCCATTCTAAAATCGCGCAACGTGCAATTCATCGGGCCCGAGTCGGGAATGTTAGCATGTGGATACGAGGGCATTGGGCGGCTCTTGCCCGTGGGCGATATTGTGGCCCGCGCCGAATCGCTTCTAGCTATTGGCGAATAGCTAGGTTTTTTGAGCCGCGATGCCGGCGGCCGACAAACTATTTGAGTACTAGCTAAAAATAATTTGTTGACTCGGCTCCTGAAATTATCTACTAGCAGTCTTATCTGATGTTCATTTCATCACACACACTTTGCCTCGCCCGCTACTGCGGATGGAAAGGGGGGATTCTGGATGCCAATTAAAAAAGCCCCTGCCAAGAAAGCAGCTCCCGTCAAAAAGGCAGCTCCTAAGAAACTAGCCGCTAAAAAGCCAGCCGCCAAAGCTGCGCCCAAAGCAGCCGCAAAAGCTGCTCCTAAGGCCGCTCCCAAAGCTGCCGCCAAGGCACCAGCCAAAAAAGCTGCACCAGCCGTCAAGGCCGCTCCCAAAAAAGCCGTAGCGAAAGCTCCTGCTAAAAAAGCCGCCCCGGCCGCAAAAGCTCCCGCCAAAAAAGCGGTCGCGAAGAAAAAATAGTCCCTGACTATTTTCAAGTTCCTAACAAATGGGAGGCTGGAGAAATCCGCCTCCCATTTTTGTTTCCAGATTGGAATGTAAGTCGGATCAGTTTCGATGTTAGTCGAAGAGATCGGCGGATTTTCCCGGAATGGAAAGTCCCAGCTTGCGATAGGCGGCTGGCATGGCCACGCGGCCCTGTGCGGTGCGCTTGAGATAGCCTTGCATGATGAGATAGGGCTCGTTCACGTCCTCGATCGTGCCAGCGTCCTCGCCCACTGAGACGGCGAGTGAATTGATTCCGACCGGGCCGCCTTGAAACTTGATGATGAGCGCCTCCAGGATGCGTTTGTCCATTTCATCGAAGCCGTCGGCGTCGATCTCGAGCATGGTTAGAGCTCTGGCCGCGATGTCTTGGTTGATCTGCGAATTGGCCTTTACCTGCGCATAGTCGCGCACCCAGCGGAGCAGATTGTTGGCGATGCGCGGTGTGCCCCGGGAACGCGCCGCGATCTCCAGCGCCCCAGGTTCGTCGATGGTTAGATCGAGCAAATGCGCGCTGCGCAAAACGATTTTTTGCAAATCCTCCGCCGTGTAATAATCGAGCCGTGGATTGATCCCAAAGCGGGATCGAAGTGGCGCACTAATCATTCCCGCGCGAGTCGTGGCACCGATGAGGGTGAAGCGCGGCAGATTCAACCGCACGCTGCGAGCGCTCGGGCCCTGGTCGATGAGGATGTCGAGTTTGAAATCCTCCATCGCGGGATAGAGATATTCCTCGATCGTCGGCTGGAGCCGGTGGATCTCGTCGATGAATAGAACGTCGCCGCGCTCCAGCGTGGTTAGAAGTCCGGCGAGGTCGCCCGCCTTCTCGATCATCGGGCCGCTGGTGTTCTTGATGCTGCCGCCCATAGCGGTCGCTAGAATGTAAGCCAGCGTGGTTTTTCCAAGACCGGGAGGTCCGCTCAAAAGAATATGATCGAGCACGTCGCCACGCTGTTTCGCGGCCTCGACCATGAGTTCAAGACGGTCGCAGACCTTGGACTGACCGCCAAAATCAGCAAACGCCGGGGGCCGCAACGAGCGGTCAAATTCCGGGTCCGGGGCGGTAGTGTTTCCTAACATGAGACCGATGATAGAACGCCGGACGCGCGAAGAGCACGCAAGATTTTGCGCAGGCGTGAGTCGAGTTAGATACGACTCTAGCTAAGGATTCGGCTTGGACTCTTTCGCCGCATTCAGCAATGCCGAAGTGTCGATCAGAGGAGTGCCGCCGTTGCCGGTGAAAAGCGGGAGGCGTCCATCCCAGCGCTGGAGTTGCTCGTATTGAATGAGCGGCGGCGTGATGCTTTTAGCCAGAAGGTCGTTGGCCTCGGCCTGGGCACGCGCTTTGGTAAGCGTGGCGGCGGCATCGCCCTCGGCCTGCGCCTTGACCGCATTGGCCTGGCCTGTGGCTTGGGTGACGTCCTGTTCGGCTTTCACCTTGGATTGCGCGAGCATATATTTCTGCTGCTCGGCGGCTTGCTGCGCCTGAATTTTAATGTCGAGGGCGCGCTGTAGCGACTGCGGTAAATGCACCTCGCGAATGCCAAAAGAAACGAGGTTGAGATGACGTTTGTCAAATTCCTCGCGAAGTCCGCGAATGATTTCCTCGATCATTTCCGCGCGCTTGCCGGAGGTAATTTCCTCCCAGGTGTAACGGGCCGCGACGACGGGCACTTGAGAACGGGTGTATTGGCGGACGACGCCGTTTTCCACGACGGAAATGGGAGCGCCGCCCCAGTCGGTGTAGAGCTGGTTGGCCTTGGATTTCTCGACCTGATATTGAATGACGACATCGAGGTTGATCTGCTGGCCCTCGTTGCTCTGGACCTTGATCGAGTCGTCGCCAGAAACGGTGCCCTCGTTGGAAGTCTGCACCATTTGATAGGTCTGAATGGTAACGGGATATTCCTGAATGGCCTGCGTCAATGGGTTGATAAAAGCCCAACCCGGATCGAGCGCCGAGGTGGTGACGCTGTGATTGATTTTGTCGAAGACGATGCCGACGTAGCCGGGGCGAATGTTGCGCCAGGCACTGAAGGTGACGATCAAAAGAAGGATCGCGATGACGAAGACGATGAGGATTTTCCCGAGACGAAAGGGAAGTTGCGGAGTGTAGTTAACGGTGGTGGCCATGTTTTTTATCGGGAAGGGAGAGAGGCTGGGGTGGCTTTCTGATGAGCCGGAGATAAACGATTTTCCCCAATTGCCATGCGACCCAGATCAAGAGTATCGCGACGACTGACTCTAAAAGGGTGGGCGACATTTCTTATCCATTCATCGCACAAATGGAGCGGCGCGCAAACTGCGGGCCGAACAAGCAAACTAGCGTTTAACGAAAACGCCGATGAGCGGGCGACCCGAAGGTTTGGCCGATACGAAGTCACTGACAAAACCGGTGCGAGTCCGGATTTCCACATGTCCGGCGCCAGAACCGCCATAGACGAGGACTGAGCCGACGGGAGCGGAAAAGGGGTTGGAAATGGTGGTGCGCACGAAGCCGTAGTCATGCACGAGTTCCAGTCCGGCCTGCTTGGCGTAGCCGGTTTTGGGATAGGAGTCGATCGCCTCAGCCTTGAGCAAGGCGGATTTCACGTAGCGCCAGCAACTCCCTGTGGAGTGAAGGTGGGCGCTGCCCAGCGCGATGTCTGCCGCCTGAACGAGCTTGCGGTTGGATACCATGGAGGACGCGGGCGGATAGACTGCGGGCAAACTCGTTTGAGTCGAATAGGAGTTGAAATAGCTCGTGGAGGAAGTTGAGCGAGTGACCGTGCGATAAGTGGAGCCAAAAGAGCGGCTGCTGTCGGTATTAACCGTCGGACTGCCTATGCGGTTGGTTTTTTTCAGGTCCACGGTCAGCCATTTGTCATTGGTCTGGCTGCCAAATCTCAGTTTTCCAACCGAAATTCCATCTTCCTCGGCACCTGCTGTCTGAAGGCATGAAATCGCAGTTACGAAAGTCAAAGCCCATGCTAGAAAAACAGGTGAGAAGGATTTTTTTAGAAGCATCGTTTGGAAGGTTGAGTAGGGAAAGTGCCCCCGACAGTAGCTTTTGAGGCGGATTGGTCAACCAAAAACTGATGCAAAAGGCTGTTGATCAATCCTTTGCCATGCAAATCTTCAGCAGATTTCACCGATTTTTAGGATATGGACCGGGAAATCGCCTGCCCAGTCGAGATGGGTGGTGGTGATGAGCTGCTGACCGTCTTTTGGCAGGTGCTGGAGGAGGCGATTGCGGCGAACAAGATCGAGCTCGCCAAAAATATCGTCGATCAGGAAAAGCGGTGGCTGCGGCTGTCCCGCCTGAAGGATTTTCGCCTGACCAAGACGGAGGGAGAGAGCGGCCGTGCGCTGCTGACCCTCCGATGCGAAATGAGCAGCGGCGCGTCCGTCAAAGCTGAGTTCAAGATCGTCGCGGTGCGGGCCGACGACGGTTTGATGGAGGTGTTTCTCCTGTGCCGCAGACTTTTCCAGAGCGTCCGCGAAATCCCCGCTGCCTACGCCATCCTTGTAAGTAGATTGCAACTCCGGGCCTTCCCCGCCGATGTCGCGATTGGCAGCGGCGACCAAGGGCGTGAGGGCCGCGACAAACTCACGCCGCGCCAGCCGCACGGCTTCGCCAGATTGGAGCAGGGGACCATTGTAAGCAGCAATCTCGCGCGGACTGCCGCCGGATTTCAGGAGTGAATTTCGCGAGCGCAACGCCTTCTCATAACTCCGCAAGTGCGCCCGGTGGCTTGGCTTCGTCTGTGCAATCGCAAAATCCAGAAAACGCCGCCGCTCCTCGCCGCCACCTCGAATTAAATCCAAGTCGTCATTGCCAAACCACACCACCCGCGCGAGCCCGAGATACTCGTTCGCCCGGCGCTGCTCGACGGCATCGAGGACCAGTTTTCGCTGCCGCGCACTATAATAATATTGGCAGCGCGCCTCATTCCAGACGCCCTCCAGCGCAAACCCCGCTTCGCCGAAACGCACCGCCTGCCCGAGCGTCGAGGCGCGAGGCGATTGCAGCCGGAGCAGCACGCAGGCCGCCTCGAGCAGCGACGTTTTGCCCTGCGCATTCGGCCCGACGATGCACGTCGCGCCCGGCCCCAACTGGAGTCTCGCCCTTTCAAAACAACGAAATCCCCGTATTTGTAGCTCGCTCAACACCGCCTTTAGTATTCACCATTCAGCTTTTCCGATGCAACTTCTTCCCGGTTTCCGCGATTTCTACCCAGCCGAATGCGCGCGGCGCAACTACATCCTCGACACTTGGCGCGCCGTGGCGAAACGCTACGGCTTTGTGGAATACGACGGCCCCGTGCTCGAGCCGCTGGAATTGTATCAAAAAAAATCCGGCAACGAAATCGTCGGCCAGCTTTTCAACTTCGAGGACAAAGGCCAGCGTCACGTCTCGCTGCGACCCGAAATGACACCGACCGTCGCCCGTATGGTGGCATCGCGGGAACGGGATTTTCGCAAGCCGATCAAGTGGTTTTGCGTGCCGCAGTTTTTTCGTTACGAAAAGCAACAGCGCGGACGCGGACGGGAGTTTTACCAACTCAACGCCGACATCTTTGGAGAAACATCGCCCGCCGCCGACGCGGAATTGATCGCACTCGCAGTCGATTCATTGCGTGCCTTCGGGTTCGACGAAAATGATTTCGTCGTGCGCCTGAGCAGCCGCACCGCGTGGGCAGAATTCTTCTCCAGTAACGGCGGCAAACCCGAGGACGAATCGGCTTTTTTCCAGATCGTGGACAAGGCCGAGCGCATGCCGCTGGAAAAAACAGAATCGCTTCTAACTCCGCTCGGTTTTTCCGCCGAGACAGTGCTCGGCTTCATGCGCTCGAAAGCCCCAAGCGCCGACCTTGCGCCGATCCTCGACGATCTAAAAGCACGCGAGTTGGATCGTTATGTGGAGGTCGATTATGCCATTGTTCGAGGACTCGCCTATTATACAGGCGTCGTTTTTGAGGTTTTCGATAAAGGCAAAAACGAGCGTGCCCTTGCCGGCGGCGGTCGTTACGACAGACTTCTCAACCTCATCAGCGACGGCAAATCGAACCTCGCCGCCATCGGTTTCGCCATGGGCGACGTCGTTCTCGGAAACTTGATCGACGATACGCCAGTAGCCCGCGAAAAAATGTCCGCCGCGCTGGCGGCCGCCGCTCCGGTGGAAACATTCGTCATCATCGCCAGCGAAGAACGCCGGGCGGACGCCCTAAAACTCGTCCAGCAACTGCGCGACGCCGGACGCCGCGTCGATTACTCCCTGACTCCCGCGAAGATCGGCAAACAATTCCAGATCGCCGAGCAACTCGGAGCCGCCGTGGCCATTATTATCGGAGACGAATGGCCGCTCTTGAAGGTGAAAAACCTCACGACTCGCGAGGAAAAAATCGTCACTCGCGACGAACTCCACCTGAAATAGCCGCGAGGGCTTGGGATTCGGCTTGCAGTTTTCTTTTTCTGCGAGAATCTTGGCACTCTGCCAAATAAACGGGCTGTAGCACAGCTTGGTAGTGCGCTTGAATGGGGTTCAAGAGGTCGCGTGTTCGAATCACGTCAGCCCGATTTTTCTGACTCACTGGGGAATTTTTCCCAAGTAAATACACCCGGAGGCCTGCTGGTTTGCGAAATCTTTTCTGTAAACCAACAACACCTATCGAAAGGAAAAATCATGATCTCTTGGGCCATCACATTTCTAATTATCGCAATCATCGCCGCCTTGCTGGGCTTCACCACCATTGCCGGAACGGCCATGGGATTTGCCAAAATCCTCTTTGTCATTTTCCTGGTGCTCTTTATTATTTCCTTTGTCATGGGCCGTCGCGGACCGCGAGTGTAGCCGATCATTTACGCATTAAAGAACCGCCGCCTTTACGGGCTGCGGTTCTTTTTTGTTTCTGCGAAGAGCCATTTACAGGCAGCGGGACTGCCTCCATAGTTTGGCGCAAATCTGCATGATCTCACGACTGATCCCGCTCCTTCTCGGCGTTCTTTTTTTTCATACGACCCGCGCCCAACCCGGTGTCTCGCAGGCACAGGAAATTCGTAAAAGTCTCGTCCGCATCACCTGCACCGAGCAGGACGTGGATTACAAAGTCCCATGGAACCCGGGTGCGGTCGGCGGCGGAGTCGGCGCGGGATTCGTCATTGAAGGCAACCGCATTCTCACCAACGCCCACGTTGTCAGCAACAATCGCTTCCTCACCGTCGAGCGCCAGGGAGATCCCAAGAAATACGTCGCCTACGTCAAATACATCGCGCACGACTGCGATCTCGCCGTGCTGGATGTGGAAAATCCGGACTTTTTCAAGGGCAGCTCGCCGCTGCCTTTGGGCGGCATTCCAGAGATCGAAACCGTCGTCTCGGCCTATGGATTTCCCATCGGGGGCGACCTGATGTCCGTCACACGCGGAATCGTTTCCCGAATCGACTTCCAACCTTATACGCACTCTGGCATCGATTCGCATTTAGCCATCCAGATCGATGCGGCCGTGAACCCAGGAAACTCCGGCGGACCCGTCATGCAAGGGGGAAAAGTCGTCGGAGTCGCCTTCCAAGGCTACAGCGGCGACCAGGCGCAAAACGTCGCCTATATGATTCCAACTCCGGTCGTTAAACGCTTTCTGAAAGACATTGAAGACGGGCGCTACGACAAATACGTGGATCTCTCGATCAACTATTTCAAACTGGTCAATCCTGCCCAGCGCGCCGCGCTCAAGCTCCCCGACGACGACCGCGGTATCGTGGTTACGAGTGTCGCGGCGGCAGGTTCCAGCGCCGGAATTTTGCAGCCGGGCGACATTCTTCTCAGCCTCGATAATGTGCCGATCGCCAGCGATGGATTTGTCGAGCTGGACAACGACCGCATCGAGATGACCGAGATCGTGGAGCGGAAATTCAAGGGAGACACCGTTGTTTTTCAACTCCTCCGAAACGGCCAGCCCGTGACCGCAAAGGTCAAACTCAAGTCCGCCTGGCCCTACTCGATGCAGGCGAACAGCTACGATACACCGCCACGCTACGTGCTATTTGCCGGACTGCTTTTCCAGCCGATCAATCGCGACTTCATGGCGGCAGTTGCCATTGATGACTTGCGGACGCGTTATTATTACAACTTCTACATCACCGAGGAGCTTTACACTGCGCATCCCGATCTGGTGGTTTTGAGCAGCATCCTGCCCGATCCGGTGAACACGTATCTGGGGCAGTTTCAAGGCGATATTGTGGACAGCGTGAATGGGAAACCCATCAAAGTCCTCGACGATCTCGCGTCAGCTCTCGCCGAAAATCGCGACACCTACATCATTCAATTTCTCGGCGGCGGACGTCCCGCTGTCCTCGAACGCAGCGTCGTCGAAGCCGCCAGGAAGCGCATTCTCGACCGCTATAATGTCGCGAAGGAGCAAAACCTCGCCAACCCTCCGGCTCGCTAACATGACACGCCATTTTTTCTCCATTCGAGTTGCAGTCTTCTCACTCGTGCTCGGTTTCATCAGCGTCGCATTGGCCGAGGAAAAACCCGTCGCCACCGGCAGCCCGCTCGCCGTTGTGCGCGTCAATGGCACCACCCAGGCTTACGATTTCTTTCGTCCGTGGGGAAAAAAACCAGCCGCTTCCAAGCGTGCTCTCGGAGCGATTCTCCCGGGAAACAAAGTTCTCGTTACCGCCGAGATGGTCGCCAACCAGAGTTACATTGAACTCGAAAAAGCCGGTTCTGGTGAGAAGGTCGCGGCCAAACTTCTCGCCGTGGACTACGAGGCAAATCTCGCCTTGCTCGCTCCCGAAGATCCCAAATTTCTTGAGCCTCTCAGCAGCCTGACCATTGCGGGCCAGGTAAAAACTGGCGACCGCCTCGATGTCTGGCAACTCGAAAACAGCGGCACTCTCGTCGCCACCAGCGGACTCGTCACCTCCTGTGAAGTGGGGCGTTATGCATTGGAGGATTACGGCTATCTCCTTTTCAAAATCACCGCCGCCCTGCAATACCGCGAAAACAGCTACACCGTTCCCATCGTGCATGATGGAAAACTAGCCGGACTCCTTCTGCGTTTTGATCCTCGCTCGCAAACCGTTGAGTCCATTTCGCTGCCGGTCATCCAGCATTTTCTCAAAGCCGCCGCAGACACGCCGTATCGCGGTTTTCCACGGGCAGGGATTCAATTTGAACCGACACGCGATCCGCAGTTGCGACGTTTTCTAAAACTCCCACCCGACGCCGGCGGCATTTATCTGAGCAACATCGACGCAAACACCGCCGCCGCCCAAGCCGGACTGCAAAAAGGCGATGTGGTCCTCAGCGTGGATGACCAGGAAATCGATCCCGACGGAAATTATACGCACCCGGTTTTCGGCAAAATTTCCATCAACCACCTCATCAGCACCGAGCACTACGTTGGCGATGCCATCAAAATCAAATACTCTCGCAACGGCGAAATTAAGGAGACGACTGCGACCGCCAGCGACCGGCCTCCGCAGAGCTACGTTATCGAACCTTATGTCTATGATCGCGCGCCGAAGTTTCTGCTCCTCGGTGGATTTCTTTTTCAGGAACTCAGCCGCCAGTATTTGCGCGAATGGGGCACCAACTGGCAGAAGGACGCGCCAATCAAGTTCGTCTATTTCGACCGGTATCAATCAGAGATCTTTCCGTCGGATCGCGGTCGAATTGTTTTCATCAGCCACATTCTTTCCGCGCCGAGCACGATTGGTTATGACCAGCTCAGCTACCTCATTGTCGAGAAGGTGAACGACCATGTCATCAAGAGCATTGCCGATCTTGATGAGGCGCTGAAAACTCCAATTGACGGCTTCCACAAAATCGAAGTAAGCGACGATCCGAAAGTGCTCTATGTCGATGCCCATACCGTGGAGGCCGACACGACAGCATTGAGCAAGCAATACGGAATCCCGCTGACCAGCCGACTCAAGGAATAAGGTCGCAGTCGTCAGAGGAAAGACTCGTCAGAGCCGAGTTAGATCGTTATCCTGGCAGGAACATCATGAGCCGCACGCCCACCATAATGTCCGACGACTTGCGCACGGGAGCGCTGGTTTATCATCGTTTTCCAAAGCCGGGTAAACTCGAAATCCAGCCCACCAAACCGCTGGGCAACCAGCGCGATCTAGCCCTGGCTTATTCTCCCGGAGTCGCCGCCGCGTGCGAAGCCATCGTGGAGGATGCGACCCAAGTCAGTGAACTCACCGCTCGGCAAAATCTGGTCGGGGTCATCACCAACGGCACCGCCGTTCTCGGTCTAGGCGACATCGGCCCGCTCGCTGCGAAACCCGTCATGGAAGGCAAGGCGGTGCTCTTCAAAAAATTTGCCGGAATCGACGTTTTCGACATCGAGGTGAATGAAAAGAACGTTGAGAAATTTGTCGATGTCGTGGCCGCTCTAGAGCCGACTTTCGGTGGAATCAATCTCGAAGACATCAAGGGTCCGGAATGTTTTGAAATCGAGGAACGGCTGCGCGAGCGCATGTCGATCCCGGTCTTTCATGATGATCAGCATGGGACTGCCATCATCGTGAGTGCCGCCGTGCGGAATGGATTGGAACTCGCCTCTAAAAATATCGGCGAGGTCAAGATCGTTTGCTCCGGTGCCGGTGCCGCCGCGCTCGCCTGCCTCAACCTGCTCGTGTCGCTCGGAGCCAGTCGTAAAAATATTTGGGTGAGCGATTTGGAAGGCGTCGTTTATGCCGGTCGCGAAGTGCTCATGGACCGCTGGAAATCCATTTACGCACAGGAAACCAGCGCCCGGACTTTGAGTGAAATCATCTCCGGAGCGGATGTCTTTCTCGGCCTTTCCGCGGGTGGCGTATTGAAGCCGGAAATGGTGAGTCAGATGGCGCCGCGTCCGCTTATTCTAGCCCTGGCTAATCCCACGCCGGAGATCCTCCCAGCGGAGGCTTTTGCGATCCGTCCAGACGCGATGATTTGCACCGGTCGCTCCGATTATCCAAACCAGGTGAACAACGTTCTCTGCTTCCCCTACATTTTTCGCGGAGCCCTGGATGTAGGAGCGCGGACAATCAATGAGGCAATGAAAATTGCAGCTGTCGAAGCCATATCGCAGCTCGCCCGAGAGGCGCCGTCCGATGTGGTGGCGCTGGCTTATGGCGGTGCCGCCCCTCCTTTCGGTCCGAACTCGCTCATCCCGTCGCCATTCGATCCGCGGCTGATCTTGCGGATCGCTCCCGCTGTTGCAAGAGCTGCGATGGATACCGGTGTGGCCACGCGCCACATCACGGATTTCGACGCTTACGCCGATCAACTGGATCGGCTCGTGTCGCGTTCCGGCTTCATAATGAAGCCAATTTTCACACAAGCGAAAAGTTCTCCGCGTCGGGTGATTTACGCAGATGGCGAAGACGAACGTGTCTTGCGCACCGCACAGGTGGTGCTGGAGGAAAAGCTTGCAATTCCAATCTTGATCGGCCGCCCGGAAGTGGTTGAAAGTCGCATCAAACGCTTTGGACTTTCCATCCGCGCAGGTCACGATTTCGAGCTGATCAATCCGGAGGATGACCCACGCTATCGCGAATACGTGGCCACTCTGATTGCCGTCGCCGGACGCAAGGGAGTGACGCCGGATGCCGCGCGCACGCTCGTTCGTACTAACACCACGGTCATCGGAGCGGTCGCGTTGCAACGCGGCGATGCCGACGCCATGCTCTGCGGATTGGAAGGACGTTTCCATAGCCGGCTGCGCTTTATCCGCGACATCATCGGACTCGCTCCGGGTGTGAGCGAACTCTCCGCGCTATCGCTGCTCATCACGCAACGCGGTAATTTTTTTCTGGCGGATACCCATGTGCGCCTCGACCCTTCCGCGTCGGAGATTGCTGACATGGCGATTCAGATTGGGGACCACGTGCGGCGCATGGGCATTACACCCAAAGTTGCGTTGCTGTCGGATAGTGATTTCGGCGAATTCGATTCTCCGTCCGCAGTAAAAATGCGTGAGGCGCTCGCGCTCATTCGCCAACTCAAACCTTCTCTGGAAATCGATGGAGAGATGCAGGCCGACAGTGCACTTTCGCAAACCATCCGGGATCGTGTGATGCAGGACTCCAGTTTAAAAGGCGAGGCAAACGTCCTGATCATGCCGAATCTTGACGCCGCCAACATTGCGTTCCAACTCGTCAAAATTCTTTCCGATGCGCTGCCCGTGGGACCGATTTTAATGGGGGCCGCAAAACCGGCGCACATCCTCACGCCATCCGTGACGGCTCGAGGAATTGTGAACATGACAGCCATTGCCGTGGCCGAGGCCCAGGCTGTGTCTAACTAAATATCGAAAAGCAAAATGCCCGCACGACTTGGAGCCAGTGCGGGCATTTGAATCATGTAATAGCAATTATTCTGGAGTCGAATCGCGGCGGTCGCGAATATCGTCGTGCGCCATTTGCACAGCTGAATATTGCTCGTAAACATCGTTGCGAATGTTGCTGGGCAGTTCTTGATCAAGTGCATTTAGGTAAGCTTCCACTGCGTGGTCCTCGCCGCGTTCGCACTCGGCCAGAATGGCGTGATCGCTGCCTTTTGTGAAGGCGGCTTTTAAGTCGATCCAGCCGCGATGCACCGCGCTCACGAAGCCGCTGGTTTTCTCCGCTTGCTCGCCGAGGCTGGTGACGTGCTGTTGCAGGTCACCAGCAAATTTTGACCGCTGGAGGGAATACTTTGCAAACAAAGCCTTCAGCTCTGGATTGTTCACGTTTTCAGAGGCATCGCGAAATCCGTCCTGTCCATCTTTGCAAATCTCGATCAGGTCGTTCAGGATATCTACAGTCGCTGCAGTTTTCATAAGAATCTGGTTTGTTGGTTAAAAATCTGGCTGCGCCGAAGAGCAACCGTTACAAGAAAGAAATCGCAATGGACCAAAAGAGCGGTTCCTTTTTTTAGAAGAGGCCTCTCACTGAGTATCTGCAACACGTTGAAAACCAGCCTAATCGAACAGGCGCGCCATTCTTTCCAAGCTCAATTCAGCCAGTGAGTGCACCGCCAGATCCGCCTTGCCGAGTTCTTCGATCGGATTCGTCGTGGCCACTGCGATGACCTTCATGCCCGCCCTTCGCGCAGCGTCGATGCCAACATGAGCATCCTCAAAAACCACACAGAGTTCTGGGGCCACGTTGATTTTTCCAGAAGCTTTCAGAAACACCTGCGGGTCAGGCTTTCCAGCCGTCACATCCTCGGCGCTCACCACATCGTTAAATGCATCGCGCAGGCCCAGTCGATCCAAAGTCGTCTCAATGTTCAACCGATGCGTCGAAGATCCAATTACGCATGGGATGCCAGCGGATTTCAGCGACGCCAGCCAATCGACGACGCCCGGCAATGCCTCAATGCCCCAATCGGCCACCACTTCCCGATAGAGCGCCTCCTTCCGCAAAGACAGTGCGCCGACCTCCTCCACTTCCTCGGACCATTTCAATAGATTGGGAATAATCCACTCGTTTTTCATACCGAAGCCGCGCTTGAAATGTCCCTCCGGCAGTGGCTTGCCCACCTCCTGAGCGAGCCGTTCCCAGCTCTCCTCGTGATGTCGCGAGGAATCAATAATCACACCGTCCCAATCGAAAATAGCACCCCAAGAATTCATCGCCGTTTTTAGTCGAGACCTGGGCACACGGTAAAGTTGAATTGCCGCCGCGTTTATGATTAGACTGCCATTTACCATGGAAGTCCCTTTGCTCGATCTCAAACTCCAATACGCCCCGTTGCGCGGCGAAATTCAAAAACGCATTGCCGCCGTCTGCGAGGCCCAGGGTTTTTGTCTGGGCCCGAAAGTGGTCGAACTCGAGCAGGAGCTGGCCGACTATTGTGGCGCGAATTTTGCCTTCGGCGTTTCCTCCGGCACAGATGCGCAACTCGTGATTCTAATGGCACTCGGGATTGGTCCGGGCGACGCGGTCATCACGACGCCCTACACGTTTTTCGCCACGGCGGGCTGCATCGCGCGTCTCGGTGCGACCCCCATTTTTGCCGACATCGATCCAGCCACCTATAACTTGGACCCGGTAAAGGTCCGGGAATATCTGGAGGAAAAATGCCACCATTCTTCCGACGGCAACGTGGTCAATGAAGCGGGGCTCATCATGCGCGCGATCATTCCCGTCCATCTTTTCGGCTGCTGTGCGGAGATGAATGCCTTTCGTGCCATTGGTGAGGAATACGGCCTGCACATCATGGAGGACTCGGCTCAGTCGATCGGGGCAGAGTATCTGCTTTCGGACGGCACGGCCGGACGTTCCGGGTCCATGTCGGAGAGCAGTTATTTCAGCTTCTATCCGACGAAAAATCTGGGCGCTTTCGGCGATGCTGGCATGGCGACTTGCCGTGACGCGGATCTCGCCGCCCGTATCGATGCGCTGCGGAATCACGGCATGGCTCCGCGCTACTATCATTCGTTGATCGGCGGAAATTTTCGCATGGACGCCATCCAAGCCACGGTGCTACAGGCGAAGCTGCCGCACCTTGACGATTGGTCCGCCGCACGTGGTGAAAATGCCGTGCGCTACAGCGAACTATTCACCCGAGCTGGATTACTGGAGCACGTCACGCTGCCCGTGGAGCCACATGCCGGACGCGACTTGAAGCATCATCACATCTACAACCAATACGTGATTCGTACGACCCGCCGGGATGCTCTGAAGGCGCATCTCCAAGTCAGTAAAATTGGCTGCGAAATCTACTATCCGCTGTCGTTGCATCAGCAGGAATGCTTTGGCTATCTCGGTTATAAAAAAGGGGATTTTCCCGAGTCCGAGCGAGCTGCATTGGAATCATTGGCGCTCCCCATTTTTCCCGAACTCCAATCCGAGCAGCAGGAGTACGTGGTGGAAATAATCGGCGAATTTTTCAAGTAACACACGCATCGGAGGCCGCCCCGATGTCGGCGTAGGCGGATGCCTGAAAAACGACTTTCATTGCAATGCGTCCAACCGTCTGGAAGTCAGCCGTCGATCATTAGGCTGCCCGACTGTATTGCGCATGAATCATCCAATCCTATTTTTCGCGCCTTGATTCACTAGAGACTGATTCAAAAGTAGCTCGTTAATCGCATAAGCCGCAGATGCGCCTTCCGCCGCAGCCATGACCACCATCTGCAGCCCATCGCTGGCATTTCCAACCACAAAGACGCCGGGAATATTTGTCTCCTCAGAGTCTCCGGTTCGGATGCTAATATCATCTGTAAAATCGCATTTCATGTCACGCGCAAATCGAGCGGCAGTCTTCGGGCGAGTCTCAAAAAACAAAGCCTGACGCGGGAGAACTTTCCCATTTCCAAACCGGATCGCTGTGAGTTGATCCCCATCACCTTCAAGACACACGATGCTCTCAGTGAGGCACTCTACTCCATTGGTTCTCAACCTCTCACGATCCTCTCGGGAGACTTTCCCGCCGTTAGTGCAAAGGACCACATCCCGACTCCAGCAGGTCAGCTCCAAAGCAAACTCGATCGCACCCGCCCCGGTTGCATAAACCGCGATAGCCTGATCGCGATGTTCCCAGCCATCGCAATATGGACAATGATGCACCGTGCTCCCGTAGAATTTCTCAATGCCGCGCAAAGGCGGTAGAGGATCGATCAAGCCAGTGGCGAGTAGCAGCAACTTGGATGAAAATGTCGCCCCATTTTCGGCGCGGAGGTCAAATGAATTCTCCAGGCGCTGGCACTCGGTGACTGTTCCGTGTTGCAACTCCACACCAGGATAGATCGACAGTTGATCTCGGCAAATTTTAAGAAATTCTTTGGGCGATACTCCGTCGCGCGATAGGAAACCATGCATATGCCCGGAGGCGGCGTTGCGTGGATGACCAGCGTCAATCACGATTACATTGCGTCGGCATCGTCCAAGAATCAGAGCCGCGCTTAACCCAGCCGGGCCGGCGCCAATAATCGCGACATCATACATCTAGGCTATATCGCAAATAGCATCCCAGTCGGACGTCATGATTTGATTGGAACTCCGCTCATTTTTGGAACCGGAAAAAGTCTCAATTCCGTTGCTAAAGTGATCAGCCATTCCTATGTCACACGCCCTCATTCCACGAGCGACTTACCGTCTGCAATTCCACGAAAAATTTACCTTCCGGGATGCGCTCGATCTGGTGCCGTATCTTGATGCGCTGGGCATCAGCCATCTCTACGCGTCGCCATTCTTCTTGTCCGCCCCAGGAAGCGTGCATGGCTACGACGTTTGCGATCATAATCAGTTCGATCCAGAGATCGGAACGGCTGAAGATTTTGCCATGCTCAGCGATGAACTGAAGAAGCGGGGGATATCCATCTTGGTGGACTTCGTGCCAAATCACATGGGCATTACCGGCCTGCAAAATCGTTGGTGGGCGGACGTGTTGGAGAATGGCTCCAGTTCGCCTTACGCCAACTATTTCGACATTGATTGGAAACCCCTGAAACGCGAATTGGAGAATCAAGTCCTGCTGCCGATTTTAGGCGATCAATACGGACGAGTTTTGGAAAAAGGAGAACTGAAAATTATTTGGAATGAGGGTTCCTACCAAGTGGATTATTATGGAACTCGCCTGCCACTTTCACCTGTATCCGTGACGCCAATGCTGGAAGAAGCAATCGGGACTTCCGATCTGACGATGGAGGAAATAGGTAATTTGTTAGACGCATTGGACAAGGTGTTTCGTGTCACTGGAACTGCGAGTGTCGAGGAACGGAAAAACTTTAGGCGGCGACTCGCAGAACTGTCTTCGGAAGATCAGCCACTCCATGAATCCATTGCGACAGGAATTGATAAACTTCAAGCTGACTTGGACCGGCTTGACGCTCTTCTATCACAACAAAACTACCGCCTAAGTTATTGGAAAGTGGCGACAGAGGAGATTAACTACCGGCGCTTTTTTGATGTGAATTCACTCGCTGCTTTGCGCATGGAGGAGCCCGAAGTTTTTCACGATGCGCACCGGCTCCTGTTGCAACTGGTCAGCCAGGGAAACATTTGCGGAGTGCGCATCGACCACATCGATGGGCTGGCAGTGCCGCGCGTTTATCTGGAGAAATTGCAGCGCGCATTTGGCGAGGCAAGTGGAAGTCCCGATAATCCAATGGCCGCCTGGCTCCTCGTGGAAAAAATACTGGGAGTATCCGAGGAACTGCCAGCAACCTGGCCAGTGCATGGAACGACAGGCTATGAATTCGCCAGCGAGCTGACCGGACTTCAAGTCGATTCAGCGGCAGAAAAAATTATAACGGTCGGCTATGCAGCGCTCACTGGTCGGCGCAGACATTTCCGCGAGGAGGTCTATCTCGGCAAACGACTGGTCATGCAAGTCTCCATGGCTGGAGAGGTGAACGCGCTGGGATATTTGCTCAATCGCATTTCGGAGTGCAATCGCTGGTATCGTGATTTCACACTCAATGCCCTCACGATGGCCGTGCGGGAGGTGATTGCCTTCTTCCCAGTTTACCGTTCGTACTTGGAACCAGGTGAATCTATTTCCGAAATGGATCGTCGGCTCGTCTTGAAAGCCATCGTGCTGGCGCGAGGCCATAATCCCGGACTGGAGCGTACGGTTTTTGAATTCATCAGAGATGTGCTCCTGCCACCACCCGAAAATCCGCATCCTGTGGACGAGCAACTGCGGACCAACTTTGTATTGAAGTTCCAGCAATGCACCGGGCCGGTGATGGCCAAGGGCGTGGAAGACACTGCGTTCTATGTTTACAACCGCTTCATTGCTCTCAATGAAGTTGGCTCGGACCCGGAGAAATTTGGCTTGAGCGTGGAAGAGTTTCACGCTGGCAATCAGCAGCGGTTGGAGAAGCTGCCGAGATGTTTGCTGGCGACTTCCACCCACGACACTAAACGCAGTGAGGATGTGCGCGCGCGCCTCGCGGTTCTCTCGGAAATGCCTCGCGAATGGATTCGCACGGTCCGGCACTGGCAGATGTTAAACCGCCGTCACCGCGCAAATGTGGATGGAGAACTGGCCCCCGATTCCAATGAGGAATATCTGCTCTACCAGGTCCTGCTGGGATGCTGGCCACTGGAGCCGATGGATGAAAAAGCCCGTGCCTGCTATATCGCACGCATTCAGGAATACATGGTGAAGGCCTTGCACGAAGCGAAGGTGAATAGCGGCTGGGTGGACCCGAATGAACCTTGGGACACAGCGGTTCAGAAATTTATCGGCGTCATCTTGGAACCCAATGCCCGGAATCGCTTTCTGGGAGAGCTTCAAAAAATGGCGGAGACCATTGCTTTCGCAGGAATGGTGAATTCCCTTTCCCAGACAGTGCTCAAACTCACCTCACCCGGAGTTCCTGATTTCTATCAAGGCACAGAAATATGGGATTGGAGTTTGGTGGATCCAGATAATCGCCGCCCGGTCGATTATGCTTTGCGGAAGCAAATGCTAACCTCGCTAGAGTCCGGAGTTTCAGCGGGGGACCTGCTGAAGAACTGGCGTGATGGCCGTATCAAGTTGCATGTGATTCATCAGTTGCTGAAGTTGAGAAAAACGCAGCCAGAGATCTTCGACAGCGGAGATTATAAGCCGGTGAAAGTCACCGGAAAATCTGCGAAGCAGATAGTAGCTTTTCTACGGCAGAAAGAGGAGCAAACGTTACTCGTGATCGCACCAAGACTGAATCTCCATAAATCTGCGCCGGAGACGAACACTGTTTGGGCTGGCACAAAAATAGAAGATTTGGATGTCATTGGATGGAAAAATATTCTCACTGGAGAAGCGGTTTCCTCAGTGATGTTAGAAGATTTGCTGGGGACTTTTCCAGTTGCGGTGCTAACGCGCAACTGCTTAAACTTGAGTCAGGCATGAGGCGACTCGCATGGCGACGTTAGTCCAATCGCTGTCGATCTCCTGACTATAATTTCATCTGCGGATACCACGGGCGTGTCTTCGCTTTGCTCTATCCAGCGCCGGTCTGCATTCATATGTCTTAGTCCAATCATTGCCAATAACCAACCAGCCAATGACTTCTTAGTTGAAACGAAGGAAGATTGGCAATCAGGTATTGTCTTCCAATACTCCACAGCCATGCCGCATTCCGTTAATCTTATCTCATCACTCGTGATCCTGTCCAATCCGCACGTGCCTTGGACAAGGCCGAAGGTGATCTAATAACTCAAATAAGATTTTATCGGCTACCAAAACTACCTAGCCTGAATTCCTCCCTATGAAATCCCGTTTATTAGCCCTCGCCCTCACGATTCTCACCGTTCCGTGTGTAGCCCAATCAGTTGGGGCAAAACCCACACACACTTTTTCCATTGGTGCTGAGAACTTCGAATTGGATAACCAAAAATTTGTCATTCGCTGCGGCGAAATGCATTTTGCACGGATCCCTCCGGAATATTGGCGTCAACGCCTGCGAATGGCCAAGGCCATGGGACTGAACACTGTTTGCGCTTACCTCTTCTGGAATTTTCACGAGTGGGAGGAAGGGAAATTTGATTGGACTGGCTGGCGTGACGCGGCGGAATTTTGTCGCATTGCTCAGCAGGAAGGCCTCTGGGTGATAGTTCGTCCTGGACCTTATGCCTGCGCGGAATGGGAGATGGGTGGCCTCCCGTGGTGGCTGGTTAAGCGCGACGGGATCAAGCTTCGTTCGCAAGATCCCCAATTTCTGGAGCCCGCCGCCCGCTACCTGAAAGAAGTCGCCCGTGTTCTGGCTCCGCTGCAAATCACCAAAGACGGTCCTATTCTTATGGTGCAGGTGGAGAACGAATACGGTTCGTTTGGCAAGGACACTGAATATATGGGTAGGCTCCGGCAAGCTATGATAGACGGCGGAATCGACGTGCCTCTTTTCGCGTGCAATCCAGCGGGAGCCATCGCCAGCGGATATCGCGACGATCTTTTTCAGGTAGTGAATTTCAAACCCGGTGCCGCCAAGGGAGCGTTCGAGACGCTGCGCAAATTTCAGAAAACGGGGCCGTTGATGAATGGGGAATTTTATCCCGCTTGGTTTGACGTTTGGGGCGGCCATCATCGCAAAAGCGACGTGAACAGCTTCATCGGAGATCTGAAATACATGCTCCAGAACGACCATTCCTTTAGCATCTACATGGCGCATGGCGGCACTTCGTTTGGTTTGTGGGCGGGAGCCGACCGTCCATTTTCCCCCGACACGAGCAGCTACGATTACGATGCTCCGATTAGTGAGGCGGGTCAGATAACGGATAAATTCATCCGCGTCCGGGATTTATTTTCGAAATATCTATTGCCTGGAGAGAAAATTCCCGCGCCCCCTGCGCCGCTTCCAGTAATCGAAATTCCCGCTTTTAGTCTGTCGGAAACAGCACCGGTTTTTGATAACCTGCCCCAGCCACAGAATGATGAAACTCCTCGCACGATGGAGTTTTATGGGCAGAGCCGTGGCTGCGTCGTTTACCGCACCAAGCTGCCAGCAGGTCCTGCCGGGATTCTTAGCGTGAAAGAAATTCACGACTTCGCCTGGATTTTTTTGGACGGCAAACAAGTGGGTGTCATAGACCGACGCGGAAAGCGTTTTCAAGTCAAACTCCCGGCACGCACGAAAGAATCGCGGCTGGATTTACTTGTTGAAGCAATGGGGCGTGTGAATTTTGGTAGTGAAGTCTTTGACCGCAAAGGCCTGCATGCCCCTGTGAAATTGGCAGACGCTGAACTAAAAGGCTGGGAGATTTTTTCTCTGCCGCTGGATGAGACGGAGCTCGCTGGACTGCGCTACCAAAAAGCAATGGCAAAGGGTGCAGCTTTTTGGCATGGCACCTTCGAGCTCACGAAAATAGGCGACACGTTTCTGGATGTACGCAAGTGGAGTAAGGGTGTGCTCTGGATCAATGGTCACTGTCTGGGACGCTTCTGGAACATCGGTCCCACACAGACGATGTATTGCCCGGCACCATGGCTGAAGCCGGGCCGGAACGAAGTGGTGGTTCTCGATCTCATCGGGCCGCAGGAGCCGATGCTTTCAGGTCTAGTCCAGCCAATCTTGGATGAGCAGCGGCCGGAGCTGGATTTCGCTCGAAAGGTTCGCGCCGGCGGCACGTTTTCAGCATCCCAGATTATGCCCGCCGCACAAGGCAGCTTCAGGCCCGAGCCTGAGTGGCAGGAAGTGCATTTCGCGCGTCTTCAAAAAGGTCGTTATCTATGCCTGGAGGCACTGAATGCGGAGAAAGGAAACAATGCCGCCGTGGCTGAGCTCGACGCGCTGGATGCAAAAGGGGAAGTTCTTTCCAAGAATCTCTGGAGCATCTTTTGGGTGAGCAGTGAGGAAGTTACAGGTGCCTCGTGCGATGCAGAAAATATGCTCGATGGGCAGCCGTCCACGCATTGGCATTCGGAATACACTCGTATAAGCGCCGACTTTCCTCATCGAGTCGTTATCGACTTGGGTGAGAATATTCCTGTAAGTGGCATTCGTTATCTCCCTCGTGCCGGTAACGGCTCGCCGGGCCGGATCAAGGATTATCGAATCTATGTGAGCGACAAGCCGTTTGGGTTGCTCCCTGCACAGTAAACTTGCAAAGGTTAGGTTGCGGCGTCGTCCTTGTGCAATACTTAAAAGGAAGCTGGGCCTTGGCAGAAATAAGCCAAGGAAAGGAATACTCATGTCTGCCTGAAGGCTTCACGGGATGTGCCAAGCTATACAATGGCGCGGGTCATATTTTAATTCCAGGAAAAGCGAGTTGGGCCGCTTCCAACGGGGTCAGCCGGCGGCCTTGCGCCCAAATTGTTGCATAACTTGGCTCACCCAGAGCGCGTTGGAAGTCGCTCAATATTTCTTGATAGGCCAGAACGTCGAGAGGCGCAAAAGACAATCCCAGCCGGTCGCGCAAGACTGAGGCTGCGGCAAACAGCGTGAGGCCTTTTTCGTGATCGCCTCGAATGCGCGCGATGTTGCCCGCACCCTCGATGAGATTGGGAATAATCCAGCGGTTGGCGAGTTGGATGGCGATTTCGCTGCACTCGCGATAGAGAGCGGCGGCTTCGTCAATCAGGCCGCTTTGCAGCGCATTGCTTGCCAGACTCCAGCTATTCAACCCAATAAAATAGCGGTCTCCCAGCTTTCGAAATGTCTCCAAGCTTTGGCGCTTGAGTTGATCCGCGAGCGTATACTTACCATGATCAGAGGCGATGCTGCCCAAGCCAGTGTTAGCGATAGCGCGGAGTCGCTCGTCATGATATTTCTCTGCAATGGCGAGACAGTCGCGAAAGCTTGTTTCTGCTAGTTCCGCTTTATTCTCCAGGCGCTCTACAAACCCTCGCATGGCGATAAATTCGGCGGATTGCTTCTCCTCACCCAGCGCAGTGAGCATCGCGATGCATTGCGTCACCGCCTCATAGGCGAAAGTGTTGTCGTCCTGACACCAAGCGAGGCGGGCGGCACTGCCGAGGCTGATTGCCAGCAGGAGGCGGGGCATGGGATCGGCCACAGCCAGCAGATTTGAAAAATATTCCCGGCCCTCGCGCAAATCGCTGCGCACTTCCCAAAAGCGGGTCAGCGCAGTTGCCATGCGCAGGCCTTCCTCGGCATGAGCCGAGTCCTTGGTGGCCCAGTCAATGGCCATGCGAAAATTGATGCGATCCGCCGCGAGCTTTTCGAGCCAGCGGGCTTGTTCTGGTCCCATCAAATAAGGCTGGGCTGTTTCCGCAATATACCGAAAATAGGCTAAATGCCGGTCATTGATGATCGTGGATTCGCTCGACTCCGACAGTTTTTGGCGGGCGTATTGAAAGATGGATTCGGTGAAAACGTAACGCGGCTCACCCGCTGGTCCGCTCTCAACGCTCACCAGCGACTTGTCCAGTAACTGGCTGAGCAGGTCGAGCATTTCCCAAGTTTCCAGTTCGTCATCCGCGCAGACCGCCTCAATGGCAGCGAGGGTTCGCCCCCCGGCGAAAACCGCCAGTCGGCGAAAGAGAATGTGTTCTTTCTCAGAGAGCAAATCGTAACTCCAATCGATCAGCGCACGCAAAGTTTGCTGTCGCGGAAGCGCGGTGCGGCTGCCGCCGGTGAGGAGCGAAAAACGATTTTGCAGGCGCTCGGCGATTTGTTCCGGTGATAAAACCTTGACTCGCGCCGCAGCCAATTCGAGTGCGAGTGCAATGCCGTCGAGCCGGTAACAAATGCGGGCGATGGCCTGGCTGTTTTCGGCGGTCAGCCGGAAGAACGGAAGCGCTGCCGCAGCGCGATCCACAAAGAGCCGGATCGATTCCAGCCGCCCCAATTCTTCCAGATTATAGCGGATGAGCCCACCCCAGCGCGACATTTCTGGAACACTCAACGGAGGCACCGGCCAGGTGGTTTCTCCGGGAATTCCGAGCGGTGTGCGGCTGGAGGCGAGAATGCGAAGCTGCGGGGCTTGGCGGAGAAGAGTCTCGGTCAGCCGTGCAATGGGCGTGATGAGGTGCTCGCAATTATCGAGGATGAGCAGGAGGTTTTTGCGGCGGAGAAAGGAGGCGAGCGCCATTTCCACAGATTTCTCGCCGTCGAATAAACCAAGCACTGTGGCGATGTTGGTGGGAACATTTTCCGGGTCAGTCTCCGTGGCAAATTCCACCAGCCAGATTCCGTCCGGGAATTGGTCTGAAAGCTCGGCAGCGACTTGGAGAGAGAGGCGGGTTTTGCCAGTGCCGCCGGGTCCTGTGAGCGTGAGCAAATGGGTGGATTGGAGTTGAACTCGAACCTCGGCGAGTTCGTTTTCACGGCCAATAAAGGAGGTGAGCTGGACAGGAAGATTGTTCGGAAAGCGCTCCAGTGAACGCAGCGGCGGAAACTGGGTCTCAAGGCCCTCAATGATGAGCTCGTAAATCCGCTCCGGCCGGGCAAGATCTTTCAGCCGATTTTCGCCTAAATCGCGCAGGGTGACGAGCGATGGCAGGCGGTCGTGTACCAGCTCCTCGGTGGCAAGCGAGAGGAGCGTTTGTCCACCGTGTCCCGCAGCCAGCAAACGCGCAACCCGGTTGAGCACTGGGCCGAAATAATCTGACTCGCGGAGCTCTGCCACGCCGGTGTGGATGGCGATGCGCACTTTGAGCGGAGCGTTATTTCCCCAATCCGTTTCGGCGAGACGATGCTGCGCAGCAGCGGCTGCGGCGACGGCGTCGGGAGCCTCGTTAAAGACTACGCAAAAGGCGTCGCCAATCGTTTTGAAGACGATGCCGTGGTGCGTGGTAACGGCTTCCCGCAGGATGCGATCATGCAAGGCGAGTGCCGGTCCCATCGCGGCCAGGTTCGCCTCCCAAAGACGCGTGCTGCCTTCGATATCTGTGAAGAAAAATGTGACGTTGCCAGTGGGAAGTGTCATCGCGCTCCGCTATTTAGCCAGAGCTGGCTCGCAGGCACAGCGGAAAATTCCCGGACTTAGCGGCGACTGACCGGAAGCGCGCGGCGGACTTGCACGTCGCCCGGCTGCTCGTTGGCATAGTTTTTCGTCGAAGGCCAGATGATGCGCCACGGCTGCCGCTTGATGGTATCGGTAAACTGGCTGGCGTTTCTGCCGGTAGCGACGAGTTCCGGGCCGACCTGGCCGACGGTGTTTCTGAGAGAAACGACCGTTCCCTTGAGATCGACGGATGCGGATCGAAAATTCGCGAGGGTGACTTTGAGATCATCGCCTTCCAGATCACTTGTGATTTTCTCCACATTGGCGAGCGAGCGTCTCAGCGACGCCATGGAGTCATTTAGTGAGGTTGTAAGATTTCCCTGTGGATCGGTCAGTTTCGCAAGGTTATCTCCCAAGGCGTGAAAGCGACTAAGAGCAAGATTGAACTCAGAACCATCGGCGGTGATGCTGCCGATGTTGGCCGCTGCCGTTTTGAGTTCGGCCAAGGTTTCTTTGCCTGTGATGATGAGAGGCTCCAATTTGTCGAGAACTTTTGGAGCCAGTTCGGAAAGCGCAGCCTCGCGTTCTCCGATGAAGATGTGACCGTTCTCGGCGAGCCCGCTGGTTTCATCGCCGTTGGTGAAATCGATCACAAGTTCAGACAATAATCCGTACGCAACCATCCGGGTTTTACAGACTTTGTAGAGTGGCGCATCGGCTTCCACTCTGACTGTGATGATAGCTTCGTAATCGGGTTTGTCCGCCGGGCGCTCTTTCAGTGGGACGGGGGTTTTCAGGTCGATAATTTGCCCAACTTTGCGTCCTGCCAAGTTTACGGGAGCGCCCGCTTTGATGCCTGATGCGTTGTCGATGCGAACGTAGTAGGTGTTTAATTTTTTGAAAACACCGGGAGCGCCAATATAGAGGACGAGCGCGACGAGCGCTCCGATGGTTATAAGGACGAGAAGGCCGGTGCGGATTTCACTGCGGATGACTTGCATGGTGTAAGTGGATTAACGTTTCTTTCGAGTTCTGGAATTGTTTTCCACCGCTTCGGGTGGTGTCTGCCCCGTATTTTCCAATATTGGCCCATGGGTGTCACCCGAAAGAAACTGGGTAACCACAGGATTTTTGGAAGCGCGCATTTCGTCGGGAGTCCCGACTTCGATCACCTGTCCTTTATAGACCATCGCCAAGCGCGAAGCGACGCGAAAGGCGCTCTCCATTTCGTGTGTGACAATAATGGAAGTCGCGCCAGTTTGTTCGCTGACTTGTATCATGAGTTCATCAATGACCGAGCTGATGACCGGATCGAGGCCAGCACTGGGCTCGTCGTAAAGGATCAACTCGGGCTCCATCATCAGGGCGCGGGCGAGTCCGATGCGTTTCTTCATGCCACCACTGAGTTCGGCGGGCATGGCAAACTTGGACTCGGCCATGTTCACCATATCGAGTTTCTCATCGATCAACTTTTCAATCTCAGCCGGAGTTTTTTGTGTCAGTTCTTCTAACGGCAAGGCTAGGTTGTCTCGCACGTTAATGGAGCTGATGAGCGCGGAATATTGATAAACCATTCCAATCTTGCGCCGGAGTTGGTTGAGCATGCTGCGCTTGAGTTTGGGCACTTCCAAGTAGCCAAATTTCACCGAACCGGAATTCGGTTTAAGAATACCGCAGATCAATCGTAGCAACGTGCTTTTGCCGCTGCCAGACTGACCCATCACAACAAGGCGCTCCTTCTTTTCAACAGCCAGATTGAATCCGTCCAAGATGACTTTTTCTCCGAAGGCGAGCCGCACATTTTCCAAACGAATGAGAGGATGATCACTCATGGCAGGACGTTGGTGAGGATAATGTTTGCCACCGTATCCATGCCGATGACCGTCGTGATGGCGATGACCACGCTGGAGGTCGTCGAAGAGCCGACACCAGCTGCACCGCCTTGCACGGCGAGTCCTTTGTAGCAGGAGACGAGGCCGATGATGAGGCCGAAAAGAAGGCTTTTCACCACGCCGGTATAGATGTCTTTCAGCATGATGCTTTCCAGCATCAAATCGCGGCAATAGGAGAAGGAAATATTTAGGTTATACCAAGAGACGAGCGCGGTGCTGATCAAAGCCGCGACTGTGGCCACCACCGATAGGCAGGGCATCAGACACGTGATCGCCACCACGCGTGGTGCCACCAGAAAACGCATCGGTCCGATGCCCATGGTTTCCAACGCCTCCACTTCTTCGGAGACGGTCATGGTTCCCAGCTCTGCGGTGTAGGCGGCGCCAATCCGGGCCGCAATGACAATTCCGGTTAGAAGCGGACCTAACTCGCGTGTAAACGCCACCGCCACCAAACCCGGGACATAGCGTTCGCTCCCAAAGCGTTGCAACTGGTAACCCGTGAGAATGGCCATGGTCAGCCCGAGAAAAAACGCCACCATCGCTGTCAGCGGGATCGAACCCACGCCCGCGCGGTCCGTTTGCTCAAAAAGCGAGGCGGCGCGGAAGGGAGCCCGCCCGCGGGTGATATTTTCCATCATTTCGGAAACCGTGTTCAGCAGAAGCCAGACAACACTCCCGACGGTTTGCAAAAACGATTTGGTCTGATTGCCTATTTTACTAATCATGGATTACAAAAACGTCACAGTGTAGCACATTGCGGCTACGATACGTCTCAAACTCCGCTCTGGCCGGGGTTTTCCCGATGCTGTCTGAAGATTCAGCAATCCTCCAGCAAATCCTTTTGGCCGGTGCGATCTGGCGTCGTTACCATCGGAAAATACTGCCGCTGAACGTCACCGATTGTCTGCAAAGCCGTTAACAAACCTTCAGTAAGATGGCCGCCGGCGAAGCGTTCAGTCACGCAGGAGACCAGATTGGTCCACCATTCCTGCGGCAGTTTTTGATGAAGGTCCGTGCCGCCGATGACGGCGAGTTTCTGGCTTTTCGGCGCGACAAATATTAGCACCGAGTTCTGCGGCGTGGTCTTTTCCAGCTTCAATCGATGGAAAATAGCGTGCGCTTCGTGCATCGCGTTCTCCACTTTTTTGTGGCTGATGAATAAGACCACGTCGCCGGAATTTCCACGCTCCGCCTCCTTGATGGCGTCCACCAGGCGGTCTTTTTCCAGTTGGTGAATGAACTCTTTCGTTTTCATTTACCAGCTCCCTCCCGCTCCACCGCCGCCGCTGGTGCCACCACCGCCGGAAAATCCGCCTCCACCACCACCGCCCCCCCAGCTACCACCGGAGCTGCCGCCGCCGCTGATCCAACCGCCTCCAAAGGAACTGTAGCCTCGGCGATTCACCAGCACATCGCGTCCATTGCGCCGCAGGGCGAAGAGCATGAACAAAATAAAGAACGCAATCACCATCCATCCGCCTGAAGCACCGCCTTCATTTTTCTGGCTCTCGCCCACGGTCTTGCCAGTGCCATGGTACTCACCCCGCGTTGCCGCCATGATCGCATTTGCGCCGGCCTCGATTCCGCCTGGGAAATCACCTGAACGGAAACGTGGCACAATTTCGCTATCGATGATTTGCTTGCAAGTCACATCTGGAAGCGCGCCCTCCAAGCCGCGGCCGGTGGCGATAAACAGCTTCCGGTCGTCCTTGAAAATGAAGAGAACGATACCATTGTCCTTTCCCGCCTGACCAACCTGCCAGGATCGGAAAACTTGCGTCGAATATTGGGCGATCTCAGCATTTGCCGGCAGGCGTGAAAATATGGCGACCACCAGTTGATTCGATGTCTCGCGCTCAAACGTCTCCAGCCGCGCGTTCAGTTGCCCGATCTGCGCTTCATCCAATACGAAGGCCCGATCCGAAACGTAACGAGTTGGTTTCGCAGGCAGGGTAACCGAAGACTGGGCGCCCGCATTCAAGCCCGCCAGACAAAGAATCACCAGCCAGAGCCAGCGCATGGATCAGGGCTTGTTGCCGAAGTCGAACTTCACCGCGGTGCCACATCGCTGCCAGCACGGGCCTCAAAATACGGACGCGTTGTGAACCCAGCCATCGCCGCGAAAAGCACGGCGGGAAATTTACTGATAGCCGTGTTGTAAGTTTGCGCTGCGGCGGTGAAATCGCCGCGTGCCGTGGTGATGCGATTTTCAGTTCCCTCCAATTGCGCCTGCAAGCCTTGAAAATTCGCATTGGCCCGCAACTCCGGATAATTTTCCGAGACCACGAGCAAACGCGACAGGGCGGTTCCGAGCTGACCTTGAGCCTGTTCAAATTGCTTGAGTTGCTCGGCTGTGGCCGGAGCTTCGCCAGGAGTGATTTTCATTTGTCCCACACTCGCCCGCGCCTGCACGACAGCTTCCAGGGTGGATTTCTCGAAATTGGCCGCGCCAGACACGGTTTGGACCAAATTGGGGATCAAGTCGGCCCGGCGTTGATATTGGTTTTCCACGTCTGACCATTTGGCATTCACCCCTTGCTTGAGCCCGACGAGATGATTGTAACTCCCGATGGCAGACAGCACCAGAATCCCCACTACGACCACCAATATAACCAGACACCCGAGTGCGACTTTCTTCATGCGGGAAGTATCAGCCGAAATGTCTTGGCGGCAAGTGCTTTGCGTTAGCTATCACTTGCGCCGTGTCAACGCCACGCGGAGATTCCGCCTCCTTATGCGTTACGCCGGCAGTGATGATCCCCTTGCGAAAAAACCGAGTCTGGGCACGGTCTTGCGGGTGTTTGCCTATGTCCGGCGCTATCCGTGGATGGCGACCGGGACGATTTTCAGTGCGATGCTCACCACTCTACTCGTGGTGGTTTTTCCGACGGTAACTCAGCAGATCATCGACAAAGTCATCATTGGAAAGCAGCCCGCGCTGCTGCTGCCGCTCGTCCTCACGGGGCTTGGGGCATTTTTCCTGCAAGATTTCTTTAACGCACTCCGCATCCTCCTAAACAACACCTTTGAGCAAAAAGTGATCTTCGACCTGCGGAGCGACCTCTATTCTCACATTCAGCGGCTGCCGCTCAACTGGTTCGACAACCGCTCCACGGGCGACATCATGACGCGGATTCTCGAGGACGTGAACTCCGTCGAACGCGTGCTGATTGATGGCATCGAGCAAGGCACTGTCTCCATCATGCAGATCCTGATCGTGGGCGGATTGATGTTCTGGCAGCAACCGCGCCTGACCTGGCTCGCACTCGTGCCGATCCCGTTTTTGCTGGCAGGCGCGCTTTCCTACACGCTTACCGCGCACAAGCGTTACCGGCTCCAGCGCAAGGCGTCGTCCGCGATGAATTCCCTCTTGCACGACAATCTCGCCGGTATCCGCCAGATCAAAACCTACGTCCGGGAAAACGAGGAACACGTTCATTTCAACCAGATCAGCGAACAACTGCGACAAGCGACTTTGATCGTTATGCGCTCGTGGGCGATCTACTCGCCGTCGATGAATTTCTTCACCTCGTGCGGGCTGATTCTCATGCTGGGATTCGGCGGACGCGCCGTTCTCGGGGGCACGATGCAACTCGGCGAACTGACGGCATTCATCATTCTGGCGCGCTTCCTCTACGAACCCATTGGGCGCCTCCATAGCTTGAATCAACTCATCCAGGCGGGTCGTGCGGCAGGCGAACGCGTTTTTGAAATCCTCGACACACCCACGGAGATTGGCGCGAGCGACACGGACAACGGCGAGCGTTTCCAAGGTGAGGTCCATTATAAAGACGTCAGTTTTTCCTACTCCGAGGATCTGCCGACCTTGAAACATATCTCACTCCACGCCCGCCCCGGCGAAACGATTGCCCTCGTCGGCGCGACTGGAGCGGGAAAATCCACGCTCGTAAATCTGCTTACGCGTTTCTACGAATACGACAGCGGTGAAATCGAAATCGACGGGAAAAATCTCTGCGATTACTCGAAGTCTGCGTTGCGCGTGAACGTCGGCGTCGTCACGCAGGAAAGCTTTCTCTTCAATGGCAGCATTCGCGACAATCTGCTCCTCGGCAGACCGTCGGCCACCGACGAGGAACTGGAGTCCGCCACCCGCGCCGCCAACGCCTGGGATTTCATTGCGCGGCTTCCCGAAGGTCTCTCCACCAAGGTGGGCGAGCGCGGAATCAAACTCAGCGTGGGAGAAAAACAGCGCATCTCGATTGCCCGCGCCTTGCTGAAAGATCCGCCCATTCTCATCCTCGACGAAGCCACCGCCAGTGTGGACACAGAGACGGAGCGGCAAATCCAGGAGGCGTTGGAGCGGTTGCTAGTCCGACGCACCAGCTTCGTCATCGCGCATCGCCTCAGCACCGTGCGACATGCGAGTCAGATTCTAGTCTTGGACAAAGGCCGCATCGTTGAACGCGGAACGCACGAGGAACTGGTCGAACTCGGCGGTGTTTACGCGCGTCTCAGCGCCACGAGTCTGATCCGGGCCTGAGTTTTATCCGGCGCGGAAGAGATAATCCAAAATCGTCTCAAACTCGACTCGCTGGATGGCGGCCAATGTCTTCACTGGTGTGCGAGAGCCGTATTTGGAGCGCTCGCAGAGCGTGGTGAAGAGATACGGATCCCAGTTGAGCTGTTTCGCCATGTCCTCGGACAAAGCAGCGGCGCGACGCTGGAGTTCCTGGAAAAAAGACAGTTCTCCCGCACGGCGAAACCAGTAGCGCGCATTCTCGAAATCCCCCTCGCGGCGATGAACGATGCCATGCAGATACGCCGCGAGATCGCCCGGTGCCTCCTGCACCAGACGATGTGCCTCGTCGAGCGCGTCATTGGCGCAAAGCAGCAAGGCGCGAATCAGCCTGGCCCGGTCGTGAAGCTCATCCGCGCCGGTCAGTTCCAGTGTGGTGGCGTTGCGGATCAGACTCACTTGCTCCACCGATAGCGTGCCGCTGGGCTTCAGCGAATCCAGACTTTCCAGATGAAAAAGAAGCCGTTCCAGAAAGTCTGTGTAAGCCATTTTTAACTTCCGGCTGGGATGTTATCGAACAGGCGCTTCAATCACACGGCGTGAAGGGTCCGTTGCCGCAGGATTGGAGTAAATCTGGAGCGGGGTGATTGTCTTCAGTGTGTAATCCGTGAGGACAAACTCAGGATAGAATCCATTGGAAGCCGGCTCGTAAACCGTGTCGCCGGAGAAGTAGCCCTTAAACTTGTATTCGTAATTGCTATCGCTGCCGATGAGGCCCATGGCGCGGTCGGGAGCGAGTTTTTTCTGTTCGTTCAGCATCACCATTTTAGCTGTGCTCCAAGGCTGTTGCGGACGTCGGATGTAACCCCAAAAATGGTAGTCCTGCTTGTAATAGCGGCGCGCAACCCAGTAATCGCCCGGTTCCTCCTGCTGCACGCTGGCGTAGAGTGCGGCGCGATCAATCGTGTTGGTGCGCCCGCCGGTCGTTTCGCAGCCATTCAGAAAGAGCAGGCAGAACGTGAGGCAGAGTGTGTAAATGGGAAAGTTTTTCATGGGTGTTACAGTCTATTCAGGAAGATACGGACGAAGCCATTCTGCAAATTCCGCCGTGTCGGAATAAGGCGGCGGCTGGATGCCACCGTGCAGATTCCATGTTTCGAGGTGCGTGATGGATTCTCCGGGTACCAGGGTGACGAGCGGCCCGAGGGTCTCAATTTCGAGCATGTCTTCATTGGTAAAGCTCTCATAATTGCAACCCATGTCGGCGTAAGTCGCACCTTCGATAAAGGAGACCGTCTTCGTGAAAAGCTGATCGCCCAACAGGTAAGCGGCCCATTTGCCTTGATGAGCGAGGCCAAACTTGAAGGGCAGACGATCCGGCTCCTGTCGCAGGCTGATGAAATGTTTTCCCAGATGAAACCGCGAGTCGGTCGTGTCGCTGAAAGCCCAAAGAATGAGCGCGCGATTCGGTAGCAGATCGCGGGGATGTTCACCAAGCGGCGGCTGGGGAAGAAGGGCGATGCCGCCGGGAGCCATTACAGACAAAGCCCACGGAGCCACGGATTGGGGGGAGGAGGTGTCGTTGGTGAGGGTGTGGGTGAGTTGCACGCCACTGCCGGAGACGGCGAGTTCGACAGAAAAGTCCTTGCGAATCTTCCAAGCGTCCGTGCCCGGAGTGGTGAGTGTGACGGAATTATCACCAGTGATGGCGTAAGGAAATGGCTGGTTATCAAGTGCATACGTGAGGTCGATGTCCTCCGGCGCGATCCAGAGACGGTGGCCGCCACGGTTCATCCACGCGGCTTCGCCCGTGCCGCCCATCTGCTCGGCGTAATTGTGCAGGATGTTGGTCCCAGTGAGCGGGCGGTAGCTGAGAATGCGCGGGCCGACTTCCAGTGAGATGACGAGTTCGACAGAGTCGTTGGCGAGGCGGAGATTGCGGCCCCAGCCGCCGTAGGGGATTTCTTGTAAGGCCATGATTTAGAGAGTGGTTTTGATAATCGCAATCGTCGGGCGGAACAAGTGTGAATCAAACAAGAACTGTAGAGAGCGTGTTCGATTTTGATCATCATGGATAACGAAAGCCGCTGAACGCATACTTTATTCCAAAGGTAACCGGAAAACAACGGCAGCGACTCAGTAGCAAATCGGCCATTTAACACTCTGGGCCGAAAATTATCAGACGTTGGCATGGCCATTGCTAACGAGCCGCTCGTTCAAACTTCAATCTGCCAGCTGCATGTGGCCTCACCGTCCCTTGCGCAAAACTTGTTGATCTGAACACGCGCTATTTTCTCACCAAGTGACTAGCGGCAACAACGCAACCTTTAACTACCAACGTATATGTATAACTTATCCAAAAAATTATGTCATCTAGCCATCATGGGTATGGTGGCGTGGACGACATTTGGTGCCAATGCCCAAGATGCCGCGCCCGCTGCGCCGGTGCCTACTCCACAAGTCCCTGACTCTGTGGCATACCCACCAGGTGCCAATGCAGGGACGGCGACGGATTTGACTTGGCCCATTCCCGCTGATGCCGCCAGCGTTAATCCAGCAGGCACGGGCAAGGTGACAAACGACGAGTTGATCCTCAATGTGGCTCACAACAAAAACTCCATCAATCTCATGTGGACCCTGATCACAGGCTTCCTCGTGATGTTCATGCAAGCGGGTTTTGCACTCGTGGAAACTGGTCTTTGCCGTGCAAAAAATGCAGCTCACGTGATGGCTACAAATTTCATGATCTACGGTCTGGGCATGCTTGGCTTCTGGATCTGCGGCTTCGCCTTTATGTTTGGAAACTACTGGAATGGTCCAGTCCCGATCGGCTGGCAACCTCCTCTGGGTCAGGGACTAGCTCTCCTCAACCACGGCTGGACAGTCCAGATTATGGGGCATCCTTTTGGCCTGCTAGGTCTAAAGGGCTTCTTCCTCAGCCCATCTGTGTTTGATACGGCTGTGTTCACTTTGTTCTTGTTTGAAATGGTGTTCATGGACACCACGGCCACCATCCCAACCGGAACGATGGCGGAACGCTGGAACTTTAAACACTTTATCGTCTATGGATTCTGGGTTGGCATGTTCCCTTACGCCATCTATGGCAACTGGGTCTGGGGCGGCGGCTGGCTGGCGCAGCTCGGTCAGAACTTTGCCCTCGGCCACGGGGCCGTCGATTTTGCAGGCTCTGGTGTGGTTCACTTATGCGGTGGTGTAATTGCCCTCGCTGGGGGTTTGGCTATTGGGCCTCGTATCGGTAAATACCGCAAAGACGGAAAGCCTAATGCCATTCCCGGACATGACGTTCCGATGGTTATGCTCGGCACATTTATTTTAGCTCTCGGCTGGTTCGGATTTAACCCCGGCTCAACCTTGGCAGGCACAGACGGCCGTATCGCCATTGTGGCAGTGAATACCATGCTGGCAGGCGCTGCCGCATCGCTGGGAACCCTCATTACCATGTATTTGGTTACAGGCAAACCTGATCCGACTATGCTTTGCAACGGCCTGCTGGCGGGTCTGGTCGCAATCACCGCTCCTTGTGCCTTCGTAAACTCGCTAGGTGCGGTGATCATCGGTTTCATAGCCGGTGTAATCGTAGTCTTCTCCGTGTTCTTCTGGGAGCGTGTGGCAAAAGTCGATGACTGCGTCGGAGCCCTTTCGGTGCACGGCGTCTGCGGAGCCTTCGGGGTTCTCAGTGTGGGACTCTTCGCAAACGGCTCTTATGGAGCTGGCTGGGGTGGCGTTCACAAGCTCTTCAAAGATGGTGCATGGACGATTATCAATAACGATGCGACTCCCGCCACCTTGAAGAAATATGCTGATCTGACTGCCAGCGGATGGGCCGATCAAGGCGTCACGGGTATCTTCGGCAAGTTCTTCGGAGCAGCCGCAAATGATGCCTCACAATTGGGCGCGCAGGTTATCGACACACTGGCCTGTATTATCTTTGTCTTCTTGTTCTCATATGCATTCATGAAGATCTCGAATCTCTTCGTGAAGATCCGCTCCACTCCGGAAGATGAGATGGCTGGATTGGATGTTCCAGAAATGGGTGTGGAAGCTTACCCTGACTTCCAGTTGACGGATAAGTCCTCACCAGGCGCATAGTAAAATCCAAATCAATGTGTTTCTCCCGCCCGTGTGAGCACGGGCGGGAGTTTCCATTTTTCAGCACCATCTGACACGACCAAGCTGTTCGCATTCCACTTGAACTCCACTCTGGTCTGACCAGAATCCACGCCCTCTATAACGTTTATGAATTCCATTACCATCGTCCTTGCCGTTGCCTCCCTGATCGTCCTCGTAGCCGGCTTATACGTCTGGCGGCTGACCACCAGCAAGCCCACCTTGCTTAACATTTTAATTTCCAGCGCCTTCCTTCTCCTCTCCAGCTACTCCATGACAGACGTTCACCAGAAAGACTTTGGCTTCGCACTCGCCTTCTTCGCCGCCATGCTTTGCACCGGACGCGCCGGTGCCTTTCTCTGGCGCAGCAAAAAAGAACCAGAGCTCACCATGCCAGCATATTACATGTCGGGAATTAGTTTAGTGACCATTATTTCCACCATCCTGGCCTACAAAGGCCGCTGATAGTGGACGTGGAAAAAACCCGCTCACATGCTACTGGCACTCGCAACTGAAGGACTGGATCCGCACCCGCTGATGGTGCTGCCTTTCGTGGGCATGCTCCTCTGCATAGCGGTGATGCCACTACTGTTTTCCCACATCTGGGAGCGGCATTATCCGAAGATTGCCTTGGGACTCGGATCGATCTGTGTGGTGTATTACCTATGGATGCATGGCGGCACACGCATCGCGGGAGTGTTGGAGGAATACGTCAGCTTCATTGTCTTCATCGGCTCCTTGTTTGTCGTTGCGGGTGGCATTCATATCCGCATCCAAGGAGAGGCTCGACCATTGAGCAACTGCCTTTTTCTCCTCATCGGCGCAGTGCTGGCCAACCTCATTGGAACCACAGGAGCCTCCATGCTTCTCATTCGTCCCTGGGTGCGGTCGAACAAATATCGATACACAAATTTCCATACGGCGTTCTTTATTTTTACCATCAGCAATGTTGGCGGCTGCCTCACGCCGATCGGCGATCCACCCCTTTTCTTAGGTTACTTAAAGGGAGTTCCTTTCTGGTGGGTGACGCAGCATTGCTGGAAGGCTTGGGCGTTTGCCGTCGTCTCCCTGGTCGCCATCTTCTATCTCTTCGACCGGACCAACTTTGTTCGTGCGCCACGAGCCATTCGCGAAATGGAAACAGCCCATGAAACCTTTAAAATCGAGGGTCGCCGCAGCTTTCTACCATTGGCAGCCATTCTGGTTGCTGTGATTTTTGCGCCTCCCATCTTGCGGGAGATTATTATGATCGCATCCGCCGTCATAGCATACCGCAGCACGCCGCGTCCCATCCACGATGCGAATCATTTTACTTTTGGGCCAATTAAGGAAGTCGCGTGGCTCTTCGCGGGAATATTTATGACCATGATCCCGGCTTTGGATTACCTCCAGCTTCATGCCGCCGCACTCGGCTTAAACACTCCGGAGCAGTTCTACTGGTTGAGCGGCGCGTTGAGCGGCGTACTCGATAACGCCCCGACTTATCTCGCGTTTCTCTCCGCCGCTTTCGGATTGAAGCATCTCGACTTAAACAACACTGCCCACGTTGCCCAGTTTCTCAAAACTGATGGCCTTTATGTGATAGCCGTGTCACTCGGCTCGGTTTTTTTCGGGGCCATGACTTACATCGGCAACGGCCCGAATCTCATGGTGAAATCTATCGCCGATCACGCCAAGGTCCATACCCCTCATTTCTTTGCCTACATCTTTAGATTCTCGCTGCCAGTGCTTCTGCCTGTCCTTGCCGCAGTCGCTTTTTTATTGAAAACAGGCCGACTTTAAAACTCACTTCAACTTTACATCCTCGTCAAACCCATGGCGGCTTCCCTAAAAAGCACGCCAACTTTTTCAACTGCAAACCTAACCAAACCAACAAAAACAAAAAACCATGACCAAAACCCACTACTATCTAGCCATCCTGGGCGCGCTTTTCGCCGCGCTCTTCCTCGTGCCAAACTCACTTCATGCCCAAACCCCAGCGCCCACTCCGACAGTGGAGGAACGCGTGGCCGACTTGGAGGCTTACATGAATAACACTGCGGCAAAGGGTGCCTTGTCCACTGTTCCCGGCCCTGGCCACAACGGCTGGATGATGACCTGCGCGGCTCTGGTCCTTTTCATGACCCTGCCCGGCCTGGCTCTGTTCTACGGCGGCTTGGTTCGCCAGAAGAACGTCCTCAGCGTGCTCGCCCAATGTCTCGGTTGCGCTGGCCTGGTGACCATCCTCTGGTGGGCCTTCGGCTACAGCCTGGTCTTCGGCAAGAGCTTCGGCCCAGACGGCATCGGCAAGTTCCTCGGCGGCACGGAATTTTTCTTCCTCAAGGGAGTCACAAGCGCGCCGAACGGCGATTACAGCTACTGGGTTTCCCAGAATGTGTTCTCCATGTATCAACTGATGTTCGCCATCATCACCCCGGCTTTGATCGTCGGTGCCATCGCCGAGCGCATGAAATACAGCGCAATCATGGCTTTCATTCTTGTCTGGATGTTCGTGGTTTACTTCCCAATGGCCCACATGGTCTGGGGCGTCACCGGCATGATGAACGGCGTCTGGAATGCTACTGCCAGCATCAAGGCTATCGACTTCGCAGGTGGCACCGTGGTGCACATGACCTCCGGTTGGTCTGCGCTGATTCTATGCATCATTCTGGGCAAACGCCTCGGCTTCGGCAAAGACAAGATGGCTCCGCACTCGATGGTGCTTTGTATGGTCGGCACCGGCATGCTCTGGGTCGGATGGTATGGCTTTAACGCCGGTTCCGCAGTTGCCGCAGACGGCGTCTCGGCAAACGCCTTCATGACGACGACGCTGGCTGCAGCCACTGCGGGCTTCGTCTGGGCCGTGATCGAGTGGTTCCACAAGGGCCATCCTTCGATCCTCGGCTTCTGCTCCGGCATCGTTGCGGGTCTGGTCGTTATCACTCCTGCTTGCGGCTTCGTGGATGCCAATGGCGCGATGATCATTGGTCTGCTGGCCGCCATCGTTCCTTACATCTTCGTGGTCTTCGTCAAGAACGCCATTGGTTATGATGACGCCCTCGACACCTTCGGGGTGCACGCGGTCGGCGGAACTCTCGGAGCCATCCTCACCGGCGTGCTCGCCACGGCGGATGTGAACTCCAACCTGAACACGAACCTGAAGGACCTCATCGGCAAAACCCTCGTGTTTGAGCAACTTAAAGCAGTGGCATTCACCTTGGTGCTGTCCATCGTTTCGACGATCATCATCGCTTACGTGATCAAGGCTGTCATCGGTCTGCGACTCAGCCCAGAAGGCGAAAGCGCCGGTCTGGACATCACCGATCACGGCGAAGAAGGTTACATCGCCTAAGCTTAGAAAAGTCTCACTACATCAAGCGCGCCCGGAGAAATCTGGGCGCGCTTTTTTGTTTGTCGAAGGGCTGCGAGTGAGCAGAAAAGAATCCAACTCGATGGTCAGGAATAGCTGTTCACCAACGAGACGGGCTGCATTCTCAGGCGGTTGAATTGCGCATAATCAATGTCCTGCGCCAAGGCGACCTGCACCCGATGGGCGACGCCAGGGAAAAGATCGAAGTAGTTATCACTGAACGTGGCCTGCAAGCCGGGGATTTGCAGCTTCACGCTGTGGTGGAAATTCTTCGAGACGAACTCGATCTCGTATTTGCCTTTCGCCACTTTGCGCAAGGTTGAGTTGATGCTCGTTCGCGGCAGTTCCATGAAGCGTGGAGCGGTGAAGAAGACCGTGTTCTCCGCCAGCACACCGGCGTGGCCTTCCACCCAAACGCGCAGCACGAGATTGGCGTGTCCATAGTGATGCAACTCCTTTTTAAAATCGACTTTGAGTTGCATGACGGATTTTCCGGGCGCCAGCTCAATGGCTTTGTGCGACTCACGCACCACTCCAATGGTGAGATGATAGAGTGTCCAATGCAACGTGCTTTCCAGCGCGGGGCGGCCATCATAGACCGTGTAAAATTGCACCTCGCTGATCGTGGTCTGGAACTGGTTGCCAATTCCGGCGCTCTCGTCTCCAGGCAAATAGGCACTGACTAACAATGGCGCAAAGAAACGTCTCGCCTCGAAATGCAGCGCCTTCCATTGGCCTCCAAATTCCAGCGAACTCCAGGAGAATCCGGGCCACGTGTCGTTCAGTTGCCAGTAGAGCGCGCCCATTGTGCGCGGCATCTGACGGCGAAAATGCTCCACTGCAACCTTCATGCAATACGCCTGATTGAGCTGCGACAAATACGAGAGCGACGAGTAATCCTTCGGAAACCGATAACGCCGCGAAACGTAGTCGAATATGATCTGATTCCCGGCAGGATTTTTCTGATGATTCTCCATCGCTGGACTGAAAATATTCATCTCCGTTCGGGGACAAAAAGTGGCCGCCACTTCCGGCGACGAGTAGGACTGCATTCCAAACTCCGAGCAGAAGCGGTAAAATTTTTCCTCGTAACTCTTCACCGGCTTGCGGGCATGCCACACATCCCAGTCGTGCGCATCGCCGCCGCGTTCGCTGTTGTGGCCTTTGTGCAAGCCAGCCGGATTATGCGGAGAGCTGGGCCAGTAGCTGGTGACGCCATCCCATTTCTTCACCGCAGTTGGAAGCAATTGATGGAAAAGCGCGTCGTAGGCCTTTTTGCGCTCGGCAGTTTTAGCGATCTCAGCCGGCATTTGCTCGATCTCATTATTGCCGCACCAGAGAGCGAGCGAAGCGTGATGCGCCAGACGTTTCACCTGCCATTCCGCCTCTTGCTCGACAGTGGTTAGAAACTCTTTGGTTCCCGGATACAGAGCGCAGGCGAACATGAAATCCTGCCAGACAAGCAACCCTTTTTCATCGCAGAGATCGTAAAACGCATCGGTCTCATAAACGCCGCCGCCCCACGCGCGGATCATGTTCATATTGGCTTCGACCGCTGAGGTCAGGAGCGGCTCCAAAGTTTCGCGACTCACCTCGGAGGCAAACACATGCGCCGGAACCCAATTGGCGCCCTTCGCAAAGAGCGCCACGCCATTGCACTTAAACTGGAACGATTCGCCCCATTCGTCCTTGTGCCGGTCGAGTTCGATTGTGCGCAACCCGATCGTGCGCGTGATGGAATACACGACCGTGTCATTCGCCAGCAACTCGACTGTGAGCTGGTAAAGTGGCTGTGCGCCCATGTTGTTTGGCCACCAAAATTCCGGGCGGCTGATCTTCAAAACGAGTCCGCGTGCCTCGGCAACGACTTCGCCATTTCGCTTGAGGACCGACCGGTAAACGGGCAGTCGCGTGCGCTTCGCCAGCTCGGGTGTGAGTTCCAGCGTGACGCGATTGCGAGCGTGCGTTTGGTGAATTTTCAACGACTCGATTCGGTTCCCAGACCAGCCTTCGAGTCGGATGCTTTTGTAAATGCCAGCCGTCACCAATCGTGGACCCCAATCCCAGCCAAAATTGCAGGGCGACTTGCGCACGAGCGAGCCGCCGCCGACAGCATCATTCCATTCGGGCAGATGATTTTTCGTTCGCCGCGACTGGATGTAACTCCGAGTGCTCGCAAACTCGACCCGCACTTCATTCGTGCCTTCTTTCAGGAGCGGCTTCACCGGCCAGCGATAACCGATGAACATATTTTCCGTGCGCGCGACTTCCTGGCCATTCAGGTAAACCGTCGCCAGCGTGTCGAGTCCTTCGGCGACCAGATCCAGTTCGTCGTGCGCTAGGAAATCCGAGGTGACTTGGAATGTGATCGCGTATTTCCAGTCCTTTTCCTCAATCCACTGCAACTCGCGTTCGTTCGAGCCCCAGAAAGGATCTTTGATCAGGCCATGTCGCAACAAATCGGTGTGAATGCAGCCGGGCACGACGGCTTCGAGCCAGCGTTTCTGTTCTGGGTGATAAAAACGCGCTTGTGAGGGGAGCAGCGGGGAGGTTGCCATGGCAAAATGGTATGCGGCACGGCTCCGGAAAGGCGATGAAATTCCACTTGCCAAAGGTGGGAAACGATTGGAATATCCAGCCCTCATTTCCCGCAAGGAAAATGACCCTATCGTCCAGAGGTCTAGGACACTCCCCTTTCACGGGAGTAACACGGGTTCGAATCCCGTTAGGGTCACCAACTCAATCGAGTGGTGTTGTCGCAGAAAAATGGAGCGTTTTTGAATGATCCCGACCGCACGCATGGCAGTCAGAATGAAATCCAACCCGTTCCTTGAGGTTAGATGTGCACCCATGAAGACTCGAACTTCAAACCTTCTGATCCGTAGTCAGATGCTCTATCCAATTGAGCTATGGGTGCGTTTCGGGAGAGGAAGAATACCGAAATGAGGGGGCGCGTCAATGCGCTAGTTTGATTTTGTCGCCGGGGCAGCGGGCTGCGGCGGAAGCTGGAGAAGTTGCAGGCTGGCGAGGGCGGCGCGGCGCAGCGACTCGGCATTGAGCCACTCCGGGGTGTCGTCCGCCGTGGCGAGCGCCGGGTAGAGCGCGTCGTTCAGGTAAGTGGCGGGAATGCCCGCTTGCAGAGCCGGGAGATGCGGCCCCCAGCTGGGGCGTTCCAACGGGGTGATCTGACCCTCCCATTTTTGCAGATAGATGAAGGTCTGCAGGGTCTGATTGAGAATGGAATTGGTCAGCGTGGGTATCGTCCATTTTGCCCCGTTGTGGCCGACAGCTCCGAAGGCGAGGAGGGCTCGAATGTTAGCCGACTGCCTATTTTCTTGAAGGCTGTGGAGAAAGAAACGGGAGCCGGAAAGTCCGTCGGTGGTGGAGATTTGCCGGACAGGTTCCTCGCCGTCGAATAGGACAAATTGCAGCCGCGCCGCGAGGTCGGGAGCGGTGGCGAGCCGATCGGCGAGTTCCAAGATAATGCCGCAACCGGCAGCACCGGAACTGGCTGCGGGAAAATTGGTGAACTCGGAGCCCCGAGAATCGTAATGCGCCGTGAGGATGAGGCGATTGCTGGACGCACGGGGCTTGTCTTTGTCGGCGGGCCAGGTGGCGATGAGGTTGGTGTAAGTGCGTGGACCGGCTGGCGTCTGCGTGTCAAAAGCTTGATACACCGTGTGCCAGCCGAGGCGGGTCAACTCGGAGCGCAGCCAGGCGAGGGTTTGCCGATAGCCGGGCGTGCCGTAGGCCCGCGAACCGAGGCCGCAAATGGTGCGGGCGCGTTGCAGCGCAATGGTGCCATCGATGCGGGAGGTGACTGCTGTGAGCGGCGTGTGTTTTTCAGGCGAAGCCGGCGGCGGTGTCTCAGGAGCGATTGGAGTCGCTGCGGGAGTTGAGGAAACCGGCGCTACGGCAGGCGGTGAAGTTACAGGGGAAACGACCGGTTTCTTTTTGCAGCCCGAGATGAGAAGCAGCGCGGCAAGGAGAACGCAGCCGGGCAGAGAGATTCGGCTGAAAGTGGACGCGGCAGGCACGAACAGGATTGGGTTCAGCGGAGCACTTGGACGGGACTTTTATTCTTCCGAGAGACCGAGAACCTTCAAAAGGCGCTGAAGGTCGTCGGCTCCATAATACTCAATCTCGATTCGGCCTTTTTTCTCGCCGTGGGCCACGGAAACATGCGTGGCGAAGTGCGTTTGCAGCCGGTTCTGGACGTTTTGCAAAGCGGGAGAAAGATCCGTCGTCGGTCCGGTGGAATGTCGGCGCGGAGATGGCGTGAGGCCGTGTTTGTGGAGGAAATTTTGAACGATTACCTCCGTTTCGCGGACGGTGCTGCCTTGCCGCAAAACGATCTGCGCGGCGGCCAGTTGTTGCTCGGGATCCTTCAAGCCGAGGAGCACTTTTCCGTGGCCGACGGTGAGCAGGCTTTGCGTGAGCCAGGTTTGAATCTGTTGATCGAGCTCGAGCAGGCGCATGGAATTGGCCACGCCCGCGCGGCTGCGTCCGACCCGCTGGGCGATGTCCTCCTGGCGAAGATCAAACTCCTCCGCGAGCCGCGCAAACGCCTGCGCCTCGTCAATCGGGTTCAAGTCCGCCCGCTGCAAATTCTCGATCAGCGCCAGTTCGAGAACATCGCGATCCGTCGCCTGCCGGACGATCGCCGGAGCCTCGGCCAGACCGGCGCGTTGGGCGGCACGCCAGCGGCGTTCACCGGCAATCAACTCAAACTTCGGCCCGACTTTGCGAACAATCAGCGGCTGGATGATACCTCGTTCCTTGATCGAGTCCGCGAGCTCCTGAAGCGGCTCCTCCTTAAATTCACGGCGCGGCTGAAACGGGCTCGCCACCAGACTGCCCAGCGGAATCATTTCCACGCGCTCGCCATCGCTCACAATCGGCGTCGGCGTGGCGACTTTGGGAGTAATCAGGGCTCCGAGACCTTTGCCAAGTGCGAGTTTTGCCATAGGGGAAATGATTTTACACCTCGTCCTTGCGCTTGCCAACCGGCAAAGCATGATGGCGCGATGATTTTCGAACGATTGCGCCTGATCAACGATCCGGCGCCCGGCAATGGCGCGTGGAATATGGCCGTTGATGAGATGCTCCTCGCTTCCATTGCGACTCCCACTTTGCGCGTTTATCGCTGGTCGGAGCCGACGGTGACGCTGGGTTATTTTGAAAAACTCGCCGAGGCGCGCGCGCTGCGTCCGGGCTTGCCGCTCATGCGCCGCTGGACGGGCGGGGGGCTGGTCGATCACGGCGCGGACTGGACTTACACACTTATCATCCCGGCGGACCACGCGCTGGCCCGGAACGGGCGCTCGGAGAGTTACGTGGAAATTCATCTGGCCATTCAGAAAATCGTCGCGACGACGGGCATTGCATTGGAACTCGCCACGGCGGCCACCATCGCGGGCGCGGGTTGTTTTGCGCGTCCGGTGCCGGGCGATCTGCTGCTCGATGGACGAAAGATCGCTGGGGCTGCGCAACGCCGCACACGCCGGGGGCTGCTGCATCAGGGGAGTCTCCAGTCCATTCCGATGGAACTCGTTTCTGCCCGAACTTTCGCCGATAGATTGGCCGCTGAGGCGACTTCCATTCCACTCACAGGCGAAGAGCGGGCGCGGGCGGCGCAGCTCGTTACCACGCGCTATGGGCGAGCGGAATGGCTGGCGCGATTCTGACAGCACTTCTACCGAAATCCTCGTTGACGCCTCGGGCTGCCAATTTACAATCAGCACATGGGCTTACTCCGCAAACTTTTCTGGGTGGCATTATTTGCCGTGTTTACCTTGTCGTTTATCATCTTTTTCGAGTATGGCTCCAAGGATTTCGTGAAGGACTACACCAAAAATGCCAAGTCCGAATATGCCCGTTTTCAAGCCTACACCGCACCCGCGAAAGTCCGTTCGCAAGACGGCACCAAATAATTTAACCTGACCCTTTCCGGGTCGCTCATTTCCCCCATGCCTCCTCCCAAAACCGAAAAACAACTCTCCACCCAAGCTCGCAGCAATTATCTCAAAGCCATTCAGGCGCTCGAGCTGAAGAACTATCAATACGGCATCACCCTGCTCCAGGACGTGCTGCGCGAGGAGCCCGGTTTCGTGGACGGACGCAAGGTGTTGCGCAAGGTCGAGGTCGGCTTGGTGAAGGAGAAAAAAGGCTTTTTTGGCGGACTTAAGGGCGGTTCTCCAATTGGCGCAATGAAGGCGCAGGGCCTCCTCAAAAAAGATCCCGCCGGCGCGATGGATGCTGCGGAAAAAATCCTCGACGGCGACCCGTATAACACGCAGGCCAACGAGGTAATCAAAGAAGGCGCTCTCGCCCTCGATCTGTATGAGACCGCCCGGTTCGCCATGGAAACCCTGCGCGACGGCAACCCGAAAAACGTCAAGGTCCTGCACGAACTCGGCAAGCTTTACTACGAGCACGGCGAGCCCGCGAAAGCGGTCGAAGTCTATAATGAACTCGTCGAGATTAACCGTAACGACATCGCCGCGGTCAAGTTTGGCAAGGACGCCGCCGCCGCCTCCTCCATGAAAAGCGGGGGCTGGGAGGCCGTCGCCGAGTCGGGTGGCACAAAGGACTACCGCGACCTCATCGTGGACAAGGAACTCGCCACCTCGCTGGAACAGCAAAACCGCTCCGTGCGTTCCGAGGAGATGATCGAAAACCAGCTCGCCGAGCTGACCGTCCGCTACAACGAGAACCCCTCCAACCTCGATGTCGTCCGCAAAATGGCCGGTCTCTTCGAGCAAAAGGGTGATCTGCCCACGGCAGTGCAATGGTTCACCTACGCCGCGTCCCTCACGCAAAACACCGATTCCACGCTCGTTCGCAAGGCCACCGACCTGCAAATGAAGCTCTACGACGACAATATTAAGGCTTACGAGGATTTCCTCGCCAACAACCCAAATGACCCTGCGGTGCCGGAGTATGAGGGCTATCTCACCGAGTATCGCCGACTCCGCGCCGAGGCGCTCCTGGGCGAGGCCCGTAAACGCGTGGAAAAGAATCCCACTGACCTCATGCTCCATTTCGAGTTGGGCGAAGTGCTGGTCAACACCGGCGCCTATCGCGACGCGATTCCTGAGCTGCAAAGCGCCCGCAAAAGCCCGAACGTCCGCCTGCGCGCCATGAATTTGTTGGGCCGCTGCTACCAAAATTTGAACATGCTCGACCTCTCCGTCCGCACCTTCGAGGACGCGGCCAAGGAAATTCTCGTGATGGATGCCACGAAAAAAGACATTCTTTACAACCTCGGCATGGTCTTCGAGCAGATGAGCAAAAAGGACGAGTCGCTCGACTGCTTTAAGCAGATTTACGAGGTCGATTATGGCTACAAAGACGTCGCCCACCGCGTGGAAAGCTCCTACGGCGGGTAAGCTTTTGCTGTCACATTTTTCTGGAATTTGTATTGAAAATATGAGCTGAGAGTTTTTTAATTCTCCCGTGCAACTCCCCAGGTTACAACGTCAGGCGCGGCTAATTTTGGTCGCAGGCATTTTGCTCGGCATCTTGGATGTCTCGCGCGTGGCCGCCCAGGCGCCTCCACCGTCGGATGTGGCCGTTCTTTTTCAGGAGGGTTCGACCGCTTTCCAAGCGGGCAATTATCAAGTCGCTGCGGACAAGCTGCAGGCGCTCTTGAAAACTGCGCAGGACACGCCGCAGCTCGAGCCGATTTATTTCACGCTTGGTGCGGCCTATTACAACCTTGGGAACTTCCCCGGCGCGATTGCCACCCTGCGTACTTATCTCACCAAATTTCCCCAGAGTACGCGTCGGGCCGAGGTCCTGCAATCGATCGCGCAGGCATGCATGCAGGGCAAACAATACGCCGAGGCCATTGCGAGTTACAAGGAACTGGAAAATCTCCCGCAGTATCGCGACGACGCCCTGTCTGCCGAGGCCGCGGCTTACAAGGAAACCGGGCAGACAGCAGAAGCCATCGCGGCTTTGGAAAAACTCATCGGCAAAGGCGTTGCCAGTCAGGCTGCGGCCGTGGGGGCCATTCAACTTGCCAGTCTTTATGCCGCCGCGAACGATCCAGCCAAAGCCACCGCCACGCTCGAGCTGGTGCGTTCCAAGCTGAGTCTGATGGACAATGTGATGCGTCTCAACGCGCTCGCGGTTGAGCTAGGCGACGGTTTTCTCGAAAAAGAGCAACCGGCTGAGGCGCTGACTTGTTACCGATTCGCACTGCCGAAGCCGGAAGTCGTTCGGTTTCAGGAACAGCAGGTGAAAGACCTTCAGGCGAAGATCGACGCCAACGTCGCCACCATGCGGGCGGAGGTTTCCAAGGCGGTCCAGCTCGTGGGGGCGAACAATACGTTGAAGGCGAAACTGGCCGATGCAGCCAAGCTGGTGGAGGAGGCGCGGAACCTGCCCGATTTCACTCCGGCTCTCTATCTGCGGGTGGCGCGCGCCTTTTATTTGCAGGGAAAAAAATGGGAATCCATCGTCGCCTACGAGGAAATCCTGCGGCGTTATCCCACTTCGGCGGAGCATGAGCCAGCGCTTTTCGGAGCCACGGTTTGCTCGGCGGAAGTCGGGCGCGTGCAGCCTTCCAGAAAATATTGCGAGGAATATCTGAAGACCTACCCGACTAATCCAAACGCCTCCACGGTCGGTCTGCTGCTCGGTCAGACGGCACTACAATCGGGCGATGCGCAAGCGGCGGAAACCTATTTCGGACGAATGCTGCAGGATCAGCCGACCAGCCGATACCGCGAGGAAATGATCTATCTGATGGGCAACACCCGCATGGCCTTGGGCAAGTTTCCCGAGGCGGCGGAAAGTTACGCGCTTTATACAAAGGAATTTCCCACCGGTGCGCACACGGAGGAAATTATCTATCGCGCGGCCATGGCGAAATTGTTCGCCGGCAAATACGAGGAGGCGCTCGGGTTGCTGCAGGGCTACCTCGCCAAGTATCCCCAGGGAAACTTCGTGGCCGACGTGCGTTACCGCATCAATGTCTGCAAATACTCGGCCTCGCTCTACGATGAAGTGGTGGCGGATTCGGTCGCTTGGGGGAGGCAATTCAAAGCCGATCCGATGCTCGGCGAGGTGCTGGCGTTGAAGGCCGACTCGCTCGCCGCGACGAACAAAAATGACGAAGCCATCGCCGAATATGTCCGCTCCTATCAGGCAGCCACCACGGATGAAGTGCTGAATTACTCGCTCTTTGCCGCGCAAAAGCTGATGCAGAAGAAAGGCGACTGGGCCGGCATTGGCCAGCTTTTCCAGGAGTTTGTCACCACTCATCCCGAGCATCCGACGGTGGCGTCCGCCCTTTACTGGGTCGGCAAGGCGAAGGCCCGTGAAGGCAAGGTGGACGAGGCCCGCACGTTCACCGCCGACACGATCAAGCGGTTTATCAACGATCCGAAACGCGATGCCGTGGAGCAGCTTCTGACCCAGCTCGCCCAGCTTTGTTTAAAAAAAGGCACCCCAGTCCCTGTCGCTTCTCCCAGCGCCTCGCCGGCATCTGTTGCGGACGGCGCCACATCGCCCGCTTACGATCCGCAGGCCGAGATGGATCGTTTGCTCGGCACCGGCAGCACGCCCACGGCACAGGCCCGGATTCTTTTTGCGACGGCCGAACTGGCCCGGCTGCGGAAAAAAAGCGCGGAAGAACAAACCGCCCTGCAAGCCATTGCCGACCGGTTTCAGCCGGCGGATTTCAGTTCGGTACTGCTCGCGCAGGTCGGAGATTGTCTTTTAGGCAAGGGGCGCATCGATCAGGCGGAGCCGATTTTCCAGCGTTTGATGAACGACTTTCCGAGAAGCGATTACGTCGATTTCGCATGGAACGGCCTGGGTGAAATCGCTTTCCAGCGCAAGGATTATCCGAAGGCGCTGACCTATTTTACTGACGCGATCGACAAGGCGGGCGCGACCACCAAGCTGAAGGATGTGACGCTCGGAAAAGCCAAAACCCTGCTCGCGCTCAACCGTTTGGATGAGGCCAGGAAAATTTTTGAGCAAGTAGCCTCCATCCGCGACTGGCGGGGTGAGGCGACGGCTTTTTCCGTGTATTCGCTGGGGGAAATCGAGCGTCAACAAAATCGTTTGCCGGAAGCCATTGCGTTTTATCAGCGCGTCTATGTTGCTTATCAGCGCTACCTGCCGTGGGTCGCGAAATCATATTTGGGCAGCGCCGAGTGCTTTGAAAAACTCGGCAAAATCCAGGAGGCGACCCGCACTTACCAGGAGATGTTGCGTCTGGAAAAACTGGCTGCCTTTCCGGAAATTGCCACGGCTCGCGAACGTCTGAAAGCACTCACACCCGGATGAAGACGAGTTCCATTCTTATCGTCCTGTTGCTCCTGCCTCTGGGCGTCATCGCGCAGACACTGAAATTAGCGCCTGTTCCTGCCGCAGTCCCAGCGCCCGCGCCCGCTGGGCCGACGGTGAAGATTCTCATGAAGGACGGCACCAGCCTCGATGTGCCTTCCCTGCGGCGCGACGGCTCGATGATCATGGTGCCGCTCGCGGCGGGTGTAGGCGAGGTGGGTTACGCAGTTAGCAAAATCGCGCGAGTCGCCTTTCCAGCTCCCACTCAGATCGTGGAGGCCGAGGGTTTGCTGGCGGATGGAAAAGCGGAGGAGGCGATGATCAAAGTGGAGCCGATCCTCGCTTTTTACACACCGTTCCGAGACATCCCGGGCAATTTCTGGCAGGCGACCGCTTTCCTGAAAATGAAGGCTCTACTCGCATTGCAACGCTCGAAGGACGCCGAAACTCTGCTCAACCAGATCGCTGCCTCGGCGGGGGTCGATCCACTAATTGCCGACCGTGTGCAGGTGGAGAAGGCAGCGATTTTGACCCGCCAAGGCAAGGACAAGGAGGCTTTGACGATCTACGACCAGATCATTGAAAAGAGCACCGACCCAGACACGCTCGCCAGCGCCTGGCTTAATAAAGGTCAAAGCCTGCTCGCGCTGAAGGAGTACGATCCGGCGGTCATCGCGTTTCTCCATGTGCCGGTTTTTTACGCCAACCAAGTCACGCTCCAACCCACGGCGATGCTGGGAGCAGCCCGCGCCTGGCGGGGGCTGACGGACGTCGCGAGCGCCGAGGCTTCCATGCGCTCTCTCATCGAAAAATATCCCACCTCACCCGAGGCATCCATCGCAGAAAAAGAAATCAAACAACTCTAAAAAACTCCACCATGAACACCAAACGCTCCTCCCTTTTCGCCCTCGGCGCTGTCCTGCTCCTGATCGCTGCCGCGCCTATTTTTGCCCAGGAGGCCGCGCCCGCCGCTGGCACGGAAGCCAAGCCCGCCGTCGTTCACAAAACGCTCTGGGACCAGATTCGCGAAGGCGGATGGGTGATGTTCCCGATCGGCGCGTGCTCCATTTTCACTGTTTACCTGATCGGCGACGGCGTCATCCGGACGAGTGCGAAGAGAGTCCTCCCGCCGCAGCATGAGCAGGCGGTGAAGGATCTTTTCCGCCAGGGAGATTACGTGGGTGCCTACAATTATTGCCGCGATAATCCGTCGCCTCTGACCAACGTCCTGCGCGTCGGCATCAGCCTGCTCGGCGACGGCAAACAAAGCACCGAGGAGGGCATCATGGGCGAGATCGCCAAGGAAAATGCCCAGATGCAGACTTGGATCAGCTATCTGTCCGTCATCGGCGTTTGCACGCCGATGATCGGTTTGGTCGGAACGGTCACGGGCATGATCAAGGCGTTTGGCACTTTGGGCAGTTCCGGCATCGGCGATCCGTCGAGTCTTTCTGCCGCCATCGGCGAGGTGCTGGTGGCGACGGCGAGCGGACTTTTCATCGCGATTCCGGCGTTTGGCAGTTTCTATTTCCTCCGCAATCGCGCCGCTGGAGTCATCCATCACATCCAGGATTCCGTGGCCACGCTCTTCCGCAAAATGCCCTACGAGGCACTGACTGGCGTTCATATCGGAGACGAGGAACTCTTTGCAGCGCTGCCCAACTGGCATGCGCCAGCGCAAGTCGAGCAGGTCTGATCACGCTCTCAGCAAATGCATTTTCCGATGATGACTTTGATCCCAATCGAAAGGAGCTTCTAACATGGCCGGTGGCGGTGGAGGCAGCGATTCCGGCGAACCGGAGTTCCAGATCGCGCCGATGATCGACGTGCTTCTGGTGCTGCTCATTTTCTTTATGACGATCACCTCTGCGCAGGTGCTGAAGGTGGACAAAACCATCAAACTCCCGCTTGCCCCCGACGCTCAGAAAAAGGACAACACCCGCTCCGAGGCCGTCGTGAACGTCCGCTGGAAAGCAGAGGAAAAGAAGGCGGAGTTTGTCTTCAATGACAAGGTTTACACCCAAAGCTCTGAACTGACGCCGCTCCTTCTATCGGCGCGGCAGGCGGGCGAGAAGAAAATCACCGCCGGGCAAAATCCGAGTTTCCGCATCATCATTCGAGGCGACCAGGATGTGCCGGCGCTCTACGTTTCGCAGGCGATGAACTGCGCGGGCGCGGCGGGCATCGCCGATATTTCTTTCTCTGCCGTGAACAAACAATAGCCCATGCGCCGCCTTGAGCTCAATCCCAACGAAGGTTCCCTCGGCTTCCAGATCGCGCCGATGATCGATGTCGTCTTCGTGATTATGCTTTTTTTCATGGTCATGGCTGGCGCGGTGAAAGTGGAAAAGGAGTTGAATACCACTTTGCCCGGCACCGCCGAGACCGCCTCCTCCACCGACTTCGTGGACGAGCAGATCATCACCATTTCCGACACCGGTGAAATCGCCCTGAACGATGAGCCCTATGACACGCCGGTTAGCCGCGACCTGCCCCAACTCAAGGCCGTCCTGATGCGTCTCAAGCAAAATGCCGACGCCTCGAAAACACCTGCAGTCGTGACGATCATCAGCGATCCAACGGCGAAATACAGCCGCACCGTCGATGTGCTCGACGCGCTCGCCGTGGCCCAAATCCCGAATGTCACTTTCACCGTGGGAGACGAGGAATGAGCCCATCCGACCCGCACTCGCCCGCGCCGTCTGGTCCGCCCAAGCCGACGCTTTGGAAACGATTTTCTGGCAGCAAGTTTTTCCTCGTCAGCGTCGGCGTGCATCTCCTGATCGGCCTCGTCGCTACCGTCCTTGTCGTCCAAACTATCACCGCCAAACGCAAGCTCACCTTCAAAGGCGGCCCGCCATCGCCCAATCCCAGCCAGCGCTCTGTCGAGCACCGCGTGCAGATGGCCAAAAAACAGCAAACCATGAGCGCACCCAGCCAGCCTAAACGCGTGACCACGACGAATGCTTTGGCCAAGGTCAGCCTTCCGGATATGCCCGCGCTGCCATCGCTCGGGCCCACGACTCCCTCGAAAATGGCCGGCATGGGCGGCACTGGCATGGGGCAGATTTCGGGTGGGGCCGGACTCGCCCCGGGAAGTGTAGGAGGAGGTGGCCTGACAATGTTTGGATTACGCAATGCTACTCAAGACGCGCTAAAGGGAACCTTCTACGACCTCAAACAAACCAAGGACGGCAAGCCGACCGACATGGACGACGCCAAATGGGCCGCCTTCGTGCAGGCCTGGGTGAAGGGTTCCTGGAACGAAAGTGAGCTGCGAAAATACTTCGCGGGTCCCAATCCACTCTACGCGCCCTATCTTTTTGTGCCGATCATCAACGCCGATGAAGGGCCGAAAGCGTTTGCCTTGCAGGACAAGGTGAAACCCCGTCTCTGGGTGGCGCATTACAAAGCGAAAGTCGTTTCACCCTCCAGCGGCCGCTTCCGTTTCGTCGGCTTGGGCGACGATATTTTGATCATCCGCTTCAATGGTAGCGTCGTCTTCGCCCAAGGTCGCGTGAAGGAAACTCTGGCCAGTCCACCCGTCCGATACAGCTACGAGAACTTAAAAAATATCTCGGGCGATCGTGGTCCAGTCGCGGGCAAATGGTTCGAAGTCAGCGCCGGTGGCCGCTACGACATGGAGGTCTTGATCGGAGAATGTCCCGGCGGCCTGATGCACGCCTATCTCCTCCTCGAAAAAATGGGTGGTGTTTACGACAAAGACCCAGCCGGACTGCCCATTCTTCCCCTCTTCCGCGTGAGCAAACTGGTCCCCACCGTCAAACCCGACGACAAACTCCCGCCCTTCTCCACCAAGGAAACGCCTTGGAGCATCGCGTCCGGCGTCGGGTTTACCCATTAGTTAAATCGTTGCGGAGGTGGAAAATTACCGATTGTCACCCGCTTGGCCAAGTGCTTAGATGACCCACCCATCGCAGCAACTTACACCCTCTCACATCATGTCATTTCAACTCAAAAACAAGGCAGGCAAACAAGGCGTCGGAGCAGGCGTCTGGAATCTCGGACCCGGGGGCGATCCTTTTGGCGGCCCGACGCGCGAGGCGATTCCTTTCATCGACCGCATCCCGATGCTCGCCGAGGCCGGCATGTCGTGGTTTGAGGCGCATGATTCGGAAATCCCTGCGACCGACGCCGAGAGGGCTCTCGCGGTCGCGGAAAAATGCGGCCTCAAGTGCGCGATGTACACCCCCTCGTTCTTCGCCGACTCCATCTTCAAGGACGGCGCCATGACCTCCAACGACTCCGCCATCCGCGCCAAGGGCCTCGCCAACGCCAAGCTCGCAGTGGACACCACCCACGTCATGGGGGCTGAGACCATGGTCTTCTGGAATGGTCGAGAAGGCTTCGACTTCGTCCTCGCCAAAAACGGCCGTGACTCCTTTCAGCGCCTCGTCGAGGGCTTCAACGCCGTCGGGCAGTACGCCTTGGAAAAATACGGACACTCCATTCGATTTGCACTCGAACCCAAGCCCAACGAACCCCGCGCCAACATGTATCTCGCCAATGTGGGCGAGGCGCTGTATTTGATCAGCCGCCTCGATCCGAGCGTGCAGCCGCTTTTCGGGTTGAACCCCGAGACCGCTCACAGCCGCATCGCCGGCCTCGATTACCTCTGGGACATCGAAATGTGTCTGGAGGCCAACAAGCTTTTCCACATCCATCTTAATTCCCAGGACGGCCAGCGTTACGATCAGGATCTGCCATTTGGCATCATCGAACCCGTCAAGGATCTCGCGCTCTGCGTCGTCCTCCAGGACACTGCTTGGGACGGCATCATCTGCTTCGACGTGAAAGCGCCGCGCACCGACGACCCGAAAAACATTCAGGACGTTCTCACCGTCAGCGGCAACAACCTCACCTGGCTCTGGGAACGCGCCCTCGAAGTGGACCGCTCGAAAATCGCCGCTCTCCGCGCCGAGAACCGCGCGACGGCCATTTCCGGCTACCTCAGCCAGTGCCTTTACGGGCGCTGAGCGGAGTTAGATTCGATTCATCAATTCCGGGGCTAGACGCAAAAAATCGTCAGCTTCTTTGGCCCGTGCGCTCCCAAGACGAGGATGCGCTCGATGTCGCCGGTGCGGCTCGGGCCAGTGATGAGGCTCATGAAGCTCGGGAAATTGCCGGTGTATTTTTGCTTCAACGCGGCGAAGCCAGAGGGCAGATCGGGCAGCAATTGCTCGCGCCGGACCAGCACCACATGATGCGGCGGGAGGACGGAAAGAGCGCGACCGCCGGAGCTGCGGGTGGTGACGAGAACGGAACCCGTCTGCGCGATGAGCGATTCGCATTCGGAAATTCCGGCGTCGCATTTCTCCAGATCGGGAGTGGCATACGACTCATCGGTCAGCATCATCGGCAATCCGAGTGCGGGACAAATCGCGTCGTTGAGCGTGCCGCGATGGGTGCCGATGCGCTGCCAGCCTTCAACTTGTGCAAGGGTCTTCAGAGCACCTTGCAACTCGCCCAAGCTGTCGAAAATCTGGAAGTCAGTTTTCAGTTCAAACGAATTCTTGGCGAAGAGCGCCACCTGATCGCCGAAGGTCGCGCCCACAGGCGGCAGCCATTTCATGACCATTCCCGGAACGATCGGAGCCGGGGCCGTCGCGTGCTCATTCCCATGCAACTCGTGCGTGCCAGGAACCGGAGCGGGAACTGAGAGCCCCTCGCGGATGCGGGCAAGGATGTTGGTGCGTTCGCTCATTTCTGGCGGGACCTCCAGTATTCCTTAAACGTCTGATCCGCGACGGGTGGGAGGTCGCGGGTTTTCGTCCAGGCGCGGGCGGGGTCAAGAATCGTGCCTTGGATGAGCGGATGGAAGAGTTGCCCGATGCGTCCGCCCCAAGCCGCGAGCCGCCATAGCGCGGGGTGGTTGAATAGAATGGAACTCAAATGGAAAAGCGTCTGCTCCCACCAGACGGGCTTCTGGGCGATGGCGTTGCGCCGATTGTGCAAGAGGTGGTGGTGGAGGTTGATTTTTACCGGACAGGCCTCGGTGCATGCGCCGCAAAGGGTAGAGGCGCTGGAGAGGTGTTTCCACTCCTGAATCCCGCGCAAATGCGGCGTGATGACCGATCCGATGGGACCCTGATAGGTCGTGCCGTAGGTGTGCCCGCCGACGTTTTTGTAAATGGGGCAGACGTTCAGACAGGCGCCACAGCGGATGCAATGTAGGGCGTCGCGCTGCTCAATGTCGGCGAGTAGATGCGTGCGTTTATTGTCGAGAAGAACGATGTGCATTTCCTCGGGGCCATCGGTCTCACCCGGCTGGCGTGGACCGGCATACATCGAGTTGTAACAGGTGACGGCCTGACCCGCGCCGGCGGTGCCTAACATCGGCAGGAAGAGCGCGAGATCCTCGAACTTTGGCAACACTTTTTCAATGCCCATGAGCGCGATGTGAACCTTTGGCAGCGCGCAGGTGAGTCGCGCATTGCCCTCGTTTTCCGTGATCGAAATCATACCCGTCTCGGCCACGGCAAAGTTCGCGCCGCTGATCCCTATGTCGGCGGCGAGGTATTGGTCGCGCATCACGCGGCGGGCGATCATGGTCAATTCCTCCGGGCTGTCGGTCTTGGCTGAACCAAGTTCCTTCTCAAAAAGATCGCTGATTTCACCCCGACTCAAATGCATAGCCGGGAAGACAAAATGATACGGTGCCTCGTGCCGAAGCTGGACGATATATTCGCCGAGATCGCTCTCGACCACATCGTAGCCGGCCGCCTCCAGAGCCGCGTTCAGGTGAATCTCCTCCCCTGTCATCACTTTCGACTTGATGATGCGCCGGGCGTTTTTCTCCTTCACAATGCCGAGAATAATCTCCCGCGCCTGCTCCGCAGTGCTCGCCCAATGGACCTTGGCCCCGCGCGCTTCGATCTTGTCGGCGAACTCGACGAGATATTTGTCGAGGTGATTCACTGCTTCCCATTTTGTCTCCGCCGCCGCCTGACGCGCCGCCTGCCAGTCTTGGAAACGCGCCTTTTTGTCGTCCCGCGCGACGTAATATTTTTTCAGCGCACTTTGAATCCGCTCACGGTGATCGAGGTTGTGCGTCAGCCGCTCGGAGTCGGATTTGAACTGGAGGACGTTCAGATTCATCGGCGTGAATTGAGGACCTCGGCGATGTGCAGCGTCTTAATCGGCTCGCCCTGACGATTGAGCAGGCCCTGAATGTGCATCAGACAGCTCGAGTCGTTGGAAATGATAAAGTCCGCGCCCGTTTCGATGGCCGACGCGCATTTCACCTCGCCCATCGCGGTTGAAATCATCGGAAACTTCGCCGAAAACGTCCCGCCAAAACCACAGCAGGTCTCGGCCTCGCCCATTTCGAGAAGCTCCAGATCGCGCACTTGGGAGAGCAATTCGCGCGGCTCCTTTTTCTTCCCGAGTTCGCGCAAACCGTGGCAGCCGTCGTGGAAAGTCACCTTCGCCGGAAAGCGTGCGCCGAGATCGGGATTTCCCAGTTTCGTCACCAGAAAATCGCTGAACTCATACGTCTTCTCCGCCAGTGCAATCGCATCTAACTCGTATTCCGTTTTTGCAAACAGCTCCGGATAAAACACCTTCAGCATCGCCCCGCAGGAGCCGGACGCGATCACGATGACCTCGGCGTTTTTCAGCCGCTGCAAGACGGGGATCGCCACCTTTTTCGCCTCTTCCCAATAACCCGAATTAAAAGCAGGCTGACCGCAACACGCGATTTCCTCCGGCACCTCGATCTCATGCCCGAGCCGCTCCAGGATTTCCACGATGCTCACCCCGACGTTGGGGTAGCACATATCGACGAAGCACGGGACGAACAGGGTGATTTTCACAGGCGAGTTTCATCCTATTCACATATCTCGGGAAAACAACCTGCAACCTTTTTGGTTGCGTTTGTGTCCGCGCGCGGCTCTCCTTTTCGTCCCTATGGCCAAAGAAAACACCGCAAACGAACGCATGGAAAAACTCGTCAGCCTCTGCAAGCGGCGCGGCTTCATTTTCCAATCCAGCGAGATCTACGGCGGCTGCGGCGGCGTCTGGGATTACGGCCCCTTGGGAGCGGAGTTAAAGCGTAATCTGCGCGATTCGTGGTGGCGTAGAATGGTTCGCGAACGTGAGGATGTCGTCGGTCTGGACGCCTCCATCCTCATGAATCCCTCCATTTGGAAAGCCTCCGGCCACGTGGATACTTTTGCCGATTTGATGCGTGAATGTGTGCTTACGAACAAGCGGGTGCGGGCGGATCATGTCGAGCCGCAGAGTGGCGTTGCGATGCATTTCACGGGTGCGGAGTCGCCCACCGGTTGGAAAATGGCGCGTCCCTTTGATGTCCTCCTGAAAAACGGCGAACACATCGAGAGCTTTCGCAAGCGGGTTCGAGCCTTGATCGCCCTCAATGCGGGTGAATCCGCAGGCGAACCCGATGCCATCGTTTTGCTGGGCGAGGAACGCATTGAAACCGTGGTGGATTCCGTGAATTTTCATCCAGAAACCGGCGGTGCGCTCAATGAGGCGCGTCCCTTCAATTTGATGCTGAAAACCTACCTCGGCCCGACGGCGACCGAGGCGGATGTCACGTATCTGCGCCCGGAAACAGCCCAGGCGATTTTCGCGCAATTCAAAAACGTGGTCGATTCCACTCGGGTCAAAGTCCCCTTCGGCATCTGCCAGATTGGAAAGGCCTTTCGCAACGAAGTCACCCCGAAAAATTTCACTTTTCGGTCACGCGAGTTCGAGCAGATGGAACTCGAATTCTTCATTCCGCCCGACGAGGCCGTTCGCCTCATTCACGGCCACGTTGCGGAATACAGCGACTCGGCCGACCTCAGTACGCCGCAACCCGACTGGGGCTGGGACTTGTGGCATCGCTATTGGGTGAAGGAGCGCACCGCTTATTATGCTGGCATCGGTCTTGGTGCCGACGTGCTCGATTATCACTGGCAGACCAAGGAAGAACTGGCCCATTACGCCCGCGCTTGTGTCGATATTCTCTTTAAGTTTCCCTTCGGCACTGAGGAACTTGAGGGCATCGCCGCCCGGAGCGACTTCGATCTGCAGGCGCACCAAAAAGCCAGCAGCAAACCGCTCGAAGTCTTCGACGAGGAACTTCGTGCCGCAGTCACCAAACTCACAGACGAACAAAAAGCGGAATTTGTGAGCGGAGTTGCATCCGAATGGACCGCCCGCAACAAATCGCCCGAGGAAGCCGCCGCCTTCTGCGACCGCCTGCTGAAAGGCTTCTATGTACCGCACGTCATCGAGCCGAGCGCAGGACTCGACCGTCTCGCCCTCGCTGTTCTCGCCGACGCTTTCACCGAAGTGGAAAAAACCGACGCCAAAGGAAACACTGAAACACTCACCATCATGCGTTTCCACCCGCGACTTGCTCCGGTGAAAGTGGGCATCTTCCCATTGCTCAAGAACAAGCCGGAGCTCGTTGCCAAAGCCCGCGAAGTTTACGACCTCCTGAAAAAGCACATGACCTGCTTCTACGACGAGGGCGGCTCCATCGGGAAACGTTACGCGCGGCAGGACGAAGCGGGCACGCCGTTTGGCATCACGATCGACTTCGATACGCTCGGAGAAAAAGGCCCGGAGTTTCAGGGCACTGTGACGTTGCGCCACCGCGACGACGGCCGCCAGGAACGCATCGCCATCGCCGATCTGCTCGGGTATTTGCTGCCGAAAATCGTCTGATCGAGCCGTAAAACAGCGTCAGATTCTCATCTCCGGGAGCGCACGCGTCCCGTGTGTTCTTTGAGGTGTCTCGCCTCAAAGCTTTACAGACCCCCGGGACGAGACGTGCGCTGGAGAGTCGCTTACGCTCCCTGAGAGCCACTCAGCCGCCGATGGCTTTGAGCACGGCCTCGGTGACTTCGTCCACCTGCACAGCGTTCATGCAGCGGAAGTCGATGGGGCATTCGCGCAGAAAACACGGGCTGCATTCCACTTGGTGGCGAATGACCCGGTGATTCGGACCCATGGGACCAGTAAGGAGCGGCTCGGTGCTGCCAAAAACGGAGATGGTAGGCACGCCAAGCAAGGCGGCGAGGTGCATCGTGCCGGTATCGTTGGTGAGCAGGGCGCTGCACTGGCCAAGCAGTTCGATGAGCTCGGTGAGAGTGGTTTTGCCCGCGAGATTTTTCGCGCTCGGCCCGATCTGAGTTGCAATCGATTCAGCGATTTCGCTATCGGCGGCGGTGCCAAGAATGAGCCATTCGCAATGGCGGCGCTGGGCCACGGCTTGTCCAACGGCGGCGAATCGTTCCGGGAGCCAGCGTTTGGCGGGCCCGTATTCGGCGCCGGGGCAGAGTCCGAGTCGAATGGGGGCATAGGGTTTATTGCGGGTGAGCGTGGGGAAGCTGGCAAAGTCGAGGTTGCCGCCGATGGCTGCGGCCAACCGCAAATAATGCAGGCTCTGATGCTCCGGCGGCCCGACGCGTTTCGGGTCTTTGATGATTTGATCGAGGAGAAATTTTCGTCCCTGGCGATCGTAACCGGCGCGGCGCGGCAATCCGGCGAGCCGGAGTTCCAACGCACTGCGCATGGAGTTGGGCAGTATGACGCCGGCGTCGAATTTTCCGCGCAACATTTTTGCCACGGAGAAAACGCCCTGACCCGGACGGATGCCGATGACGTCGTCCACCTCGGGGACGAGCTTCCAGAGGTCGGTGAGTTTTTCGCGGCAGAGCACAGTCAGATGCAAGTCGGGCCGGCCGTGTTTCATCGCGCGCACGGCGGGAACGGTCATAATGGCGTCGCCCAGCCAGTTGCTTGAGCGGACGACGAGGCGAAACGGCTGGAGGTCGGCAAAAGTTATTCCCTCGGGCAAAACGATGCCGCGCCGGTAGCGTTTCGTGTTTGAGAGAAGAAATTCCGGCGACGGGATCTTCCAGCGATCATGGACCCAGAACCACTCGTGCGGACTGCGGCGGATTTGTTTTTCGAGAACGAGATTGAGTTTAGCAGTGGTCTGGTCCACATCGCGGCGCACGGGCGGCAGCGGCTCCTCGAAAATGATCTTCCAACGCGCCACGCCGGTCGTCTGCACGCTCACGGGAATGAGCACGCCGCCGGAGCGGGCGGCGAGCAACGCAGCCAGGGGCGAGGTCGAGGCGAGCTTCTGGAAAAATGGCGTCCAGACTCCGCCGTCGCCCGCGTGTTGATCGATCAAAACTCCGGCGATGCCGCCGCGCCGGATGGTGGCAATGGATTCATTGAAACCCTCTTTGCGCTCGACCATGTGAATGCCGAAACGGGCCCGCGTTTTTCTAACATACTCGTCCATCAGCGGATTGCCGAGGCGCTGATAAATCGCAGAGAGGCCGGTGCCCTCAAAGAGGAACATGATCTGCGCGATGAGCTCCCAGTTCGCCATGTGGTTGAGCGCCCAGATTGTGCCTGTGCCTTGGGCTTGCAGTCTTCTAACTATGGCGTCGCTTTCGAGGACGATGCGATCCTTGATTTCCTCGCGGCTCAACCGCGAAAGCGCGGGGACGGCAAAGATGTTAGCCACGAGATTTTGGAAATGCGCGCGGGCGAGCTGGTGGAGTTCGGCGGGAGATTTCTCGCGACCAAACGCTATGGCTAGATTTGCCAGTGCCGTTTTCCGGCTGGAGAATGCTAGATAGTAGCCGATGAGTCCTAACAATCGCCCAGATAGGAATGCAACTCGAATGGGCAGCCGCTCCAGCAGCCAGACGGCGATACGAAAAAGGCCGAAGGTTAGGCGATCCATGATGTCAGGGCACCTTCCGGTAAATGGTTCGGAGCGGATGCTCGTCGAGAACATTGGACTGGATGCCGCCCCACTTCTTCGAGTCGTAAAGCTGGATGCCGACATAGTAATAGAGCGGGCAGATGGGTGCCTCCTCGGTGACTAACATCGTCTCCGCGCGGCGGAAAATATTCTGGCGTTTGTTAGGATCGAGTTCTTTCGCAGCCTCGGCGATCCAGGCGTCGTATTGTTTGTTAGACCAGCCAGTGCGGTTGTTGCCTCCGTCGGTCACAAACATGTCCATGAAAGTGTTAGGATCATTGTAGTCGCCGACCCAACTGCTGCGGCAAAAATCGTAGTCGAGCCGGTTTTGCGAGTTGAGATAGACCTTCCATTCCTGACGTTTCAATCCGACTCGCACGCCGAGTTCGCGTTGAAACATCGCCTGCAACTCGACCGCGATATTCTCATTAATCTTCTTGTCATCGTAGAGATATTCGATCAGCGGAAATCCTTTTCCACCGGGATAACCTGCCGCTGCTAACAGTTGTCTGGCCTTCTCAGGATCGCGCGCATAGCCGGGCGGCGAATTATAGCCGGCGGTCTTCGGCGGAACGAAACTAGTCGCGGGAATCTCGCCCGCGCGGGTGATTTTGTTCACAATGAGATCCTTGTCGATGACGAGCGAAAAGGCGAGCCTCACACGGGCGTCGTTGAAGGGCGGATGCGAGACGTTGTAGCGGATGAAGTAGTTGCCGAGGAACGGGGCGGAGTTGAAGTCGGGCATCTTTTTCAACTCCGACATCAGCGCTGGCGGAGTTAGACCTTTGTCCATCATCAGGTCGGCGACGCCGGATTTGTAGAAATTGTAGGCCGTCATCGAGTTCTCGATGGGCAGGACGTCGATCGTGTTTAGACGGATGTTAGCAGCGTTCCAATAGGTCGGGCTTTTACGCAGACGGATGTGGTCGTTCAGCTTCCATTCCTCCAGCGTGAACGCGCCGTTGCCGACGATTTTGCCGGGCTTGATCCAGTCCTCGCCATATTTCTGGATTGTTTCGATGGGCACCGGGAGCAGCGTGCAGAAGCAGCAGAGCCCGAGGAAAAATGGCGTCGGATTTTCCAAGGTAACGATCAAAGTCCGCTCATCGGCGGCGCGCACTCCGACTTGGGAAAAATCCTTCAGCGTGCCTTCGTTGTAGGCGCGACCATTTTTCAAATAGTGGAGTTGGTAAGCGTATTCGGCGGCTTGGGCGGGCTCGAGGACACGTTTCCACGAGGCGACGAAGTCCTGGGCGGTGACCGGTTTCCCATTCGACCACTTCGCATTCGACCTTAAGTGAAATGTGTAAACGAGGCCGTCTGGCGACATCTCGTAAGTCTCCGTCGTGCCGGGCTGGGGAACGCCGTCGGGCCCGTAAGCCATCAAGCCCTCGAACAAGGCATATGCGACACGCCCGTCGAGCTGGCCGGTGATCACCGCCGGGTCGATTGACTCGGGCTCGGCTCCATTGAGGAAGGCGAGGTCAGCCCGTTTCGCCACGGGCGAGCAGCCGAAACTGAGGGCGGCCAAGCCGATAACCAGCAAAACCCACCCTCGGAAAGGGATCGTCGGGCGCGGAATTTTGCTGGTGAAGTGGCGAATCACCCGATTGAGGAGGAAAATTTACGGAGTGGCCGAAGGAGATGCGGCAGATTCCACAGGTGAAATGGGAGCCGCAGCTTCCGGAGCGGGCGCAATAGGCGCAGCCAGGGGAGTTGGAGTCGCCTCAGGCGTTGGTGTGGCACTCGGCGCTGGCGTTGAGGGAGTCGGGGAAGCGGTCGGCGTGGCGACGATGGCCGCCTGCGGAGTCGGGGAGGAAGCGGGGAGCAATTTCTTCGCGGCAGCAGAGGCGGCGAGTTGCTTTTGAATGGCCGACTGCTGGGTGGAGGATTTCGAGTAAAGAACGGTGAGGAGCAGGCAGGAGCCAAAGAAGATCGCACCGAGGTAAACCGTGAATTTCTGGAGGACGTTGGTGGTCTGGGCTCCGAACAGGTCCTGCGTCATGCCGCCGCCGAAGGAAGCGCCGAGGCCCTCGTTTTTCGGACGTTGCATCAGGACGATCAAGACCATGAGCACGGCAGTGATGATCAAAATGCCGAGAAGCAGGTAAATGGAGACGTTTAACATAGGTGGAGCCGTCTAGTGTAACGAGAGATCGTGCTTTGTAAAGGGTCGTCTGGCCGCGGCTCCGGGAGCGAAAAAGTGGATGCAAGGCATGGGCAGCTAACCTCGGACGCGGCGCCGGATGCTTGCTAACAATGGTGCTAGCATAGTTTTTCAAATAGCTAGTCGTGTTAGCAACTAACATGCATCTCCTAACCAAGGGCTAACAGCTAACTTTCTAGCTGGAATGCATAAGATAGTATTTGCATTAGCCGAAAAGATTACTAATATGCGGCCATGCCTAAAAAAGCTACACCTAAACCCGTCAAGAAAGCCGCCCCTAAAGCCGCTGCCAAGAAAATCGTCAAAGCTGCAGCGCCAGCCAAACCTGTGAAGGCTGCCAAAGCCACCAAGCCAGTGAAAGCGGCTCCAGCCAAGACCGCTCCTGCAAAAGCGACGAAGCCGGCGCCAGCCAAGGTTAGCAAGACCGGCCCGAAAAAAGGACGTGGCCGCGTGACCTCTCCTAGTGGTCCACTTTCCGCCGCAGTTGTTTCCGTTCTCAAGCGTTCCAAGCGCCCGTTGAGCTGCGCTGAAATCACCGAAGCGCTCATCAAAAAGAACTATCAATTCACCCATCCGGAGCCAAAGCGCATCGTCTCGATCCGCATCTACAAGCTCAAGGGTGTGGAGCAGACCGGCCCCGGCCGTTTCACTGCTGCCGCTGAAGAAAACTAACTATCCTTAACTCACAGGGCGGCCCGGGAAACTGGGCCGCCTTTTTTGTTAGTAGAAAAAACTAACATGCGAGTTTAAGTCCAATGTGAGGCTTGCATCCCCGGTGATAACAATGAAACCCGACTCTGGGGTGCCAGAAGTTTATCCATTTCTTGCTTGCGGGGAAATGCCGACCCTTTAAAGCTGGGGAATGGTCGGCAAACTTCTCGCTCCCGAGATTCGAGAGATGATTTCCCAGAGGGATTTCACCTCTCTCCGCTCTGTTTTCACAGACTGGCCAGTGGCGGATCTGGCGGAGTTGCTCTCCGATCTGGAGGTGGAGGAGCAGGTTATTTTCTTCCGCGTTCTGCCGCATTCGATTGCAGCCGACACCTTTGAATATCTCGATGTGGACACGCAAACCGCGCTGCTCCATGCGATGGGCCAGGAGCAGGTGGTGGGGATTCTCAACGAGATGTCGCCCGATGATCGCACGGCCTTGCTCGAGGAATTGCCGGCGAATGTTGTCTCGCAACTGCTGCGACTTCTAACACCAAAAGAACGCGCCGTGGCGCAGGCGTTGCTCAACTACCCCGAGGAAAGCGTCGGGCGTTTGATGACTCCGGATTTCATTTCAGTGAGACAAGACTGGCGGGTCTCCGACGTGCTGGATTTTATTAGGAAACATGGGCATGCGAGCGAGACTTTGAACGTAATCTATGTGGTCGATTCGTCGGGAATGCTAGTCAACGACGTGCGCATCAGCGAGTTTTTGCTCAAACCCACGGATATGTTAGTCAGCGCGCTACAAGGCAGCTTTGTCGAGCCGCTGAAAGTGACCGATTCCCAAGGTGACGCGGTGCAGGTTTTCCGAAAATACGACCGTACGGCGCTGCCGGTAGTCGATTCCGAAGCCAAGTTAGTCGGAATCGTGACAGTGGACGACATTCTCGACATCGCCGAGGAAGAAACCACGGAAGACATTCAGAAGTTGGGTGGTATGGAAGCGCTCGATGAGCCGTATCTGGACATCTCGCTTTTCGGCATGGTGAAGAAGCGCGCGGTCTGGCTGGTGATTCTATTCATTGGAGAAATGCTAACAGCCACAGCGCTGGGTTTTTTTGAAAATGTAATCGCCAAAGCAGTCGTACTAGCTTTGTTTATGCCGTTGATTATTTCCAGCGGCGGCAACTCCGGTTCGCAGGCGACAACGCTAATCATTCGCGCGATGGCCTTGGGGGAAGTGACGCTGGTGGATTGGTGGCGTGTCATGCGACGAGAATTTCTCTCAGGCCTCATGTTAGGTCTCATCCTGGCCGTGATCGGATTTACGCGCATCTGTGTCTGGACGCTTTTCAGCCATCAATACGGAGAACACTGGCTGTTGATTGCCGCCACGGTTTCCTTGTCGCTGGTCGGGGTTGTTCTCTGGGGATCGCTCGCGGGTTCCATGCTGCCCTTTCTGCTTCGTAGATGTGGGCTCGACCCGGCGACGTCCTCGGCTCCGCTCGTGGCAACGCTGGTCGATGTGACGGGACTGGTAATTTATTTTTCGGCCGCGATTCTTTTGCTGCGCGGAACCTTGCTTTAACTAACTACGCCGGCTGCTGCTGCGAAAGGCAGTGGAAGGCGCCGAGGCCCCAGATGAGTTCGCGGCAATCGATGCCGACGATGCGCCGAGTGGGAAATGCTTGCTGCAAAACAGATGTCGCCCAGGCGTCGGTCGGCTGGTGAAAAATCGGGAGCAGGACGACTTTGTTAGCAATGTAAAAATTAGCGTAGCTAGCAGGCAGTCGCTGCTCCTGTTTGATGACTGCCGATGGCATGGGCAAGGTTAGCAAATGCAGCGGCGTGCCGTCCTCGACTTGCATTTCTTTCAGCAGATTCAGGTTGTGCTGGAGCGGCTCGTAGTTGGCATCCGCCGGATCATCCTCGACGACCGTGATGACCGTTGAGCGGTCTGCGAAACGACTAATATCGTCGATGTGACCGTCCGTGTCGTCGCCGATAATGCCGTCTCCGAGCCAGAGGAAATGACGCACGCCCAGGTAGTCGCGCAGTTTCTCCTCGATTTGAGTTTTGGTTAGATTGGGATTGCGATTCGGATGCAGCAGACACGCGCTGGTGGTTAGCAAAGTGCCGGAGCCATTCACTTCAATCGAGCCGCCTTCCATCACGATGCGCGGATAGAAAACATCCATTCCTAACAATTCTCCAACCCGCGTCGGCACATCTTCATCGAAGTCCACTGGGGGATATTTCCAGCCCCAGGCGTTGTAGTCCCAATCGACGATGGCGACGGATCGATCCGAGTCGCGTTTGACGAAGATCGGGCCGTGATCACGGCACCAGCATTCGTTCGTTGGAATGTGCCGAAAGGTGACATGGCTGATATCGATGGAACTCAACTGGCGCCTCACCATTTGCTCGACGTCCATGTTAGGGACGTTGATGTTGACGGCCTCCGACTCGCGCAGTGCGTCCACCATTTGCGTGAGCGCGGGCAGGACGGACTCGTAGGAATCCGGGAAGCTGATTCCCTCGGGACGCGGCCAGGAAAACCATGTGGCAGCGTGCGGCTCCCATTCGGCGGGCATGCGATAACCGAGACTGGCTGGAGTGGGGGAGGACATTGGAATGTTAGTCGATATAGCGGCGGGTCAGGTCGCTGTAGGCGTCGATGCGCCGGTCGCGCAGAAACGGCCAGTGCGTGCGCTGCGTGTCGAGCGTGCCAAGATTGGCCTCGACAATGAGGATTTCCTCCTGATCGACCGAACCTTTTTTCAGGATCATGCCCGACGGATCAGCCACGAAACTCTGGCCCCAAAACTGGATGCCGTCGCCGCCTTCCGGCGTTTCGACTCCGATTCGATTCGGAACGGCAACGTAGCAGCCGTTCGCGATGGCGTGACTGCGCTGGATCGTTTCCCAGGACGAATGCTGGCGCTCGCCGTAATGGGCTTTCTCCGACGGATGCCAACCGATGGCAGTCGGGTAAAAGAGGATTTCCGCGCCACTCAAAGCCGTGAGCCGGGCCGCTTCGGGATACCATTGGTCCCAGCAAACGCAGACGCCGATTTTCGCGTATTTTGTCTGCCACGAGCGAAAGCCGAGATCGCCCGGTGTGAAATAAAATTTCTCGTAGAAAAGCGGGTCGTCCGGAATATGCATCTTGCGATATTTCCCGAGAAACGTCCCGTCGGCGTCGATGATTGCGGCGGTGTTGTGATACAGGCCCTCGGCGCGTTTCTCGAACAGCGACGCCACGATGACGACTTTCAGTTCTTTCGCGAGGGCGCAAAGCAGGTCGGTCGTCGGACCGGGAATCGCTTCGGCGAGAGAGAAATATTCGTGCTTTTCCGCCTGGCAGAAATAGAGCGACGTGAACAATTCCTGGAGGCAAATAATTTGCGCTCCCATCGACGCGGCCGTGCGAATGCGCTCCACGGCCTTGGCCACATTTTCAGCGGGAACCGCCGAGCAAGTCATTTGGATGAGGCCGATCTGGACCGGACCGCGAGGTGAGGACATGGGAAGACTTTAGACAAGAAAAGCGGTGCGCCCAAACAGGAAAATCACGATTTTTCTCCTCTGCTGTGAATTGGACAAGTTCCCTGTGCGTCGTAAGCTCGCCCATGAAATTCCTCCTCGGCTCGCTCGCCATTCTCTTCGGACTCACCCTCTCCCCACTTCAGGCGGAGACCGCGCCATCCACCGAAAAAGCCGCGCCGCTCAAGGACATCCGGGTCGTTTTGCACACGGATAAGGGCGATATCGAGGCCACGCTTTTCGCCTCCAAAGTGCCCGTCACCGTGGCGAACTTTCTCAATCTTGCGGAGAAACGCTATTACGACGGTCTGACCTTTCACCGCGTGATCCCCGATTTCATGATTCAAGGCGGCGACCCCAAGGGCAATGGAACCGGCGGTCCGGGTTACAAATTTGCGGACGAGTTTGATCCGACTCTGCGTTTCGACAAATCGGGCGTCTGGGCCATGGCTAATGCGGGTCCGGCGACCAATGGCTCGCAATTTTTCATCACCCATGTGCCGACGCCGCACTTGAATGACCGACACACCATTTTCGGCCAGACCACGAAGGGTCAGGACGTGGTCAACAAGGTTGAAAAAGGCGACAAGATCAAATCCATTGACATCCTGGACGACACCAAGGCGCTCTTCGCGGCCGAGGCGACGAAAATCAAGGAATGGAACGAGGGAATGAGCAACAACTAGCTCTTTACCGACACCACGATGGCGTATTGCTGAATCTCGAATTTCGTCGAGGTCAGCTCACCCAAATAACGCAGCACTTCGGTAAAAGGAACGTTACTCAGATCGAGTGTAATCGGTGTTTTCTCGGCAAAATCCGGCGGCAGTTGCAGGACAAAACTGGGTGTGATCTTATTCGCGGAGAGTTCCGCCGCCTTTACTTTGAGATAATCCAGAACCGAGCCGAAAGACGCTTCCTTGAAAGTGACTTTGGGAACAATCAAAGTCGCGAGCTGCGTCGAGAGCGTGGATTTTTTGTCCTTTTTCTCCGCCGCGAGAATGGACTTCATGTAATTTTTCGCCCCTGGATGTTCCGGCTCTGCGGCGAGAACTTTTTCAAATTTCTCCTTCGCCGTCTTTGTGTCTCCGGACAGATACGCTCGCTGCGCCTCAGAGTAAGTGGCCGAGGTGCTGGTCTGCGAATAAACGGCAGGAGCCGTCAAAAGCAGGGCCAGAAGACAGAAATGGGGGATCTTCATGCGCTGACAATAATCACTAGCCAGCCCGTTTTCAAATGTTCTTAATAGCCGAGAGATGTCGAAGAATATGATCAAACCAGAGGCCACCATCGGGCTGCTTGGCGGCGGGCAACTAGGCCGTATGTTTGCCTTGGCAGCACGTAAAATGGGCTATCGCGTGCATACTTTTGAGCCGCAACCTGCGAGTCCGGCAGGGCAGATTTCAGACCGGGAATTCACCGCCGCCTACGACGATCTGGAGCAGCTCGACACCTTTGCGGAATCGGTGGATGTGGTCACATTCGAGTTTGAGAACATTCCAGCGGGCGTCATCGATCGCATCGCCCGTCACAAGCCGGTGCATCCACGTTCCGAGGTGCTGCACATTTGCCAAAATCGCGAGCGGGAGAAAAATTTCCTTCAGCAAAAAGGCTACCCCGTGGCTCCGTTTCGGATCGTCGCCTCCGCAGACGACTTGCAGTCCGCCCTGCTGGAGATCAAGGGCGATGTTGTCCTAAAAACAGCCGACTTCGGTTACGATGGCAAGGGCCAGTTCAAGGTCGACCGCCCGCAATCCGCCGAGGCTATCTGGGGCCAGTTTGCCACGCCGAAAGCTGTTCTGGAAAAATGGATCGGCCACGTTTGTGAGTTGTCAGTCGTCGTTGCGCGCAATGCCACAGGCGAGAGTACCTGTTTTCCTGCCGCCGAAAACCTGCACAGCCGCCACATTCTCGACATCTCCATCGTGCCTGCGCGGGTTCCTGCCGGGATTCAAAAAAAGGCCGCCGAACTGGCCACAAACATCGCCGCTGATTTGAGTTTGATTGGACTCCTGGCCGTCGAGTTTTTTCTGACGGCGGATGGCGAACTGCTCATCAACGAGCTGGCGCCCCGGCCGCATAATTCGGGTCATTACACCGGCGATGCCTGCGTCACCAGCCAGTTTGAACAACAACTCCGCGCCGTCTGCGGCTGGCCGTTTGGCTCCACGAGACTGCTCTCGCCTGTGGTCATGGTGAACCTGCTTGGGGACCTCTGGAAGGACGGAAAGCTCCCAGATTTCCTGCCGGTCCTCCGCGAGCCGGATGCCAAGCTACATCTCTACGGCAAAGTCGAGGGACGTCCCGGACGCAAAATGGGTCACTTCTGCGTGCTCAAGCCGAGCGTGGAAGAGGCCCTGGAGACCGCCCGCAGAATACAGGCGGAACTCAAAGGCTAAGAGCCTTTGTGGAGTTCAGAATGGAATCCAACTCCGCTCAATTCAACAAAACTGAATCCGCGCAGGTCGGGTTGCACAAGTCTTGGTTCGCTCGAGTCTTTTATCATTGGAAATCACCGGCGTTGCCCGTGAAGCAGAAAACAACCTCTGCGGCTCCTGCCTCATCCAAGTCCGATTCAGTTTTAAAACGACTTAATAGCGTTTTCCATGCTGCCTATTATCTCTCTAAAAATCCTGCTGCCGCCGATTCGGATCTAACTCCACTGGAACATTATCGAACCATCGGATGGAAGAAAAACCGCCAGCCACATCCGCTTTTCGATGTGACTTGGTATCTGCGGCAGAATCCCGAAGTGGCTGCATCCGGGCAGGAGCCGCTCCAGCATTATCTGGAGCATGGCTGGAAAATGGGGTGTTCACCTCATTTGTTTTTCGATCCTCAATATTATCTACAGACCTATCCAAATGTAGCAGCCAAAGATCAGGAACCGTTGGGACATTATTTGCAATTTGGATGGAAGAGAGATTTCAAAACGAGCGCTCACGGACGGTTTCACTGGCAACGTGAATTCTCCAATCTCGACGCTTTAATCAACGGGGACGAAATATCTGTAATCTTGGGGCTGCGGTTTTTTTCGGCACTGAAAACAAAGAGCCCAAACAAGCCCGCAATCCTGCTCGTCACGCATGAGAGCACCCGTACCGGCGCACCGATAATGCTCCTCAATATAGCTAAAATATTGAGGGAAAAATATTTTATTATCCTGCTAGATTTTTGTGAAGATGCGTTGCAACCCGAGTTCCAACAGGCGAGCGATTACTATGCCGGATTTGGAACCAAAACCCAGCCGCGCATGTCGGGGCTTACGCTGCATCTGCAGCTTTTGCTCGCACATATTCCGATTCATTTTGCGCTGGTCAACACACTGGCTTCCACAAAAATTCTGTCGCTTTTATCGAGGCACAGCATTCCCTCAGTTCACCTTGTTCATGAATTTGCCGAGTCTTGTAGGCGTTCAACCTTTCGCGATGCTGTTTTCCGTGCAAGCAAAATGGCGTTCCCCTCGCAGCTTGTTCTCGATAGTGCCACGCGAGCTTGCCCGGATTTAAAAACTTCGCACGCCGTGATTCTGCCGCAAGGAATCTGTCCGCTTCCTGCATTCCTCAGCTCTTCCGAGAAAGAGACAGTCCCGAAGGCCATTCGGCCATCCGGTTGGGAGGATGCTGTCATCATTCTAGGCATGGGGAGCGTGGAATATCGAAAAGGCGCCGATCTTTTCTTTCTTTGTGCCAATCAGTTGATACAGCGTAATCCCGACAGGAAAATACGGTTTGTATGGATTGGATCAGGACTCGTTGCTGAGCAGAACAACCACTTTTGCGTCTATCTGAAGGATCAACTGAAAGAAGCCTCTACAGATGGTGCGGCTGTCATTCTCGAAGATATCACCAATGTCGGACTCGCTTACTCCGAAGCGGATGTGTTTTTTGACAGTTCCCGGCAGGATCCATTTGCATTGGTGGCTCAGGAGGCCATGCACCATGCCTTGCCGGTGATGTGTTTTGCCGAGGCGACCGGTACAGCGGAAGTCCTCTCGGCAGAACCCGTCACCCGAGAATGCGTTCTGCCATATCTCGATATTGAAGCAGCTTGCTGCGAACTCCAAAAACTCATCGCTGATCCGGCTCTCCGCACAACTATTGGACTTAAATGCCAGCAAATTGCCGCGACGCTTTTCGACTTCGATAACTATGCAACCCAAGTCGAAAAGGTGGCCTTGGAACAGGTAGAACTCACCCGGGAGCTTAACCGACAAACAGCCGAGATTGATAATTCCAAGGTGCTCGATCTGGATTATTTATCCTCTCCCATCCAGCCAGAAATCTGGGCTGATCCCAGTCGTTGGTTTGTTCATTCTTGGTCGAAGGGAATGAGTCGTCGAAAGCCATTCCCAGGTTTTCATCCTGGCATTTATGCGGAAAGAAATCAGATCCTGGCAGGTGATCCACTGGTGCATTTTCTTCGAACTAGACAGCCTTTAGGCCCTTGGTTGGCACGGCGAATTCATCCCTTGGTGGGAAATGCCCGGCCTATTGCGGACTGCAAAATTGCCCTGCACATCCATTTTTTTTATGCTGACATGGCGGAGGAAATTTCCCGTCGGCTGCTGCGCAACCGGACCTTGATCGATCTTTTCATTTCGGTCCCGGATGAAGAGACTGCGGAGCTGGCTAGGCGCAAATTTTCTGCGTGTGCGAATCGAATGAAAGTCGCTGTGGTTCCCAATCGGGGACGCGACATTGGGGCGTTTCTGAAAATGTTTACCAGAGAAGTAGCCCGTGATTACGACATCGTCGGCCATCTGCACACGAAGAAATCGTTGCATTCTTTCAAGTTGAGCAAGGTGGCTCTTTGGAAGGAATTTCTATTTGAGAATCACGTAGGTGGCAGCGAGGCCATGATGGACGCTATCTTGTCAGCGATGGTCGAAGATCCAAAGATTGGGATCGTTTTTCCAGATGATCCCAATGTCTTGGGATGGGGGAAAAATTTTCCAGTCGCGAATGATTTGTTGACTCGGATGAAGTTGCCGCCCGTGGTGCATCAGGAGATTAATTTTCCGGCTGGGACTTTCTTTTGGGCCAGAACAGCGGCTTTGCAAAGACTGCTCGATCTTGATCTCCAATGGGAGGATTTCCCTGAAGAGCCGGTACCAATGGATGGCACGATTTTGCACGCTATTGAGCGGCTTCTTCCGCTGATTACCGAATCGGCTGGATTTTACTCTGCTATCACCGCCGTGCCGGGCTTCACTCGATGATATTATTGTCCTGTGGCATCTTTGACTTTGTCGCCGACGTTTTCCGCACTGTGTTCGATCGAGCGTCCGACCTTGTCTAGAGTATGCTCAATTTTCTCCGCGCCCGTGCGGGTGTCCACCGGCTCTATGGGTGTCATGTTTGACTGTGGAGCGGTGGCTGTGGCTGCGGCATAACGGGCTGTTTCCTTGGCACGGTAAGTCTGCATATTCGTGAGTTTCGCCTGGGCTTCAGCCTGATCCGAGCCAGAGGTTTTAGCGACACGAGCTTGCAACTCAGCGATCTCACCGTCCAGATCGGCAAATGCGCGTTTTACATCGGCGGCGTTCTCGGCACTGGGAGTGGAAGCGTATTGGTCGATGGCGGTTCCAAGTTTTTTAGTTTCCAAAGTGGCCGTGGCCGACTCTGGAGTTCGAGTGATATCAATGGGAGTCGGGCTCGGGATGACGACTTCGACTTTCTTTTCACAGCCAGCTCCGACAAGGCTAAAGGTAAGCAGGGCGGATAAGCAAATATTCTTATTCATACCTAGAATATTCGAAAGCCGCAGCCTTGCTGGCTGTATCGATGATCTTAAGCTGACTGCTCGAAAGCGGTCTGAGTCGCATTGGTCGGGAAGCGCAATTCTGGCTGGCCACAGAGGCGTTTGCTGAGATCCACCGGATCGCCGATGTGCACTTCGCGGGGATCAACTTGATACGACCAGACCTCGAAATATTGGAGCAGCGTCGGACCAAAAAACGTCCCAAAGGCGCAACTTCCTGCATCGTATCCAGAGGAAATTCTCACCCGGCCGATTCGTGGTTTCAAGAAACGCGCGTCGAATGTCTGCCAGCGCTGGTCGAGCCAGACTTCCATGTAAGCGTGGAAATCCATGGGGCGACCGTCATCTTTCCAAGCAATATCGCTGACGTAGCCGCTGACGTAGCGGGCCGGGAGGTTCATGGCACGGCACAAGGCGACAGCGCAATGGGCAAAATCACGGCAGACGCCGAATCGGCGCTGAATGACGTCATTAGCGGTGATGAACGGGCTGCCGGAGCCGGTGCGATATTCGATATTGGCGTGAATCCATTCGCAGATCGCCAAAACACGCGACAAACCCGCTGGCAGATGCCCAAAGTTGTTCCAGGCAAAATCAGCCAGGCGGTCAGAGTCGCAATAGCGCGAAGGCTGGGTGTAACGCAGAATCTCCGAGGGAAGCTCGTTTACCGGAGTGGGCACATCGCTCCACCAAGCATCCTCGCGGACGCTAGGCACCATGACGATGGCGTCGTAAGTCAGGAAGTGTTCGCCGGGTACGAGGAGCATGCGGTAGATGACGTTGCCGTGCTCGTCGCGGTATTCTGTAACCGAGGAATTCTGCGAAAGCTGGATGCTTTCCTGCCGAATGGACTGCGTCGGCTCCTGCTGCGGCTTGAGAATGGCGAAAGTCGGCACGTCGTTGTTGACTGAATAAACGAGCTTGCAACCGACCCGCACTGCGATGTCGAGGACGGGAGGTTCGTGATGTGAAATGGTGCTCATAAATTTTCAGACTGCCCACCTAATCGAGAATTGTCCGTCGCCCGGTTCCCAGAAGTTGCGGGATTAAACCACGAAGACGCGAAGACACGAAGGGAAATAGCACGGACGCCAAATGCATTCCTCAAAACAGACTGCCGTCTTCTTTTCCCTTCGTGCCTAGGTGTCTTCGTGGTTATTTTCCAGCCATGCCTGAAGATCTCGCTGCCTTTTGCCAGTCCGCCCTGCCGGAAACCTTGGAATTTCTCCGTCAGATGGTCGGGCTGAACAGCTTCACCGAAAATCGGGACGGCATCGCGGCAAATGCGCAACTCATTTCCCAGCAATTCGCCCAGCTCGACTTCCGTCCGACTCTCAAACAGGCGGCAAATCCAAAATTTGGACCGCACCTCGCCCTCCGCTGCGCGCCCGTGGACGGGCCCACCATTGCCTTGCTCTCGCACCTCGACACCGTTTATCCGCCTGCGGAAGAGGCCAAAAACAATTTTCACTGGGAACAAGTCGGCAACCGCATTTACGGCCCTGGCACCAACGATATCAAAGGCGGCACGGCGATGATTTGGCTGACGCTGCTTGCGCTGCAAAAGTTTGCGCCGGAGGTGTTTGCGCAAACCAACTGGGTGATTTTGCTGAACGCTTGCGAGGAGGTCGTCTCTGAGGATTTTGGGGAATTTTGCCGCGAAATCCTGCCGCCGTCGACGAAGGCCTGCCTTATCTTCGAAGGCGATGGCGGCGAACCGGGCGAAGTGTCGCTGGTTTCCTCACGCAAAGGCCGGGCAGCATTTCGGGTCGATGTCGAAGGCAAAGCCGCCCACGCCGGGACGCAACATCCGAGCGGTGCGAACGCTATTGTGCAATTGGCCGAATTCATTTCCGACATCAGCGCGCTAACCGATTATGAGCGCTATCTGACCGTCAATGTGGGCCAAATCTCCGGCGGGACAGTCCCCAATCGAGTGCCACACGAATCATCAGCCACATTCGAGATGCGGGCGTTTGATCCAGCAATTTATCAAGAAGCGCGCAAAAAAATTCTCGCATGGAACGAACGCTCGACCATTTCTGCAAAAGACGGTTCCAGCCAGTGCCGCGTGCAGGTGAAAATCGTTCACGAAACCGTTCCCTGGCCGCGTAATCCCGCGACCGATCAATTGCTCGCGATTTGGAAAACGGCCACGGAAGATTCGGGTTCAATTTTTGTGGCAGAAGATCGCGGCGGATTAAGCGACGGAAACGTTCTCTGGAATCACTTTCCCACGCTCGATGGCCTCGGCCCTCAGGGAGAAAACTGCCACTGCTCCGAACGCGACCCAACAAACGGAAAAGACGCCGAATGGGTTGGCTTGCAGACATTTGCAACAAAAGCCGCCCTCAACGTTACAGCCATCATGAAAATCCTGAGGAATGCCGCCCCCGCCGACGGATAAAGTGACAAGAATACCGCAAAAACACCGGAGTTTCATTGGACTCTCCGCTGTTTTCGGAGTAGTAAATTCCCTTCAAATCAGCATTATGAACAAATCCCCCAAGTTCCTATACCTTTTTCTGGCCGCCGGACTGATGTTGTCCACAGCAGGTGCACAATCAGTCACCACAGATCCAGTGGGATTTGTTACATTAACTATTGGCGCAGGCAACGGTTCGGGTGGGCGAACGCTCACGCCTTTGTCGATTCCCCTTCTTGCTAATTCTGTCGTCTCCGGACAAGTGGCGGGCGTAATTACGTCAGTTACATCTTCTTCAATAACCAATAGCAATGCCGGTTGGACGGCGGGACAGCTTTCGGCTGTGGCAACTCCTCAATTGATCAAAATTACCAGTGGAGTTGCCAAAGGTCGGACTTTGCTAATTTCAACAGACTCTAATTCTCAAAACACCGCAAACACCGTATTCATCGATCCTGCTGATTTGGCGGGGGCTGATATTGCAGCCCTCCAGATTGCAGCAGGCGATACATATCAGATATTTGCGTGTGACACTCTTGCAATTTTATTTGGCGACCCCGGTTCCACGGGCATTGTTGGAGGTTCTAGTTTAAATACATCTGACAATGTGATTGTTGCTGTTAACGGTCAACTTTCAACATACTACTATGCCACCACAGGCTTAAATAGTCCCGGTTGGGTGCAGGCTTCGTTTGGAAATCCTGCGTCTGGAAATACCCCAATTCGTCCCGATTCTGGTGTGAATTTTAGTAGGGTAGGGAGTGCTGATATTGTGCTGACCATTCTAGGGTCAGTCCCCTCTACTAATCGTCTTATTCCCATCAAAGATGCAGGCGTAACTTATTTGGCTCAAGGCTGGCCAGTCGACGTCCTTTTAAGTGGTCTTAGTGGACTCAACCTTCAAAATTCGCCTAACTGGACATCAAATTCATCGCCAAACTCTGCGGATACTGTCACTGTCAAAACCTCAAACGGCCTACAAACATTTTTCTATGATGGGGCTAACTGGAGGGAGCAATCTTTTGGTAATCCAGTTAGCAATAACGTAGTTATCCCGGCGGGCTCAATGATCTTGATAAATCAACGTGGAATAGCCTCAGGAACATCGTTGCTAAATCAAACAATTCCATACACTCTGTAATTTAAGTTTTATTACTTGATTTCGACCTTTTGATTTATGGCAAAAATAATCCTAAGCTGTTTTGCGATTTTAGTAATTTCAATTACAAGCTTGCAAGCAATTGTAATTACAGGCTTTGGCTCAACCGGGGAGTCAGGTGCCTCCGCTTTTACTGTGGACACCAACAACACAAACTTTAATACCTCGGGCCAGACAGCTTTTACTTTGCCTGCAACTGGCACAGATTCTAATGTGCTAATTGGAACATTTACTCCCATCAACATTACAGGCAATAGCACAATTCAGTTGACCTTAGCTGTAAGTGGCACAAACCCTAATTCTGCATTTACAGTTCGACTTTATTCGTCAGATTTCAGCTTTAGAACATACAGTGGCTTCTTGAGCAGCTTTGGAAGTAGTCAGACGACCGTGGTCTTGACTCCTGGAAGTGGTACTATTACCGGGAATACGGTTGTAGCTTTTGGCTTCTTCGGGGGCGGATCGGGAAATTCTTTAAACCTAACATTTGATACGATCACAGCAGTTCCAGAACCGTCTTCTTATGTTTTGATGATTATAGGTGCTATGGTTTTGAGTAGAATTGCCTTTAAACGCAGAACGCAAGCTGAGATTTGATTATCTTCTTCGCCAGCTAAGTATAATCTTACTTGATCTTTTGGCGCGTTTCCTTATCAGTCAGTCTTGTTCGCCATTCTGACCGCCGATATTTACAGAAGCTAACGTGATGTCGAACAATTGCCTCACCTAACCGTGCTCGTCCGGCTTTTTTTTAGAGATATCCGTGCGACTTAAATTTGGCCGCGAAAAGTCTTTCAATTTTCCCCGGATGATCTCGGCTCGCAGATTATCACGCTCGTCAGCGGTTAATTTTTGCTGACTGCTTTTCTGCAAATGGGCTGGTTGCGTTTCCATGAACAGCTCATCGAGCGGCTGACAGTAGTCTGCCTCAAAAAATCCCAAGTCCACTCCGAGGCGCATGATGGATAAGAGATTCAGCGCCTCTTTGCTCGTCATGGAGTAGGCAAAAGTCAGCGTGCCATATGCGCGCCCGATTTGATCTAGCAATGTATTGGCGCGTTTCTCCACGAGAACGGCGCGGGCATTTTCCTCGTGCTCAATGATTTTTTCTATCACTTTGGTGAGGTTGCCAATGATTTCTTCCTCCTTCTGTCCGAGAGTCGTTTGGTTGCTAATCTGGAAAAGATTGCCCATGGCTTCGGTGCCTTCCCCGTAAAGTCCGCGGACGGCAAGTCCGATTTTATTCACACCCTGAACCACGCGATTGATCTGCTCGCTAAGAACGAGACCAGGGAGATGCAACATTGCCGAGGCGCGCATTCCGGTGCCAACATTGGTGGGGCAGGCGGTGAGATAACCTAGATCGCGGCTGTAAGCGAAGTCGAGCGTGGCCTCTAGTTCGGAGTCCACAGAGTCGATCATCTTGAACACATTCTTGAGCTGCAGACCGGGCCGAATCGACTGCATACGCAGGTGATCCTCCTCATTGATCATGATGGCGAGCGTCTGCTTCTTATTGATGACCACCGCGCTGCCTACGCCTTTAGCGGCATGTTCGCGGGAAATTATATGGCGCTCCACGAGCACTTGCTTTTCCAAGGCCGTGAGGTCTTGCAGTCCAATGGAAGTCGCCTCCTTCATCACGGGCAATGCTTCGACCGCAGGACGAATCATGTCCAATGTCTGCACGCGCTCCGCTTTTTTAGCCCATCCCGGAAAAGGCAGCCTGGCCAGATTGCGGGCGAGTCGCACCCGGCTCGTGATAACGATGGACTGATTGGCGCCATCGCCGGAAGGCCATTCGCCAGATTTGGAAAGGCGATTGATTTTCATGAGAGTGGCTGGTTGGCGGGAAGCTGCTCGATCTGACGAATTTCATCCCGCAGCTTCGCGGCGAGTTCGTAATCCTCATCGAGAACGGATTTTTGCAACGTCGTGCGAAGATCCGTCAGGCGATTGGTTAGCTCGACTTCACGAAACTGGCGCGCCGGAATCTTGCCTACGTGCCGCGTTCCCTTGTGCATTCCCGAGAGCAACGGTTGAAGCTGGTCGGCAAACGTCTCATAGCAGTCACTGCAACCGAGACGGCCGGTTTTCTTGAAGTCTGCCTGAGTAAACCCGCAGGTCGGGCACTGGCCTTCGGTGATTTCAGTCGTCGTGGGGACTTCAATATTTTGCGGCGCTCCCAAGCCCAGCAACAAATCGGCCAGCGCAAAACCTGTCGGATCGGTGACGCCATTTTTCTTGGAGCAAGCCTCGCACAAATTAAGCTTTTGCATTTTCCCATCGACGATTTGCGTGAGGAAAACGCTCGCTTGATTGGATTTGCAGGAGTCGCAGAGCATGGGTTTGTTTCGCCTCTGAATGGAGGATTCGCGGCCGGATAAAATCGGAGTTCCACTGCTCCCTGTCAAATGACCTTTCGCCAGAGCACGCCCTGACTCGGCTCTATTTCTGGTGATGTCGCTGCCAGATTCGGTCGGAAAGACAGCGAGTGGCGAGTGCGGTCCAACCCGTCTGATGACTGGCACCCAAGCCGCGACCGGTGTCTCCATGAAAATATTCATGGAACAGCGCATAGTCGCGGAAATGAGGATCGTGGGAAAATGGCCAGTCCGGGCCGTCGAAAGGCCGTTTGCCGGATGCATCGCGCAGAAACAGACTCCCCAGACGCGCGGAAATGTCCTTGGCGATTTCACCCAACGTCAGCTCTTTCCCAGAGCGGGTGGGATATTCGATTTTGAAGCTGTCGCCGTAGTAGCGATGGTAGCGCTCCAAGGCTTCGATGAAGAGATAGTTCACCGGAAACCAAATGGGCCCGCGCCAATTGGAATTTCCGCCGAACAAGCCCGTTGTAGATTCACCCGGATCGTAGCTCACGCTGGAGCTGCCGCCATCGAAAGCGAAGGTGTAGGGATTTTTTTGATGCCACTTCGATAGCGATCTAAGTCCGTATGGGGAGAGAAACTCGTCCTCATCGAAAACATAGGACAAGGTGCGCCGGAGGCGGTCGCGCGTGGGCATTGCGAGGAGCAGATAGTCGTGCGGCTGGGTGTTGTTCTCCAGATAACTGATACTGCCCGACAGGTCGCCACGGTTTTCCAGAAACCAACGCGCGCGCTTGGCAAACCCAGGGAGTTTGTCCAGGGTTTTGCGGTCAATGAGTTCGACCGCGAGCAACGGTATCCAGCCCACGACGGATCTCACTTTCAGCGGCTGCCGCTCGTGTTCCGACAACATCTGATCATAGTAAAAGCCGTCCTCATCGTCCCAGAGACCATTGCCCTGGGCACCGTTGATGGCGTCGCAAATGCGGATAAAGTGCTCGAAAAACTTCGACGCCATGTCCTCGTAAACTGGACGCTCCAAGGCGAGTTCGATTGCCATGGAGAGCATGCTGCCGCAGTAGAAACCCATCCAGGCGGTGCCATCGGCCTGCTGCAATTTTGCTCCATTCGGCAGTGGCTTGGATCGGTCGAAAACACCCACGTTGTCCAATCCCAGAAATCCGCCGGAGAAAACATTGTGACCCTCGTCATCCTTCCGGTTGATCCACCAGGTGAAATTCATCACGAGCTTTTGAAATGTTCGCGCGAGAAAATCCCGATCGCGCTGACCCTCCGGCGCAGAGATTTTGTAAACCCGCCAGGCGGCCCAAGCTTGGACGGGTGGATTTACATCCGAGAGATTCCACTCATAGGCGGGCAGCGCCCCATTGGGGTGCATATACCACTCGCGCAGGAAGACGAGCAGTTGCTGCTTGGCAAAATCTGGATCGATTTCAGCCATTGGGATCATGTGAAAAGCGAGATCCCAGGCCGCATACCAGGGATACTCCCATTTATCGGGCATGGAGATGATGTCGCGGTTAAAGAGGTGACGCCAGTTGTGGTTGCGCAGGAGTTTTCGGCCTTCAGGCGGCACGGGCTGAGTGGGATCCCCGTCGAGCCAGTCTTCGACCACGTAATGGTAAAATTGTTTGCTCCAGAGAAGTCCGGCGTAGCTCTGGCGCATGACGTTCGCCTCCTCGGGCGTGGCGCCGTCCCAGAAGTTGCGGCGATAAAAGGTATCGGCCTCGGCCAGACGATGACCGAATACCGTTTCGCGTTTTTCCTGGCTCGGTGCTCCATGCCAGCGCGGCTGGATCGCGAGCCGCAGGTCGATGGTCACTTCGCCTCCGGCTGGGATGACGGTTTGATACCACGCGGCGGCTTTCGTGCCTCGTTGTTTGGGCGAAACGGCACCGAGTTCGCCATTCACTACGCGTCGATGAAAGGCGTCCTTGAAATAGGATGTGTAGCTCGGGGAGTTGAAAAAAAGCGGCGAATTCGTCTCGTTTTCTGTGAAGAGCCATTCGGGTGCAACTCCCGTGTTCGACTTCGCCGCCCAGAAAGTAAAACCCTCCAGCAACTGGTGACGCGTGCGCACAATGCCGTCCTCCAACCAGAGCGACGGCTTCAAACTGCATCCGTCATGACGGCAGCCCCAGATCCAGGAATTGCGAAACCACAAAGTTGGCAGCAAATGCAGGGGAGCCGCCTCAGGCCCTCGATTGTGCGCTGTGATGCGGATGTAAATGTCATCCGGGTCATCCTTAGCGTATTCGACGAAGATATCGAAATAGCGGCTCTCATTGAAAACACCCGTGTCCTCGATTTCGTATTCCGGATCGAGCCGCGAGCGCCGGGCACTTTCAGCTACCAGTTTGTCGTAAGGAAACGCCGCCTGCGGATATTTGTAGAGCGCCTTGCAGTAGGAATGAGTCGGGGTGGAATCGAGGTAGTAATAGTGTTCCTTCACGTCCTCGCCGTGATTTCCCTGGTGGCCGGTGAGCCCGTAGAGCCGCTCCTTCAGAATGGCATCCTGCCCATTCCAAAGAGCCAGCGAAAAACACAGGCGGCATTCACGATCCGTGAATCCGAGGAGTCCATCCTCGCCCCAGCGGTAGGCGCGACTTCGGGCGTGATCATGCGGAAAGTATTCCCACGCCTCGCCGGTTTCCGAATAATCCTCGCGCACCGTGCCCCATTGCCGCTCGGACAAATATGGGCCCCAGCGCTTCCAGTTTTTTTCACGCCGCTGATCTTCTTCGAGCCGGCGGTGTTCTGGAGTCATGCGATGTTTCCTAACAGCCCAAGTCGAACGCCGAGCTATTTGCCATATCTCTGCAACCGCGCCGGAGTCGGAGTGGGGACGCCCTCAGCCATCGTGCGGCCTTCGACGCCCACCTCGCTGCGAGCTTCCTCGCCCAGACTTTCACGTTGGGCTTCGTCGTTGTTTGAGACCACATTGGGCTGGATGAAAACGAGGAGTTCGTCCCGTGTTTTGCTTTTGCTGGTGTTGCGGAAGAGCGCGCCGAGATAGGGAATGTCGCCCAAGACGGGAATCTTGCTCCGATCATCGCTGGTGGATTCGGTGACGAGCCCGCCGAGGACGACGACGTTTTTATTCGCCACAGTGACCGTGGTCCGAATTTCCTGAGTGGCAATCGTTGGCACCGTCTGACCCGCGACGGTCTGGCTGCCATTCACACTGTCGTTCACCTGTGCGATCTTCATGGTGACTTCCTGGTCGGAATTGATCTGCGGCACGATCTCGATTTTCAAAACGACATCTTCGTAATCAATATTGGAGACAACCGAGGCCGTGTTGTTGGAGTTCAGGTTGTTGTTCGTCAACGATTGCGTTGGAACAGCAATGCGCCGCCCCGAGGAGATGACGGCTTTTTCATTATTCGACGCATAGATTGCCGGACGTGAGAGGACTTTGAATCGATTGCTCGATTCCAAGGCACGCACGTAGATGCTGAGGTTGTCGGCCACGGTGCCGTAAAGGCTGAGGCCGTTAAGGGCGGGAAGTTTGCTAATCGCATTCAAAGCCGCCGGGGACGTGAAAGTCGCCGTGCTCGCGGGAGACGAGGTAATCGCGGTGCCGCCAATTCCGGAGCCTTTACCGCCGAGGAATGACTGGAGGTAGTCGATGCCAAACTGTTGGTTCCCTGTAATGCTGAGCTGGCCGATGACCGCCGAGAGATAGACCTGCTGGGGTTTGTGGTCGAGTCGCCCGAGGATGCCGCGAACTTTCTGGAGGCTTTCGGGCGGACCAATGACGAGGACTTTCCCGGCTTTGTTGTCGGCGATGATGCGAGTTTTTCCAACGATGCGGGACTCGGGTCCGATGTCAGTTTCTGGATCCTCAAGCGAGTCCTCACGAGTGAGCGATCCCGAGTTGCTATTGGAGCTGGAGCGGCTGTTGTTATTGGTGGACCGGCTCTGATTGTTCGCTGGCGTCTTGGGCTGCTGAATGGCATTGGTACCACCGGCGGCCGCGTCTTTTTCATCCTCGGTGAGGAGGTCGGCAAGCACTTGCAGAATGTCACTGGGTTTCACATAACGCAGCGAGACTTCGAGCGGCTCCGTGAGCCCGACCGAGCGGTCAAATTCCTGAATCAGGCTTTTCACATACGGGAAACTCGACGGCCGGGAAATAACTAGAATGCGATTGGTGCGGGTATCGGCCGTGAGTTGGATTTGCCCCGCCGTGAGGCTGTTCGAGGCCGATTCATCACCACCGCCAACATTATTGGCTTGGACCAACTGACCATTCGCATTCGGAGGAGGCGGAGCTCCATTATTGGCGAGAGGAGCGCTGCCCGAGGTAGAGGCATTGTTTTTCTGTGCGTCGATCATTTTGGTGATCGTTTCAGCGACCCGCTCCGCATCGGCGCGGATCAAGGGGACGAATTCAGAAATGATCCGCGCCGGAGGCACATCGATGAGTTCCTTTAACTCCAGAAGGCGGCGGATGACGGATGTGCTCTCGGTAACGATCACCGCCTGCGCATTTGGAACCGGAAATATGATCCCATATGGATGCGGCACAAATGCCTGTCCAAGTTCCTGCGCGGCTTGCAGTGCGTCGCGATATTTGAAGGTCATGAAATAGGACACGACTTGGTCACCTTCTGGCAAGGAATTGGGTGTCGTATAGATGGCCACGCCTTCGCTGCGTGGATTTTTGCCATTCTGGATACTAACAATTTTCATCTGATTCTCGCCAAAGGGAATGAGGGCGTAATTGTTCAGCAACAACGTGGCCTCGATAATGGAGATGGCCTCGCGTTTGCTGACCGGCTCCGCCACGACGATGCTCATGTTTTGGCCCGCCAGTAATGCGTCTTTAATGAGACGTTTGCCACTGAGCCGCTCGTAGTTGAGCAAGATTTGAGTCAGAGTCGTATCGGGAAAATTAACGCTAATTTTATCCTCCATGCTCGGATCGGCATTTGGATCGGTCTTCTTCACGGAAGAAATGGGAGTGGCCATCGGTTCGACATTTTCCGGCGGCACATCGCCAGAGACTTCGTTTTGCGCCGAAAGCGAGCCACTCAAAATAAGCGGGCTGAATAGAAAAGAGAGAATCAGTTTTTTCATTTAGGGAGGTGGAATGACATTGGCCTTGGGCGAGTTGGGGCGCGTTGGCTGGTTGGGCCGGTTGGCTCCTGGGAGTTGAAGCTGACGTCGACGAATAATTTGAGGGCCGCCTGGCATCGGCATCACGGGTCCAGTAGCGCGGGGGAGCACGCGAGGCTGGCTGGGATTGGGAATATTTTGGTTGTTGTTCAGGCGAGGCTGCACCACCCGAGGGGGTTGGCCCCCATTCGGCTGGTCGGGAGGCGGAGCGGGAGTCTCGTTGATGACAAAATGAAGCGTGCCAGTCGCATCACCTTTTTTAAGAACGACTTCCACTTTGGTCGGATCCAGATTATTGACGAAACTCACCACCTGTAGCCCGGCTGCATTTGGCTTGTCTGCTTCCACCAACTGCGTTTCCTGCGAATCATTGGCTACAACAGTCACTAATGGTTTGCCATCGATGGTCAGCAAACCCGCCAATGTGAGGGAGTCGGCAAAGGTGGTATTATTTACGGGTTCAGCCGCAATCACGGAAGCGACGGTGAAAGGAGATTTCTTCCAGATACGCTCATACCGCTCCGGCGCGTAGCCTTGTGGGATGATCGGTTCTGCGGCATTTGCGCAAACCAAACCCAGCAGGATAAAAGCAAAAATATGGGTTCTAGCTGCCATTGCTCGGACGGTAATATTTGGAGATCTCCAGTTCCACATTCACATTGGGTGGTTCTTTTTCACTCTTCAGCGAAAAGCTGGTGATGGCTTGAAAAAGCTCCGGGCGTTGAAGTGATGCCAGCCAGCGAGTAGTGTTTTCCAAAGAGCCGGTGATCCGCATTTTGACGGCAACGGATTGAAAGTAGGTGCTCTCGGAGACCTCACCAAAGCCCTGCTCATTGATGGCCAGGTTGAGAGTGCGGGCGGATTTTTGCAGATCCTCAAAGAACGTGGATTGAGCCGCCTCCGGTTGGGATGCCTTGGGCTGGGTCTTGTCGAGCCACGCTTTCCGGGTCAGCCATTTGTCTTTTTCATTTAGCCAAATGTTGGATTCATCGCGCTCGCCTTTGAGAGTTATGGCATCGAGCTGCAAGGCCCGGCGGTGGCGCAGCAGCGCAGAAACGCCAAAGAGATTTGCGAGCAGGAAAATGGTTCCCACCAAGCCAATGATGAGCGTTTTTTCGAGTTTAGTGAGTTGGCGCATTGGGTGGCTCTCCTTTGATCAGAAACTCGGCTTTGTCGTTCGGTAAAATGTTGGGCTTGGGCATTTCCCAATCAAAATAATTGAGCTCAGACTTACCCTTGATGGCCTCGACGAGTTTGAAAGCAGCTGCGGCGCTATTCGATTCGCCACGGATTGTGACTCGATTGTTATTTTCCTCAAAGACAGTGAAGCGAACACCATCCTCTGGCAAAAGTGAGGCGGATTGCAGTAAAACCTCTACCGGATAAATCGCGGGATTGATGGCCGCCTCGATCGCTTTCCAACGGGAATTGGTTGAACGAATGGCTTCAACTGTTGGCTGATCGGCAGCGATCTTCTTGCGTAAGCTGCGGTTGTTATAACTAAGCCAAGCCACACTCAGAATCAGCCCCAAAAGTAGCAGGCCGTAAATCCCAGCCGCACTTAAGAGGACACGTTCCAAGCGTTGACGGGTGCGTACTTTCTGCCGCTGCGTCTCGACCAGCGGTGGAGTCAGGTCTGATACGACAAGTGGCAAAAACGGCGCTTCGATAGGAGCGTGTCGGGGAGTCGTTGCAAAAATAGACGTAAGGAGTGAAGTCTCGTCATCGGTGAAATCGCCCAGAAGAGAAATACCTAACTCCGAAGTTAAAATTTCCTCCGTCTCCAACTGCAGCTTGGTGCAGAGGAGTTCAATGGCAATGCTCTCGCTCAGCACGCCTTCATGAAACGACTGGAGATGAATCAGCGAGCCAGCGCGTGAAAATGCCGCGACCAGCCGTCCAGCCTCGCGCCACAAAGTCAGTCCATCGCGGATGAGCGGCTGGAGGTCAGCGGCGATTTCAAAACGCTCCACCTGAGGTTGGCATAAACCGGCTGGGATTTGTGTTCCGAGGAGTCGGATCGCTACCAGCGTGCGGTTTTCCTCATGCAGGACTGGGACGAAAGAGAACGATTTGCCGCCTTCCTCACGAGGTATTAGGCCTTGGCGGTCCAGAAGAATCTGCACCATCTCTGGCAGCAGGCTGTCATCGTTGGTTTGCAGCCAGCGCGAGATCACCAGCACTGAATCAGCAGGCAGCGCGACGGCGAGGAGGTTCCTTTTCTCAAGATCAGGTAGGGTTTCAAAACGTCCCGCCTCACGTGGAGCACCTGGAGCCGTGGCCCAGAGTTCCCAGCCAACGTCAGCGGCGGGACGAAGCAGCAGCGTATCCGGATTTTTCCGGGAATTGCCACGTGATTTTTCTGGGGAAGCCAATGCGAGAGTAGAATTTAGAGGGGGACTTCCTGCCATTGGTAAATCACGGGGGGTTGTGCCTTGCGGTTGAAAATAACTCGAATCTGATGCTTCCGCTCATTCAAAAACGCCGTGCTCTCGGCTCGGGTTAGAAGTGTCTCGAGCGATACCTGCTGGGCGTAGGGCGCGAATTGTTTGTCCGTAAAACCGAGAGCGCCAGCGAGGAGTTTCATATCGGTATAAGGCTGGTCGTCGAGAGTGTGCTCTTTTTTGTCAGGTCCAGAGCGGGATTGCACGAAACTTTCCGCTTTCCGCTCACCAATTCCGAAGAAGGCTCGCAAAATATCGGCGGACGCGTCGTTTACGTCAATTTTTCCATTCCCCCAGATCGTAAACGCGCTCATCCAGTCCGGATGCAGTTTCTCGATTTTATCCATGCCCTCGACGTCACGCATTTGTTCGACCGAGGCAAACTCACGCTCCACTGAATAATTATCCGTCGCATCGCCGGTGCGCCCGCTCCAAAGAATAAGCTTGGCAACCACCATTCGAGCATCCGAACTGGGTGCTCCCCACGCCACAAAAAGCCGTTGCAGAATATCCTCGCGACCCTTTTGGAGAATTTGATTGATGTGCAACCGAGCCGTCTCGCTGTGCAGCACGACCTCGTAGCGGCCGCCATTCGTTCCCATGTCAGCCATCAGCAGCGGATCGCCCTCGGAAATCTGCGGGGAAAACGCCACGGCAATGCCAGATTCGGCGATTTGCCGAAGCTCGAAATTCAGATTCAGCCCCTGAGTTTCATCCAAATTGTAATGGATGTATTCGACAACTCCGAGGACGGCGACGGACATTGTAATGATCGACCAGAGGACGAGCAAAAGAGCCGAGCCGCGCTGATGCGACTTCCATTTCATTGTGATGGGCTGGGGGGAAGCATGGGGAAAACCACACGGGTTTCTTCGGGGCTGGCGGGAGATTGGATCACCAGTTCGACCATGCTGGGCCGCACGCCGCCTTCCTCCCATTCTTTGCGCCAGGTCGCGGCGCGAGGATCGAAAAAGCGCCATTCCAGCTTCTTCAGATCGCGGACTAGGACAAACCATTTCGGCTTGGGCGCCAGCTTGCTATCGTTCTCTGTGCTGTCCGCGTCGGGTTCGTGCAAAAGACAAAAAGCCAGCAATCCATTGGCCTGCGGACGCGGCGAAACCGTGGTGATTCCTGTCTCAGTCCCATTCCCCTGCCAGGAGAAAGCCAGCGGGCCGTCCTCGATTCGAAGTTCCTGCACGTAGCCGCCACCCGTGGCGGGTTTGACGGTCGAGGTGAACTGCGCGCGTCCATCCAGAGTCGCAAAAGTCTCACGGCAAATTTCGATCAGCCCATTTAATTCCTGAGTCTGACCTTGCTTGATGCTCAACTGCGCCGCCGCGCCAATCGTGCTTTCAACCAGTGTAAAAAGTACGCCGGCAAGCAGGCCCAGAATGAGCACGCCGAGAACCACCTCGATCAGGGTAAACGCAGACCGGTTTCCGCCGGCGACACGCTTAATTCTGGAAAACATATTGCATCGCCTCCCGTTGCACCTTGCGGCCGCCTTCCTGCCAATCGGCGTGAATCACCACCTGATAGAGATTGGAAACCGGATCCTTTTTTTGATTTTTCCAGTCCAGCAGGGTCACTTCGCGTGAGTAAACCACTGTGCCGGTGCCGAGTTGCAGGGTTTCTTTTCCCACAGTCAGTTTTTGCCCGATTGCCTCGGCCAGCGCGCTTTGGAGTTGCAGGCGAATTTCCGACTGGCGGCGCACGTCGGCAAAGGCATCGAGTGATTCATTTAGGGCCACTGCCAGCGATACTGCGGCCAGTGAAAAAACGATCACCGCCAGCATCACCTCTAGTAGAAGCATTCCGCTTTCCGATCTGAGCCGCGAAAGTTGCATCACTGGAAGAGGAAACTTTCGTCCTCAGTTTGAGCGGTGAGCGGATTGAAACTGAACTCGAGAAAATCCTGATCGCGCACGAAGTGCACGGTGATCGGTTCGCACAAACCAGTCGGCAGAAAGCGCCAGCGCGCGTCGGCCTTGGCGGCAAATTGGGTCTCGTCCCAGCGCTTGACGGAATAAGTGATATTTTTCGGCAAGGTGTAGGAATCGATCTCTGCGTGGTCCGTTTCGGGCGCAATCTTCGCACGGCTGGTGGAGTCCTCTAGAACGGCATCGCGCAGGACGTAGCGGTTATTTTCCAGCAAAATCTCCACCGTTTTCTGTTGCGTGACCGCGCGGCGGCGGGCGGTGAGCGCGAACTTTTTCAATTCACTGGCTGGTTCGCGCAACTGGCTTTCGCGTCCCATGCCCGTGGCAAAGGGGAGTCCGATTCCAATTACCAGCACGACGATGAACATCGCGAGCGCGACCTCAATCAGCGTGAACGCCCGCTGGCGTTTCCCAAACACCGTCCTTTGATTACTTGGGATCACTCCAATTGCCGATGTCATCGGCGCTCTCCTTTTTATCGGGGCCTAGAGAATAGACATCGTAGCTGGTGGTGTTGTGGACACCGGGATTACGATATTGGAAAGGCTGGCCCCAAGGGTCCATCGGGAGTTCCTTAAGGAGTTGCATCCAGCCGCGGGGCTTGGGCTGGCCGCTCGGCATGGTGACCAGTGCCTCCAGGCCCTGCTCGGTTGAAGGCGCGTTCAGGTTCGACATTTCGTAGCGTTTGAGGCTGGTCGTGATCGATTGAATGCCAGTGCGGGCAGTGATGGTTTTTGCGTCGTCGAGGTTGCCGGAAATGTTGTAAATGACGGCACCCATGAGGATGGCAATGATGGAGAGAACGAGAATGATCTCGATCAAAGTGAAGCCCGAGCGGCGTCCGGTGATTCGAGTCGGAGTGAAATGAAGCGGGGAGTGCATGACTGGTTGGTTATTGGGGGTATTGCAGTTGAACGTCGAAATCTTTTAGGGCCAGTGCCGGGAGTTCTTTACCAGCCTCGAAGTAGAAATGATTCTCTCCCACTGTTAGCAGAGCCGCCTCGACTAGCAAGCTGGCCTCGCGCCAGCCGGTGTAGCTGAGACCTCCTTCTTGCGTCTCGAAAAGCCCCGGATCACTCAAGTCTGGAACGACCACGGAGACCTCGCCGGCGGGTTTGTTATTCACCCAGAGCGTGAGCTTGGTGCCGAGCGGAAGACCGGAAACTTTCGTATGCACACGGACAAATTTTGGCAATTCGGGCAGCTCGGCGACAAATTGCACTCCGCGCTCGATCCGCACTGGCGCGGTGATGATCGGAGCGGTGACCACCTCGCCCTGCCAGAAATCGTTGCGCGGAGTCGCGGGTAGGCCGTCAATCTCGTCATCGTGCAACCATTCACCGCTGCGTCCGAGAAGTCCGCCCGGAAAATAGGACTCGTCCAAGTAGGCCGACTGCTGGCGGTTCCATTGCCAGTAAATGCGGTCCACGCCGAGTTGAGTTTCACTCGACTGAAAAGTGAGCAGACCCTTGGCCACCATCGTCCCGCGCTTGATCACCAGCGTGCGGCGGTTCGCCATGCCAATTCCCTCGGCCAAGTTCTCGGTCAGCATCTCCTTATTAAATCCATCGTCCCAATAAACCCGCAAAAAGCCGCCGGGTTGCTCATTAAAAAAAACTGTCACAATCAAATCATCCTCAGCCTTGGGCGGATTGATCGGAAAACTGACCGTGGCATGTTTCGCCGGTGTGGCCATGGGCGGACCATCCATCCACTGCGGGAGCTGGGCGGATTCCGCGCCATTCAGGTTTTGCAGAAAAGTGGCGCCGGCTTGAGACGTCGCTGCGAAAGCTAGAAGCGCGGCAAGAACGTGGAGAACTGAAAGTCGCATTGGAGGGAGGGGATTAGCGAATGAAATAACTGAGGTTCTCCAGTTCAATCGCGAGATCAACATTATTCACAAAGACCAAAGGCGGAACCTGCAAAACCGTCGGGCAAAAATTCAGAATCGCCTGGATGCCTGCGTCAACGAGTTCATTGGTCACCTCCTGAGCCACGACGACGGGAACCGACAAAATCGCCATCTTGATCGCTTTTTTTCGGATGAAATCCTTCATTCCGGCAGTGGAGCGAACCTTCAGGCTGGCGTCGGCACCGCTGATGGCCTGGCGTTTTCCGGCATCCGCATCGAAGGCTGCAACGATCTCGAAACCTTCCTTGGCAAACCCCTCATAACGAGCCAGAGCGGATCCGAGATGTCCCACGCCCACCAGAATCACCGGTTGGAAACCCGTCCGTCCGATCGCCGCGCTAAGCCGCTCGCACATGTCGTCCACCGCATAGCCGAGACCGCGTGTGCCAAATTGGCCGATGTAGGTGAGGTCCTTGCGGAGTTGGGTTGGTTTCACGCCGGCTGCCTTGGCCAGAGTCGCTGAAGAAACGGTCGCGACGCCATTGTGCTTCAATCGTTGCAGGCTGCGATAGTAGAGCGAAAGCCGGTAGATGGCCTTGCGCGGGATTTCCATTTTTAACATCGACGTGTGCCGAAGTTAGCCGAGCCGGGGAAATCTTCAACTCCGACTCATAGAGCCAGCTTGGTGGTGGACCTTTCTGGCGCACTATGCTGTAATTTTCTCCAACATGTCCCAGCTTCCAACCATCATTTACACCAAGACCGACGAGGCACCGGCGCTCGCCACTTATTCTTTTCTGCCCATCGTCCAGGCATTTACCAAGCACGCCGGAATCTCCGTGGAAACGCGGGACATCTCACTGGCGGGACGCATCATTGCCGCCTTTTCGGATCAGCTAACCGAGGTGCAAAAGACCAGCGATGCCCTGGCCGAACTTGGAGCCCTGACGCTTCGTCCTGACGCCAATATTATCAAACTCCCGAACATCAGCGCCTCCGTGCCGCAGTTAAAAGAGGCCATTGCTGAACTCCAGTCCAAGGGTTATGCGCTGCCAGATTATCCAGCCGATCCAAAGACGGATGCCGAAAAAGACGCGCGTGCCCGCTACGATAAAATCAAGGGCAGCGCGGTAAACCCAGTTTTGCGCGAGGGAAATTCCGACCGGCGAGCCCCAAAAGCGGTAAAGGAATATGCCCGCAAAAACCCGCATTCCATGGGTGCGTGGTCAGCGGATTCCAAGACAAAAGTCGCCACGATGGGTAGAAGCGATTTCTTCTCCAATGAAAAATCCGTCACCGTTCCTGCGGCCACGGAAGTGAAGATCGAATTCATCGGAGCCGATGGACAGACCGCAGTATTGAAAGAGAAGACGCCGCTACAGGCAGGCGAAATCCTGGACGCAACGGTGATGAGCAAAAAAGCGCTCGTTGCATTTTTAGAGGAACAAATTGCCGAGGCAAAAAATCGAGGCGTCCTCTTTTCCGTGCATCTGAAAGCGACCATGATGAAGGTTTCAGATCCGATTATGTTCGGCCATGTGGTGAAGGTTTTCTTCAAGGATCTCATCGCCAAACACAGCGCTGTGTTGAGCGAACTCAAAGTGGACTTCAATAATGGTTTCGGTGATCTCGTTGCCAAAATCCAGAAGCTTCCGGCTGAGAAAAAAGCGGAGATCGAAGCGGACATTCAGGCGGCTTATGCGAATGGGCCTGCTCTCGCGATGGTGAACTCCGACAAGGGAATCACCAACCTGCACGTGCCGAGCGATGTCATTGTCGATGCCTCCATGCCAGCCATGATCCGCACCTCGGGCAAAATGTGGAATGCGGCTGGGAAGGCGCAGGATACGCTCGCAGTGATTCCCGACAGCAGTTACGCGGGTGTCTATCAGACGACCATCGAGTTTTGCAAAAAGCACGGCGCATTTGATCCCAAGACAATGGGCACGGTGCCAAATGTAGGACTCATGGCCCAGGCCGCCGAGGAGTATGGCTCGCACAATAAGACCTTCGAGATTCCGACGAACGGCAGCGTTCGCGTGACGGATGCGAGCGGTCAGATTCTCTTCGAGCACGCTGTGGAAGCTGGCGACATCTGGCGCGCCTGCCAGGCCAAGGATGCCCCGATCCAAGACTGGGTAAAACTGGCCGTCAATCGCGCCCGCGCCACCGGGACTCCGACAGTTTTCTGGTTGGATGAAAACCGCGCCCATGATGCGCAAATCATCGCCAAGGTGAAAACCTATCTCGGTGATCACGACACCAACGGGTTGGATATCCGCATCCTCGCTCCCGCTGCTGCCACGCAATACACTCTGGAGCGTCTGAAGGCGGGTCAGGACACGATCTCGGTCACAGGAAATGTCCTGCGCGATTACTTGACCGACCTGTTCCCGATTCTCGAACTCGGCACTAGCGCAAAGATGCTTTCGATTGTCCCGCTAATGAATGGCGGCGGACTTTTTGAAACCGGAGCTGGTGGTTCAGCTCCAAAGCATGTGCAGCAATTTGTTGAGGAAAATTATCTTCGCTGGGATTCGCTCGGTGAATTTTTGGCCCTGGCCGTTTCGCTGGAACACCTCAGCGAAATTTTCAAAAATCCCAAAGCCAAAGTGCTGGCCGACACATTGGATGCGGCCACTGGATTATTTTTGGAGAACGACAAATCTCCCTCTCGAAAAGTGGGCGGCATCGATAACCGTGGAAGTCATTTCTATCTCGCTTTGTATTGGGTGCAGGCTTTGGCGGCACAGGAAAAAGATGCCGAACTTAAAGCGATCTTCACTCCCCTGGCCGAAAAATTAACCGCCGCAGAATCTACAATCGTCGATGAACTAATTGGAGTTCAAGGTCAGCCAGTGGACATAGGCGGATACTATCAATTGGATGACATCAAAGCCACGATTGCACTTCGTCCGAGCACGACGTTTAACGATCTTCTGGCGACTGTTTAAAGACGCTGCTTATTCCGGCTGGGATGGCAGTGGCTGTCCAATCCGATGCTCACTATCTCTGGCACGCACCGCTGTTCGGCGAGGTGCCAGTGCTCGTTGGAGCGACCTTCAGGACACCCTTCTTCTTGGTAAATCTCCATGGCCAGCGCGGCTATTTCTTTATCGGTTACCGTCAAGTCGGATTTTGGAACGGGGATTTTATCTTCCAGCATATCGGTGATGTCGATTGACGGCTCCTTGTCCTGCTCGCGAGCAAATTGCGGCGACGGAATGTCCATATCCTGATTCTTGGAAGGCATATTTTATTCTACGGAACTCGAGTTCCATCCGAATGTGGGCTAATGCGCCGCGTTGTGCTTCCTACATCCGCAAGTTGTCTCAAGCGCGTTAATCGTCTGTTAACCTGCCGGCTATGGAAAAGAAAAATACTGAAGGAGATACCACTAAAAAATTAGGTGACGTGGTCATAGAAAAGGCAGGCATTCTTACGCCAGACCACACCACCGAAGAAGCGGCGCACAAGATGCGTGCCATGGAAACCGATGTGCTTCCCGTAACGGAAGATCGCCGGTTGGTGGGCATGATGAGTGGCCAATATGCCGACCGCGAGGTGGCCAAACGTGGTCACGATCCCAAGATGATTCGGGTTGGTGAGCAAATGTCGCGCGATGTCATTTTTTGCTACGAACATCAGGATCGCACCGAGGCGGATCGGATCATGAAGGAAAAAAATCTCCGCTATCTTCCTGTCGTGGACAATGAAATGCGGATCGTGGGCATGATCACGCGCGATGATATTGTTACGGAGTAGCTGTCGTTTGACCGGCTGCCTCGGCTAGCAAAGCCTCCACGGCGCGCAGAGGAATTTCCACAAAGGATGGACGGTAACTGAGTTCGTATCCAACCTCGTAGATCGCCTTATCCAGCAGGAAAATTCGCAGCAGCAGCGCAGTGTCTGCCTCGCTCTCCGGAATTAATCCAGCAGGCCGGGCAGCGGCAAAATACCCGGTCAGAAATGATTCGCTGATCGTCTTCACCCAGAGTTCTGCCCATGGCGCGAGAGTCGATTGATCCACCTCGTGTTCCTGCCGAAGCGTAACGCAGGCGGCATAATCGAAGGACCGCAGCATTCCAGCCACATCCACCAGAGGCGAGCGTTTCAGGTTGCGCTCACCCAGAGTTTTGCGCGGCTCACCGCCAAAATCGATGATCACAAAATCCTTTCCGGTGTTTAGGACCTGACCCAAATGGTAGTCTCCATGAACACGAGTTTTGACGGCTTTGATTCGATGATCCATGAGAGGAGCATATGCTTTGAGAATGGTGGAATGATCTTGCAGCAGCCGTGCGGCGCGAAATTGCAGTTCGTCTGGAAGAATGGACATTTGCCGACGAAGTTGACGCAGCAAACGCCCGGTCGATCCACGCAGCGCCTGATAGAGCGACCGCTGCCACAGGGTGCTGAATTCCTCGGGAGCAAAGTCGGGCAAATCGGTGCGATTCGCGAGAGCGATATGCAACTCGGCTGTGCGCTGGCCGAGCTGTTGCATGCGTTCAGGGAAAATGGCACCCACCATTTCTGCAGGGCCCACATTAGGACCGGACGCGGCCAGGACGCGCTCGAAAAACCGGCCCGCTGCTTCCAAGGCGTAGGCCCAGCCGTCGCCCTGATTGCGAGTGTATTCGACAAGTAGCGCAATGAGCCCGTGTTGATTCCGACCGGACCGGAGTACCAATGCACCGGCGTAGGGCGCGGAATGAGTGAAGCCCGCGTCGGTAGTTAAATAACGAGTCACTTCCAGATCGGGATGTGAGCCGTTTTCGAATTGGCGAAGGAATTTGAGGAACCATTGATCTCCGTAAACAATCGTGGTGTTGGATTGCTCCCCGCCTAGCAGACGACTGGGTAGCGTCCCCGGAGACGTGGTCATATTTCCACCCGGCAATCCAATCAGTTGCGTTGAGCCAAGACCATGTTTGCCACCTTGCAGAATGATATTCAGCAATTCCGAACGGAACGAAGGAAGCCAGAGTGCATCGCAAAGAACAGCCCCGGATTCCCATTTGGCGAGCACCGGAAGCGAGGCGAGTTGGGCCGCTATCTCTGCTGTGGCAATAGCCAGCGGCAACAACCAGGTGTCCGGATTTCCGTCGGCGTAAGTCACTTCGATGGCGAGCACATGGACAGTCTCGGTGCCGGCATCGAGCTGGATGTTGTGAATAACGTGCAAGTCGCGAATCACACGACCCTTGCCACCAAACCAGCGACAGGTTGGCATCCAGGCAGCCAGAATGTTTTTCTCCAGACGAGTTTGCAGTGTGCTGTTCCAAGCGGGCAAACCAGTGAGAAGAGGAGGAATCCAATCCGGTGTTTGCAAGGCTTTCTCCACCGGATTTTTCAACGACAGCCAATAGAACCCGTGAGGAGCCAGCGTGAACACCATGGGCGTTTCCTTGATCGTCGGAAAAGCTGTGTTACCAAACATCTCATACGGCACACAACCGGCAAAGGCCGCGAGATCCAATTCGATGGCTTGCGAAAACCGGGAGAGATTTGCCAAACACAAAATTGTGTCATCTCCCAAACGGCGGATGTAAGCGAGAACAGCCGCGTTATCCGGATGAAGAAACTCCAAGGAGCCGCTGGAGAACGCCGGTGATTGCTGCCTAACTCGCAAAAGGCGCCGCATCCACCACAGGAGCGAGGAGGGATTGGTCAGTTGGTTTTCGACATTGACCGATTCATAGTGATAGCCCGGATCGATGACGACTGGCAGATAGAGCTGCTGCGGATTGGCCGAGGAAAATCCGGCGTTCCGATCTGCGCTCCATTGCATGGGAGTGCGCACGCCATTGCGGTCGCCGAGATAAAAATTGTCGCCCATTCCGATCTCGTCTCCGTAGTAAAGTATGGGCGTTCCGGGAAGCGAAAGCAGGAGTGAATTGATGAGCTCGATCTTACGTCGATTGTTTCCGAGCAGTGGAGCCAGTCTGCGGCGAATTCCCAAATTTATTCGAGCGCGCGCATCGAGTGCATAGACGCGATACATGTAATCGCGTTCCTCATCGGTGACCATTTCCAAGGTCAACTCATCGTGGTTGCGAAGAAAAATAGCCCACTGACAGGATTCTGGAATCGCTGGTGTCTGTTCCATAATGTCGATGATTGGAAAGCGGTCCTCCATCTGTATCGACATGAACATTCGCGGCATCAGCGGGAAGTGAAATTCCATCTGGCACTCGTCGCCCTGACCAAAATATTTCGCCGCGTCTTCCGGCCACTGATTGGCTTCCGCGAGCAGCATTCGGTCCTCAAATTTAGCGTCGATGTGTGCACGCAATTTTTGTAGGAAAGCATGGGTCTCCGGGAGATTTTCGCAATTGGTTCCCTCGCGTTCGTAAAGGTAAGGCACGGCATCGAGCCTCAAGCCATCGACCCCCATCGCGAGCCAGAAATCGATCACGCGAAAGAGTTCCTCATGCACGGCTGGGTTGTCGAAATTCAGGTCGGGCTGATGCGAGTAAAACCGATGCCAGAAATAGGATTTGGCGACAGCATCCCATGTCCAGTTGGAGGCTTCAAAGTCTTTGAAAATAATACGCGCCTCGGCATATCGGTCCGGGGTGTCGCTCCAGACATAAAATTCCCGCTCAGGTGAACCCGCCGGAGCACGTCGGGAATGTTGAAACCAGACGTTCTGATCCGAGGTATGATTCAACACGAGCTCGGTGATGACTCGCAGGCCACGCGCATGGGCTTCCTGTAGAAAAGTCTGGAAGTCCTCCAGTGTTCCGTAACTCGGATTCACCGAATAATAGTCCGCAATATCGTAGCCGTCGTCCCGCAAAGGTGAGGGATAGAAAGGCAGCACCCAGATGGCTGTGACCCCGAGTTCCTGCAAATAATCCAGCCGCGATAGCAGCCCTGGGAAATCCCCGATTCCATCGCCGTTGCCGTCCTGAAAAGTCTTAATATGCAGCTCGTAAACAACGGCTTCCTTAAACCACAACGGATTACTCATACCCACTTTCAACGTATCCCATACGTGGTGCGCGTGCATCCATCCCGCTCAGGGGTCAGCCCTATATACAAGATGCGGGGACACTGGATATTGCCATCTAGCCTGCTGACTCAGCAGGTTGCATCCCCCCATGAAAAACATTATCCCCATCATGAAAAATAGGAAGGTCCTGCCTTCAGTTAAGAATATGCCTCCCAAAAAACGACGCTGCCCACTCTGCAATCGCGTGTTTGAATTGCCAGATCCTCTGGATTTACAATTGGATAAAACCCTGCATTGCCCGACTCCGAATTGCCGCGGCACTTCCGACATGTGGGTGCATCCGGGGAATCCGCTGACCTCTGAGGAAGCATGGAGGGATTGGGAGCGGATGACCGACTGGTGGGAGAAGCATCACGGTCAGGATGACGTGGCCGCGTAATCCTGCGGCTACATTTGCGAGTGGAACGGCAACACGATCCATTCGCCGAATCGCTCCCAAAGCCCCCGTCGATTAAAATCATCCAACCGATATGGTTTTGAGAATCGCAGATCACCCACAAAGATATTTTCCATTTGTTGAGCGAATGCCGCGTCATAAACGGTGACATCGATTTCCTCATTTAATTGCGCGGAGCGTGCATCGAAATTGGAAGTTCCAAAAATGGAAAACATCCCGTCGATGACCATTGTTTTGGTGTGAATCATAGCGGGTTCATACTCGAAAATCTGCACGCCGCCTTGCAACAATTTGCCGTAAGCCGCTCGTCCTGCAGCCTTCGTCAGTGGCTGATCGTTGTGCGTGCCGGGAAGTAAAAGCCGAACTGTAACTCCACGCTTAACTGCATCGCAGAGCAGGGCAACTTCCGCATTACTAGGTGCACAATAGGAGTTCGTAATGAAGATGGATTTTTCGGCCGACGAGAACGCCACTGCCTGCACAAAAGCGAGAGGTGCAAATGAAAAAGACTCAGTTGCGATGACCTGCGCCTTGAGATTCCCGGCAGGAGGCAGCAGCGGATAGTCATCAGGACCCGCAATGATATCGCCACCTGATTTGATCCAATGTTTTTGAAAAGCGCTTTGCAGGCGAGTTACAATAGGTCCTTCCAAACGAGCCTGCACATCCCGCCAATGCTCCGGCTGGTCTGCGTGTCCCTGCCAGCGATCGGCGAAACCCACGCCGCCGGTGAATCCTACTTTGCCATCCACCACCAGCACACGGCGGTGACTGCGGCGGTTGAGTTGATCGAATCGCCAGGTGTGAGTCGGATGGTAGTAGGCGAATTGGCAGCCGCCTTCGCGAAATGCATCGACATCCTGACTCTTGAGTGAGCTGCCGGAGCCGACTCCGTCCAATAAAACACGGACTTGCACGCCAGCGCGGGCTCGCTCGCAGAGCGCCTCACGAAACTGTGTTCCAATGGAACTCGACTCAAAAAGAAAGGCCTCGAAGTTGATGCTTTTTTTTGCCGAACGAATTGCCGCCAGCATCGCTGGGAAAATCTGGCCGCCATTTTGCAGCAGGTCGATTTTATTTCCATCGACGGGCAGGGGATCAGCCAGCGCATGGACTGAGCCGATGAAAGCGGGGTCGTGGACCGAAAACTGATGCCCCATGTGATATTCTACAATCTGCCGTCGAACAAACAGAATACTATAGGCGGCAAATCCCAGCAGGATCGCCAGCAGAGCGCCCACCCAGAGTCCGAGTGGGATGTAGAGCCAGCGTGTTTTCGTCCAGCGGAGTCGGGGGTGCATGAAAGTGGAACTACGCAGAAAGATCGTGGCGCACCAGAGTTTCGCTTGTATGGCAATGTAGATCGATCAGTGCAAAAAGAGGGTAATGATCGGACGCCAATCGCGCGGCACGGCCCACTCCCACGGCCACTCCATGCACGCGGCAAGACATATTTACAAAGATGTGGTCGAGCGGGAGCATAGGCAGAAACGTCGGGAAAGTGGGTCGCTTCCGTCTGCCATGCACGCGGCTGGCATCGCGCAAGATGGAGGTGAGAATGCGATATGGCCGAGAGCTCGGCAGCGAATTGAAGTCTCCGAGAACGATAAGCGGTTCTTCCTCTGGAACCGCGCCAATCCATTCCGCACCGATTAGGGCTTCAGCTTGCTCGATGCGCTCGCCGGTCCCGATTCCGAAGTGAGTGTTGATAACGTGGACGCGGCCGAACGGCGTTTGGATTTCCACCCAAAGTGCACCGCGAGTCTCGGGAAATGGGAACGCCTTCTGCGATGGCAATTCTCCCACGAGCCGCCGCGTCATGGGCCAGCGGCTTAGGATCGCGTCGCCATAATGCTCCTCGTTGCGAATCAAGGCAGGATGAAAAATCCTGTCAAATCCGAGTTCCAATGCAATCAGGCCTGCTTGGTCAACACCCCCAGAACGCTTGCGCCCGAGGTCGAGTTCTTGCAGTCCAACGATGTCCGGCTGAAAACTCGCAATGACTTCAGCGACCCGCTTTTCCGACCGGCGCAGATCCATTCCGACACAGCCGTGGACGTTGTAAGTCATCACCCGCAGACTGTTGGTTTGGAGAACACTCACCGCAGAGAATCGAATGCAACTCACCACCCGGACGCAAAAACGCCGCCCCGGTGTAGAGGCGGCGTTTTTGCTGATTTCTGGCAGTGACTATTTTTTTTGCAGCGTTTGGATGTGTTCCAGATGCATCTGCAAAGTAGGAAGAGTCTCAGTGGCGAAGCTTTTAATGTCCGCATCCTCGCCTTTTTTGGCTTCAGCTTTGAATAACGCCACATCCATCTTGTGGTCGGTAACCATGTCTTTGATGTAAGCTTTGTCGAAATCCTCGCCTGTCATCTTGGACATCTTATCATATTTCTCCTGGTGCTTTTCATCCAGCTCGGAGGACAGCGTAATGCCCTTCGACTTGGCCACACTCATGAGTTGGGTGTTCGCTTTGGTGTGATCCGTTACCATCATGGCACCAAATTCTTTTACTTGGCTGCTGCTGCCATTTTTCTCTGCGAGCTTGCCCAGTTTCACTTCAGCCATGCCACCCATCGCGGCTTTCATAATAAATTTTTGATCGGCAGCGGATAGGTTGGATTCCTGAGCTGTGCCTTCTTTTTTAGCGGAGCCCGTGGTTGGAGCCATGCCAGGATTGGACGCGGCGTTGCTGCCGCCGGTGTGAAGTTCGCCGGTTTGCTTGTCGGTTTTAGAGGGAGTCGGATCAGGTTCCATCTGACAAAAAGCGGTCAGTGGTGTCAGGCCCAGGACCAGGCTGGCGACTAGACTGCGGTTGAAAAGAGAGGATGTAGTATTCATAGTTGGGATTGAGTTGTGTGTAATCCTTTTCGCATTCCTCCGTGGCTGCGGATGCTGTTTTGAGAACACCTGACGAATGGCTCAGGGGTAAGCCTGATTCATACAACCAATTCTGTTGGCCCATGCGTAATTGCACAGTCGATGGATTTTGGCCGTAACTCCGAAGGCAGTTGCCAGTTTTCAAGATGTAAAAATGGATCATGCTTTCACTTCTAATTTTTTAGCCGCAGGAGGCGAACTTCTTCAAATGGAGATCGCTGAAAAGCACATGCTCGTGCGTGCATTTCTGGAAGCTGGAGAAGTGGAGTCGCGACTCCTCGGGCAGAGACTCCACGATACTCTCAGTCAGCAGCTTTTGGGAATCACCTTCGCGGCCAAAATCCTCGCGCGGGACTTGGAAAAAGTGGATGTCATTCGTGCGGCGAAGCTCCATGAATTGGTTGGCCTTCTAAATGATGCGATCGAGAGTTGCAGGGAACTGACTCAAGGTGAGAGCTTCGCCAGCGGCGGGGATTTACAGGCGGCATTGCAGAATCTGGCTTCAAAAATAACTTCGGTAGTCCCATGTGAAATCGTCTGCCGGGAAAATGTTTCTCTCATCAACCCAGAGTCCGGTCGGCAGGTGTATCGCATCGCATTGGAGGCCATTGAGAACGCATTAAAATTTTCCCATGCGAGTTGCATTCGCATGGGCTTGATGCAGGCGAATGATCTCGTCACGTTCGAGATTTTTGACAACGGAATGGGCTTTGAGCCAGACGAGAAAACGGACGGGCTTGGCCTCCAAAATATGTATTTCTGCGCTGAAACACTCAAAGGCAGCCTGAGAATCGAATCTAAGGCGGGTGACGGAACCAAGGTCATCTGCACTTTCCCGAATATTTGAATTATGAAACCCTTGCTTGATTTGGAAAAAACAGAGGCGACCTCAACAAAAACTTTCAAAGCCCTCGTGGTCGATGACCACCCCGTCTTTCGGCGCGGCATTATTGCGCTGCTTCAGGAACTTGGAAATGTGATCATTTGTGGCGAGGCCGACGACGCGATGAAAGCACTTGGAGCCATGCGCACGCTCGAGCCGGACATCGTTCTCGTGGATATTTCCATGCCGGGTACGAATGGAATTGAGCTCACCAAGTCCATGCTTTGCGAACGCCCGGATTTAAAAATCCTTGTCCTCTCCATGCACGACGAATCGCTCTACGCTCTCCGCGCTCTTCGGGCTGGTGCCAAGGGTTACGTGATGAAGGCCGAGGCGCTCGATTATGTGAATGAGGCGATGCAAAAAATCATCGAAGGCGGCACGTATGTAAGTCCACGATTTGCCGAGAGACTCGTCTTCCGCGCTGTCCAATCGGTCGAAAGTGGAATGGGTTCGCCCGTAGATAAATTGTCCGACCGCGAACTTGAAGTTTTGCACCTGCTGGGACGCGGATTGGGCACTCGGGAAATCGCCGCCGAGTTGCATCTCAGCATCAAGACGATCGAGACTCACCGCATGCACATTAAGGACAAGCTGGACTTCAAGGACGCCAGCGAAATGGTGCGTTTCGCCATTGATTGGGTGGCGCAGGAAGAGGGGTAAATCCAGCTCCGGCTCGGAATCAGTAGGAAGGCCGCGTCGAGTGCGGCTGTGTGGTCGCGCCCTGGCCGCCGAAGGTTCCGCTTGTGGTGTTATCACCGTCGCTGCCGGTGTAGTGGGCGTTGTTCGTGTAAACCTGGGCGGGTGCGAGTCCATTTACCGTGACGACTTTCGAGTTGTCGATCTGAACGGTGTTCGCGGCGATGATTTTCGTGCTGTTGCCGTTCAGAGTCACATTGTCCTGGAAGTGGACTGTGCCGTTGCTGCCGCCAGCGTAGAGCTTGAGCAACGTGTCTGCAGAAATGCTGCCGCCCTTGATGTTGAGCACGCCATTGGTGCCGAGCGCGTTGGCCTTCACTACATCGGCGGCCACGGTGGAACCATCCAGTGTGATCACGCCATTCGCGCCGGTGTTTTGAATATCGATGGTGCCTTGTTCAGCGATGACGGCGCCGTTGATAATAATGTCGCCGCCACGAGATTCCATGGTCACTTTGCCGCCAGCGCCGGTGCCTAGTTGATCCATGAGAGCTTTCAATTGCGCGGTGCTGGTGATGGAAATGGCGGTGCCGGTGAGACGTTTCCCGGTGAGCTTGATGCGTGACGCAGACCCGGCTGCCAATGGATCGGGAGCACCAGTGGCAGTCAGATTGGAGGAAACGGTGAGGGTGTCCGCAGCTTCCAAGGTGATGCCGCCGCCCGTGGTATCGGCCAATTTGGGAGCAGCGTTGATGGCTCCAGTAACGACTAGTTGTCCATCGGTCAGGCCAAACATTTCGTGTGTTTGCAGAGTTGCCCGCAAATCCAATGTGTCTCTCGCGTCGAGTTGGAGGTAATCGGATGTGGTAGTGCCACCGAGGATGATTTTTCCCAACGAATTAAAGAGGCCGCGGTTGAATGTGGCGCTGCCAGTGGACTTCAACTCAAGGTCCTGCGCGGAATCAATGTAAAGATTTGCGGTGGGCAAATTGATCGTTCCATTGAGGGTGACTTTTCCCGCGCGACTGTAGAGGTGCAGAAACTTGAATGGCGTCGTCGTGGCGGAAATGGTGCCGCCATTGGCGAGACTAATGTCGCCCGATTTCGCAGCGAGGGTGAAGCTGGAGAAATTATTCAGACTCACATTGGATCCTCCGGTGGCGAGGGAAATTCCGTTGGTGTTGCTGATGAGCGCCACGTTTTTCGCACTGCCATTGGCGAGCACTTGGGGCGTGCCTGACAGTTGCAAGGAGGTGAAAGAGAACACTGCAACTCCCGATGTGGGGAATGAGAAATCGTAATTTGAGCCGAAGCGTCCATCGAAGGAAGTTTGCAGGTCGAAGGTTTGCGTGGAGCCGAACAGGAACGCAGATGCGGGGCCGTCCACTGCGAATCCGCCGTAAGTCGTTCCCGTGGAAAGAACATTGCTGATGATGTTGCCCAAGCCCAGCGGAAGGGCGGTGAGGATGCCGCTGGTGATGGTGGGCGTGCTGCCGCGCAGGTCGAAAACGGTGTTCGCGACATCGCTGACGATGTAGGTGGTGAGCACGGTGTTGAGAACTGGCCGGAGGTGCAATGTGACTCCCGTGTAAGAGCTGCCGCTGGCAATGGCTGTATCGTCGATGGATGGATAATCCGCCGTTTCGTCACCAATGATCGGGATCTGGCGCGGTGTCGGTGTTGGGCCCGGTGTGGCGGTCGGGACAGGAGTGGGTGTGGAGATCGGCGTTGGCGTAGGGGTGGCCACAGGGTCCGGCGTGGCAGTGGGGTCGGGTGTGGGGGTATTGAAGGGCAGCGGCGTGGGAGTGGGAACGGCCAGTGGGGTGGGGACTGGCGTGGCCGAGGTGGTGGTGACAATGGTTTCGAGTGTCTGCGTCGGAGTTCGCACATCGCCATCCCGGACGGTTGGTTGTGATGGGGTGTCCACGGCGACCAATTGCGTGCCGTAGCCGTCGATCACTAGATTGGTCGGAGTCAGGCCGCCCGTTTGCACACGGCCATTTTGGTCGTCAATGACGGTTTGGATTTTCTTGAGAGCCTCATGCGACAATGGCTTGAACTTTCCACCGTCCAGGAGTTTGGAGGTCTTCATCAACTTCGCCGTGTTGATTTCGACGGTCTGCCAATTCTTGAAAGAGTCGTCCTTAATCGGCCCGATCAGCATCTGACCGCCATGGACCATCATGGATTCGCGAAGTTTGTTATTGAGGAAAACCCGCATCGTCCCCTCCAGCAGCACCAATTTGTAATGGGTCGGGCCGCGTTCGATGAAACCCGTCGTGCCGATGATGGCCGCCGTGATGGCTCCGGTCTGAATGCTCGCGCCGCCGACGCCTCGCGGAACTTGGAAAAGAAGCAGGCCGCTTTCCACGTTCATTTTCCGCGTCCCAGTCTCAAAAGTGAACAGAGTATCTGAACCCAGTCGGGCCAGGGTCTGATCTGGAAAGAGGAGTTCAGCGGCGGATTGTGGACCTGTCCGAACGCCTTGTCTCCCACGAACAATCTCGCCTTCCCTGGCGGCAATGGCAGCTCCATTGTCCTCGATAACACGCACATCGCGTTGCACCCGATTGATGCGGGCTTCGGTAAGCGGAGCCGAAAGGACGGAGTGTGCCGTACACAGAATAAGAATTCCAAAAACGGCTCGCATGGCTTCTTGTGAAGCTATTTTCGAGCCAACTAGCCGCGTGAAACGCCGCCAGAGCGGAGTTTCATTTATTTCTTTCCCAACCGCACATCCGCCCAAACAGCCAGTGCCAGGACAATGCCGCGGGCGATGTATTTGGATTCGGGGCTGACGGCGAGCAGCGTCATACCATTGAGCAGGGCGGCCATGATCAAGGCTCCGAGCAAGACTCCGCCCACGGTTCCGCGTCCGCCTTTAAGGCTGGTGCCTCCGATGACGCAGGCTGCAACGGCGTCGAGTTCCATCAACGAGCCGACCGTCGTCGTGCTGGCACCGGAGTAAGCGGTTTGCAGAAATCCGGTGATCGCGACGATCAAACCCATGATGAGAAATGCGCCAATCGTTACTTTCGCCACGGGAACGCCGCTGACGACGGCCGCCTCTTCATTGCCGCCGATGGCGTAGAGGTAGCGCCCAAACGGCGTCTGTGTGGTGAGCACGTAAGCCAGAAATGCCACGCAGCCGAGCACCAGGGCGGGCAGGGGAATGCCGCGATAGGCGTTGCAGATGAGGACGAAAAAAAAGAGGGTTTGAGCCGCGACGAAGGTCTGGAGAAAGAGTTGCTCGCCGTCGATGCCGCTGGCTTTGCGGCGCCGATATTCACTCCAGCGAACCGCCGCCAAGGCTAACACAACGCCCGCCGCGAGCATGTAGCCGGCGATGGGCGGCAAATAGTAAGTCGTCAGCATCGAGTATAAATTGACCTCGCCACCGCGGCTTACCGGCACCGTCGCATTGTGGATCACGAGCCAATGCAGCCCTCGAAAAACGAGCAATCCGCCGAGGGTGATAATGAACGCCGGGACGCGTTCACGGATAATAATGGAACCCATTCCGAGCCAGATGATGGCGGCCGCAATGATGCCGACCAAGAGCGCGAGCGGAGCCGGCCAGGCGTGCTCAAAGACAAGCACCGCAGACACACCGCCGATCAATCCCACGCCGCTCCCGGCGGAGAGATCGATGTGGCCGGGAAGAATGATCAGGAACATTCCCAAAGCCAGAACGGCTGTGATCGAAACCTCGATCGCGAGCATCGAGAGATTGCGCGAGGAGAGAAAAACGGAGGATTGCACCGTAAAATAAACAAAGATGGCCAGCAGCGCTAGCGGCATGGCCAGGGCGCGGAAGGGCAATCGGCGGGCAGTGATCGGAGTGGTGGAGAGAGTCTGAGTGGTCATAGGAAGTCGGGATTGGATTTGGCCATGGCGGCGGCGAGTAGTTTTTCCTGAGTGGCTTCGGACTTGGTGAAGACGCCCCCGATCTGGCCCTCGGCAAGCATGACGATGCGGTCGCTCATGCCCATGAGTTCGGGAAGTTCGCTGCTGACCAAGACGACCGCTTTTCCCTCGTCGGTTAGGCGGTTGACCAATTCATAGACCTCCAGTTTGGCTCCGACATCAATGCCGCGGGTCGGTTCATCGAGGAAAACAACCTGCGGGCTGGTCATCAGCGCCTTGGCGAGAACGACCTTTTGCTGGTTGCCGCCGGAGAGCGTGCCGACGCGAGTTTTGAGTCCGGGAGCTTTCACGCGCAGGGAACGAAAATAGTCGTGGTTGCGCGCTTCCTCGCGCTGCTCCTGAATGAGCCCCCAGCCGCGCCAGGCGACTTGATCGAGAGAGGAAAGCGCCATGTTGAAGCCAATCGATTGATCGAGCACGAGGCCATAGCGTTTGCGGTCCTCGCTCACCACGGCGAGGCCACGGCGAATGCAATCGGTGGGTTTGGAGCGAGGGCCGAGGGCGGTGCCGTTGAGCTTGATTTCGCCCGAAGTCCGGGTGCCGTAAGCGCCGAAAATATGCATGAGCAATTCGCTGCGACCGGCTCCCATGAGGCCTCCGATGCCGAGGACTTCGCCCGCGCGGACTTGCAATGAAATGTCGCGCAACCGGGTCTTGCCGCGATGTTGGACGGAGAGATTTTTTACATCGAGTCTGAGTTCGCCCACTTGGCCTGCGCGCCTCGGGAAAAGGTCCTCGATGGAGCGCCCGACCATGTGGCGGATGACTTCATTTTTATTGGTCTCGGCAGCGTTGAGAGTGGTGATGCTTTTTCCGTCTCGCAAGACAGTGATGCGGTCGGCCACGGCAAAAACTTCGTCCAGTTTGTGGCTGATATAAACCAAAGCCATGCCGCGTTTTTTGAGATCGAGCAGCATGTCGAGGAGCACGGCAACCTCCTGCTCGGTAAGCGCGGCGGTGGGTTCGTCGAGAATGAGGATGCGCGTTTCCTTGGAGAGCGCCTTGGCGATTTCCACGAGCTGGCGATGACCCACGCCGAGATCCTGGACTTTCGCCGCCGGATCAATCGCGAGTCCGAATCGATCCAGTAAAATCTTCGACTCGCGATAAATGCGATCCCAGTCGATCAGCACGCCCGCGAAAGAGCGTGGCTCGTTTCCTAGAAAAATGTTTTCCGCCACCGTCATTTCTGGAACGAGGGCGAGTTCCTGATAGATCACACCGATGCCGGCTTTTTCGGCTTCCTTGGCATTGGCAAAGGCAACAGCACGGCCTTCGACGTGCAGGGTTCCCTCGTAACTTCCCGCAGGATGAATACCGGAAAGTGTCTTGATGAGGGTCGATTTCCCGGCTCCATTTTCACCGCACAAGGCATGCAACTCACCAGCCCGCAGGTCGAAGCTGACGCCGTCCAGAGCCTTCACTCCGGGGAATTCCTTTACCAAGCCTTCGGCTGAAAGTAGGACGTTCATGAGGGGAAAACCGGGCTACAGCCGAGTTTCAGTGCGTTCCGTAAACAGCTTCCTTCTTCTGGAATCCGTCGGCGATCACTGTTTCCATCATGTTGGTTTTATCGACGGCAAAAATATCTCCCAGAACAGACGGGACGTCGATCTGGCCGTTGTTGACGGTTTTGTTAGCGATGACAGGCTTTCCCTTGGCCATTTTTATGGCGACTTCGGCGGCATTGGACGCGAGTTTTTTGAGAGGTTTGTAGATCGTCATGGACTGCGTGCCGCCGATAATGCGCTGGCAGGCCACGAGTTCCGCGTCCTGTCCGGTGACGAGAATTTTGCCCGCGACGCCTTCCTCACTGAGTGCCTGAATGGAGCCGCCAGCCACGCCGTCCGCCGCAGCCAGAACGGCATCAAACCCGTCCTTGCCGAGCTTGCTGAGAGCGGCGTTGACGATTTTCTTGGCGTTCTCCAGTTTCCAATCTTCAGTCCAGTCCTCCCAGACGATTTGCACATCGCCCTTGTCGATCAAGGGCTGGAAAACTTCCATCGCACCCTGATGAAAAAGGAAGGCGTTGTTGTCGGTCTTCGAGCCATTTACCAGCACGATGCGGCCTTTTCCCGGCGTGGGCAGATGGTCCAGAATCCACTGCGCCTGGAGCCGGCCGACTTTGATGTTGTCGAAGCTGAGATAAACATCGAGGTCGCAGTTTTTGATGAGCCGGTCGTAGGCGATGACCGGGATGCCGGCCTCATGAGCGATTTGCACGCCCTTCGCCATGGCGGCACCGTCGTGGGGAACGATGACCAAGACATTGATTTTGCGGCTGATGAGCGATTGCACGTCGTTGATCTGCCGGGTGTCGTCGCCGTTGGCCGATTGGACGAGAACGTCCGCGCCGAGTTCCTCGCAACGCTGCTTGAAGAGGGCCGCGTCCGCCTGCCAGCGGGCTTCTTTGAGGGTGTCGAGCGAGATTCCAATCAGCGGACGCCCAGCGGTCTTGCCTACGCTTTTTATATCGCCGCTTTTCCCGAGGAAAAGACCAATGAGAATGCTGAGAACCAAGGAAACGACGACGAGACTGGATTTTAAGGACATAGGAGGATGAATCCTATAGGAAAACCGGTTTTGAGCCAATAAACCAAGAACAAAGAGGCTCACTTAACCGGTAGCAGAAAATCTCAAACCTGCTGGAGCGGGTGAAGGGAATCGAACCCTCGTATGCAGCTTGGGAAGCTGCCGTTCTACCATTGAACTACACCCGCTTTTCTTGCTACTGCCAGGAAATCACGTCGTCTTTGGAAGTGCCTGCATTTTTATCGGCAGCTCCGCCGGCCGCATCGCGCCCAAGCGACCACACAATAACCCCAGTGCTTAGTTTAGAACTGCCCGCATTGGAAGAATATGGATTATCCACCTGATTATCGTAATCGGTATCAAAGGTGATGTAATAAAACCCCTTTGCCGTACCCCATGGGTCGAGATATTGGCCAGAGCTGCCAATGCCAGCCCGTTCCTTGGCGGCTGTACCTAAATTTTTGGCGTTGGGAACTTCCAAAAAAACAATTTTCCTTGGGTTCATCGCTGTAACCAAAGCAGTGTTCGAACCAGTTGTTGTATTACTGCGGAGGATATCAATGAGTTTGGCATTATCGCTCGCTGTGGTGATTTTGGTATCTGTAGTTGGAGCAGTGGCCGCATCAAGGCTGGGATATTTACCGTATTCTGTGTAATAGCCTTTAATGGCATTGACGATTTGTAGCGCGTCGTTCTTGGCCTGAGTCTTCTTTGCGGCTTCGATGGCCGAACCGATGGTAGGAAACAGGATGCCCATTAGGATGGCGATGATGGCAATGACGGTGAGGAGTTCGACCAGAGTGAATCCGGCAGTTTGGCGGGCAGTTTTGGGGGTAAACATAGAGAACTTTCTTGCAGTCAAAATAGCGGAGCGCGCCTGTTTTGCAATGCTGATAACATTCGGACTCGCATGTGCCCAAACGCCCCGCACGCTAGGCTCGCGGATGCGCGGAATCATAGACCTTCTTGATGCGCTCCGTGGTCACGTGCGTATAAATCTGCGTCGTCGAAAGGCTGGCGTGGCCGAGCAGACTCTGCACACTGCGGAGGTCGGCCCCGGCGTCCAGCAGATGGGTGGCGAAACTGTGGCGCAGCTTGTGCGGGCTGACTTTGAGCGGAATGCTCGAGGCAGCGAGATATTTGCGGAGCATGAGCCAGATGGAACGCACGTTGATGCGCTTGCGCTGTTTGTTGATAAAAAGCGGGCCGCTGCGGACGTTGGCCACGCTCTGATATTGGGAAATACAGGTCAGCGCACGGCTTCCCACCGGGCAGATGCGTTCCTTCGCGCCCTTGCCCATCACGCGCACGGCCTCCGAATAGGGATCAAGGTCGGCCACATCCAGCCCGGCCAACTCGGACAAACGCAGGCCGCTGCTGTAAAAGAGCTCCAGAATCGCGCAGTCGCGCTGTGGCATCCAAGTCGGGGCCTGCTTCGTCAGCTGCAGCGACAGCGGGAGCGAAAAAAGCTCGTCAATCTGCGCAATCGTCAGCACCACAGGCAGACGACGCCCCATTTTCGGGAGTTGCACTTCTTTCACCGGGCTCGTCGCGAAGCCGTGCCGCTCCATCAGGAACCGGTAAAAACTGCGATACGCGGAGAATTGCAGCCGAATGTAGGAGCGCGCCACCTCGGCCTTCATTTGAGTCAGAAGGAAATTGCGAAACAGGTTCGCGTCTGCCGTGTCCCAGCCACTGAATTTCGGCTGCGCGCGCAATGTTTCCAAAGCCTGGCGGTAGGCGATAAGCGTTCTCGGCGACGAGTTGCGTTCGACTTCGAGGTATTGGAAAAACGCTTTTTCCAGACGCTGATCGCGGACTTTCAGGAGCGATTTGGGTTTCATTGAAATCTGGAAGCCATCCTACAACGATGAATGGTGGCGGGAAAGCTCGTTGCGGTGTTTCTCAACGAATCTAAAACCTAATTTCGATGGCAACCGAATAATTCTTTGACTCTTTTTTGCCAGACCCTTACCAAATCCCTGTGCTTGCACGGGCTCGGGCTCTGGCAGGCGGGTAAACGCTGGTCAAACAGCGGTCACATCAGTGATATAAAAGGGGAATCATTTTGCGAAAGGCGGGACCGGCTCGCCAAATAGCTCAACAACCAAACTGCGGTTCATGCCTATGATAGCCAACGTCGTCATCGATCAATTTCACAAGGGCGGCCCGATTATGTGGCCCATGTTAGTCGTCATGATCACGGCTGTGGCGGTGATTCTCGACCGCATCATTTGGTGGACGGCACACGCGGCCCATCGCGAACCGGCTAAACTCGAGGAAGTCTATGGCGCACTCGAAGAGGGAAACATCAGCGCCGCCTCCGCCGCTGCGAAAGACGCCCGCGATCCGGTGGTCAAAGTCCTCTGGCATGCATTGAATCATCACCACGCCTCGCTGGAGGGCGCACTCACCGTCGCGTCAGGTGCCGAATTGCAAAAAGCCGGCCGATTCCTCGTGGCGATGGACACCTTGATCACCATCGCGCCGCTCCTCGGATTGATGGGCACCGTCCTGGGAATCATGCATTCCTTCAACGCCGTCGGGGAATCCGGGCTCGAAGTATCCAAGGTTTCGGGTGGCATCGGCGAGGCGCTCATCGCGACGGCTTGCGGCCTGGGCGTGGCGGTTTTCGTGGTGCTTTTTTACAACTATTTCGGCGCGCTGGTGACGAAGCTTCAGTTTGAAATTGAGACTGCCGCCAACAACCTCGAGATCATGCTCAAGACCAGCAAAAAGCCGCGCGCGAAAGGCCAGCCCGAATGAAATTGCGTTCGCCCATACCGCACAAAAAGGCACGCATCGAGATCATTCCGCTGATCGACATCATGTTCTTTTTGCTCGCGTCTTTCATGCTCGTGAGCCTGAGCATGATCCAGATGCGCGGCATGAAAATCAACATGCCGACGGCCTCCGCGAGCACGCCGGAGCAGAAGCCGGATTTCATCACGGTAACCATCGATGTCACGGGCACGATTTATTTTGAAAAAGACAAGGTCGATCGTGATCAGCTTCTCACTCGATTGAAGGACGAGATCGCCCGCAAACCCGATACGAAAATCTACATTCGCGGCGACAAAGACTCCACTCACGGCGACGTGGTGAACGTCCTCGACTGCGTCAAGCGCGCGGGCATTACCAAGGTGGCCTTCGAGATCCGCCCCGAAGCCTCTGGCGGCAATCCTCCGCCCGCCCCACCGAAGCCGCCGACTCCTTAGATAACGAGTTCCATTCCGATGACTGCGCCACGTCTGCCCAGCCCGTCCACGGGAAAAAAAGACTACACCTTCATCGTTCTCCTGCTCGTTTCCGTCGCGTTGCATGTCGGCGCGGTTTATCTCGGTGCTTTTCTTACACCGACGACCCTGCCCCCGGTGGATAACTCGCTCGATATCGAAATCGTCGGTGAAGAAAACGAGCCTCCGCCACTCGGCACCAACGACATCGAAACGGGCCCGCCGCCAGCCCCAGAGACCACACCGCCGCCGCCCGAACCTGAGGAAACGCCTCCTCCGCCAGTCGTTCCGCAGGATTTCGCAGTGCCAGAGGAAGCTCTCAGTCCGACTCCAGCGGCAACGCCCAAACCCAAAGTCACGCCCAAGCCGCAGGCAACTCCGTCCAACACGACCAAACCGGCCCCAGCGTCCGGAGTCAATCCAAACGCGCGTCCCGGTGCCATCAAAGGCGTGGACGCCGCACACGGCGGTGTGGCCGGCGGCACGGGTGCGGTGAAATCTGGTGGTCGTGCCGACTTCATTTCCACACCAAACCTGATCGTGCCTTACAGCATGAAGCAACGCCTGCAGGGAATGAAAGCATCCGCCTCCGCGTCGATCATTTACTCAGGTGGCACGATCACGGAAGTGAACATTATTCGGAGCTCCGGAAACTCCGCCATGGATGCCTTGGTTATCAAGCATGTGCGTAGCAATTATCGGGTAAAAAGCGGTGCCGCAGGCAAGATAACTCTTCCCATTGGAATTCGACTGTGATTCCAATCGACTCAAAGTTTTATGATTGACTCCAATCATATATTGTCTTTACTTGCGGCACATTGAAAGTTGCCCTCCACCAAGTTCATGCCCGACGCGAGGGGCTCCGTGCCCTTCTAAAAAGCGACCGTTATCTCTCCATCACCCGGATCTGCCGTCTGCTCGGCGTCTCCGAGGCCACGGCCCGGCGCGACCTCGCCGTGCTCCATGAAGAGGGAAAAATCACCCGCACTTACGGCGGCGCCGTCGGCGAATACGCGGAGCATTTCCCCGCTTTCAGCGACCGCGAACGCGTGGCACCCGCCGCCAAGCAGCGCATCGCCGAGGCCGCCATTCACCAGATGAAATCGGGCGAAACCTATTTTCTCGACGCCGGCACCACGCTGCTGGCCATCGCCAAAACGCTCGCCCAGACCGCCCTCACCGATCTCACCATCGTCACCAACAACCTTCCCGTCGCCGAAATCCTCAGCCGCATGGCTGGCGTGCAAACGCATCTCCTCGGCGGACAATTTTTCAGTCGCCAGGCCGTGCTGCTCGGCGACAAGACGCAGAAAATGGCCCGGCTGTGGCAGTTCGACGCCGCCTTTCTTGGAGCCGAGGGCATGAGCGCCGAGGGCTTGTGGAATTCGCAGGCCGACGTCGTCACGTTTCAACGCACGATTTTGTCGCGCACAGAGGACGTCTTTTTTTGTCTCGACGCCACCAAGATCAATCGTAAAGCTCATTGTCCGCTCGCCAAGTGGACCGAGGTTCCGCACATCATCACCGATGCGCACGGCGACCAGCTCACCAACGCTCAAATCACTCTCACCAGCCGGCAACTCGTCGTAGCGTAAATCCCCCCTCTGTAGTGGACTTGCATCATTATCTAGCTTGCGATCTCGGCGCGGAAAGTGGACGCGTCATGTTAGGAACCCTCGACAGGGGCCGCCTCATTTTGGAGGAAATTTATCGTTTTCCGAGCGCCATTATTCAGAAGGAAGGCGACATGCGCTGGGACACCGAAGTCATCTTTGCATCGCTCCAGAGTGGTGTGCAACTCGCCTTGGAAAAGAACCTAACCATCTCAGGAATCAGCGTCGATTCCTGGGGCGTGGATTACGTTTTGTTAGATGCCGCGGGCGAAAAGCTGGCCGAGCCGCATCACTATCGCGACGAGCGCACGGACGCAGTCTTCCCGGAGGTTAGAAAAAAAATCGGCGACGAATTCATCTTCGCGGAAACAGGCATCCAGTTCATGCACTTCAACACGCTCTACCAGCTAGCGGCTGAGTTGGAGTTGAATCCCGAAGTGTTAGGAAAGACTGCTGTGTTTCTAACCATTGCCGACTACTTCAACTACCGTTTTAGCGGCACCTCCGTCATCGAGGAAAGTCTTGCGAGCACCACGCAACTCTATAATCCGCACCAGCGTAAATGGTCTTTCGACTTGATCGCGCGCGCCGGATTGCCTGAAGCCATTTTTCCGAAAATTGTCCCAAGCGGAACCTTGTTAGGAAAACTCAAGTCGAGTTCCATCGAAGTCATTGCTACCTGTTCGCACGACACCGGAGCCGCCATCGCCGCCGTTCCAACCACACCCGGCGAAGACTGGGCCTACCTTTCCTCCGGCACGTGGTCGTTGTTAGGCGTCGAGTTAGATGTTCCTCTAACCACGGAAGTCGTGCGCCAGCATAACTTCACCAACGAAGCGGGTTACGGTGGAACGACACGCTTTCTCAAGAACATCGTCGGCCTCTGGATTCTCCAGGAATGCCGCCGAGCCTGGGCCGCTTCTAACATGGACTATACCTACGGCTGGATGATGGAACAAGCCGCCGCCGCAGAGCCGTTGCGCTCGCTCATTCATCCGTCGGACGACCGCTTCATGAAACCGGGAAACATGCCCGCGAAGATCGCCGCGTTTTGCTCGGAGACAAGCCAGCCGATTCCCGAAACACCCGGCCAATTCACCCGCTGCATTCTGGAAAGTCTGGCTTTGTTGTATCGTCAGACCATTGGCGAAATCGAGCTGCTAACCAACCGCCATTTGAGTCGCATTCATATCGTCGGCGGAGGCAGCCAGAGCGAGTTGCTTAACCAATTCAGTGCCGACGCCACTGGACTCACCGTCGTTGCTGGACCCGTCGAAGCGACCGCCATTGGCAACGTCCTCGTGCAGGCGCTCGCCCTCGGCCATCTCGACTCTCTTACAGCCGGACGCCAGCTTGTGGCCGACTCTTTTTCTGTTATCACATATCAACCCAACCAAACCCAAGCGTGGCAGCAGGCTTACGCCAAATTTACTAACTTATGAGCAAGACCTATCAATTCGTTAACTACTCCTGGGACGACACCTTCGCAGCCTCTCTCGATCCCGTGGGCAGACTGATCTACCGTTCTAACATCCTCGGTGCCGACCAGCGCATAACTAACACAGGCGGCGGCAACACCTCGGCGAAGATCATTGAAAACGATCCGCTCACCGGCAAGCCCACGGAGGTTCTCTGGGTGAAGGGCAGCGGCGGCGATTTGCGTACTAGCAAACGCGAAAATTTCTCCTCGCTCTACCAGGAAAAACTTCTCGGCTTGCAGGAACTTTATGCCGCCGCTCCTGAGCGTGGACCGAAGACGGATGCCGAGGACAAAATGGTAGGCATGTATTCGCACGCTACGTTTAACTTAAACCCGCGGCCGAGTTCCATTGATACGCCGCTGCATTCTTTTATCCCGGCGAAACACGTCGATCACATGCATCCGAATGCGGCTATCTCTGTTGCTGCGTCGAAAAATTCCGTAGCACTCACCAAGGCGATCTTTGGCGACGAAGTCATTCATACTCCCTGGCTGCGGCCCGGGTTTGAGCTGGGTCTGGCCATGCAAGAAATCTGCCGCCAGCATCCAAATGCGCGCGGTATTATCATGGGCCAGCACGGCCTGATCAACTGGGCCGACGACGAGAAGGAATGCTATGAGTTGACTCTAACCCTGATCGAAAAAGCCGCAGCTTACATCGAGGCGAAGTATCAGGCCAAAGGCGGCGATGCCAAAGCTTTCGGCGGAGCCAAATATCAATCGCTCGATGAAGCGAAACGCCGCGCTACACTAGCAGCCGTTCTTCCCTGGCTGCGCGGACAAGTTTCGCAGAAAGCCCGCTTTGTCGGGACAATTCAGGACGACAAAAAAATCCTGCGCTTCGTAAACAGCGCCGACGCGCCTCGCCTCGCCGAGCTGGGTACTAGCTGTCCCGATCATTTCCTGCGCACAAAGATCAAGCCGCTCTATGTGGACTGGAATCCGCAGACGGAGGACATCGCTGCGCTCAAGAAAAAACTAGGCGACGGACTCGTGAAATATCGCGCGGACTACGCGGAGTACTATCAAAGCTGCAAGCGCACCAATTCGCCAGCGATGCGCGATCCGAACCCAACGGTGATTCTTATCCCTGGGCTTGGCATGGTCGCGTGGGGCAAAGATAAGTCTGAAAGTCGCGTGACGGCGGAGTTCTATAACTGCGCGGTCGAAGTGATGCGCGGTGCGGAGGCGATTGATGAATACATTGCGCTCCCACTCCAGGAAGCCTTCGACATTGAGTATTGGTTGCTGGAAGAAGCCAAACTCCAGCGCATGCCTGCCGAGAAAGAACTAGCACGGCAGATTCATATCGTCGTCGGAGCTGGCAGCGGCATTGGAAAAGAAACCGCGCATCGTCTCGTCAGGGAAGGCGCACACATCGTCGCAGTGGACTTGAATCAAGTAGCCGCCGAGGCGACTGCGAAAGAAATCACCGATAAGTTGGGACTCGGTATCGGCGTCGCGGGTAGCGGCATTTCCGGTTGCGGACCAGCCATCGGACTCGCTGCTAACATCACAGATCGCGCGAGCATTCGGGCGATGTTAGATCAGGTCGCGCTCGCTTACGGCGGGTTCGATGCAATTGAGGTGACCGCCGGAATCTTTGTCGCCAGCGACACGTCGGGCCACATTCCAGACGACAAGTGGGCGCTGACTTTTGGCATCAATGTTGCCGGTCTGTATTTTGTCGCCGACGAGGCTTACAAAACCTGGAAAGAGCAGGGACTCAAGGGCGCGCTAGTACTAACCACGAGCGCGAACGCGGCAGTCGCGAAAAAAGGCAGCCTCGCCTACGACACGAGCAAGGCGGCGGCGAATCATCTCGTCCGCGAACTGGCCATCGAACTTGCGCCGTTGGTTCGCGTGAACGGCGTGGCTCCGGCGACCGTTGTGCAAGGTTCTGCAATGTTCCCGCGCGACCGCGTGATTGGTTCACTGGCGAAATATAACATTCCCTACACGGACGACGAGGCGACAGAATCATTGGTTAGCAAGCTCGCGCAATTCTACGCGGATCGCACCCTAACGAAGGCGCCGATTACCCCGGCGGATCAGGCCGAAGCCTACTTCCTCCTGGTGAGTAATCGCCTGAGCAAAACGACCGGCCAGATCATCACGGTGGATGGCGGTTTACACGAGGCATTCCTGCGCTAACATTTCACCAACCCCTCCTGAATATGTCCACCTTTCACGATCCAGAACGCACCATCGAATTCGAGTTTGTCCGAGCCACGGAAAATGCCGCGCTCAATGCGTTGCGCTGGATCGGGAGAGGCGAAAAAGAAGAGGCGGATCAGGCGGCGTGCGATGCGATTTATGGTGTGTTCGATCTGGTGAACATCTGCGGCGAAGTCGTCATCGGCGAGGGGATCAAGGACGATGCGCCGGGGATTTTCCTGGGAGATAAACTAGGAACTTGGCGGGAGGGCGCGCCGCATTTTGACATAGCGCTCGATCCGGTGGATGGCACCACTAACATCTCGAAAGGAATGGCGAATTCCATCTCTGTCATTGCTGCGGCAGAGGTTCCCGAAGGCCAGAAAGCGATGATGAATATCCCGAGCTATTACGCGCACAAGCTGGCCTATGGACGCGACGTGGCGGAGGCGATCCGGAAATTTAATGTCGCCGCAGACTGGCTCGACCAGCCGCTCTCGGAGACGCTCGCCTTCATTGGTCGCATCTTGGGAAAACGTGTCTCGGATCTCGTTGTGCAGGTTTTGGATCGTCCGAGAAATGAGACGTTTATCCAGCAGGTGCGCGAGGCGGGTGCGACGTTGCGGATGATTTCCGATGGAGACATTACGGCGGCAGTCGCGCCGGCGTTGGTCGATAGCGGCATCGATCTGTATGTCGGAATTGGCGGCTCGCCAGAAGGAGTGCTAACCGCGACGGCGTTGCGCGCACTGGGTGGCGACATTCAGATGCGGATGTGGTTTCGCGATCACGATGAACGCGAGGCGTTGCGCGGGACGCTTTCTGATAACGATCTAACTCGTATCTACACGGCCGATGACATGGTTCACGGCGACAGCGCCATTTTTTGCGCCACGGGAATCACGGACAGTCCGCTCCTGCCTGGCGTAAAAATGATCGGGCACACAGCGATCACGCATTCGATCCTGATGCGAGCTCGCAGCCAGACGGTGCGGTACATTCGTGCCGTACACAATTTACAGCGGAAAACGATTCATCTCCGCAGCGACCGCGCCGATCACAAAATCTAGTTGGTCTTGTTTTCCACTACCCGCTCCGTCGTGCGACGGGCGTTCTGGACGAAGGGATTATTGTCGCCGTAACGCGCCCATGGTCCGGGCGGCACATCGCGGAACTCGACAAATTTCCAGTCGCAATGGTCGGTGTTGTTCATCCCGAGATAATCGCGGACGGCTGGCGAAACATCGAGACCGGCGCCGCCATTCAGATTCCAGCGGGGGAGTTCGTTGCCGAAGACGTATTGCCAGTGATCGGTGCGAAACGGTCCGCAATCCTCCCATTGCGCGAAGCAGACGCGATTGCCGCGGCGGATGGCCAGCCAGCGGCCTTTGCAAACGGACTGCCCAGGCTCGCGATAGGCACGGCGGAACCAGGGAATGACGAATTTTGCCTCCGGCTTGTGCGCACTGGAGTTGATGATGTCATTGTAAGGCAGCGCGATGTAGAAAGGATTTTGGCGAGGGAGGAATCCAACTGGAACGAAGTTTCTCCGCGCGGCTGGATCGGGATTGTCGGTGCCGCCGTAGTTGGACTTCCAGTTCACATCCCAGGAACTACGGATGTTATCGACGGGGTTGTTTTGGCCGGCGTTTTCACCGATCCAGAAGGTGGTGGTGACGATGTTGCGCTTCCACGGGTAGCCGCCGTTTCCGTAGAGCGCACCGTAAGTCGAGGTCGAGGGCAGGACGACTTGGGGTTGAATCTTCGAGAGGGCGTCCTCGCGAAGTTTCATCGCATATTTCTCAAAGTCGGAGCTGCTTTGATATGGGTCCGCCGCCATGGCGGGCAAGCTGAGGCCAAGCAGAATGGCGATGAGCAGGCGTGGGAAATTCATAGGTCGTGCGGGGGAGCAGATTTTTATAAAGATTAACCCATCCCGTCGCAACTGCAAAACCCGCGTGCGGCGGGTGTCAAAGCGGACTTTCAGCGGGCTCATACGCTTTTAATAAGCATAAGGCAGACCACCGATTCGGGCTGGGCGCAGGTTTTAAGACGCCTGGCTCGGAAATTGTTCAATATCGCCGGATGAGCGTGTCTTTTTTCCAATGCAGATCGTCCGTTTGCGGGTAATCGAGATTGAAATTAAGGCCGCGGCTTTCCTTGCGACTGAGGGCGCTATCGACAATCAGGCCGGCGACAGTGACGAGGTTGCGCAGTTCCAGCAGGTCGGTGGTGAGCTTGAAATTCCAGTAAAAATCCTGAATCTCGCGGCGCAAATTTCGTAATCGAGTTGCAGCACGCTGGAGGCGTTTGTCGGTCCGCACAATGGCCACGTAATCCCACATCAGGCGGCGGATTTCGTCCCAGTTATGGTAGATCACGACGAGTTCGTCCACGTCTTGCACATTGCCAGCGCGCCATTCGGGCAGGCGGTATTCCTCGTGATTGGCCGAATAATCGAGCGTGGCCGCCTTGTCGCAGGCGCGCTTGGCCATGACGACTCCCTCCAGCAGCGAATTACTCGCCAGCCGGTTCGCGCCGTGCAATCCGGTGCAGGCCACCTCGCCGATGGCGAAGAGTCCCTTCAAAGTCGTCGCGCCGTGAATGTCCGTCTTCACGCCGCCGCACTGATAATGCGCTGCCGGCACCACCGGGATTGGCTGCTTCGTAATGTCGATCCCGAAGCGCAGACAGGTCTCGTGAATGTTCGGAAAATGACGCATCACAAACTCCGCAGGTTGATGCGAAATATCGAGGTAAACGCATTTTGCGCCGGTGCGTTTCATCTCCGCATCGATCGCGCGGGCCACAATGTCGCGCGGGGCGAGTTCCATGCGAGGGTCGGCTGTTTCCATGAAGCGGACACCTTTTTCATTGCGCAAAATACCGCCCTCACCGCGCACGGCCTCGCTGATGAGGAACGATTTTGCCTCCGGGTGAAACAGGCAGGTCGGATGGAACTGGATGAATTCCATATTCGAAATCGTCGCCCCGGCGCGCCAGGCCATGGCTACGCCGTCGCCGGTCGCGATGTCGGGATTCGTCGTGTAAAGATAGACTTTTCCACAGCCGCCGGTGGCGAGAACGATCCGGTCGCTGCGGACGGTTTCCACTTCGCCGGTGTGTTCATTGAGCACGTAAACGCCCAACACGCGATCCTCCGTTGCGTAGCCGAGTTTGCCGGTGGTGATGAGATCCACGGCCATGTGATTCTCCAACAAATCGATCTGCGGATGATTCGTGACGGCAGCGATGAGGGCGCGCTCGATTTCTTTTCCAGTGAGATCCGCGGCGTGCAAAATGCGCCGCCGCGAATGTCCGCCTTCCTGCGTGAGATCGACCTCGCCCGTTTTGCCCTCGTCGAATTGCACGCCGAGATCGATCAACTCCTGAATTCGCTCCGGGCCGTCCATCACGATTTGGCGCACTGCAACCTCGTCGCAAAGCCCCGCGCCGGCTACCAACGTGTCATTCACATGCAAGTCGAATGAATCCTCATCGCTCGTCACACAGGCCACGCCGCCTTGGGCATAAGCTGTGTTGGACTCCGATCCAGTGCGTTTTGTAATCAGGGCCACCCGGCCCGTGGCCGCCGCTTTGCGAGCAAAAGTGAGTCCTGCCACTCCGCTGCCGATCACGACAAAGTCATAATTTTTCATTTGGAATAGGCAGCCTGCCAGAACGTCGCCGGGCGGTCCAGTTTTAGAGTCAGAGCGAGGCCAGCGCCTGCCGGAGACGGGTGAAATCCACGGGTTTGATCAGGTGCAGAATGAAACCGGCGTCGCGGGAACGGGCCATGTCGTCTTCCATGCCGTAGCCGCTGAGAGCGATGCCGCGCAGGCCGTATTGCGCCCGAAGCTTTTGCATCAGCTCGTGACCCGTGCCGTCGGGCAGGCCGAGATCGGAGATGACGAGGTCGAATGTTTCCTGACTCGCGGCGGCCAATGCGGCAGTGGCGGAGGCGACCGGGACGACTTGATGCCCGTCGCGGGAAAGCAGTCTTGTGAGAACAAGCAAAGTCGAATCGTGGTCCTCGACGAGCAGGAGCCGGAGCGGAGTTTTCTCGAGAGCGGCGGTGGGCAGGGTGCCGTTGGGGTGTCCTTTTATAATAGGCTGGAGACCGGTCGGTAGAGTCGCAGGAATGTCGATGACGAAGGTCGCGCCCTGACCCGAGCCGGCGCTTTGGGCGCGAATGCTGCCGTGATGCACCGCCAGAATGGCGCGGGCGATGGCGAGTCCGAGTCCCATGCCGCCGAAACGATGGTCGCCGGTGAGCCCGCCCTGCTCGAACGGGGTGAAAATCTGATCCAGCAATCCGGGTTCGATGCCAATGCCGGAGTCGGCGACCTCGATTTGCAACCGGTCTTCGTGATCGCGCGTCTGGATCGTAATCTGGCCCTGGCGCGGAGTGAATTTCACGGAGTTGCGCAGCAGGTTCCAGATGACTTGCTGGAAACGCGCCGGGTCGGCATCGACTTCGTTGCGAGTCGCCTGGAAGTCGCAGGTCAGTGTGAGTTCCTTGGCCTCGGCGTCTTGCCGGACGATCTCCACGGCGAGCCGGATGAGGGCGTGCGCGTCGCAAGGCTGTGTGCGGAGTTGGAGCTTGCCCTGGGTGATGCTCGTGACGTCGAGCAAATCGTCGATCAGCCGGGCTTCCAGGGCGATGTTGCGCTCGATCATTTCAAGCTGCTCCTGGATCTCGCCAGGGAGACGGTCGTCGTGGCGGAGCGTGGCAGCGGTCATCAGCACCGGCGTGAGCGGAGTTCGAAGCTCATGGGAAAGCGCGGCGAGAAAGGCGTCTTTCGCGAGATTCGCCGCCTCGGCCCTGCCCTGCGCGAGCTTCAAATCCTGAATATCGGTGTTCGTGCCAAACCATTTGCCCGGCCCCGTTTTGGGGTCGTGCATCGTCTCCGCCCGGGTGATGAACCAGCGATAATCGCCACTTCCATTACGCAGGCGGAACTCCGTCTCGTAGTGTTTACCGGTGGTGATCGAGTCGTGCCATTGCTGGGTCACGCGGTCGAGGTCTTCGGGGTGAAGGAAACTCGCCCAGCCTTGGCCGAGGAGTGCGTCCGCAGAGGCGAGGCCGAAATAATCGACGCATTCCTGGTTCACATAATTGATGTGCCCACGTTCATCGGCCATCCAGACCTGAAGCGAAACCACCTCGGAGAGCAGCCGGAAACGCTCGGCGCGCTCCCGCGACTCGGCCTCGGCCCGGGCGCGCTCGATCGTGGACCAGCAGCGCTCCACGACTTCCTCGACGAGTCCGATTTCGTCCACGGTCCAATGGCGCGGCTGCGTCTGATGCACAGCCATCATCGCGTGCAGCTTGCCCTCCTTCACCAGGGGACAGCAAATCAGGGCCTTGATCCCGATGGCATTGAACATCTCCGCTCCATCCTCGAGGGAGAGTTCCGCATCGACATCGTGCAAGACCAGCGTGCGGCCCGCGTGCATATCCGCCACGGCGCGCGGACCAAACAGAGTCAAATGGTACTCGCCCCGCGAACTGGCGCAGCCGTCGGTGTAATCGTTCGGAATGACGAATTCATCCGTCGCTGGATTCACCTCGGCGTAGGCGCAGCGCGACGTTTTCATGTAACGACCGAGCGCCTGCGTGGTCACTTCCATAATGGCCTCGCCATCGAGCAGCGTCCGCGTGGACTCTCCCAGTTCGTTCAGAAAAACACCCCGGTGATGGATCGATTGCATCTGGCGCGCGGCCTTTTTCTTCTCCGTGACATCGTGAAAAACAAGGATCACTCCGAGAACCTCGCCATTCTCCGCCCGGATCGGCGCGGCGGAATCCTCGATCGGCACTTCGATGCCTTGGCGCGAGCGCAGCACCGTGTGATTCGCCAGGCCCACCACGACGTTCTCGCGAAGGACGCGCTCCACGGGATTCTCCGCCACGGCTCCGGTCTGCTCGTTGAAAATAGCGAAGACCTCCGGCAGCGGACGGCCCTGGGCGTCGGCATTCGTCCAGCCCATCAATCTCTCAGCGGCGGCATTCAGAAACTCCACTCGCCCGCGCCGGTCTGTCGCCACCACCGCGTCGCCGATGGAGTGCAGAGTGACTTGCAACTCGCTCGCCCGCCGTTCCGCCGCCGCTAAGCTGTCCTGGTAGGCACCATTGGCCCGGCGCAGGAGGCCTTGCAGGAAAAAGACCAGCGTCGGGATTCCTATCAATGCGGACAGACCGAGGAGGGCAAAGAGGGCCAGCTCGATGGCGTGCAACCTTTCAGCACGCCGCAGCCGGAGATGATGTTCCCCGGCGATGAATTTCTCCAGCGTGTCCTGCGTTTGATCCATCAACTGCCGTCCCTGCTGCAGCACCTCCGGGGCTGGGTCCGCCTCGCCGCGCTTCATCTTGGAAAGGTAGTTGGCCACGAGTTGCATCCAACTCTCCGCCGTGTGGCGCGCCTCCCGGACGAGGTCCTGCTGCGGCCGATTGTCCGAGACCAGATTGGTTAATTCATCAAGTTGCGGCAGCACTTTCAGACGCGCCGCGGCGTAGGGGATGAGAAATGTTTCATCGCGCCCAGCTCGGTAGCCGCGGACTCCATTTTGCAGGGTGATGAGGAGATTCTGGGATTCACGAGCCTTCAGGATGACCTCGTTGGTGTGCTCCACCCGGTCGGACGAATGGAGCAGGAGCAACACCAGTGCCACCAGCATGAGCAGCGGCCCGCCGAGAGTGAGGATCAGCACCTTGCTGGAGCGATTCAGTAGCTGGCGAAAACTTTTTTCACCGAGAATGCGCTGCGCCTCAAGCTTGGCAGTGGGCGAAGAAAGGTTCGGCATGGAGCACAAGCTTTTTACAAGGGCAGGCAGACACTGGCAATTCGAGTTACAAACGAATGCTGGAATCGTTTGGATGCCTCACGGGAAGTGCTGAACCTGAGTAAAAAATAAGAGCCGAAAAGGAAGCGTCCGGCATGGTTTGAGCTAACAAAAGAAATCACATGCTCCTCACATTGCTTATCTTCCTCGCGGTGATGTGGGGCTGCGGCCACTCGGTGCAAATCCTCGATAACGTGCGGCACAAGCATCCCAAGCGGCCAGATGCCGCCGAACCTAGGCAAAGCTGACGGACGCTGGAAGCGATTGAACTGGGAGTCATATCCCTAGTTAGCATGGCATCTGACCTGCTTGGTTACATGTTATGATCCAAGCACTCTACGCGAAACTCCGGGGGCTGCGCACGAAACGCATCCCTGTTGCTTCGGCCCGTTTTCCCAAAAAAAACGCCGGCTTCACGATTATCGAAGTCGCTGTGGCTGTGACATTGCTGGCGCTCTTTGGCATGGCTGGGATCGACGCTTTGCTGACGCTCAATCGCGATGCTGGTTCGCTGCGCGTCATGTCAGCGGCCCGCGAAGTCGTCCAGCGCAACATGGAAATGGCGATGACGGTGCCGTTCGATTCGTCGAACATTCCCGCGATTTTGGCCGTCAACACCGGCACCGGCTGGAACGAGACGTCCGATGTCTCGCTCGGTTCCGCCCCGATCGCCCTCATCACCGCCCGCGATGGCACGGTGCTCGTTACGGGCACGCTCAAGCGCACGGTGGCACTCTTCTCCGGCTCGACTTACAACGCCAACACGCGCCGCATCACGTTCACACTGGATTACTCGATCAATGGCAAGTCCAAGCCGAGTTACACCCTGACCTCGATCCGGTCGCCTGACATATGAGAAACTCGCTGCGACAGACCATGCAAAGTGGATTCACCCTCGTGGAGGTGATGGTGGCTGGCGCGCTCTTCGCACTCGTCGGCGGCATCGCCTATTACATCATGACCGCGGGCACGGTGCTCTACGCAAAAAATTATTCCATCAACAGCTCGGGCGGCGCCTTGCGAGCTGGGCTGGACCGGATCAACGCCGAAGTCAGCCAGGCCACCGACATGCCGCAACTCGTGACCCTCAACGGCAGTGGCGGATTCACCACACAGGCGATTGTCGCAGGAGCCACGGCTGGCATCGGGCCAGCAGCTGGCATCATCTTCGATAAATATCTCGGCGGCCCCTACATCATGGAAGGAACGGGTGCCGCCACGGCCACGACTTTCAGCATGAAGCGCTCGACTAATCCGCGGGTGATCGCTCCGATTCCTTCAGCCGACGATGTCGTTTTGATCGATGGCTCGGATAACCGCTCCCGAGTCAGCACCGCGAGCGGCGGAGTCATTTCCAGCCAGTTGCAAAGCATCTCGGTGACGTTGAAATCTGGCAACAGCTCCGGCATTGCCTGGGTCGCCGGCGATAAAAAACCAGCGACGCTGGTTCGGCGCGTCGCCTTTATCATCGTCGGCAACGAGTTGCGTTACTATCCGACGATGGAGGGTGCGACGACCTACACCACGTCCGCCACGCCGTATTCCGTTCTCACGACGGACGTCGGCACCAGCTCGGGCGAGGCGACGCCGTTTTCCATCGTCATCAAAAACACCGAGCCATTTCTCAGTCTGTCGTTCCGGGTGCAGAACCGGGACAACAACAGCGTTTTAACCAAGAAAGAAGCGAAGGATTTCAACACATCCATGCGCATCGACACCCTGCTCCGCCCCCGAAATGCACAATAAATTCATCACTACCAAACTCACGAGCCGGGAAGACGGAGCGGCTCTGCTTGCAGCCATTTTTGTCGCCCTCGTCATCGCGGGCGTGGTCGGCATCGCGCTGAACCACACCCAAGGGATCGGCAAGCAAGTCGATACCAGCCGCGATTATTCCGACCTGCGCTTTGAAAGCGAAGGCGCTCTGGAAACGGCTTACGGAATCTGGCTCAAGGCCGCCAACGCGAAATACGGACCGCCCAATTCTGCGGACATCGACTCCACGGTCCGCGGCCCGACGCCACCGACGGCCAACTCGCCATTCAATTTCCCCTACGCCTCGGGCGGCCAGTTGAAGATCGATGTGGTGGACGACTATGGCGCTCCGCTGCCCACGACGACTTCCACACTGCCCGCCGCCGTCTATGTGGATCTGCCGGAATATCCCGGCTGGAAAGGTGTGAAATTTTCCTACACCGCCAGCGTCAAACTCGCGAAAAGCTCCGCCTCCAGCGCCCAGACTTACGGGTTGAAACGCACCATCGAATACGTCTCCGTCCCGCTCTTCCAGGCGATGGGATTTTTCCAGGACGACATCGAGTTTTACAAGCCGGCCCCCATGATTATTGCCGGACTCGTCCACACCAACCACAAGGCTTACATGAGCGGCGGCACGACAACGGCGCTCACTTTCCAGAACAACACCTCGAACGTCGATGGCTACACTTCCACGGAATATCCCACCGGCGCGACGGCTTGGAATAACTCAGGCTCCAATTATTCCCCGGTTTTCTCAAATGGCGGCCAGTCCGCCCAGGTGAACACTGTTTCCACGCTCTATCCTCTCGGCACCAGGCCGGAGTCGGTCCTCAGCACCACGGACTCCAATCCCAACAACGATAGCATGCGCGAGTTGATCGAGCCGCCCGTCGCGGGTTATGCGGATGATCCCGCCATCGCGGATCGCCGTCTCTACACCAAGGCTGGCATCATTGTTAAAATCACCGGCCCCGCCTCCGTCGCGACCAACATCACCATCACCACGCAGAACGGCGTCGCACTCACCGCCGCCCAGATCACTACGATCAAGAGCGCCATCACCGCCCAAACCATCACTGACCGACGCGAAAACAAAACCGTCGATGTCTCCACGGTGGACATCAATGCCATTCGCAGCACGCTCAGCGCGGCTACCGGGTTCACCACCAATGGCGTCCTCTATGTCTATGATACGAGTTCGAGTGGAGCCTCGGACCCGAAGGCGGTTCGTCTAAAAAACGGGGGCACCCTGCCTCCCACCGGTCTCACCGTCGTCAGCGAAAACCCCATTTACATCCAGGGCGATTACAACACCGGCAGCACTTCGGCCACAGTTAACAACGTTCCGTCCAACAACGGCGGCAACCCTAGCAACACCGACAGCCCTGTCGTTTCCGGCTACACCAAGGCTCCCTCCGCCGTTATCGGCGACGCCGTTACCATTCTTTCCAATACTTGGAACGACTCCAACTCCGCCAACGCTCTCTCCTCAAGACCTGCCAGCAGCACCACCGTCAACACCGCCATCGTCACCGGCAACATCCCATCGGGATGGGACCCGGATTCCAACTCCGCCACCAACAACAGCTACGGCTACTCGGGTGGGTTTAATAACTTCCCACGCTTTCTGGAGGATTGGACCAATGACAGCTTCACCTACTTCGGTTCCATGGTGCAGCTTTTCACCAGCAAGACCTTCACCGGAGAATGGGATACCGGGGCCATCTACGCCGCGCCCAACCGCGCCTGGAACTTCGACAGCTCGTTCCTCGCCACCCCGCCCCCGGGAAGTCTGGACGTCGTCACCCGCACCCGCGGCAACCTCATTCGCTTCTAACTCCCATGAAAACCTCTCTTATTGCTTGCGCGACCGTCTTCCTCGGCTCCGCTTGGAGCGCCTTCGCCTGGGACTTCACCCCGCAGTCCGCAGTCACGTTTGTCGATGGACCAGCCCAGCGTCATTATTCTCTGCTAAACGACACGCGGAAGGTGAATTTTCGGATCGACGGCACCACCAAAGTTTCCGGGGATGCGGGCAAGGCGGAGTTTATTTTCACCGATCTGGCCAATGCCACTTTGAAGATCGCCCTGTCGCCGCTGAACGAAAAGAAGCCCGCTTTTCAGGGAAACATTCCGGTCTATCTCGAAGCGGCGCGCAAGCTTTTGCCCGAGGGCTCTACCGAGATCATCATGGCCTCCGAGGCGGATAATGTTTTCCCGATCAACCAGTGGACGAGCCACCAGTTTGTCTTCCAATACGGCTACTTCGGTCGTCCCTTCCGCACTAGCGTCACCTTCCTCAATTACAGCGCCAAGGATCAGTGGATAGTCGTGCTCAGTGCCGGCCCGAATGAATTTGAGGGTGCCGGCCACCGCACCAGCCGTCTGCTCAATACCTTTCTCGAAACTGACGCCAGCTACAAGGCCGAGGACGCTCCAAACTGAGTTCAGGCCGTCCGCCGCCGGCTCAGCATCCAGGCCAGCGCAGTGCCAGAGAGGATCATTAGCGAAGTCGTGCCCGGCTCGGGCACGAGCACCAGACTCGTCGCCACAGCGGGCGCGGTCGTGCGAATGCTGTAATTATCCGTCTCGAAGATCGCCACGGATTCGCTCAGCACCGCGCTCGTGATCTTCGTTCCCGCTGTGGCGAAGAAGCTGACATACGCATACGGCTCGCTGGCATTCGAGCCGGTCACCGGCTGGCCATAATACTGATCCGTGTTGTAGAGCGTATTGTCGATCGCCCGCACCGTGCTCGTGGGATTGTTGGGCAGCAATGTCGTCAGCGAACTCGCATTGAAGGTCAGCAACAGCGTAGAGCCATTGTAGAGCTTGATCACGTTGTTGCCGTCCAGAGCCGAAATGTAGAGGCCGAAATACTCCACCGGTGCCGCGAAAGTCGCCGTCACCACCGCCCCCGACGCAACTCCGAGATAGTTTCCCGTGCCATTGCCGCCGTATTGGTCATTCGCCTGAATCTGCGGCGAGCCGGTGCCCGTGTAAGTGATGCCCGTTGTCGAGCCGGTGAAACTGGTAAAAACTCCGCGATTGCCGGCCTTGGTGCCAAAGTCATCCGTCAAAAAGGTCGTCCCGCTGGTGTAAGCCTCCTCGATGGCCTGCTGGTCAAACTTGGAAATATACGTCGTGATCGCCGCAGGTGAGTTTGCAATGATTGCTGAGGCTAGGCCCGCCCAGGCGAGGCTACGCAGGCAGAGGACTGGGGTGGATAGGGTCTTCAAGTAGAGGTTGATGTGGCAAACTCCACGGGCAGCCCTTGTTTGCGGGTGGCTTAGGAGAACGCAAGCACCAGAAAAAGATTTTACCGCTCGGCTGTAAAGCCTTTTTCTGCGGATGAAGCGAACTTTTTCACTTTTGCGTCGCAACCGCTCACTTTTGGGAGGTGAGCTGTAAGCACCCCGCCACCCCGCTAGAGAGAGATCTCCGGAGGTTCTCGCAGCCGCAGCTATTTTCCAGTCTGTCTGTGCTTTTTCGTGACATCCATCCCCTGCTGGCACGGCTACTGCTAATTTACCCTTGGAAGAAAAATTCCATTCATAATAGCAGCCAATAAATAAACCTATGACACACAAGAACCACATTCATCGCGGGGGCTTCACCCTCGTCGAGATTATGATCGTGGTGGCCATCATCGCCTTGCTCGCCTCCGTCGCTGTTCCCAGCTTCCTGCGGGCCCGCAAGCGATCCCAGGCCACCGCCGTAAAGAACGACCTCCGCCTCATCGACGCGGCAGTCGATCTCTACGCCATCGAAACCAGCAAAGCCACGGGCATGCAGCCCACCGGCGCGGATATCTCCAAATATCTGAAAACCGGCACCCGGCTCCAAGTCGCTGCCGCTGCCAATGCCATCACGGACCAACTCGGCAACACCATCGCCGTCCCGACCGTGGACTCATTGCCGAAGCTGCCCACCACCACGAACACGGCTCTCTCCGACGTGGCTAACGCCAGCTTCTGGGCCCCGTATTCCATCAACTAATGCTCGCCAGCCCGTGGCCGCCAGTTTTTCTCTAAACTGGCCGCCACCCCGGCTGACTAGACCCCTGCCGGGGGCGTTATCCCCTTTTCGCACTTCGTCGCGCACCATTCCGCGATCTTCCCTGCGATCATCTCCCGCACCGAGATCGTCTTCTCCAGACGCTCCTCCCAAGTGCCGGTAAAAGACGAAGGATCGGGAAATCCCCAGTGCAATCTCTGGGCTATCCCTGGAAATATCGGGCACCGCTCCGCACTCGTCTCATCGCACACCGTGATCACGTGCGAGTAATATCGCCCCGCTTGAAAGAGCTCCAGGACCCCCTGCGGCTGCTTCTGGGAAATATCGATCCCCATGTCGGCCATCGCCGCGACCGCCAGCGGATTCAGCACGCCCGGCTCCAGACCGGCACTCTCCGCCCGCATCTGAGTGCCGCAATAATGATTCAACAACGCCTCCGCCATCTGACTGCGGGCGCTATTATGAATGCAGACAAAAAGAATCTTTTCCATGCGACTTGGAATAAATTGAAGCTCCGCCCGAGGCAAGCCAGAGTTCGTTTCGTCACCCAAACGTCACAAAACAGAGCCAGACTCAACCTTGTCCTGCCAATCGGATGCGAGAACGTATGATGAGCCACTGGAGTCACGGTTTTAAGGCGGCCCGGACCCCGGCTGGGAAATGACCCGTGCGAGTTTCCCAATCGGTCAGAGCAGAGACGAGTTGCATTTCTGTCTCCAGCGAAGTGAGGGCTAGGGTGAGGTGCTGGCGTCGGCTTTCGTAGATGGAAACAAAGGTGCCGGTGCCCGAGGCGACGCTTTGCTGGATGCGTTCCGTGTTCTGCCGGGCCTGCGCTTGCGCGGTGCCATCGAGCTGACGCAAAATCTCCGCCAGACCCGTCGCGCGGGTTTGCGCCTCGCGGATCTCGGTGGAGATGGCGAGCTGTCGCGCGGTGATTTGGGTTTGGGCGCGTTCACCAGCAGCCTGGGTCTCCGCGATGCGACCTTGATTGCGATTCCAGACCGGCAGCGGCAGGGAAAACTTGAGCTGCGCCATGTTCTCCGACATCCCATCCTCGCGCTGACGGCTGACTCCCAAGCCAACGGTGAGGTCTTCCCATTTCTCCAAGCGAGCCAGCCGCTGCTCCGCTTGGGATTTGTCGGATTGGAGAAGAGCTAGTTGCAAGTCGGGACGTTCGGGTGCGACAGCGAAGCTTTTAGGCAAGGCTGGCAACGCACCGGTGATCTCCATTGGTGTCCCTGGTTGCAATCCCATCAGGCCGCGCAAGGCATCGTGCGAGCTGTCGCGGGCGACGATTTGCGCCTGTCGCTGCAAGCCGAGCGTGGTCTTTTCCAATTGCACCACGCCGATGTCGTTGGTGTCGCCCGTGCCAGCGGAAGCCAGCGCCGTCGTCTGCTCCAAAATGCGATCCAGGAGTGCGATCTGACTCCCATGGACGGCGATCCGTTTGTCCAGGAGGAGAATGGCGCGGGCCTGGGTGAGGACGTTGCCGGCGAGAAGTCGTTGCTGATTGTGGAACTCCGCCACGGCCATGGCGACATCCACCCGGGCCACAGCGCGGGCTTGCCCAAGGCGTCCGGCGAGGGGAAATTTCTGGCTGAGTCCGGCGCTGATCGTGCGATCGCTCACCCCCACATCGGCATTCGCCTCAAACTCAGGATTGCTCCATAGACCTGCCTGGATGAGGCGTCCCTCGGCCTCGGCAATCAGGGTTCTGGCCGCTGCTAAATCAGGATTGTGCTGTAGCGCATAGACCGCCGCCGTCTCCGGCGTGAAGCTTGCTGCCTGCAGGGAAGCCACCGCAAAGAAGCTGAGCAGAAAAATTTTCATGTGAGTTTCATTTCCCTCGTGCGCAGCCAGAGAAAGATCGCCGGGGTGACGATCAGGATGTGGAGCAGGCTCGAAACCATTCCGCCAATCACTGGTGTGGCCAGCGGCTTCATCACTTCCGAGCCGGTTCGCGTGCTCCACATGATCGGTAGCAGACTCGCGACGATCGTGGCCACAGTCATCACTTTTGGACGGAGCCGGAGCCGCGCGCCTTCCTTGATCGCATCCACGAGATCGCGCTGACTGAATGCGGCTTCGAGTTTTTTCATGCGAGTGGCCACAGCCTCCTCCAAATAAACGACCATCACGACTCCGGTCTGGATCGCCGTTCCGAAGAGCGCGATGTAACCCACCCAGACTGCGACGCTGAAGTTGTAGCCCTTGGCATATTGCAAAAACACGCCGCCGCTCAACGCAAACGGCACGGCCAGGATGACGTGTGCCGCTTCCTTTGCATTGTGATAAACCATGTAGAGCAGCAGGAAAATAATGAAGAGCACTGCGGGAACGATCACGCGCAAAGTCTTTGCGGCTCGGATCTGACTCTCAAATTCTCCGCTGTATTCCACGGTCATCCCCTTCGCGAGATGGGGAATGATTTCCTGGTCGATGCGCGACTTCACCTCGCTGACAAAACTCCCCAAGTCGCGTCCGGTAACGTTCGCCTGAACGAATACGCGCAGGCGTCCATTTTCGCTGGCAATCTCGTTCGGACCCTCCACGCGCCGGATCTCCGCAACTTGCCCTAGCGGAATGACCTGGCCGTTGGGCGACGTCACCAGCACATCGCGCAGCCGGGTGATATCCTCGCGCTCACTACGTTCGAGTCGCACTTGAATAGGAATCCGAGCCCGACCGTCGATGGCAGTGGAAACCGTCTTGCCGCCCAGACCGGCCTCGACCGTTTCCAGAACATCCTGCGCACGCAAGCCGAACCGGGCCATGGCCGTGCGGTTGACTTCAATTTCAATGAAAGGTTTCCCTTGAACGCGGCTCGGCGCGACGCCCGTGGCACCGCTGACTTGCTCGACGATGCGCTGCACCTCGAACGCCTTCGCCTGCAACGCGTCGAGATTGTCCCCCAGAATTTTCACGCCGAGTTGCGCACGAATGCCGGTGGAAATCATGAGCACGCGATTTTCAATCGGCTGGAGAAAACCCGGAGCCGCGCCGGGCACGAGACGCATCTTGGCGGAAAGTTCGTCGATCAGCTTTTGTTTGGTCAGACCTGGCCGCCACTCGGATTGAGGCTTGAGCATGATGGTCGTCTCAATCATTTCTGTGGGAGCCGGATCGGTGGCCGTGTCGGCACGGCCGAGTTTGCCGGCAACCGAGAGCACTTCCGGAGTTTCCTTAATCACGCGATCCTGCCAGTTCATCGCGCGCTTTACTTCTGTGAGCGACGTGGCTGGAACAAACGTGGGCATGAAAAGCAGGCTGCCCTCATTCAGCGGCGGCATAAATTCCTGCCCGATCCCGGCCGTAACCCGATCCAAAATGGGGATGCCGGTGAGATGCCGGTGGATTGTATCTGGTAATCCAAATGCGACGAGACAGGCGGTTGCCAGGAGACAGGCGGCGAGAGCGAGAACGGTTTTGCGATGAGTCAGGGCGAAATCCAGGCAGGGATCGTAAAGGCGTAGCAGGAACCGCATGACAAAATTACGATCCTCCGAATGGAATGGGCCGCGCACCAGCCATGTGCACAGCACCGGCACGATGGTGACTGCCAGCAAAGTCGAGCCGATCATGGCAAAGGTCTTGGTGAAGGCCAGCGGATGAAACATTTTTCCTTCCTGTCCGCCTAGCGCGAAGACCGGAACGAAGGCCAGGATGATGATCGCCATTGTAAAAAAGATCGGGCGTCCGACCTGCGCGGATGCAGCGAGGACGACTTCAAATGTTTCTGCGGGAGTGAGCTGGCTGCCCTTTTCGGTTTCGGCTCGTTCGGCATGGCGGAGGACATTTTCCGTGAGCACAATCGCGGCATCGACCAGCACGCCGATGGCAATGGCGATGCCGGAAAGCGACATGATGTTTGAAGTGATTCCAAACTCCTTCATCAGGATGAAAGAGATCAAAATCGAAAGCGGCAATGGGATCGTGACGATCAAGATACTGCGGAAGTGAAACAAGAAAATGATGTGCGCCAGCGTGACCAATATGACTTCTTCGGTAAGCGCGTGCTTGAGCGTTTCGATGGTGCGGTCGATCAATTCGCTGCGATCGTAGAACGACCGAATCGTTACACCCGGCGGCAGGCTGGGGGAAATCTGCGCAATCTTTTCTTTCACGCGCTTGATGACCTCATGGGCGTTCTCCCCGGTGCGCATGACCACTGTTCCGCCAACGACTTCATGTCCGTTGACATCGAGAGTCCCGCGCCGGAAATCGCCGCCCATTTCAACACGAGCGACATCCTTCAAATAAACCGGTGTTCCTTCGCGAGCGAGCAGCACAGTGTTCTCCAAGTCGGCTGTGTTTCGCACGAGACCGACTCCGCGCACGATGAATTCCATGCCATTTTCTTCGATGGTTTTGCCCCCGACATTGAGGTTGCTCTGTCCCACGGCCTCCATAACCATGGCTAGTGAAACGCCCGTGGCACGCATCTTTTGCGAGTCCACTTCGATCTGATACTGACGAACAAAACCACCAATGCTGCCGACCTCGGCGACGCCCGGAACTGAGTTCAATTGATATCGCACAAACCAATCCTGGACGGAACGCAGCTCACCGAGGTCGTAGCCGTTCGGCGCGGGTTTCGGATCGACGTCGAGATAGTATTGGTAGATCCAGCCGAGTCCTGTGGCGTCTGGTCCGAGGCGCGCCTCAACACCCGACGGCAGGATGTTGCCGAGATAATTTAGGCGTTCGAGCACCCGTGATCGGGCGAAATAATTATCCACCGAATCGTCGAATACGACGGTGATTAAAGAAAAGCCAAACATCGAATTGGCCCGGACTGTTTTCACACCCGCCAGACCTTGGAGATTAACCGAGAGCGGATAAGTCACCTGATCCTCCACTTCGGTGGGACTCCGGCCTGTCCAGTCAGCGAAGACAATGACTTGGTTCTCGCTTAAATCGGGGATCGCATCGACTGGTGTGTGCACAATCGAGTAGATGCCAAATGCCACCAGAAACAACGCCCCGCAAACAACGAGAAAGCGGTTCCGCAGAGACCAATGGATTATCCGTTCGATCATGGCACTTCCTCGCCGCAATTGAGCATTTCTTTTCCGAGGTAAGGATTATGGATTGCAGGTGAGAGCTGCACCCATCGGGCATTTTTCGGCACACCATCCGCAGCCTGATTGCTCATGGGGCAGCTAAAAATTTTCAGGTTGGGAATGTCGCGACGAATCTTTTGGGCAGCAGCCACCACCGTTTCGCTGAAGGGCTGAAAGTGCTGGCGGGTTGTTTCCAGATCGTTGCCAGGCTCGGGAGCCTTTTTGGAGAAACCAGCCGGCGCGGCGGGCAGTTTCGTGAGGGCTATTCGATAACGTTGCAAGTCGTCCGCAGCCAATGCCTCACTCAGGGCAACGACTCCGGCCAGATAAGAATGACGCTCGTCCTGAGGAACTGAATCGCCCAGACGATCCATCTGCGCCTGACCGTCGATGAGCATGTTGCCGCTCACTACAACGTGTTCGCCCTCACTTAAGCCTTCCATCACTTCCCATGCTTCGTCGCCGGGCTGGCCGAGGGTGACGGCACGCGGCTCGTAGTTGCCGACAGATTTTTCTACATACACACGTGGCTGTTTGCCTGACCACAAAACAGCGCTGCGGGGAACGGTCAGCATTTCGGGAGATTCCGCTGTAACTCGAACCTCGGCGTAGGTCTTGTGCAAAAGCTCGCGCTGCGGATTGGCCACCTCCACCCGGACCATGGCGCTGCGGGTCGTGTTATCCAGGTTGGGATTGATGAAAATGATCGGTGCTTCCAGTGTTTTACTCGGAAGTGAAGACAGGGTGACCTCCACTTTTTGCCCTACTTTCAACAGCGGCAGATCCTGTTCATACGCCTGAAACTGGAGCCACATCGTGGAAAAATCGGCGATCTCCATCAGCTTTTCGCCTTCCTGGACATACTGACCCTCATAAGCTGCGCGCTTAACGACGGTGCCGGTAATCGGGGCAAGAATTTCAAAATAGAGATCGTTTTCCGCACGTTCTGGAATCTTGGCGATCTGTTGCTGAGTGAGACCCAATTGTTGCAGGCGGGTGGCACCAACAGAAGCAATGGGGTTGTTGTTTTGCTTGCGACTCAGGGCGTATTCGCGTGCGGCGGAGAGTAATTCGCGGCTGTAAAACAAGGCGAGCGGCTGGCCCTCCTCGACTTCGGCTCCTTCGTAGTTGACGAATAATTTCTCAATTCTGCCGCCGGTGTAGGCACTCAAAATCCGGTGCCGCGAATCATTGTCTTCGATGGTTCCAGCGAATCGCAACGTGCGAATCAGCTTCTGCCGCCGAACTTCCGCCGTTCGAATGGAACTCGCCTGTGGCGCGCCTTCAGGGAGCATGACGAAATTGGTTTTCTTCGGTTGGGACTGATTGGCAAACACAGGAACCAAGTCCATTCCGCAAATAGTGCATTTGCCTGGATGATCGGAGCGTATCCACGGATGCATGCTGCATTGGTAGTGAGAGACTTTCTGGGTGTTGGGCGGGCTGGCCGGGCTCGTCTTCTGACAGCCTACGTTCCAGCCAACGATCAAAATACAGGCGAGTAAAACGCGAATCAGAGTGAGCTTTTTCATAGATGGGTAAGGTGACCGGCGGCGTGTCTGAGCTGGCACACCGCCGGAGGCTATTTATTTCTTCGCGGCGGCAGCTTCCGTCACCATCTTGGTGTATTTGCCCGGATTTTTGGCGAAGTCTTTCTTGCACATTTTGCAGCAGAGATAGACGTCGATGCCGTCTTGGGTAACTTTGACGGGTTTCCCATGCTCGCCGAGTTTTTCGTCGGAGACGACGCACTTGGTGAGCGGGTAACTGGCGGGTGGTTCCTCCGCACGAAGCGAGGCGCTGCTGGTGACTACGGCCAGTGAAGCGAGACTGAGGATGAGTTTGGTGATGTTCATAGTTTGATATTTGTTTCTTGTTGGGATGGCTGGATATGCGCACAGGACGCAGAATCCAAAGGGATGCGCAGCGCTCAAGTGGCGTGGCGATGAAGGCAATAACGACCTGAAAATCTCGTGAGAACGAGAGGAGGTCGTTAGCTGAAATACGGGGGAGCGAAGGCCGGATGGCAACGCTCCAGATCGAGACAAGATGCGAGCCTAACTCCCGGCGGATCGCCCATGTGGATGCGGCCGGCGAGTGTCTCGTCCGCCACGGGAAGAATGAGGTCGATAAAGCTGAACATCACGTCCGGCAGTGGAACGACTGATTGCAGCGGCACGGAAATGCTGGCTTGCTCCGTAGTCTGAAGCGTTTGGCAGCAGGCGGTGCTGGCGGGCTGTTTTTTCTCCGACTTGGTGCAGCAGCTTTCAGCCTCGTGAGGAGTCGATGCGAGGGACGCCAGCGCGCAATGGTTGGTGATCTCCAGCCAGGAAATCAGGCAGAGCAGGACGACGAATGCTTTCGCGAGTTGTCCCAGTTTGGCGGTCATCAGTGATGGTAGAGTCGTTGAAGCGGGGGAATGTTCAACTGATTTCCCTGCGCTCAGCCGACTTACACTGTCACGGGTTTCAGCTTCCAGATGTCGTCGGCGTATTCGGCAATCGTGCGGTCGCTGCTAAATTTTCCCATTCGCGCCGTATTCAGGATCGCCATGCGCGCCCAGTCCGACTTGTCTTTGAAGGCCTCATCCACCTTTTTCTGGCAGTCGCTGTAACTCGCAAAATCGGGCAGGCAAAGGAACGGATCGCTGTGGATCAGATTCTCGCTCAACATGGTCAATGCGCCGGGTTCGTCTGGAGTGAAGAAATTCGAGCCGATCCAATCGACAACGGCTTTCAGCTCTTCATCGCCGCTGTAATACTCGTGCGGGCGATAGCCTTTCTTCCAAAGCGCAGCGACTTCCTCGGTAGTCATGCCGAAGAGGAAGAAATTCTCCGCGCCGACTTCCTCGCGAATCTCCACATTCGCGCCGTCGAGCGTGCCGATGGTGAGCGCGCCGTTGAGCGAGAGCTTCATATTTCCCGTGCCGCTGGCCTCCTTGCCGGCAGTGGAGATTTGCTCGGAAAGATCGGCTGCCGGAACGATCCGCTGTGCGAGCGAGACGCGGTAGTTCGGCAGGAAAACGACCTTCAGCTTGTCCTTGATCCGCTTGTCCGCATTGATGTGCGCTCCGACGGAATTGATCGCCTTGATAATGCACTTCGCGAGGTCGTAACCCGGCGCGGCCTTCGCAGCGAAAATGAAGACGCGTGGCACGATGTCGAGATCGGGATTTTGCAACAGCCGCCGATAGAGCGCGAGAATGTGCAGCAAGTTCAGATGCTGGCGCTTGTATTCGTGCAACCGCTTGATCTGCACGTCAAACAAAGCAGACGGGTTGACCACGACTCCGCAGGTCTGGTGAATAATCTTGGCCAGATCGATTTTGTTGGCGTGCTTCACGGCCATGAAATCTTTCTGAAACTGCGCATCGCCCGCATACGGCTCCAACTCCCGGAGCTTGTCCAGATGGCGTTCCCAGCCGGAACCAATCTTCGATGTGATGAGCTGGCTCAGACGCGGATTGCAGGCTAGCAACCACCGGCGCGGCGTGATGCCGTTCGTCTTGTTGTTAAACTTCTTCGGGTAAAGCGCATCGAACTCCGGAAACAAATCACTCTTCAACAACTGCGTGTGCAATGCCGCCACGCCATTCACCGAATAGCTGCCGACCACCGACAAATGCGCCATCCGCACCATCTGGGTGTGGCCTTCTTCGATGATCGAAAGGATGCGCTTTTTGTGACTGTCGCCTGGCCATTTCTCCTCCAGATCGACCATGAACCGCTTGTTGATCTCGAAGATAATCTGCAAGTGGCGCGGCAGCACTTTCTCAAACAACGGCACACTCCATTTCTCCAGCGCCTCGGGCAGCAGGGTGTGATTCGTGTAGGCAAACGTCCGCGTGACCAAGCCCCACGCCTTTTCCCAAGGCATCTTGTGGTCGTCGTGGAAAATGCGCATCAATTCCACGATTGCCACCGCCGGGTGCGTGTCGTTGAGTTGGATAGCCACCTTGTCCGGGAATGTGTCCCAGCCCTTGTTATCCTTGGCGTAGCGGCGGAAAATATCCTTCAACGAGCACGCGACGAAGAAATACTGCTGCGCCAGACGCAACTCCTTGCCGCTCTCGGTTTTGTCATTTGGATAGAGAACTTTGGATATGGTCTCACTCGCATTCTTATCGCGCACCGCCTCATCGTAACTGCTCCGGTTAAACGCCTCGAAATCGAACTCCGACGATGCCCTCGACTCCCAGAGACGCAGGTAATTCACCGTATTCGTCCCAAAACCAGGGATCGGAATGTCATACGGCACGCCCATCAACTTTTTCGTGGCCGTCCACTTCGGCGTGTAGTTGCCAAAGTCATCGAAAACGTTTTCCACGTGCCCGTAGATCTCGATCTCGTTCGTGTGCTCGGGCCGCATGATCTCCCAAGGCGTGCCAAATTTCAGCCACGCATCGGGCAATTCAACCTGGTGTCCGTTACGGAATTCCTGCTTGAAGAGGCCATATTGATAATGAATGCCGTAGCCGATGGCCGGCAGATCGAGTGTGGCCAGCGAGTCCAGAAAGCAGGCCGCGAGCCGTCCCAAGCCGCCATTGCCCAGCGCCATATCGTATTCCTCGTGGCGCAACATTTCCGTATCGAGTCCCATTTCTTTCAAAGCCGACTCGACCTCGTCGAAAATGCCCGCGCTGTAGAGGCTGTTTGAGAAAAGACGTCCCATCAAAAACTCCAGCGAGAAATAATACAGCCGCCGGGTGTTCACCTCGTGATGCTTCGCTTGCGTGGCGATCATGCGCTCGATGATCACCCGCTGGACGGCCTTCGACGTGGCGAGCCACCAATCGCGGGTCGAGGCGGTGCTTTTATCGCGGGCCAAGGCAAACTTAAGCTGGCTTTGGATGAGCTTTTTCAGCCCATCAACGGACATGTCGATTTCGGAAGTGAAGGTAGTGGATTCGGCCATGCCGACCTGATTAGGGAAAATTTTGCGCCGGGGTAAGGAAAAAATGCGTTTTCGGTTCCATATTTATCGAAAGATCCCGACTCGACGCCTCCGATTTAAGCGAAATCAGCTCGGAATATCGCTGCATCCACTCGAAATAGCGTCAAAGCGACACAGAATAGCGTTCCATCGGTTCTGAATATCGCCTCAGCGACTACGCATAGATCGGAGTTCCAGTCGAATTGGCCAATTCGCGGAAACGCGTGATGAGTCGCTTCGTGATCGGGCCCGGAGTGCCGTCGCCAATGGGGCGCGAGTCCAGCTTGATCACGGGAATGACCTCGGCCGCCGTGCCCGTAAGGAAAATTTCGTCCGCCGTGTAGAGGTCATAACGCGTCATTTGTGGCTCGGTGACAGTGATATCAAACTCGCCGCAAATTTCGATCGCCGCCTGCCGTGTGATGCCGCAGAGCGCGCCCGCACTGGCTGCCGGGGTGATGATTTTTCCGTTCTTGATCGCAAAAATGTTGTCTCCGGTGCATTCGGCGACGTAGCCCTGCTCGTTCAGCATCAGGCCCTCGCCCGCGCCAGCCTGGTTGGCCTCGATCTTGGCGAGGATGTTGTTCAGGTAATTGAGCGATTTCACCGTCGGCGGCAGTGAGGCGGAGCCAATCCGGCGAGTGGAAGTGGTCACGACGATCAATCCTTTTTCATACGCCTCGGCAGGGTAAAGGCTGATCGCGGCGCTGATGATGAAGAGGCTGGCTTTCGGACAAAGGCTCGGGCTTAGCCCGAGACTGCCGACGCCACGGGTGACTACGAGCCGAATGTAGCCGTCGCGGAGGCCGTTTTGGCGAATGGTTTCCAGCGTGTGCTCGATGAGTTCCTCGCGGCTCTCGGGAATCGTCAACAGGATCGCGCGGGCAGAATCGAACAAGCGGTCGATGTGTTCGTCCAGGCGGAAGACGCGTCCATTATAAAAGCGGATGCCCTCGAAAACGCCGTCGCCGTAGAGCAGGCCGTGGTCGAACACGGAGATTTTGGCGTTTTCCTGATCGAGAAACTGGCCGTCGAGATAGATTTTCATGGGAGTTGCGATGGATTGTCCGAAATGGTCTTAGGATTGCAGCAGGCCATCGACCACTTCGAGCCGACGATCGCCGAGGGCTGCGAGCCGCGCGTCATGGGTGACGACTACTAATGTTTTGGCGCGTTCGCGGACGAGGGCAAGCAGTAAATCCATGATTCCGCCGCCGGTGGAGGAGTCGAGATTGCCCGTCGGCTCGTCGGCGAAGAGGATGCCGGGGTCGTTGATGAGGGCGCGGGCGATGGCCACGCGCTGCTGTTCGCCGCCGGAAAGCTCGGTCGGCAAATGCGCGTGCCGGTCGGCGAGGCCCACGGTTTCGAGCAGGGAAATGGCGCGTTCCTGGGCGGCAGCCTGGCGTGCCGTGCCGAGGATCATGGCTGGAACAAGGACGTTTTCCAGTGCAGTCAGCTCGGGCAGCAGAAAATAGCTCTGGAAAACGAAGCCCATTTTTTCGTTTCTGAGCTGGGCCAGGGCGGATTCGCTACCCTTGTAGAGCGGCGTGCCGTCGAGCGCGACCGTGCCAGCTTCAGGACGCTCCAACCCAGCCAGGGTGTAGAGCAAGGTGGTTTTTCCCGCGCCCGATGCGCCGACGAGGAAGACGGATTCGCCGCGCTCGATCTCCAGCGAGATACCGCGCAGAACGTCGATCTTGCGCGCCCCGATCTTAAACGAGCGACGGAGGTTTTCAGCTACGAGATGGGCAGGCATGGGAAGGGGAATTTAGCCACAGAGGACGCGGGGGCACAGAGATTTTTTCCTCTCTGTCAGCTTGCAAACGGTGGGTTTGAATTTATTCTGTTGGCTCCACTGCCGCGTGGTGTAACGGTAACACAGAGCCCTTTGGAGGCTTTATTCATGGTTCGAATCCATGCGCGGTAACCACTTTTTCCCAAGCGAGTCGGCGGCGTGAATTTCAATCGAATCGCCTCCTTTTACGGTCTCATCGAACTCCTCTCGACCGGCTCCCGTATGCAGAGGGCCCGCGTGGCGCATCTGTCGTCCGTCGCCGATGCTCGTCGTGTGCTCATCGCCGGTGAGGGAAATGGAAGTTTCCTCGCCGCCTGCGCCAGAGCACTTCCAGAGGCGAGTTTCACTGTTATCGACGAATCGCCCGCGATGCTGCAACGCGCCGCCGCCAGTTGGAAGAAGGCTGGTGGAGATGAGGGTAGAGTAAGATTCGTATGCGAAAACTTGCTAACATGGGCACCCGAGGAACCGGGCTACGATCTTATCGTGACGCACTTTTTTCTGGATTGTTTTCCCGAGGAAACACTTCGTCTGATTACAATGAAACTTGCGTCTGCCGCGACTTCTAACTCGCGCTGGCTCATCACCGATTTCTGCGAGCCTGAGTGCGGTCTAGCCCGACTTCGCGCCCGCGTGATGTTGCGTGGCGCCTACCTCCTTTTTCGTAATCTCGCCGGTGTTCAGGCGAGGCAGTTAGTCAAGCCAGACGCGATGTTAGAAAATGTAGGGTTCCAACTTTTTAGTCGAGTTACATCCGATTGGGGAATGATGCACTCCGATCTCTGGACGCGTTCTAGCTAATCAAAAACTTCCGGGTGTAAAACGCCTCCGCCATTTCCGATCCAGCCTCGATTCCGCGCAGCCGCATCATGGCTTGAAAAGTCTCTGGAGTAAACCAGCGCTTGCTTCGTTGTGTACCAAAAAACTCCATCAAGTAATTCACTTTCAACGTCGCTTGCTTCGCACTCAAAGAGACAAAAGTGTTAGGCTGACCAAGGTCGCCATCATACTTGGGAATCTCGTATTCAAAGATTGAATGATCGCGCCAAGTATTCCAGGTGAGTTCGCAAAGTGTGCGGTGATCTTGATGTCGATCCTCTCGCGAATGGGTGAAGATCAAGTCCGGCGCAGTATCGATCTTGATCTTCTCAAAAGTCTCCTTCACTTCCATGCCCAGCCATGGAAGAAACCCATCGCGGAAAGAAAAAATCCTAATATCGCGCAAGACATCCTTGCCTAGAAACGCTTCGGCGCTTGCATGAGCTTCCTTCGCGCGTTCTTCATTGGAACAAATCACCACCCAAATAAAAAGCGCATCGGGATACTTCTCGACGAGCTGCAACACAGTTCCGCCGCAACCAATCTCTATGTCGTCGGAGTGTGCTCCTAACAATAAAATCTGACGCGGAACTTGGGTGGGCTTAAAGGTCAGCATAACGATTTATTCCTGCCAGACGGCCCAGGGCATGTGACCTCGCGCATAGAGATCCTCAAACTGCTGCTTCTCCTTAAAAGTATCCATGCACGCCCAGAACCCATTGTGCTGATAAGTATGCAACTGGTTCTCCGAAATCAATCTCTGGAATGGTTCGTTGACTAGTTCGTCGCCTTCCTTGATGTAGTTAAAAATCTCGCGCTTGAAAACAAAGAATCCGCCATTGATCCAGATGCCGGAGTTGCCCATTTCCTCGATACAACGCACCGTGCCATCCTCTTGGCTCTCCACGACGTGGAAAGTTTGCTTGGGGCGAATGCTAACAAAGCTGGCGATCTTGTCGTGCTTATGGAAATCGCCGATCACTTGCGGCAACGGCACGTCGGCCAGACCATCGGCGTAGTTGGCTAGAAATTCTTCGTCGCCATTGAGATATTTCTCTACCGATTTGAGTCGCATTCCGATGTTGGAATTCAGCCCGGTATTCACGAAGCTGATCGTCCAGTCTTTCATTTCGTTGTTGAGCAGCGTGACTTCGGAGCGGCCATTCGCGAGAGTAAAATCGTTGGCCAGCTTCTCGTTATAGTTGAGGAAGAAATCCTTGATCGCTTCTCCCTTGTAACCAAGGCAGAGAATAAAATCCTTATGCCCGTGGTGCGCATAATATTTCATGAGGTGGAGAAGTATCGGGCGGTCGCCGATAGTCACCAACGGCTTGGGCAAAGCTTCTGAAGCTTCGCGCATTCGCATTCCCATTCCACCGCAAAATAAGACGACTTTCATGATGTTGGTTCTAATCTAGAATACTAACTTCAGGAATGGGAACAATGAACTTTCCGCCCCATTCGCGGATGTAACTGAGCTGGCCCGTGATTTCCTTGGTGAGATTCCAGGGCAGGATGAAAACGTAGTCTGGTTTCGTCTCGGAAATCTTCTCAACCGGATTGACTGGAATGCGGCTGCCGGGAAGGAGTTTGCCTTGTTTGTAAACATTTCGATCCACGGTGTAGTCGAGGTAGTCAGTGCGAATGCCGCAGAAGTTAAGCAAGGTATTCCCTTTGCCGGGCGCGCCGTAACCGACAATGGTTTTCCCCTGAGATTTGAGTTCGATCAGTTTCGAGAGAATGCGGTTTTTCGTGAGCTTCACGCGTTCGCCAAAATCGCTGTAAGCCGCCATGGTGTCGAAGCCAGCGGTGGCCTCGTCGGCGCGCACTTTGAGCAGGCCCGATGTTAGCTTGGGAGCTATGTTAGTATGCTGCGCGTAGATTCGAATGGAACCCCCGTGGATTTTTAGCTCATCGACATCGAAGATGGTGAGCCCGTGGGCGGCGAAGATTTTTTCGACCGCGATCAGCGACAGATAGGAAAAGTGCTCGTGATAAATCGTGTCGAACTGGTTGCCCTCGATCAAACGCAGGAGGTGGGGAAACTCCATCGTGATTGTGCCGCCGGGCGCTAGCAAAATGCGCATACCCTCAACGAAGTCATTGATGTTAGGCACGTGCGCGAGAACGTTGTTGCCGATGAGGAGGCTGGCGGCTCCGCGTTCTGCTAGAAACTGTGTCGCGGTCTCCACGCCCATGAATTTGTGCACGACAGGAATGCCTTTCTCGCGGGCGACAGCGCCGACATTTTTAGCGGGTTCGATGCCGGTCACGGGAATGCCGAGCGGCAGGAAATGCTGGAGAAGATAGCCGTCATTGCTGGCGATTTCCACGGCCAGATCGTTGCTAGTCAAGCCGAGGCGCGTGACCATGGACTCCACATATTTTTTAGCGTGCGCGACGAGGCTGTCGGAGTAGCTGGAGAAGTAGGCGTATTCGGTGAAAATTTCCGACGGACTAACAAATTCATCGAGCTGCACGAGCTTGCAACTGCCGCAGACGAAGACGTCCAGCGGGTAGAACGCCTCGGGTTTGCTGGCGTCCTCCAGTGGGATGATGTTCTGGCAGAGTGGCGACAATCCGAGATCGACGAACCGGGTCGAAAGTGGCGCGTGGCAAAAGCGGCAGGACGGGACGCTCATGGCTGGATGACTGTGAAAAAGTGGAACATTGCAAAAGATGGTTGCAGAAATTGTGCCACCGGCAACGATTCAACCGAGAAACTTTCCCGGATTGAGAATCCCTTGCGGATCGAGGGCTTTTTTTAGAATGCGATGCAACTCGTCCGTGTTTTCGCTCACCGCCTGCGGCCACCAGCGTTTCTTGGCGAGTCCGACGCCGTGCTCGCCCGTGATCACGCCGCCCCACGCGAGGACTTGGGTAAAAAGCTCGTCCAGCGCGGTCTCGGCGAGGGCGCGAACTTCCGGCTTTTCGTAGTCGGGACACATGATGTTGACGTGGATATTTCCATCGCCAGCGTGTCCAAAACAGGCCACGGGAAAGCCGTATTTCTCCTGCAAATGCGCGCCGAAGGCGAACATATCCACGAGGCGTCCGCGCGGGACGACGACATCCTCGTTGAGCTTGATCAAACCCGTCGCGCGTAGGGAAAAAGAGAAGCCGCGGCGCAAGTCCCAGAGCTTCTCGCAATCTTCCTCGCCGACGGCGGTTTGCAGCGAGAGAGCGCCGGATTTTTGCAGAATCTGACGCAGCGACTCCGCCTCGCTGGCCACGGAATCGTGCTGCCCGTCGAGGTCGATCAGGAGATGGGCCTGGCCGTCAGGAACGAGGCCGCGACCGAGGTATTTGCGGGCGGCGTCGAGAGTAAAGGCATCCGCCACCTCCAGTGCAGCTGGGAGAAATCCGCCATGAAACACCGCCTGCACCGCCGCCGCCGCCGCTGGAGCGCTCGCAAAACTGGCTGATAACGATGCCCTCGCTGGTGGCAGCGGGAGCAAACGGAGCGTCGCCTCCGTGACGACTCCGAGCATTCCCTCGGAGCCGGTAAAGAGGCCGATGAGATCGAAGCCGGTCTTGTTTTTATGGGTGCGCCCACCGCAGCGCACAACGTTTCCATTCGGCAAAACCACTTCCAGCCCGAGCAGATAGGAACGCGTGACGCCGTATTTCAGGCAGCGCGGACCACCGGCATTCGTGGCGATGTTTCCGCCGATGCTGCACTCCTTCAAGCTCGCCGGATCGGGCGGATAATACAGGCCGACGGCGCGCACAGCCGACTGTAACTCGCCTGTAATCACCCCCGATTGTACGACCGCCACGCCGTCGTTGAAATGGATTTCCAGGATGCGATTCATGCGGGCCAATGAGAGAACGATGCCTTTTTTCACCGGCACGCAACCGCCCACATAGCCGTAGCCTGAACCGCGCGGCGTCACCGGAATTCCGTGGGTCGAGGCAAACTGCATCACCGTCGCCACGTCCGCCGTTTCGCTGGCAAACACCACCACCTCGGGCACGGTGGAGGCAAACCATTTGTCGCCCGCGTGCTCGGCCAGCACCTGCGGATCGGCGGACGCCTTTTCCGGCCCGAGGAGTTCTAGCAAACGCGTGGCGCAATCGATCATCGGGAAATTATTAGCCACCGGGGACAACGGAGGCCACAGAGTTTTTGGGTGGCAATGTAGCCCACGTGAATTTTATGGGTGTGATTCTGTGATGACTATTTTTCCAGACGAGACATCAAACTTAAGCCGCCGTAAATCGACTGTCTCGACATTGAAATAACCTTCCGAGTCCAAGCCCCATCTATTTCCCCAAGCGTAGTGCGACACGCTTCTTTCGAGCTTGGATAAGTCGGGCATGATCTCAGAAACAGTGACCCTGCGAACCAGCTTGGGTCCATCGAAGAACTCCAACAGCACAAGGCCCGGCGAATAATCGAGCGGAATGAGGTTGGCCCCGCCATACACCGTAATCAGGTGCCGGCCATCGTCTGCCAGGAAGGCGATGCGGTGAAACCCTGGCTTCGACCACAGTAGCTGACGTTGACCAGCGCCCGACACATCAAACACGGTGGTCTGTGGCGGTTCGAGAGTGATCGAGGCTTCAAACTTTGCATTCGGCGATTTGATAATCTGGTCCTCGGATGGCGGAATGGGAGAGTCGCCGATCGCACCTGCGATAAACGATAGCAGGACGAGCACGATGCAGATGAGTTTGGACATGGAAGTGTGGAGAGACGTTTCGTGAAAATATGGACAAAAGAAATAGCGTCCAGCTTTCCCTCATTCCTGTGTCTAGCTGCTTTTCTGAAGATTTGACGGGCCATTCGGCTCCGGCAATGATCGCAAGATGCGCGTTCTTTCGTCTCCGACTTCTGCTCTTCAGAGTGCTATGCAACTCCCGTCTCTGCGGGTGCTCGTGCCGACGATGGGGGCGCTTCATGCGGGTCACATCGCGCTCTTGAAAAGGGCGCGGGGGCTGGCAGGGAAAAAGGGCTCGGTGATGGTGAGTATTTTCGTGAATCCGATCCAGTTTGGGCCGAAGGAGGACCTCGCGAAATACCCGCGCCCGCGCCGGGCGGACCTCGCCATTTGCAAAGCGGAGGGCGTCGATCTGGTGTTTGCGCCGGAGACGCTCTATGCCGCCGATCACAGCGTCTTTATCGACGAATCGAGTCTCAGCACCAGTCTTTGCGGAGCGTCGCGGCCGGGGCATTTTCGCGGCGTTTGCACCGTGGTGGGGAAATTATTTCACCTGCTCCAGCCGCAGATCGCGGTCTTTGGCGAAAAGGATTACCAGCAACTCGCCATCACACGCCGCATGGTGCGCGACCTCGATTTCCCCGTGAAAATCGTCGGGTTGCCCACGGTGCGCGAGGCCGACGGGCTCGCCCTCAGCTCGCGCAATCGCTATCTAACTCCGTTGGAGCGCGCCGCCGCGCCGGTCATTCGCCGGAGTTTGCTCGCAGCAAAAACAGAGGCGAGTGAGGGAGAAATCAGCGCGAAGAAAATCCTCGGACGTGTCACCCGCGCCATCGAAAAAGCCGGGGGCCGCATCGATTACGTGAGCCTGGTGGACGCCGACACGCTGGAGCCGCAATCCCAAGTGACGAGTGGCAGTCTGATCGCCGCCGCCGTGTTTTTTGGCCAGACGCGGCTGATCGATAATTGCCGGATCGGCGGCTGAGGGAGGAATCTGGAGGGACTACGTTCGTCATTCGCAGGAACCATTCTTGACGGACCGGGCGCTTTTCGCCATGTAAGTGCGATGCCTACGCCACTCGATACGCTCCGCCAATTTTCCACCGGCTCCGACGCTTCGGCGGCCTATTTTTCCCTGCCTGCCCTCGAGGAAATGGGTGTGGGCCCTATCTCCCGGCTGCCGGTGAGCATTCGGATCGTGCTCGAATCGGTGTTGCGAAACTGCGACGGGAAAAAAGTGGCCTGGAAGGACGTGGTCACGCTCTCCAACTGGAACGCGAAAACGCCGGTGGAAGAGGAAATCCCCTTCGTCGTCGCACGCATCGTTTTGCAGGATTTCACCGGTGTGCCGCTGCTCGTCGATCTGGCGGCGATGCGCAGCGCCGTGGCCCGGCTTGGTGGCCAGCCGAAAATCATCGAGCCGCTGGTGCCGGTTGATCTCGTGGTGGATCACTCGGTGCAGGTCGATTACGCCGGTTCGCAGCAGGCGCTGGACCTAAACATGGCGATCGAGTTCCAACGCAATCGCGAGCGTTACCAGCTCTTGAAATGGGGCCAGCAGGCATTTGAAACCTTCGGCGTGGTGCCTCCCGGCATCGGCATCGTGCATCAGGTGAACCTGGAATATCTCGCGAAAGGCGTGCTCTCAACCACGCTCGATGGGCAGACTATTTTCTATCCCGACACCCTCGTCGGCACCGATTCGCACACGACCATGATCAATGGTCTCGGCATCGTCGGCTGGGGCGTGGGCGGCATCGAGGCCGAGGCCGGAATGCTCGGGCAGCCTGTGTATTTTCTCACGCCCGAAGTCGTCGGCGTGCATCTCACCGGGCGGCTCAGCGAAGGTGTCACCGCGACTGACTTGGCGCTGCATGTCACGCAAATGTTGCGGGCGAAAAAGGTCGTCGGGAAGTTTGTCGAGTTCTACGGCGAAGGCGCGGAGACGCTGCCGCTGACCGACCGCGCAACCATCGCCAACATGGCTCCCGAATACGGCGCGACGATGGGCTTTTTCCCCGTGGATTCGGAGTCCGTCGAATATCTCAAAGCCACCGGACGCACCGAGGCACAGGTGGCGGCGTTTGAGAATTATTTCAAGGCGCAGGGGCTCTTCGGCATGCCGAAAAAGGGCGAGATCGATTACAGCGTCGATGTCGAGCTGGACCTCGCGACCGTCGTTCCCGGAGTCGCCGGCCCGCGTCGCCCGCAGGATCATATTAATCTCCCCGACCTCGGCAGCGCCTTCACCAAGCTCCTGCACAAATCCTCGCTCGACGGTGGTTACGGCAAACCTGACGCCGACACTTCGGCCCGCATCGCCGTCCATATGAATGGAACTCCGGTGCAAAACACGCCCGACTTGCTTTCCACCGACGCGAAAAAACCCGAGGAACATTTGCAGGAGGGCACGCCGCGTCACGTTTTGGAAATGACTTCCAACCGCCCGACGCAGACGCCCGCCGAAGACCTCATCGACGTTTCCGCTCCGATCCAGGACACCGCCATCGGCCACGGCAGCGTGCTCATCGCGGCGATCACGAGTTGCACCAATACCAGCAACCCCAGCGTGATGCTCGGCGCGGGTTTGCTCGCGAAAAAAGCCGTCGAGCGCGGACTTACGGTCGATCCTTCGGTGAAAAGCTCGCTCGCCCCCGGCTCCCGAGTCGTCACGGATTATCTCAACAAATCCGGGCTCCAGCCGTATCTCGACCAGCTCGGTTTCCAAGTCGTCGGCTACGGCTGCACCACCTGCATCGGCAACTCCGGCCCGCTCAATGCGGCCATCGAGGAAACGATCACCAAGAACGACCTCGTCGCCGCCAGCGTCCTCTCCGGCAACCGCAATTTTGAGGCGCGTGTCCATCAAAACATCAAGGCCAACTTCCTCATGTCGCCGCCGCTCGTGGTCGCGTTTGCCATTGCCGGACGCGTCGATATTGACCTCACCACCGAGCCGCTCGGCACCGATACGCATGGAACTCCGGTCTTCCTGAAAGACATCTGGCCATCGTTGAAAGAAATTCGCGAAACCATGCAGGGCGCGCTCAAGCCCGAGGTTTTCCAACGGCTTTACACTGGTTTCTCCGAGCAAAATCCAAAATGGAACGAGATCCCGTCGTCCGTTGGCGAGATCTATCAATGGGACGCCGAGAGCACCTACATCCAGGAGCCGCCGTTCTTCACCGACTTCCAACTCGAGCCAGGCACGATTCAGGAAATTCAGGGTGCGCGCCCGCTCGGCATCTTCGGCGATTCCGTGACGACCGACCACATTTCGCCCGCCGGTGCGTTCAAGGCCGCGAGTCCGGCAGGAAAATTTCTCGTCCAGAGCGGAGTGGACCCAGTGGACTTCAATAGCTATGGAAGTCGCCGCGGCAATGATCGCGTGATGGTCCGCGGGACGTTTGCGAATGTGCGGATCAAGAACCTGATGGTGCCGGGCATCGAGGGCGGCGTGACGAAACATTTTCCCGACGGCGAGCAGCTCTCCATCTACGACGCCAGCGTGCAATACAAAGCCGAGGGCACGCCGCTCATCGTCATCGCGGGTCAGGAATACGGCACCGGCTCCAGCCGCGACTGGGCCGCGAAAGGCACCGCCTTGCTGGGCGTCAAAGTCGTCGTCACGCAAAGCTACGAGCGCATTCACCGCTCGAACTTGGTCGGAATGGGCGTGCTCCCGCTGCAATTTATCGAAGGGACGAACGCGCAAACCCTCGGCCTCACCGGCGGCGAAATCTACGACGTCATCGGGTTGAACGACCAGATCGTGCCGTTGCAAATGCTCTCGCTTGGCATTACTTACGCCGATGGACGCAAGGTGGAAGTGCCCGTCAAACTGCGCATCGACACGCCGATCGAGGTAGATTATTACCGCCACGGCGGCATCCTGCCCTTTGTCCTGCGCCAGCTCGTCAACGCCTCAAACGCGTCCCAGTAAGAGTCAAATGGAAGTCCCATGAACGACCTTCTGGGCTCCGCACTTCGGCTCTACTGCAAAGTTTTCGGCGTTATTCTCGGGCTCGTCCTGAGCATTGGGCTCGTCGGCCAGATGCTGTCGAGCTATCTGGCCTACAACGTCTTCGACCGGAAAAACTTCGTGGCCGGTTTGCAGACGGGCCTGTTGATCGATCTGGTTTTTGGCAGTGTGATCGCCGCTGGTGTCCTGCACGCGCTCTTCGTGGATCGCATGGGACGGCGCGCCGGTTTCCTAGAATGCTTTGGTGTGGCCGTGAGCCACTGGCTGCAACTCTGCTGGACGAATTTATTGACGAATTGCCTGGTCGTGATGGTGTCGGCCTTGTTTTTCCTGCCGATTGGCACCTGGCAGATGCGGCTGATTTTTCTTCTGCCGTCCGTGGTGATCGGGATTCGGCTCAGTCTCGCCGTCACGGTGGTGATGACTGAGGGCGAATGGGGTGTGGCGGCTTTGCGGCGCAGCGCCAAACTGACTACTGATCGTGGCTGGCAAATCCTCGGGTTGTGCCTCTTCGTTTACGTGCCGGTGCAGCTCGCGGGTTTCATCGGTATCGGGATGCTGCAGACCAATCCACAGTTCGACACCTGGCAAATGACCGCTGGTTTTGGCACCGTGCTGAAACTCGCGTCGAGTTTCATTCCGGTCTGCTTCTTTTGCCTCTACGAAAAAATTATCGCCGAGGATCGTCCGGAGGAATAAATTACCTAGCCGAAGCTGAGATTCGTGACCTTGGCGGCGGCGGCGGCGTTAAGCACGTCGATAATCCGTTCCTGCTGAGTCTCCATCGAAGGCCGAATAATCACCGGGTCTTTGCTGCCGAACATCTTGATCGTCTCGCTTAGCCAAGCTTGGAGTTGGACCAGATTCTTGGTGGTTGGCGAATCAAATGTTTTGCCGTTCACGACGATGGAATCGTCCTGGTTGATGTCGATAATGATCGGAGTCGGAGGCGGGCCGCTCGAAGCTTTTCCCCCGCCAGGGAGATTGATGGAGAGCTCCAGCTCGGTCTTTTGCGTGCCGGCCATTGCCATAAAAAAGAGCAAAAGCACGAACACCACATCGACCATTGGCGCGATTTGAAATCCGACGTCGCCATCCTCGGAACCTACTGATCCAGCCATGTTAGAGTGTCCTCCTCATTTTTCGTCGTCTTTGTTGATGACCGAAAATGTGATATTGATCGCACCCGCCCGGCCGACGGCAACGAGCAGGGGCCGGATGAAGCTGTAAGGCGCGCGCCGGTCGGCACGGATGATGACGCGCAATTTCGGATTCTTGGAAATGGAATCCTGCAACGGTCCGATAATGGCGTTGGCGTCGTTGACGGTGACCTCGTTGTATTGAATCTGGCCCGCGTTGCCGAGCGGCACCCAGAGGACGTTGAGAATGGCGGTGCCAGAGTCCCCTCCTTCCTTTGGGTCCTTGGCCTTGGCGGCAACCGGCAACTGGACCTGATCATTCGACTGCAAGACTTGGGTCGAGCTGATCGACATGAAAAACACTAGGAGCACGAGCAGGATGTCGATCATCGGGGCGATCTGAAACTCCGGATCTTCCTCGGGCATGACCCGGACGGCTCCTTTGATGACACTCGTGTGCGACATACTCTGGGGGAGGCGGCTGAGTTCAGTCTAAGTCCACTGCAAAGTGGCGCCGCAATGCGGGCAGGGATTCACGCCGGGAGTGACGGCACCGTTGCAAACGGGGCAGTTGGTCGTGAGAGCCATGGAGACTTTGCGGGATTCGCCCGAAGCGCTGCTGCCGACACCGGCGACGCCAGCGCTGAAGTTTTCCCCGATGCGGACGCCGGCCAGTTCTTCGTAGGGAATGTCGGAGACGAGCTCGTTGATCTTGTCGTCCGCGTGAACAATGACCATCTGGGCGCGGTTGCGGAAAATGTAGTAGGTGACGAACGCCGGAATGGCGATGAAGAGACCGCTGGCAGTGGCGAGCAACACCTCGGAGATGTTCGCAGCGAGTGCGCTTGGGTTTTTGATACCACTGGAGGCCAAGGTGGCGAAGGCGCGCATCATGCCGATGACGGTGCCGAGCAGACCGATCATGGGCGAGACGACGCCGATGACGGAGAGGTAGCTGTTCCGGGTGCGGAGAATCTGGGCTTCGCGCAGACCGTGCTCGGCGAGACCTTCCTGGACGGCTTCCTTGCCACGGCCGAGGCGCTCAAGGCCGGCGCGCAGGACGTTGGCGATGTAGGAGCTATTGGCGCGGCAGATTTCCCATGCTTCCTGATAGTTTCCCGAGGAAAGCGTCTGGCGCAGGGAATCAAGAAGGGGAGGCGGCGCGAGCTTTTCATTGCGCAGGAAAAGGATGTTTTGAACGATGAAAGTAACCATCGTCACAGAGGTTAGAATGAGACAAATCCAGATGCCGACGGTGAGCGGGCCACCATGCCAGATGAGCTGGATGATCGAGTGCGACTCGGGTGCGGCTGCGGGAGCACCGCCTTCTTGAGCGGAGGCGACCGTGGCCAGACAGAGGAGGCCGGCGGTGGCGAGGAGGTTGGGGAAGGGGAGGGAGAACGTTTTTTTCATGAAGCTAGATGTGAGGAGTCGGATTTATACGCTGGAGTTTAGGGGACTGCAATGCCGCCGTTTTTACGCAACGCATCGGCCCGTTCCTGCGCACGGGCCGTGGTGGCGCGATCGGCGTAAAAGATGGTGACGGTGCGGAGGTAATCTTCGAGAGCCTCGGCGGGTTTATTCTCTTTTTCAGCGATGTTTCCGAGGGTGAAATAAGCCTGGCCAAAGGCGGCGGACTCAGCCTTGGTGAGATCTGGTTTGGTTAGCGCATTGGCGATGATCGGAGTCAGGGCCGTCTTGGCATCATCGAATTTATTGTTGGCCGCAGCCACGCGCGCCATGCCGACATCGGCTTGCAGGGAAAGTCCGACACCGGGGTAGAGTTGCTTGAATTTCGCGTAGGCGGCGGAAGCCTCGGCCGTCTTGTCGAGGGAAAGATAAAGATCGCCGATCGAAGCGGTGGCCCTTTGCGCCCAGTCCAATGGAAGTCCGCCAAATTGGTCCACGACCGGTTTCAAAACGGCCAGCGCATCCGCCGGTTTGCCAGCTTCCTGGAGATTCAACCCGCGATCCACCGCCGTCGGCTGCGCCATCGTGACGGCGGTCACCTGCGAGAGCGGGATTCCGATTTCCGCAGGACCGGATTTGATCATCGCGCTGCCATTGCGGACGCCCGTGATCTGGCCGGTGCGCACAATGCCGTTGCTGGCCTTGATGGAATCTTCCGCGCGAACCGTCGTTCCGAAGGTGAGCAGACTCACGGTCAATACGGCGGCAAAAAGATGTTGCTGGGAGGGAAACAGGCGACTAAGTCTCATCGTTCGCCCAATCTAGGAAGCGAAGTCCCCAAAATCAATCCCCAATTCCCAATCCTTTTATGATCAACCTCATGCGGAAAAATCAGCGCTGGCTGATGATCCTTATTTCCGTCATTGTCATCGTCGCCTTCGTTTTTCTCTATAACAAAACTGACCTCGACAAGCTGGGCCGCAGCGCGATGGGCAGCATCTACGGCAGAACCGTCAGCGGCAGTGAGTTTGCCCGTTCCGAGAAACAATTCGAGATCGCCCGCGGCCTCGGCTTGTACGATTTGCTCCAGGTGCTCGTCACCGGCGGCAGCCGCGACCAGGCCGAGGATTACGTCTGGAGCACACTCGTCCTGCGGAAAAAAGCCGAGGTTTTGCAGGTCGAGCCGACCACCGAGGCCGTGGCGCAAAAAATCCAGCAACTCCCACCGTTTCAGACCAACGGCCAATTCGACTTTGAGAAATATCAGGGCTTCGTCGCCAACGCCCTCACCCCGCGCGGCTTCAGCGAGGAGCAGCTCAACGACCTGATCCGCGATGAACTGCGCCTCGCCAAACTCCGCGAAATCGTCGGCTCCGCCACCGTCACGTCTGAAAGCGAAGTCCGCGACGCCTACGGCAACGCCTTTCGCAAGCGCCACCTCCAGGTCGCCAAACTCAAGCGCGAGACGTTTGAATCCGCCGTCACCGTCACGCCGGCCGAAATCAAAGACTACTACGAGAAAAACAAAGCCAGCTTCCAGACCGACGAAAAACGCGCCGTGAAATACGTCGTTTTCCAGCTTTCCGACGCCGACAAAAAACTCAAAGGCAAGGACCGCGTCTCCGCCCTCCAGCCGATCTCGAACCAGGCCGACGCCTTCTCCCAGCGCCTCCTCAAGGCGGGTGCGAACTTCGACGCCATCGCCAAGGAACTCAACGCGCCGGTGAAGGAAACCGCCACTTTTCCCGCCTCAACGCCGCCGCCTGAAATCGCCAGTGTGACCCAGGTCGCGCCCACGATTTTCTCGCTGACCACCGACACGCCCGACAGCGACGTGCTCCAGACCGAGGACGGTTTCTACATTTTCCATCTCGCCAAAATCGAACCCGCCGTCCCGCAAACCTTGGAGGAGGCCACCGCCAAAATCACCAGTACGATCCGGGAGGAACGCGTCGCCGCCGCCATGACTCAGAAGGCCGCCGAACTCCAAAAAGCCATTCGAGTCGCATTGAAATCGGGCCAGACCTTCGCCCAAGCCGCCGCCGCGAGTGGACTTGAAGTCGAATCTGTCCCCGCCTTTTCACCCGCCGAACTCCAGCAAAACCGCGAGTTCAACGCCGACCGCATGATTCAAATGCGAGCCGCCACCCTAGGCGAGGGTGCCGTCAGCGACCTCATACCCACAATGGACGGCGGCGCGATCGCCTACCTCGAAAAAATGGAACCGCTCGACGAGGAAAAATGGAAAACCGAGCGCGAAAGCATGCTCGACCAATATTTCTCCAGCCGCCGCGCGATGAGCTTCAGCGAATGGTTCCGCGCCCAGCGCGCCGCCGCGAACATTCGCACCGGCGCAAACGCTGGTTAGCTTAAAACCCCAGCCCGGGTGGCAAACCCATGCCGCCGGTGACTTTGCCCATCTCGGCCTGCTGCATCGCACGCCCTTTTTCGATGGCTTGCTGGATGCCGCTGAGGATGAGGTCCTCGAGAAATTCCACATCCTCGGGATCAACGATTTCCTTGGCGATCTTCAGTGAAATAATGTCGCCGCCGCCGGTGGCCACGACCGTGACTTTGCCACTGCCGACGCTGGCTTCGACGGTGCGTTGGGCGAGTTCTTCCTGAGTGCGCGCGAGCTCTTCCTGCATCTTCTGCGCTTGCTTCATCATTTTCTGGATATTCATAGGGATTGGTTAGTTGGAGTTGACTTGCGGTGGGATGACGGAAGTAATTTCCGCCTTGAAAAGTTCGAGCGCTTTTTTGATCAGCGGATCATTTTTGAACGCCTCCATCGGATCGACGACGGGCTCCTCGGGAATCGCGTAGCTCACCGTCGGAGCCGTTGCGCCCTCGCGCAGGGCGATTTGCAGGCTGGTGGTTTTGCCGCGGAGATGGGTAACGAGGTCCTCAAGAAAGGCGCGATTGTTCGGACGTTGCAGATTTTCCACGGCAAATTTCTGGTCCGTGGGAAAGGCGAGGCTCAGCGTGTCGTCTGCGCCCAGCTCCGGTGAGGCGAGTTCGAGAAAACTCAAAATCAACCGCCGCTTCGAGCTGACTTCGCGAAGAATCTTCGGCCACAACTCCGCAATCGTTTCCGTCCTGGAAACTTCCACTGCGTCCGGCTGCGTGACTTCCATCGGAGCCTCAACCGGCGCTGCCGCAGCGGGGACTGGCTCGGGTTTGGGCTCAATCTTCGGCTCCGGTTTGGGTTCCACTCGTTTCGGTGAAATGACGGGCGCTGGAGAGGGTGCCGGGGCAGGAGTGAACGCGCGCGGCGGCGGCGGCGTGAGAGGAATGGAAGTCGCCATGGGCGAGCCGTCGCGCAGCGAAGTCAGCGCCGCCAGCACATCGTCGAGCGAGGACACTTGCAGGCTCTGCGTGGCGCGAATCAGGGCGATCTCGAGTTGCAGTTTTTTGTTCGCAGCCCACTTCATGCGACCTTCGGCGGCGGAAAGTTGCTGGATGAGGTCGAGCAGTTTCGGGCCGGAAACAAACCCCGCCTGCTCTTGCAATACGGATCGAAGTTCGCTGGAAATTTCCCGGTCCAATGAACTCGGATCGACTTGGAAAATGAGCAGGTTTCGCAGGTGACCGAGCAGGTCGGTGAGGACTTTCATGAGGTCCTTGCCCGACTCGGCCTGTGCGTGGACCAGCGATAAGGCCTGCGGCGTTTCGATACGGAGAATGTGTTCGGTGAGGGCGTTGATCGTTTCCTGCGAGGTGAAGCCGAAGATCTTTAGAACATCCTCCTCCTCGATGGCCTCGCCGCAAAAGGCCACGAGTTGATCGAGCATCGACTCGGCGTCGCGCAACCCGCCGTCGGCTCCACGCGCGATGGCGGCGGAGGCCGCGTCGGAGAGCGTGATCCTTTCCTCGCCCGCAATGTATTGCAGGTGGTTCGCGATCAGCGTGTCGGGAATCCGCTTCAAGTCGAATCGCTGGCAGCGGCTGAGAATCGTCACCGGCACCTTCTGCGGGTCCGTCGTGGCGAAGAGAAATTTCACGTGGCTGGGCGGCTCTTCCAACGTCTTTAAGAGTGCGTTGAAACTCGAATTGGAAAGCATGTGCACCTCATCGACGAGGTAGAGTTTGTAAGTGCCCTTGGTCGGGGCAAACTTCACGTTGTCGATGATGATCTCGCGGATTTTATCGACCTGCGTGTTCGACGCGGCGTCAAATTCCAGAACGTCGAGGCTGTTTCCCTGGGCGATTTCTCGACAGGAATCGCACACGCCGCAGGGTGTGGTGGTCGGTTTGCCGTGGCCAGTCTCGCAATTCAGCGCCATGGCGAGAATGCGTGCGGTGGAGGTTTTGCCCGTGCCGCGCGGGCCGACGAAGAGGTAGGCGTGGGCGAGCCGGTTTTGCTCGATGGCGTTTTTCAGCGTCTGCGTGATGTGCTCCTGGCCGATGACGTCGTCGAACGTTTTCGGGCGGTATTTACGGGCGAAGACCTGGTAGCTGCTCACGGGGAGACTCTAGGGCAGGACGGGAAAAGCTGGCAAGCGCAGGCAGCAGAAAGTTGCGCGGACGAGTTCCATTCCCCTCTGAAAAACAGAGCGGAGTTGGATCTTAATCTTCGTCGTAATCCCGCATCGGACGCGGTCCGCGCGGTTTTTCTTTTTCGCGACGAGGCGGCTCACCCCGGCCACCGGAATCGCGGCCGCCAGCGGAGCGGCTGCCACCACCAGAAAACGGAGGCCGATTGGCTCCAAAGCCACTGCTGCCGGATGCGGGAGCTGCATTCGGACGAAAGGGACCGCCGTGTCCTGGCGGACGCGCACTGCCCAGCCCTTGAGGACGATCTTCGCGCGGACGCGCCTCCGTGATGGCGAGCGCGCGGCCTTCGATGCGGTGGCCGTTCATTTGCGCCGTGGCTCGTTCCGCCTCGCCGTCGCTGGCCATGGTGACAAAGGCGAAACCGCGCGATTTGCCCGTCATTTTATCGAGGATGAGCTTGACCTCCTGCACCGTGCCGAACGGTGAAAAAATATCCTGAATCTCGTTTTCCGTAAGATGAAACGCGAGGTTGGCGACGTAGAGTTTGTTTCCCATGACTGGATCTGACTGATGATGAACTGATTGAGCTGGAGCGAAGAAATTAAATGAACGGATGCGCCGAGACTATTTGCCTATATCCTCGTTCCAGAGCAAGGGATTTTCTTCGATGAATTTCGCCATCATCTCGTAACATTCCGGCAGGTCGAGATCGATCACCTCCACGCCGTGGGCGCGCATAAACTCCGGCCCACCGGGAAATGTGCGGCTTTCGCCCACGATGACCTTCTTGATTCCAAACTGCACCACCGCGCCCGAGCACAAGTAGCAGGGCATGAGCGTGGAATATAAGGTCGTCCCCCGATAGTGGCCGATGCGCCCGGCGTTGCGCAGACAATCGATCTCCGCATGGGTAATGGGGTCGCCGTCCTGCACGCGCTTGTTGTGGCCCGTGGCCAGAAGCTGTCCATCGCGGGCAATCGCCGAGCCAATGGGAATGCCGCCCTCGGCGAGACCTTTTTTCGCATCATCGATGGCAGCGCGCATGAATTCGTCCATGAAGTTGAGTGAAATAGCGAATCCAGCGGCAGATTCCAAGAGTTTTCTGAATGGAATCTAACTCAAATGAAAAAAAGCCGGGGCACCCCTGATGGATGCCCCGGCCCCAACCACTACCAAATTTTGTTTACCGATCCGCGCCGCCGTCACGGACGCCGTATTTGTAGGGATCGGGGGTGAGGACCTTGCCCACTTCCTCGGCGATGTTGCGGTAGTCGAACATTTCGGAGGAACCCATGCCGGAGTTGTAAACCGAGCCCGTGGGGCCGGCGGCCTTGCTGCTGGATTTCACGTCAAAGGCATAGAGCACGCCTTCGGGAGCGCCGCCTTTGCCATCGCTTTCGCCGCCTTCTTCACCGGCGCGAGTCACGCGGACATGGACGATCGCGGTGGTGCGACCGGCTCCGAGACGGCCAAAGAAGAAGCGCAGCGCCTGGTTGCCGCCATCGACGACATCGATGTTGCCATCGACGATCCAGCCTTCCTCGGGGATGTCGTTGTTATCAATGACCATGGTGGGGGCGATTTTGCTGAGTTGCTCCTTGAGCGCGATGCCGAGTTCGGCGGGGGCGAGGGCCTGGCGGATGGGGCGTTCGCCAAGGGGGCCGTGGTCGCCGACGAAGGTGGCTCCGGCGACGTTAAAGGGCCGGATGTAAATGCTGGAGGGGTGATGCGCGCCGGAGGCGACGTAGGTTTTGGTGACTTCGACGTTGGCGCATCCGATGAGGGAGAGCGTGGCGAGGCTGAGGAGGGCGGGCAGGAAGGAGCGTTTCATAAGCATGGGACTGGAATTTAGACTTTGAAATGCATGAAGCGTGCCGCGAACCGGCTTCGACGTTGATTTTGCGGTGAAATGCCGCATTTAGGTGGGTTCGAGACGGAGTTGTGGGAGAAAACCAGGGTTCCAGGGATTGGATTGGAAGTCGGATTCGCGAATGTGGTCGCGAGTTTTTGCACAAAAGCGAATCAGCGCCGCGACATCAAGCTGATGATGCAACGGCTGAAACGGCCCGATATTGGCCATTCCGAGATCGAAAAGCCGCGTTGCCGGTCTCATGCGAGTTCCATCCTTATGGTGGAGCGGGCGCTCGTATTGCTTCCGCAAATGGACAAATGCGCCCGCAATCTGGATGAGGCCCTTGTAAAAAGCGTAGTCCGCCCCGTTCGTTTGCAGCCAGAGATCCTCCAGCACATCGTGGGCTTCATAGTATTCACCGCGGTTGAAACAGGTGAAGTATCCGAGGTAGCGCGGGTCGAACAGGGCATCGCCTGATTCGCTAGGTGCAGCTAATTCCTTTACAAACTCGGATATTCGATCACGTTTTTTCATTCGGAAACCAGTGCACTCATTGAATCACGCAATAACGCGGCCCGCGAAAAGAATACAAGATCGAATGCCTGGAAGAGCGCAGCCCCAGCCGTGACGACCTGGCTCTTCGTCGTGGTCGCGATGCTGGTCGGCGCGTCGGCGTTTTTCTCGGGGATGGAAACGGCGATTTTTTCCCTGCGCGAGCACAAGATCAAACGCCTTCGCGAGAAAGACATCTGCCTCGCGCTAAAGCTCGATCGGCTAACCTCGGACCGGCGCCGGCTGCTGGCGGTGATCCTTTTTTCCGACGTGATCGTGAATGTCCCGCTCGTGCTGCTCTGCCTTTTTCTGGCAGAGCGAATGCACAGTGTGCTGCCGGTGTGGCTGACGACTCTGAGCTTGTTCGCAGTCGTGGTGATTTTTTGCGATCTGCTGCCGAAGCTTCTCGCGCTGACCTATCCACTGCGACTCGCGCCGCTGGCCATCGGCTATCTGGATTTTGCCGTGCCGCTGCTGGGCAGAATCACCGGCGTGCTCGAACACGCGACCGAGCATCTCGCACAAATGATCACCCCGAAATCCATGGAACTCCGCGACACGCTGTCCGAGGGAGAATTTGCCACGCTGATGAATCTGGGAGCGGAAACCGGCGTGATCGACTCGAATGAGCGCGAGATCATTGCCGAAATTATGAAGCTCGCGGACAAGACGGCGAAGGATTGCATGACGCCCCGCGTGGACAGCTTCACGATGCCCGACGATCTCACGAATGAGGAGGCGATCACGCTTTTGCGAACGAAACGCCGTCGCCTCGTTCCGATCTATGGCGAGACGCCGGATGACATTCTGGGCGTGCTCGATGTGGCGGCTTTTCTGGCGAATCCGACGCAGCCGTATCAGGAAATCCTCGTGCCGCCGTCGTTTGTCGCCGAGACGATGAATGCACTAGAACTCCTCCAAAGCTTCCTGCATCGCCCGCAGCGGATCGCCATCGTGGTCGATGAATTTGGCGGCACGGAAGGCGTCGTTTCCTTCTCCGACATCGTCGAGGAAGTCATCAGCGACGCCGTCCCGCTCGGGTCGGATCTTTATATCGAGGACGCCGGGCAGGGGAAATTGATCGTCAGCGGACACGCGCGGCTCGACGACATCAGCGAAAAACTCCAGACCAAGATCCATCACGACGGGCTGGACACGATCGGCGGGTATATTTTCAACAAAATGGGCTACGTCCCGCGCCCCGGCTCGTTGGTGGAGATTCCGGGCTACACCTTGCGCATCCGGCGGGCTACGCGGCGGCGTGTGCAGGAAGTTTTCATCGAGAAAGTGGCCGCTGAGCCGAGTTCCATGGAAATGGAGGCTGCATGATCTGGCTCGCGCTCGCCATTTGCCTGCTTGTGTCGTTTCTTTTCGCAGGCGTCGAGGCCGGCTTGCTCTCGATCAACCCCGTGCGGCTCAGCCACAACGTCCGCAAAAAAGCCCCCGGCGCGCTTCGGCTCCAGGCCTTGCTGCTCCATCCGCAGCGCCTTCTGATCACCGTCCTGCTCGTCACGAATTTACTGAAAATTTGGGCCCTCGTCCTCATCACGCAACTTCTACGCCAAAAAATCGGCAACTGGGGCTATCCCGTCGCGTTTCTCATCGCCATCCCGGTCTTCGTCGTGCTCTTGGAAATGCTGCCGAAGTCGCTCTTTCGCCGGTTTCCGTATCGTCTGCTCGCGCCGCTTTCGGAAATTATCCGCGCGGTTTACTGGCTGCTTTCGCCAGTCATCTGGCTGCTCACTTGGGTGGGAAAACTCTTTTTTCGAAACGAAGACCCGCGCGATCTATTCATCGCCCGCGACGAGTTGAAAGACCTCACCAGCGAAGTGGAAAAGAGCGGTTCGCTGGATCCTGCCGAGCGCGCAATGATCCACAACGTCGTCGATTTTCGAGCCGTCCGTGGTCGCGATGTCATGATCCCGATGGACCGCGTCGCCTCGGTAAAGCCCGAGACGCCCGTGACCGAACTTCTCGCCATCGCCAAGGAAAAGGGCTGGGACCGTTTCCCCGTCATCGCGTCCGACGGGCAGATCATCGGCCTCGTTCGCTCGTTCGAGGTGCTGCTCGACGGCCGCCTCCACACCAGCGCGCAACATCATTTGCGCCGGATCATCAACGTCCGCGCCGACGAGCCCGCGACGCAGATTATTCGCAAGCTCCGCGCCGCCCGCATGTCGCTCGCCGCCGTCCTCGACGAAAATAATCGTCCCGTCGGCGTCGTGCGCCCCGAGGACTTGATTGACCGACTCATCAACGTCAACGTAGGCTCCGCGCAATCTCACAGCCCTGCCCGGACGGCGGCGACTTAAGATTTTCCAACACCCATTTTTTCATGAATTCAGAAGACATTTCCCCCGACGACGAAACCCAAATGGAGCCCACAGAGTCGGACGCAAGTCCCATTGTGCCCGATTCGCCTGCAACTCCCACGGAAAATTCCACGCTCCCGCAGATGGTCGCCACCGCGCAGGCCGGACGCATGAGCCCGGCGCACGAAACGCAGACCGCCGACCTCCTCCGCAGCGCCTTGCTCGGTGGCAAACCCGAGATCAACGAGGCGCTCGACGCCATTGGCAAACTGCCTTGGCCGATCAGCGTCAACGGTCTGAACGCCGCCTGGCCCGAGATGAAGCCTTACGGCCGCCGCCTCTTCGTTTCCGGGATGAAAGGTCCCGCCTTCGAGGGCGAAATCGGCCGCCGCATTCGCCTCAGCATCACGCGCGGTCTCGTGAAGGTCGATGAGGCCCAAGCCGCCAAATGGGCCTGCGCCATCGCTGCCGAAATGCTCGGAGAGGACGGTATCCTCACCACGCGCGACCGCCAGTCGTTCTTCAACGTCCTCGTCGGCAAGGGGAAACCCTGGCTCCTGCGCCTGCAACTCGACGGCCTCAAAGACGCCGATCTCGCGCACCTGCTCAACGCCGCCATCAGCACGATTTTCACCGGCGGCTGCCCGCCATTTACGCAAAGCGCGTTTCTCCTTTGGCTGATCAAAATCGACAAACTCACCATTCTCAGCGAGCGCTCGCAGCAATCCATCGCCCAGGCGATTCGCAAATGGCCGGGCCGCTTGATGCGCGATTTTAAGACCGTGCCGGAGAATTTGCCGACGGCAATCGCTGAGGCGTTTGCGGAGAAAACCTCGCGGCGCAATCCTGCCGACGCGCCAGAAAACACTGAAACTCCCGCCGACGAAACCGCCGAGCCCGCAGCCGAGTCTGATTCTGATGACGACGACGAGGAGGATGATGACTACGACGAGGAGGATGATGATGAGAAAGACGATGACGAAGATGAGGCCAGCGGCGAGCGCCGGGAAAGCCGCCCGAAGCATCCGCCCTACGTCAGCCCCGGCCAGCCGAATCGCCCGTCGAATCAACCGGCTCAATCCAGTGGACGTGACAGTCGCGGAGGTCGCGGAGGAGAGCGCACTCAGGCCGATCCAGTCGCCATGCTGCGTCAGCTCGATAATTTCATTCGCCAGCAATCGCAGGAACTTTCCCAGGCGCGCACCAAGTTGCGCCAGCTCGAAGAACGCGGCGGCGGTGGCGGACGCGACAAACGCGGTCGTGGTCGCGGTGGGCGTTACGGTTCTGGTGGAGGCGATGGCGTCTGGCCCGACACGACGCCCCCCGAGGACAACGAATCTTTGCGCCGCTATGTGGCCCAACTCGAGAGCATCAACTCCGAACTCCGCACCCGGCTGGAAGACCTCGCCCAGGACGGTGAACGTCGCGCCCAAAGCATGGTTTCGCCCGAGGGAACACCGCTCGGCGAACGCGAGCAGTTGATTAATTTTCTCTCGCTCAAGCTGGGGAAAGATCACGCCGATTACCTCAAACTCAGCCGTGAGCCGGACGACGAGGTTTTCCGCGAGCATTACCGGATCGTGGCGGAAAATGTTTTCGATATCTTGGCGGCTGAGGGCATCCACCCGAAACCGCCCGAAGTGCCGCAGGTCGATCTGGGTTAGACCGTGATCTCCTCCGATCTCCTCCTGCAAGCCTACTCGCAGGGCGTTTTCCCGATGAGCATGGAAAACGGGGAGATCGGCTGGTTTTCGCCCGACCCGCGCGGAATCATTCCGCTGGACACATTTCACGTCCCGCATGGGCTGGCCCGGACGCTGAAAAAGCATCCGTTCACCATTCGCTTCGATCACGATTTCGAGACAGTGATGCGAGCCTGCGCCGAGCGCGAGGACACGTGGATCAGTGAGGAAATCATCGCGAGTTACGTCGCCTTGCACCGGTTGGGCCACGCGCATTCCGTCGAAGCCTGGAGCGAAAATGGCCTCGCCGGAGGACTTTATGGCGTCTGTCTGAGCGGGGCATTTTTCGGCGAATCGATGTTTCACACCGAGACCGATGCCTCGAAAGTGGCTCTCGTCGCCTTGGTCGATCACCTCCGCGAGCGGAGTTTCATGCTGCTCGACACGCAATGGATCACGCCGCATCTGGCGAAGTTTGGCGCTCTGGAAGTGTCGAAAAAAGCCTATCTCGCCCGGCTCCAGAGTGCGCTCAAACTCGACTGTAAATTTTAGCGGGCGACGACCATTTCAAGCTCGCTCCCTCGACAGCGGCTTCGACGATTAACCCGCTACCCTTCGCCACTTTCTGGCACGCCTTCGCCTTGGCCGCGACCTGCGCGTCGTCGTGCTCGGGGTTGTGATGAAACAAAAATAGCCGCTCGACGCCGGCCTCCATGGCGATGCGAGTCACCGTTTCCGCGTCGGCGTGGCCCCAGGCCATGTGATGCGGATATTCCTCGCTCGTGTAATGCGAGTCGATGATGAGCACCTTCGCGCCACGAATAAATTCCACGAGATCGGCATCATTCCGCTCCGACCGGGCCATCGTTTCGGCGCTGACCTCGACCCCGCGCCGCTGCTGAATTTTCCGAAGATGCACCTGCGGCTCGTTGTCGGGCAGATAGGCGATCGCGCCACCCGGAGTCTCGATCCGGTAGCCCGCGCAGACGCCGGGATGGTTTAACAATTTCGCTCGCACCGGGATGTCGCCCACATGGAAATCGAACTCCTTCAGCTCCTCGATGTCGATGTTCGCCGGGAGTCGGGTCATTTCGACGGGGAAATACGGGCTTTCCATTTGCGCGAGCAAGATCGAGGAAAACCGGGCTCGCGCTCCTTCGTAACCGCGAATATGGACTTTGTTTGCAGGCGAATAGACTGGCATGAAAAACGGAAACCCCTGGATGTGATCCCAGTGCGTGTGGGAAATGAGGAGCGTCAGATTCATCGGCACGCCCGCAAATTCCTTCGCCAGGCTCAGCCCGAGCGGGCGAATCCCCGTCCCGGCGTCGAGAATGATGATTTCCTTGCCGACCCGCACTTCGACGCACGAGGTGTTGCCGCCGATGCCGACGGTTTCCGGGCCGGGCGTGGGGATGGAGCCGCGCACTCCCCAGAATTTGAGTGAAGTGGAGATCATTTCCGAAGATTTGAAACAAATACCGCCGCGCGGCATCTAAAGGTGAAATGGATTCTGGACGCACGCATGGACACGGGAGAAGTTCCCTGTAAGAAAGCTGTTTCCGCGCCAGACATAAATAAAAATCGCTTCATGCCCGATTCCGCCCTAACTCCCCCCGCAGCCCCTCCGAAAAATCGCCGGCGCTGGCTCTGGATCACAGCAGTCATTCTCTTTTTAATCATCGGCGGCGTCCTATTTGGGCGCAAAAAAGAGAAAACCATCGAAGTCACCACCGAGAAAGTCGGCCGCCGCGATGTCACCCAAGTCGTTTCCGCCACGGGAAAGATCCAGCCGGCCCTCGAAGTCAAAATCTCCGCCGAGGTCGCAGGCGAGATCATTGAATTGCCCGTGATCGAGGGGCAGACGGTGAAAAAAGGCGACCTCATCGTCAAGATCAAGCCCGACGTTTACCAAGCCCAGGTCGAGCAGCAGGAGGCCGCGCTCGACTCCGCCCGCGCCGACAATCTCCAGCGCAAGGCCCAGCTCTTGAAGGCCGAGCAGGACCTGCGGCGGCAGAAGGCGCTCTTCGACAAAAAGATCGCCTCCGACAGTGAAATCGCCGACGCGCAGACCAATCGCGATGTCGCCGAGGCCAGTTACAACGCTTCCACCTTCAACATCAAACGCGCCGAGGGTCAGCTTTCGCAGATTCGCGAGGAACTCGTCAAAACCAGCATCTACGCGCCCACCGACGGGGCCATTTCGCTCCTCACCAGCAAGCTGGGCGAACGCGTCGTCGCCACCGCGCAGTTTGCGGGCACCGAAATCATGCGCGTCGCCAACCTCGACGACATGGAAGTCCGCGCCAACGTCAACGAGAACGACGTCGTCACCATTCACCTCGGCGACCCGGTGCGGATCAGCATCGACGCCTACCCCGACCGGACTTTCAGTGGAATCGTGAAGCACGTCGCCAGCTCGGCGACCGTCACCGCGGAGAAAACCACCGAGGAAGTCACCAATTTCGAGGTCAAAATCCAGATCATTGCCCCCGGCGTCGCGCTCCGGCCCGGCATGAGCGCCACCGCCGACATCCAGGTCGCCAGCGTGAAAAACGTCCTCACGGTCCCGATCCAAAGCGTCACCGTTCGCACCCGCGACGAGGGCAAAAGCATGACCGAGATCAACGAAAAACGCGACGCCGAGCAGAAGCAGGCCGGCAGTTCCACCACCGACACCGGGCGTTCCGACCGGGAGAAACTGCAGCGCGTCGTCTTCCTCAAGAACGGCGGGAAAGCCGTCATGAAAAAAGTCGTCACCGGCCTGAGCGACAACAGTTACATCGAAATCAAAGCCGGACTCACCGGCGGCGAGGAAATCATCAGCGGCAGCTACGGAGCGATCAGTCGCGAGCTCAAAGATGGCAGCTCTGTGACCATCGAGAAACCGAAGAAAGACGAATCCAAATAGATGAGCGCCACCACCCTTCCCACCACCACAGTCCATTCGCGCACCACCCGACCGCCGGGGCCGCTCGTTATCGACATCCGCGGGCTCACCCGCGAATACATCATGGGCGACACCACCATCAAGGCCCTGCGCGGGGTCAATCTACGCATTCATCGCAACGAATACCTCGCCATCATGGGCCCGTCGGGCTCCGGCAAATCGACTTTGATGAATATGCTCGGCTGCCTCGACACCCCCAGTGCGGGCCACTACGAGTTCTCTGGGAAAAACGTCGCCGCCATGACCGATGACGACCTCGCCACCATCCGCAACCGCGAGATCGGCTTCGTCTTCCAGACCTTCAACCTCCTCCCGCGCTCCACCAGCCTCGCCAACGTCGAGCTGCCCCTCGTCTATGCCGGCATCAGCCGCGAGGAACGCTCGAAGCGCGCCGCCGCCACCCTCACCTCGGTCGGATTGGGCGAGCGAATGCACCATAAACCGAACGAACTTTCCGGCGGGCAGCGTCAGCGCGTCGCCATTGCCCGCGCCCTCGTCAATAGCCCCTCGATCATCCTCGCCGACGAGCCCACGGGCAACCTCGACAGCAAGACCGGGGAGGAAATCATGGCGCTCTTCGAGACCCTTTACCAAGCTGGGAACACCATCATCGTCGTCACGCACGAGGAAGACATCGCCCAGCACGCCCGGCGCGTCGTGCGGCTACGCGACGGCCTCATCGAGAGCGACATCCCGATTTAACCCCGGGTTTGGGCACCTTTATCGGACTTATCCGCCCCCATGGGTCCTATTCAGATGCAACTCAAAAGCGAGATAAGTTCCCTCAAACCCTCCGTATATCTCCGTGCCTCCGTGTGACATTCTTATCATGCACCGTCTGATTTACGAACTGGGCGAAAGCCTGCGCATCGCCTGGACACAAATCCTCGCGAACCGCACCCGCTCCTCCCTCACCGCGCTCGGCGTCGTCATCGGCATCATCGCCGTCACCCTCATGGGCACTGCGATCAACGGGATCGATACCGGGTTCGACCGTTCGCTCTCCCTCCTCGGCGACGACGTGCTCTACGTCACAAAAACACCGTGGGGCCCGAGCGAGGACTTCGCCCTGTTTCGCAACCGCCGGAAGATCAGCACCGACTACGCGGCCCAGATCAACCGCATCATCGCCGACACGCCCAACACTCTGCTCGAACTCGCCGTTCCCGCGCCCGTCGTTTTCAAAACCGTCTCCCGTGGCGGACGCAAAGTGGACACGGTTTACACCCTCGGCACCACGAACGACTTCACCCGCACCTCCACGACCGAGTGCGAACGCGGACGTTTCATCACCGAGGCCGAGTCGCGCGGGGCGATCTCCGTTTGCGTGATCGGGCTCGACATCGCGACGTCGCTTTTCCCCTCGGAAAACCCCATCGGCGAGACCATCGAAGTGGGCAACCATCTGTTTCGCATCGTCGGCGTTTTCGCGAAGCAAGGCTCCTTCCTCGGGCTGTTTTCGTGGGACCAGCAGGTCGTGATCCCGGTCGGCGCGCTTAAGAAATACTTCGTGGCCGACGAGGACGCCGCCATTCGGGTGAAAGTGAAATCCAAGCTGCGGCTCCTGGAGGCGAAGGAGGAATTGACTGGCATCATGCGGCGCATTCGCGGGTTGTTGCCGGAGAAACGCGACGATTTTTCGCTCAACGAGCAGCAGGCGTTTCGCAGCACGATCGGCCCGATCAAGACCGGCATCGCCCTGGCGGGCATCTTCATTACCGGGCTGTCGCTCTTCGTCGGCGCAATCGGGATCATGAACATCACCTTTGTCAGCGTGAAGGAGCGGACGCGCGAAATCGGCACCCGCAAGGCGCTCGGCGCGCGCCGGAGTTCCATCCTGATGCAGTTTTTGATCGAGGCCGTGACCATTTGCCTGATCGGCGGTCTCATCGGGATCGTGCTCTCGGGCGCGGCGTTCATCGGGCTCTCGTCGGCCGTCCCGAGCTTCCCCGTGAGCTTCTCGTTTGGGCTGACTTTCATCGCCCTGCTGGTCTCAGTGCTCACGGGGATCGTCTCGGGTTTTGCGCCCGCGTGGTCGGCGTCGCGGTTGGACCCCATCGATGCGTTGAGGTATGAGTAAGAGCACAATCTTTTCCCCGGGAGCGCACGCGTCCCGCGTGTTCCAGCGGACGTCCCGTCCGATGGCGAGAACCGGCCCTTTCGCGGGACTCAAAAGGGAACACGCGAGACGCGTGCGCTCCCGAAGACTCTGCTCCGCGCCACTGCCATGAAACGCTCCGACATCTTTCGCATGGCGCTCAGTTCCCTCGGCGCGAACAAACTCCGCTCGGCGCTCACCATGCTCGGCATTACGATCGGCGTTTTCTCCGTGATTGGCGTGATGACCGCGATTTCCGCGCTCCAGGGCAGCATCGAGAGCGGCCTCAGTTTCCTCGGTTCGAACATTTTCCAATTCTCCCGCACGCCCGTCTTCCACGGGAACGACAATGAGAAATATCGCAACCGGCCCAACATCAGCTACGCGCAGGGCGTGCAGTTTGCGCGGCTGATGAGCGACAAGACGGACGTGGTCTGCCTGAAGATTTTCAAGGGGGGCGTCGCGGCGACTTACGGCGGGCGCAAGACGAATCCCAACCAGCAACTCGTGGGGACGAACGAGTATTTTCTCCAGGCGAACAGCCAGACAATCGGCGAGGGGCGGATGATCAGCGCCGGCGATGTGGACATGGCGCGCGCGGTGATCGTGATCGGCGGCGACCTGCGCGATAAATTGTTTCCCAACGAGACTCCGCTGGCCAAAACCCTGCGCATCAGCGGGAAGAATTATCAGGTCGTCGGCGTTTTCGAGACCAAAGGCTCCGGCTTCGGCGGCTCGAACGACAACACCTGCGCCATCCCGATCACGCGGTTCTTCGCGGACTTCGGCGAAAGCTCGCGGAGTCTGAACATTTCCGTCCAATCCCAAACCCAGGCGACCTACGACGCCACCCTCGGGCACGCCGTCGGGCTCATGCGCAAAGTCCGCGGCCTGCGCGTGGAAGACCCCGACAACTTCGATATTTATTCCAACGACTCGCTCACCGCCGCCTTCACGCAGGTCGCGGGTACCATTCGTATCGGGGCCTTTGTCATCAGCGGCATCGCCCTGATTGCAGCCGGAGTCGGCATCATGAACATCATGCTCGTCAGCGTGACCGAGCGAACCAAGGAAATCGGCGTCCGCAAGTCCCTCGGGGCGCGGCGAGGGGACATTCTCGGGCAATTTCTCCTCGAGAGCCTCTTCATTTCCGAACTGGGCGGCTTGGCTGGGATCATTCTCGGGGCGGTCGGCGGCAATGGACTCGCGCTGCTCCTGAAGGCGTCCGTCTTTTTTCCCTGGGGCTGGGCGATCGTGGGTTTGATCGTTTGCAGCGCCATCGGGATCGGCTTCGGAATGTATCCCGCGCACAAGGCCGCCGCCCTCGACCCGGTGGACGCGCTGCGGTTTGAGTAAATTTTCTGCGAAACGTGCTTCCCGCCGCCCGCCGCGCCGTGTAGAAAGCGCGAATGAAATCTTTCCTGCTCCTGCTCTGCTCAGTCGCCCTTTTTACGGCGTGTGAACGTCATTCTGCGGAGGAAACGGCACCATTGCACGAGGAACATGGGCATCCTGAAAAGGGTAGTCAGCAGGAAGCCCCGCACGAGGTGCCCCAGAAGGGCGGAAATCGCGGCGGCGAGACGGGTTACTAGGCGTTTTCACGACAGGAGCGGTCACTTTGGCAGTGAGGTGACTGAGAATCCGCTCAGCGGGGAGGTTTTCCAGAGCCCAGCTCGTGGCGACTGGGTGCAGCACGGCCCATTTCGCAAGCTGATTGACCCAGAGGCGACCGCGATAAAGCTCGGCGTGCTTTTTCCGGTAAACGTCGGGCTGCGTGATGTTTTGTCCGGCCAGTTCGCCACTCGCGAGGGCGTAATAAATTCCCTCGCCGGTGAAAGGCTCCACCACGCGGGCGGCGTCGCCGACGAGAAATAGGGAGCCCTTCGCAGCAGGGAGCGGGCGGCGGCTGAGTGGAGTCAGGCTGCGCCAGTGCAAGTTCGACGGGAGCTTCCAGAGTTTCGTGGCCCGCTGCTTGAGCGCCTCGATGTTTTCGCCACGGGCGACTAGGCAGAGATTCCAAAGGTTGTCCCCGATGCTCGCGCCGCCGCTGTAACCCTCGGGGTGGAGTTGCATGCGAACCGAGTTGAATTGATGCGACGCGAGCGGCACGTGCGTCTGGATGCCGACGCGGTCTTTTTGCTGCGCGGGCATCATCCCGAGGAGCCGGGCCACGGTCGAGTTGCGTCCGTCTGCGGCGACGAGCGTCTTTGCGGTGAAATGCCGGCCGCCCGCCTCGATCTGCCAGTTCCCCTGGACGGAAGTCACCGCTGTGTTTTCCAGAAACGCCGCACCGGCAGCACGCGCCATTTGAATCAAAGTCAGGTCCAGCTCGCGTCGCCGAATGCCGATCTCGCCCGCCTCGCCGCCATGCAGCGGGAAATCGAAAACGCGGTCGTTGATCGTAGCAATCTGCACCTTTTTCAGAGGCGAATGGGGCAGGGAACGAATGCGTTCGTCGATGCCGAGGCGCTGTAACACTTTCCAGGCGGCGGGATTCAGGCAGTCGCCGCAGACCTTGTCGCGGGGAAATTTTTCACGATCAATCACGAGGACTCTCATGCCCTGGCGCGCGCAGACGGTGGCGCAAACCGAGCCCGCCGGTCCCGCTCCCACGATGATGACGTCGAATTGAAAAGCCATGTTAGATAAGCAGCTCGGCCACGCTGTCGGCGACGAGCCGGCCTTGTTTGGTTAGGAAGACGCGATCTTCCATTTGAGTTAGAAACCCATCTGCGGTTAGGCGCGCGATCTGCGGCAGGGGAAGTCCTAACATCGAAACGCCGCGATTCGTGCGCAACCCGAATGCGACTAGCTCGCTGTGACGAATCTCGGGCGTGACGGATTCATGGAAAGACTTCGCCTCTCCGCAGCTTTCGATGAGCTGGCAGTAAGCCGTGGTGTCGGGGAGATTTTTCCAGCGCGCACTGCCGACCGTGGAGAACGCACTGGGGCCCAGCCCGAGATAATCGTATCCTAACCAATAGGCCAGATTATGCTCACACTCGAATCCAGGGCGCGCGTAGTTCGAGGTCTCGTACTGAACGTAGCCAGCGGCTTCTAACATCGCGATGCTTCCCTCGTAGAGATCAGCGTCGGCGTTCTCATCCTGCTGCAACTCGCCACTTTGAAAGCGGCGAAAAAACTCCGTGTCCTCTTCGTAGGTTAGACAGTAGGCGGAGATGTGATTCGGTTCTAACTCGATTGTCTTTTTTAAGTTGTCGAACCAGACTTCCTGGCTTTGTCCGGGAGTGCCAAAGATGAGGTCGAGGTTGATGTTAGAAAAACCCGCCTCGCGCAAGATGTGATACGAGCGCAAGGCTTGTTCCGCCGAATGGACGCGGCCCAATGCTTTCAAAGTCGCCTCGTCCCAGGCCTGCACGCCCATGCTCACGCGATTGACTCCCAGCTCCCGCAGCCGCGCCGCTTTCTCGAGGGAAACCGTGGCTGGATTCATCTCCAGAGTCCATTCGTGGAGATGCGTGATATCTAGCCGCTCGCGGAGACCTTCCAACAAATAGCTGAGTTGCGGTGTGCTCAGCGCCGTGGGAGTGCCGCCGCCGAAAAAGATTGTCTCAGGTTGAAGCTGGTGTGTCTTCTGAGCGGCATTTAACTCGGATAGAACCGCGTCTAGGAAACGCTGCGTCTTGTTGCGATCCGAGGCCTCCTTGTAGAAGGAACAATACGGACAAACCTTCGGGCAAAACGGGATGTGCACATAGAGATGGCGGATCATCGCGGCGCGTAGAAGGGATTGTGATTCAACTCGAACTCGACTGTGGTGAGCGGGCCGTGACCGGGGCAAATGATGGTTTCTGGGGGAAGAGTGAGAATCTTTTCGCGATTGTTAGTCAGCGCCAATTCCCAGGCGGTTGATCCGCCCATGGAGCCGGCGAAAAGGGAATCCCCGACGATGGCGATGGGTTTCTCCAAACCAGAAACGACAAATGTCGTGCCGCCCGGGGAGTGTCCATGGGTTAGCAAAGTGCCAATACGCAGCGAGCCGCATTCGAATGTCGCTCCCTCGGAAAAAGGGGCTGCATCTTCCAGTGGTTCGCGAATGTTAGTAAAGACGGGAGCGCCAGTCTTTTCCACAACGCGGTCCAGGTCGAAGACGTGATCGCCGTGCGTGTGGGTTAGTAAAATAGAGCGGACTTTGAGTCCATTGGACACGATGGTGTGGAGGAGTTCCGTGGCGTCGGAACCGGTGTCGAAGACGATGGCATCGCGTGTGGCCGGATCCCAGACGAGATAGGAATTCACCGTGTAATCCTCGTAGGGCGTGTTGAAAACGGCGAGCCCATCGGGCAGACTAACATCGGGCTGGTAGTTTCCCTCCGCGAGCTGGATGAGTGCACTCAAACTCAAATGCAACACGGGTGCGATGGCTTGCAGGACGGCTGGATCGACGTGGCCGGACTTGAGATTTTTGAGTTCTGCGAGAGCGATTCCGGATTGTTCCGCGAGCTGACTGTCGGCCAGGCCGAGGCCGCGCTGGGCCTTGGCGATGACATCGGTGTAGGCGTCTTCCAGTGAAATCTGCATGGCGGCCCCTAATTAAGCGGGCTCGGCTGGTTTCGCAAGGCTTCAGCCAGCGGCGGCGACCTTTTGCAGGACGGCTTCGAGGTCGTGCAGACGATACGGTTTGGGCAGCACGCCCTGGAACCCATATTCGGCGGGATGGCTCATGACGGGTCCATTCGAGTAGCCGCTGGAAACGATGGCGCGTACCTTCGAGCCACTCTCGCGCAGACGACGCATAGCCTCGGCCCCTCCCATGCCGCCGGGGACGGTGAGGTCGGTGATGATGAGGTCGAATGGAGTACCGCTTTGTTGCGCCTGATGATAGACGGCGAGCGCCTCGGCCCCGTCGCTGGTGGTGACGACTTCGTAGTCGAGGAGCTTGAGCAAGTCGGCGCAAACTTCGCGAATGGAAGCCTCGTCATCCATCACGAGCACGCGTTGCAGACGCTGGCCGGAGAGAGGTTCGGCAGGCTGCCCAGGAGTGGAAATGTGTTCCGATGGTTCAGGGGCCGAAGCCACTTCCACCGCAGGCAGGAGCAGGTGAACTTTTGTGCCGTAACCGGGCGTGGACTCGACATCGATCAAGCCGCCGTGGCGATGAATAATGGAATAGGTCGCGGCCAGACCGAGTCCGCGCGCCTGGTTTCTCGTGGTGAAAAATGGATCGTAAATGCGCGGCAGATGTTCTGCCGGAATGCCCACTCCCATGTCGGAAATGGAGATGGAAACGTAGGCCCCGCCAGGCAAGGTTAGATCGCTGTCTTCCTCGATCATGATGTTCTCCGCGGAGAGGAAAATCGTGCCGCCCTCGGGCATGGCTTGCGCGGCATTCATCACGACATTCGAGACGGCTTGGGTGAACTGGCCGGGGTCGGCCTCCACTTTCCAGAGGTCGTCGGGCAGCTCAAAATCGCAATCGACCCGCGAGCCGCGAACGACGAATTCAGTGGTCTCGCGAAGCAGCGCGGCAGGCTCGACTACTTTCTTCAGCGGCGCGCCGCCCTCGGCGAAGGTTAGGAGATATTGCGCGAGATCGCGGGCTCGCAGCGCGCCTTCCTCGGCTTCGTCGAGGCGATGCATGATGTCGGGCGAGGGATCGACGCCGTGACGCAGCAGGGAGAGATTGCCGATGACGGCGGTGAGCATGTTATTAAAGTCGTGGGCGAGTCCGCCAGCTAGTACGCCGATGGATTCCAGCTTGCTGGAGCGCAGGACTTCCTCGGCGATTTTTTCTTTTTCCGTGACGTCGCGAATGACGACGACCGTGCCTTTGATGCCGCCATCGTGGCCCTGGATCGGAGCGGCGTGGGCGGCCATGATCCGCTCCCCGAGCGGCGTGATCATTGTGTGGCCGGACGGTGTGTCCACGACGGCGCGAAGTTGCAATGCCTCGCGTGCAATGTCTGCCGCGGGCTGATTGTTAGTTCGGTCAAAAATCGGGAAGACGTCGGCGAAAAACTGCCCGCGCGCAGTGTTGGCGGAGCGGCCTGTGAGGACTGTCGCGCCATTGTTAAAGAGAACGATGCGGCCTTCCGCATCGGTGGTGACGACGGCGTCGACCAGCGATTGCAGCGTGACGCTGAGAAGTTCTTTTTCGGAGTCCAATTCGCGCAAGCTGGCTTGCTCGTGATCGCGCAGGCGTTTCTTTTCCATGCAGGCACCGAGGCGCGCACGGAGTAAGATCGCATTCACAGGCTTGGGCAGATAGTCATCCGCGCCTAACTCGACGCAGCGCGCGACGCGATCCACGTCGGACAGAGCGGAAAGCATGAGGACGGGCAAATGGCGCAGGGTCTCGTCCTGCTTGAGAGTTTGCAAGACCTCGATGCCGCCGATTCCGGGCATCATGATGTCTAACAAAATGATGTCGAACTTCTCCTTCCGCAAAGCCTCCAGAGCGGCATGTCCGCTGGCGACTCCTAGCGAACTGTAGCCCTCACGCAACAAGCGGCGGCAGAGAATCTCACGGTTGAGATTTTCGTCATCAACGATGAGAACGCGGCCCACGCTTTCCGGGCTGGCGCTAGTGGTCTGGCGTGGCGTGCCTGCGGTCCAGTCGCGCGCGGCCTCGATCCGGATAACAATGCGACTCGCCCGTGCCTTGACGAAGAACATGGCGGCGGCAGTGCGGATTTTTTCGATGTCCTCGTTATAGCTGGAAAGATGCGCCTCGGGCGGTTCGGCGAGAATGAGGTCGGCGAAACCTAACACGCGGCTGATCGGAGAGCGCACCGCATCGACGAGCGGCCAGTATTCCTGGTCGTCGTTGTTAGTTAGCGAAATGAGGCGGGTGTCGGCGAGGAGCGAAGTGAGTTCGATGCCTGCCGAGCAGACGGTGGCGAGGCCATCGAGCAGATCGTGGCGGCCTTCCTCCTGCGCGATCTCCTGAAGCATTTCACTGAAACCGATGATCTGATTCAGCGGTGTGCGCAGATCGTGCAACTCATGTTGCAAATCGGGTCGTGTCGGCAGATCGAGTTGGGCGGTCATGTTAGGAGGCGGCGATTCCTTGCAGGAGCTTGTCTATCTTTCCAGTTAGGCGGGTAAAATCAACCGGCTTGGTGTCGTAGTCGTCACAACCCGCGTCCAGGGCGCGGTCGCGTTCGCCGGCCATGGCGTGGGCGGTCAATGCTAGTACCGGGATATGTTTTGCCGCAGGCAGGCTCTTGATCTGGCGGGTGGCCTCCCAGCCATTAAGGACGGGCAGGCTCATGTCCATAATGATGAGGTCGGGAGTCTGCTCGACGGCCAGGGCGACTCCCTCGCCGCCATCGACGGCGATGAGGACTTCAAATCCCCGGCGCTGCAGACGGCGCTGGAGCATGTCTCGGTTCATTTCGTTGTCTTCTACTAACAATAGCTTGGGCATGAGAGAATAATGTTAGGTTCAGGCGGCGGCGACCATTGGATTGGAAGTCGCCCGCAAAATATGTGAGCGGATTTCGGCAAGCAAATCGTCGCGGCCATAGAGGCCTTTTTGCATGACGCGCGCGACATGGCCCTCGAGGCGGGTGCGGTCTTGCGAGGTGATGTCCTTTGCCGTCATCACCACGATGGGGACGTTGGTTAGCTTGGGGATTTTGCGGACGGCAGCGGCAAATTCAAAGCCATCCATCTCGGGCATCATGAGATCGAGCAGGATCATGGTCGGCACCACGCCCGTGAGTCGCTCGAGACCTTCCAGGCCGTTGCGAGCTTCGATGACGGTGTAGTGGTCTTTTTCTAACATGTCGCGCACCAGCTCGCGCGAGGTGTCATCATCCTCGACGACTAACACCGTTCCGGGGTTGTTCTGATCGCAAAACTTGCGCAGCACACCCACGAAATCCACGCGCTCGATGGGCTTGAGCATGTAATCGTCCACGCCCAGAGTGTAGCCCATCGCCTTGTCGTCCACCATGGTGAGCATGACGACCGGGATGTTAGATAAAACCGGGTCGCTTTTCAGCCGCGAAAGAACGGACCATCCGTCCATCGTCGGCATCATCACGTCGAGAACAATGACCGACGGTTGCAGGCGCCGGGCCAGGTCGAGTCCGTCCGCGCCGTTTTGCGTGCAGATGGTGCGGAAGCCTTCCTTGTGCAGGAAGCGTTTCACCAGATCGTGAATGGTGAGATCGTCGTCGATCAGCAGCACGAGCGGCTGCTCGGAGTTTTCCATTTCCGGCTCAATCTGGAATGACGTGATGGAGGCCGGCTGCTGATCCTCGGCGGAAAAAATCGCGGGCAGCTTGATCATGAAAGTCGAGCCGAGTTTCAGTGTGCTCGTGACGGTCGCCTCGCCGCCGATTAAGCGGCAGAACTCGCGGGTAATGGTGAGCCCCAGCCCGGTGCCGCCAAATTTCCGGGTCGTGGACGAATCAGCCTGGGTGAATGCCTCAAAAATTCGCGACGCTTGTTCATTGGTCATGCCGATGCCGGTGTCGCGCACCTGGAGAATGATCCAGTCTTTGTCTGAGTCTGACTGCCGGCGGGCCGAGAGAGTGACGAGGCCGTTTTCGGTGAATTTGCCCGCATTGCCGAGCAGATTGAAAAGCGACTGGCGGACCTTGGTCAGGTCGGTCTGCATTTTTCCCAAGCCGGGCGCGGTTTCGATGACGAGACGGTTGCCTTTTTTCTCAATGATCGGGGTGACCGTGCTGCCGACGTCTTGGAGCATTTCGGCGATGTCGAATTCCTCCACGTGGACTTCCATTTTGCCAGCCTCGATCTTGGCAATGTCGAGCACGCCATTAATGAGATCGAGCAGGTGCTTGCCGGCTTTCTCGATTTTTTTCAGATCGTCGCAGAAACTTTTCTCGCCCATGTCCTCGGCTTCCTCGTGGAGCAATTCGCTGTAGCCGATAATGGCGTTGAGCGGTGTGCGCAGCTCGTGGCTCATGTTTGCGAGAAACTGGCTTTTCGACCGGCTGGCTTCCTCGGCGGCTTCCTTGGCGCGGCGCAACTGCTCCTCGGCGTGCTTGCGATTCGAGATGTCCTCGACCGTGCCCTCGTAGTAGGAAACATCGCCATTTTCGTCGCGAATCACGCGCACATTCTCGGAAATCCAAATCACACTCCCATCTTTGCGATGAATCGGAGACTCGAAGCCCCAGACCGCGTCCTGCTCATTCATCAATTGGAGAAACTCATTGCGCCGGGTGGGTTCGACGTAAAGCTGGCGGGCAATCTCCCGCACTCCGCTGCACAATTCGGCGACCGAAGAATATCCGTAAATCGATGCCAGAGCGGGGTTTGCGAGCAAATAATGGCCATCGGGAGTGGTCTGGAAAATTCCTTCGATTGCATGTTCCACGATGCTGCGATAGGTAGCATCCGTCGGGCCTGCCGGCTGTAATGTTATGTTTTTGTCAGATGTCATGGCTTTTGCGCTCATTCTTGAGAAGCAGAATGATTGCCAACCAAGCTCACTTTCTCATTTATCTTAGAAAATTAAGTTGATGCGCCACTCTGTTGTTAGATTTTTAGCAATCTGCTCACTGATCTGCTGGCTTTCCGGCTGCGCCCATCGCGACCGCGATCACAGGGTTCTGGTCAGTGTGCCCGACCAGAGAATGCGTGTCTTCGAGCATGGCCGGCTGATTGCGGAATACCCCGTTTCCACCTCGAAATTTGGCCTCGGGGATCGCCAAGGTAGCAATGCAACTCCGCTGGGAAAATTGCAGATTAAGAAGAAAATAGGTGACGGCGCACCACTCGGGGCCGTCTTCAAAAGCCGCCGTCCCACCGGCGAAATCCTCCGTCCCAACACGCCGGGGCGCGATCCGATTGTAACTCGAATCTTGTGGCTGGATGGGATGGAACGTTGCAATGCGCATTCGTTTGCCCGCACGATTTACATTCACGGCACTCCAGAGGAATGGCGCATTGGAACCCCGGCGAGCTACGGCTGCATTCGCATGAGATCAGCGGACGTCATGCGACTCTACGATGTCGTCGGTCTCGGAGCCGAGATCGACATCGTGAACCAGCCGTTGCCGGTTTTAGAGTCGAGTCACAACGAAATGGTGACGGTGACGACGACGGTGCAAATGGGCGGCTAGCGTTCCGCGATCGGGAGGACTTTGCGACCAACTGCGGGCCCGACGTATTCGCTGAGCGGACGGAACAGGCGGTTGTCGGCGAGTTGCTCGAGAATGTGCGCGGTCCATCCGGCCATGCGCGAGATGGCAAAGATCGGTGTGAACAAGTCGGTTGGAATACCGAGGCTGTAATAAACCGTCGCGGAGTAGAAATCGACGTTGGCGTTGAGCCCCTTTTGCTCCTTCATGAGCGCGGCGATGCGTTCGCTCATCTGAATCCATTTCGGCTCGCCGAGTTCGTTGGAAAGCTTGATTCCCATGGCCTTCAAATGCGGCGCGCGCGGGTCGAGCACTTTGTAAACGCGATGTCCGATGCCCATGATTTTTCTTTTCTGAGCGAGCGCGTCGGCAATGTAGGCATCGACTTTGTCGAGTTCGCCGATCTCCTGGAGCATGTGGATGACGCCTTCGTTGGCACCGCCGTGCAGCGGGCCTTTTAACGCGCCGATCGCCGCGCTCACTGCGGAATAAATATCCGACATGGTGGAGGCGACAACGCGTGCCGCGAAAGTGGAGGCATTGAAGCCGTGTTCAGCGTGGAGAACGTAGGCGACATCGAGGGTCGCCGTGGCGTCGGCGGTTGGTTCCTCGCCGGTCATCAGCCAGAGAAAATGCCCGGCCTCGCTCAGATCCTTGCGAATCGGTGGCAGAGCCAAACCTTGGCGTGCCCGATGGAAATAGGCCGCGATGATCCCGATCTGGGCGACCAGTTTGATGGCGTGTTCGAGGTTGTCGCTTACCGTCAGATCATACCGACCCGTGGGATAACAACCCAGCATGCTGACAGCCGTCCGCATGATGTCGATCGGCGCAGCGGTCTTGGGTGCCGACGTTAGAAAATCAATGATGCCTTGTGGCAGTTCGCGTTCGGCCCGGAGCGCGGTGATTTTTTTCTCCAGTTGCGTCTGGTTTGGAAGATATCCGTGCAAGAGAAGATAGAAAACCTCCTCGAAGCAGACCTTCCCCGCGAGTTCGTTGATGTCGTAACCTTGATAAATCAACTGCCCGATGTCCCCGCGCACGTCTCCGATGCGGGTTTCTGCGGCGACGATTCCTTCGAGTCCTCTGGAGATGATTGGCATGGGTTATTAAGAGTTGAGTTTGGTTGAAATGTAAATGTTAGCGCTTCCAGTGTTTCAGCAGCGTGTCGGCCATTCCGGCAGGCGTCGGGGAAACGGCGATGCCAGCGGCTTCGAGAGCGGCAATTTTGGCGGCGGCGGTGCCTTTGCCTCCGCTGACGATGGCCCCGGCGTGACCCATCCGGCGTCCGGGAGGCGCGGTGGCTCCGGCAATGAAGCCCGCGATCGGCTTCTTGCAATACTGACCCGCCCATTCAGCGGCTTCTTCCTCAGCGGTGCCACCGATTTCGCCGATCATGATGATCGCCTCGGTCTCGGGGTCGTCGTTGAACATTTTCAGAATGTCCAAATGGCTCGTGCCATTGACCGGATCGCCGCCGATACCAACGCAAGTCGATTGGCCATAACCGCGCGTGGTGAGTTGGAAAACAGCCTCGTAAGTGAGCGTGCCCGAGCGCGAAACGACACCGACGTTGCCCTTTTTATGAATGTAACCGGGTGCGATGCCGATGCGGCAGCCGCCATGGGAATTCTCCCCCGTGCCAGGCGTGACGATGCCGGGGCAATTCGGGCCGATCAGACGGGTTTTGCTGCCTTTCATGGCGTGTTTCACCTTCACCATGTCATTCACCGGAATGCCTTCCGTGATGCAAATCACGAGATCGAGACCGGCATCGACGCCTTCCAAAATGGCGTCGGCAGCGAACGGTGGCGGAACAAAAATCGCCGAAACAGTGGCTCCGGTTTCTCTCACCGCTTGCGAGACCGTGTCGAAAATTGGCACGACATTGGCAAACAACTGGCCGCCTTTTCCAGGCGTAACCCCGGCGACAACCTGGCTGCCGTAGTCGAGCGAAAGCTGGGCATGGCGCGCGCCAAAGCTGCCAGTGATGCCTTGGATGAGAATCTTAGTAGTGGGCGTGACAAGAATGGACATGGGAGAAATTAGGCGGCTTTTTTAGCGTCGCTGACGGCTGCGACGATCTTCTGGGCGGCGTCGAGAATGTTGTCGCCTCCGATAACTTTCAGATCGCTGGAAGCCAGCGTGGCTTTGCCAGCGGCGACGTTGTTGCCTTCGAGCCGGACGACGAGGGGAATGCTCAAACCCGTCTCCGCAGCCGCGGCCAAAATCCCGTGGGCGATGATGTCGCAATCCATGATGCCGCCAAAAATATTCACGAGAATGCCTTCGACTTTGGGGTCGGCCAGGATGATTCGGAAGGCTGCTGCGACTTGCTCCTTGGTCGCGCCGCCGCCGACGTCGAGGAAGTTCGCGGGGTTGCCGCCGGCGTATTGAATAATGTCCATCGTCGCCATGGCGAGCCCGGCTCCGTTGACCAGACAGGCGATGTTTCCGTCGAGACCGATGTAATTCAATTGGAACTCCGATGCGGCGACTTCGCGCGGGTCTTCCTCGGTCTTGTCGCGCATCGCGAGGATGTCGGGATGGCGATAGAGAGCGTTGTCGTCGAAGCCAAATTTCGCATCGAGCGCGAGCAATTCGCCCCTGTCCGTGACGACCAGCGGGTTGACTTCCACCATCGAGCAATCGCACTCGATGAAGAGCTTGTAGAGATTGCCAAAAAGCTTCACCGCCTGATTCATCAGCTTGCCGTCGAGACCCAGGATTTGTGCCAGCTTGCGACTTTGATACGACTGCAACCCAAGTGTGGGGTGGACGGGTTCGTGGTGAATTTTCTCCGGCGTGTGCTCGGCCACGTCCTCGATATTCACGCCGCCTTCGGTGCTCGCGATGATCGTGTAACCGCTCGTCGCGCGGTCCTGCAAAATGGCGAAATACAACTCGCGCTGGATGTTTACCGCGGCGCCGACAAAGACTTTGCTCACTTCCTTGCCTTCGGGTCCGGTCTGATGCGTCACCAGCACTTGGCCGAGCATTTTTCCGGCGAGCTCCCCGGCTTCCACGGGAGTTGCACACAAATGGACGCCGCCCTTGAAGCCGTTTTTGAAAACGCCCTTGCCGCGTCCTCCAGCGTGAATCTGCGATTTGACGACGATCTTGCCACCCAGTTTTGCGGCGATCTGTTCGGCTTCCGCTGGAGTCGAGGCGACGCTGCCGGGTTGTGTGGCGACATTAAATTTCGCAAAAAGTTCGCGGGCTTGGTACTCGTGGATGTTCATGAAAAGAGGCGGGTCTGCGGAGGAAATTTTGACACTAGAAATCGGAAAGGGGAGCGTCAACCGCCAATTCGGAAAAATGCCGACGCGCCAAAGAAAAACTTCGCTCTAACGTTGAGCAGACTTCAACCTAACTCCGATGGACACCGAATTTGCCGCCGCCCTCCGCAAGCTCGGGCTGCGCATCGAGGACGTTGAGGAAACCTTCAAACGTTCCTCGGGGCCGGGCGGGCAGAACGTCAACAAAGTCAGCACGTCCGTCACGCTGGTCCATCGTCCCAGTGGACTGCAAGTGAGCGTGCAGGATCATCGTTCGCAACTCTCGAATCGGCAGCTCGCTCGCGAACGCCTCATTGCCACAATCAAAGAACAGCGGGCCGCCAGCCGGGCTGCATTGAAATCGGAGCGGGAAAAAGTGAAACGCGCCAACCGCCCGAAGCCGCGCGGACTGAAGGAGCGCATCCTCCAGCAGAAGAAACGCCGCGGCGACACGAAGAAAATGCGCGGACGAGTCGAGTGAAACTGCGCTCGCATTTCCGCGATACGAGTTTCATTCCAATCACGGAATCCCTCCTCCGCTGCGGGAGTGAATTAGTTAGATATTCATGGAGGTCCACATTTCCGGTGCTATTCATCAGTGCCATGCGCAGACGCCACTCCCGCGACGACACCTTTCGGATTCTGCGACGGTTTTTTAGTTATCTCGTGCCCTATCGCGGGCGGTTTTTGGTCGTTCTGCTGCTTTTATTGACCGTCGCCGCGCTCGAACTCGTCCGTCCGTATCTGGTCGGAGCCGTCATCGACCGGGTCACGCGCACGCAGCCCTGGAGCGGAATCCTCTGGCTCCTCGCCGGCTTCTCAGCGGCGGTGGTTTTCAAAGTCTTCGCCACGCTCGCCCGCAATTATCTTCTGCAAAAAACCGGGATGCGCGTGACCTGCGACATGCGGATCAACATTTTCGCGCACCTCCAGAAGCTCTCCCTGCGTTTCTACGATGAGCGGCAAACGGGGAAAATCGTCACCCGCGTTGCCAACGACACCGGGGCCATGTTTAGCCTCGTCTCAGGCGCGTCGGTCAACCTCATCGGCGACCTCGTTACCGTCAGCGGCGTCCTTGTGGTGCTCGCCTGCACGCATTGGAAACTGGCGCTCGTCACCTACTGCGTGCTGCCGTTGTTCTTGATGAACTTCTTCTGGCATCGCCGCCGTTTGCGGGTCGAGGCACGCCGCCACCGGCGCAACTGGGACAAAGTAATCGGGTTTCTCAACGAGCGCATCGCCTCGTCTCGGCTCGTGCGCGCCTTCGCCACGGAGGAAATCGAGATGAACCAATTCAACCTCCGCATCGAAAAGGACCTCGTTAATTTCACCCGCCTCCTCTGGCGCAACGGACTGCTTGGCGGCGGCGCGGAACTCGTCACCGGCCTCGGGACTTTGGTCGTGCTCGGCTACGGCTCGTGGCTGGCCTGGCATCACATCGACGGATTCACCGTGGGCCAGCTCGTCGCCTTTAATTTCTATCTCGCCCTCCTCTACACGCCGATCACCCGGATCGTGGACGCGAATTCCGTGATTCAGACCGCCGTCGTCGCGCTGGAACAAATCTTCAATGTCATGGACACGCAGCCTGCCGTGCCGGAAAACGACCTGCTGCCCGCGCTGCCGACGGTGCGCGGCGAGGTGACTTTTGATCACGTTTCATTTGGCTACAAGTCGCATCAGGACACGTTACGCGATGTCCATTTCGCCGTGGCTCCGGGGAAAATGCTGGCGCTGGTCGGCCCGAGCGGCGCGGGAAAAAGCACCATCATCACCCTGCTCGCACGGTTTTACGAGGCGACCGAGGGCCGGATATTGATCGACGGACGGGACATCCGCGACTTCAACGTCCAGTCGCTCCGCCGCCAGATCGGGATCGTCATGCAGGAAAACATCCTTTTTTCCGGCTCCATCCGCGAAAACATCAAATACGGCAAACCCGACGCCACCGACGAGGAAATGATCGAGGCTGCCCGGGCGGCGAACGCGCACGACTTCATCGAGAAATTTGCCAACAGCTACAACTCCGAGATCGGCGAACGGGGCGTCACCCTTTCCGGCGGGCAGCGTCAGCGCATCGCCATCGCCCGGGTGATCTTAAAAAACCCGCGCATCCTCATTCTCGACGAGGCGACGTCGGCACTCGACAGCGTCTCCGAGCGGCTCATTCAGGAAGCGCTCGAACGTCTCATGAGCAGCCGCACGACGCTGGTCATCGCGCACCGGCTGAGCACCATCGTGAAGGCGAATGAAATTCTCGTGATGGACGCTGGCCGCGTGGTCGAGCAAGGAACGCACGCCACCTTGATGGCGCAAAACGGTCTTTACGCCACGCTCCACAGCCTGCAATTCGCCGAGTAGTTTCCCCAACTCAATAGGGGCCCTGATTCCGCTCTAGTTTTTCGACGGTGGCTGGACCTGTCCGGGAAGCGTCTTCTTTTTGGGCTTCTTCACTTCCTTGCGATGACTGTTATTTCCTTTTGCCATAATTCCTCCGGGTTGTTGAAGTCGAATCTAACTCAAATCAAAAATCCCGTCACCTGAATCTTAGCGCTTCTAGTATTAAGGCCTACTCCAGTCGCACCGGCACGCCTTGGGCGCGGAGGTAGCGTTTCACGTCTCCGACGGTGAATTCTCCAAAATGGAAAATGCTCGCTGCGAGCACGGCGTCGGCTTTTCCTTCGTCGAGCACGCGGGCCAGATGCTCCAGTTTTCCCGCACCGCCGCTGGCGATCACGGGAATGCCGATACGCTCGCTCACGGCTGCGGTCAGCGCGAGATCGTAGCCGTCCTTTGTGCCGTCGGCGTCCATGCTCGTGAGTAGAATCTCACCCGCGCCGCGTTTTTCGGCCTCGATTGCCCAGGCAATCGCATCCAGCTCCGTCGGCTTGCGCCCGCCATGCGTGTAAACCGTCCAGCCGCCGCGGTCGTTTTTCCGAGCGTCGATGGCGACGACGACACATTGCGACCCAAAACCTTCCGCCGCCGCGCTAATCAGACCCGGATTCGCAATCGCCGCCGTGTTCATGCTCACCTTGTCCGCTCCGGCCAGGAGCATCGCGCGGACATCGGCCACCGTGCGAATCCCTCCTCCAACGGTTAGCGGCATGAAACATTGATCCGCCGTGCGTTCGACGACATCGATCATGGTATTGCGATTGTCGGACGAAGCCGTGATGTCCAGAAAAACAAGCTCGTCCGCACCCTGATTATTATAGGCGAGGGCGCATTCGACCGGGTCGCCTGCATCGCGCAATTCCAGAAACTGCGTGCCCTTCACCACCCGTCCATTGGTCACATCAAGACAGGGAATAACGCGTTTGGTAAACATGAGTGAAATGAAAGTCGGATGGGTTTTGGCTGCGGAAAGCACACACTGACGGTGCTTTGCGGAACATACTCAAGAAATTTTCATTGCCATAAATGCCTAAAGTTTGTAATTCTGCCAGCGTTTTGCCGGACAGGGCTGGCCAAACGCAGTTGTAAAAAAATCAAACGAAGGAATCCATGGGAAACGATCCAAAAACATCCAGGCTAGACGAAGCTGAAACCAGCGAGCAGCCTTTCAAAATCAGCACCGAACCAACCATCGCCAGTCGGGTCGTCACTCCCGCGGCCGTGGAAGCCATCCCGGAGATTCCCATTGAGGAGCCGGCCCTGGCCACCAGTTCCGCCAGCGCCGCAGGCTACGAAAACCTCGGCGAATTGCCCGCTTCCTATCAGACGGGCCAGATTTATCTCGCCGCCCGCGATCCGCACTGGCTTTTCGTTTATTGGGATCTCGATCTGGAAAGTTTCGACCGCAGTCTGATGGTCGAGGACGAGGCGACTTTTTATCTGAAGGTTTACACGGAAAAGGGCGAGTTGACCGATCAAATCCGCGTCAACACGCAGGCGAAAAATTGGTATTTCCCGATCAACGACGCCGGCGTGCCCTATTACGTCGAGTTGGGTTTCAATGATGTTCGCTCGAAATGGTCCGTCGTCGGCACGTCGAATATCGCCCTCGCGCCCGCCGATACATTCACCGAAGGCCAGGCGGAATTTGCCTCAGTGCCCTTCCATTTGAGTTTCAATCGAATGCTGGAAATGGTTCAGAACGACATGGAAGCCGGCAGTTCGCTGGTGAGATCGCTGGCCCGGTTGCAGGGCGATGCGACGAAAAACCTCCAACAAATCGCCAGCGACTGGACGGACGAGCAGCGCAATCTGCTCGAGACCCTGGTTGGTTCGGACCTCGTTTCCCAGATCAGCCTCGGCTCGGCGGACATCGACCAGATTTTCCGCAAACGTCTCGCCGAGGCGCTTTCGGAATCGCTCAGCTCGCCGAGTTCCAGCGAAATGTCGTTCCTGCAAAACCTCGTCGGCTCGACCTGGCACGAGAGCAGTCTTTTCAGTGGAATCGGAGCAAGCTGGTCCGGTGAATCGAGTTGGGTCACCGCCGTCGGCGGCGAATCCAGCTGGTCGGGAGCCTTGGGTTCGAGCTGGAGCGCGCAGCCGTTTGGCGGCGAGAGCCGGGACTTTTTCATGCACGTGAATGCCGAGGTCATTTTCTACGGCGGCACGCATCCTGATGCGACCGTCTGGATCGATGGCAAGGAAATCGCCCTCGCGAAGGACGGCAGCTTCCGCTACCACTTCCGGCTGCCCGATGGGGAATTTGAAATTCCAATCGTCGCCGAGTCACCCGATGGCGTGGAGATTCGTTCGGCCAAACTGCTTTTCAAGCGCGGCACCACCCGTTCAGGTGAGGTCGGTTCGACCAGCCAGCCCGTACATCTGGAAGCCCCGATGGGCGCCCGTTGATTGTTGTTTAGTAGGCGCGGGAAACGCCGGGTAGCCTCGTGCCTTTGTTGTCAGTAAGTTGCAGTCTTCTGCCAACGCTGATATAAGTTATTAGTTGCCGGAATAACCCGGCTTCCAGAACCCAAAAATGATGAATAATTTCACTCCTCGTGCTCAACAGGTCCTGGCTCTAGCCCGCAAAGAAGCGGATCGTTTCAACCACAATTACGTGGGCACTGAGCATCTCTTGCTCGGCTTGATCAAACTCGGCCAAGGCGTCGCGGTCAACGTATTGCAAAAAATGGGACTCGACCTCGAAACCGTCCGGATGGAAGTCGAAAAACAGGTCGGCTCCGGTCCTGAGACCAAGATGGTCGGGAATATTCCCTACACGCCGCGGGTGAAAAAAGTCCTCGCGCTCGCCGGCAAGGAAGCGAAGACGCTGAACCACAGCTACGTCGGCACGGAACACATTTTACTGGGACTCCTCCGTGAAGGCGAAGGCGTCGCGGCCCGCGTTTTGAAGACGCTGGAAATCGACATCGAGCGCACTCGCGGCGAGATCATGAAGGAACTCGACCCGAACTACACACCACCCGAAGGCGAGTCGGACATTCCTCAAGAGCCGTCCGGCGGTGGTTCCGGCAAGCAGAAAGATGTGAAAACGCCTGCGCTGCGCGCGTTTGGACGTGACCTGACTGAGATCGCCAAGAAAGGCGAGTTGGACCCGGTCATCGGACGCAAAAACGAGATTGAGCGCGTCATTCAAATTCTCTGCCGCCGCACCAAGAACAACCCCGTCTTGCTCGGCGAGGCTGGCGTTGGCAAAACGGCGATCGCTGAAGGTTTGGCGCAGGAAATCGCGAGCGGCAACGTTCCCGAACTGCTGCGCGACAAGAAAGTGATCACACTCGACTTGGCCCTCATGGTCGCCGGGACGAAATATCGCGGCCAGTTTGAGGAGCGCATCAAAGCCGTCATGGACGAGATCCGCCGGACGAAGAACGTTCTCCTTTTTATCGACGAGTTGCACACAATTGTGGGCGCTGGTTCCGCCGAGGGCGCTATGGATGCGTCGAACATCATCAAGCCCGCGCTGAGCCGGGGCGAGTTGCAGTGCATTGGCGCGACTACGCTGACCGAGTACCGCAAATACATCGAGAAAGACGCCGCTCTGGAACGCCGTTTCCAGACCGTGAAAGTCGAGGCCCCGAGCGTCGAGGAAACCATCGAGATTTTGAAGGGGCTCCGTCCAAAATACGAGGCGCACCACAAGGCCAAGCTCACCGACGCCGCGCTCGAATTTGCCGCGAAGCTCTCGGATCGTTATCTGACGAATCGTTTTCTGCCAGACAAGGCGATCGACGTGATGGATGAAGCCGGTGCCCGCGCCCGGATTAATTCCATGACGCGCCCGCCGAATGTGAAGGACATCGAAGCCGAGATCGAGTCGATCAAGGCCGACAAGGAAGGCGCGATCAAGGCCCAGGATTTTGAAAAAGCCGCCGCCCTGCGCGACACCGAAAAACAGGCCAAGGAGAAGCTCGAATCCATTCTGACTCAATGGCGCGAACAGCGCGAGGAGAAGGAGGTGCTCGTGACCGAAGACGACATGATGCACATCGTTTCCAAGTGGACCGGCGTGCCGCTGAATCGGATGGAGCAAAAGGAAATGACCAAGCTCCTGACCATGGAGACGGAGTTGAAAAACAGCGTCATCGGCCAGAACGAGGCGGTCATCGCGGTGAGCAAGGCCTTGCGCCGCAGCCGCGCGGACTTGAAAGATCCGCGCCGCCCGATTGGGTCCTTCATTTTCCTCGGCCCCACGGGCGTGGGTAAAACCTTCCTGGCGAGGACTTTAGCTGAATTCATGTTCGGCGATCAGGATGCCATCATCCAGATCGACATGTCCGAATACATGGAGAAATTCACCGCCTCACGCCTGATCGGTTCGCCTCCGGGCTACGTCGGATACGAGGAGGGCGGCCAGCTTTCCGAGGCCGTGCGCCGTCGTCCTTACAGCGTCGTGCTGTTCGATGAAGTGGAAAAAGCGCACCCTGATGTGATGAATCTCATGCTCCAGATTTTGGAGGAGGGAAAAATCACCGATTCGCTCGGACGCAAAATCGACTTCAGAAATACGATCATCATTATGACCTCGAACGTCGGAGCCGAGACGATCAAACGCCAGACCACGATGGGCTTCGGTGCGCCACGCAATGAGCACAACTACGATCTAATGCGCGAGAAAATCCTCGAAGAAGCGAAACGCGTCTTCAAACCGGAGTTCATCAACCGTCTGGACGACTTGATTGTTTTCCATACATTGGAAAAAGCCGACCTCGCCCAGATCGTCGATCTCGAAGTCGCGAAGACCGTTAAGCGTCTCAAATACAAGGAAATCCATATCACCCTTGATCCGTCTGCTGTCGAATTTCTCATCGAAAAAGGATACGACCCAGCCTACGGCGCGCGTCCGATGCGGCGTGCAGTCGAGCGTTACTTGGAAGACCCGCTGGCGGAGGAATTGCTCAAGGGCACGGTGAAAACCGGCGACACCTTGATTGCCAAAAAAGGCCCGCGCGACATCGAGTTCGTGGTTCAGGAACCCGAACCGCCGCAGCCTGCGACCGCAGTCTGATTCGACTCAAACTCAAAAAGGCGTGGCTTAAAACCACGCCTTTTGCTTTAGCGACGATACCGATGCATCAGCCGGAAAAAGCGGATCGTGTCCCGAAGCGGATGGATTTTGCTCTTTTCATTCCCGTAAATCGTCCTCACTGGGACTGATCCGATTTTGAGTCCGTGACGGGCAATCAGCAGGAGCGTTTCCGTCTCGTAATCGAAATTATTCGTCTCGCAAAGCAGATGCACCAGCGTGTCGCGGCGATACATTCGGAAGCCGCATTGGCTGTCTGGAATAGCCTGCCCACAAGCGCGGCTGATCCGCCAAGACATGAATTTATTGGTCAGCTTTCGCACCAGTGGCATGGCAGTTAGATCGCCCATGCGGTTGCCGCAAAACACGGCGACTTCCATTTCATTGGCGGCGGCGATGAAATGAGGAATGTCGTCCGGGTCGTGCTGTCCGTCGGAATCCATCACCAGAAAATAATCCACCCCGCGCGATTCCAACGTGCGCAGTCCGGTCTTGAGCGACGCACCTTTGCCTTGGTTTCTGGAATGCACGATGACCTCGGCACCCGCCTGACGCGCCCGTTCCGCCGTCTCGTCGGGCGAACCGTCATCGACCATTAAAACGTGGTCGAGATATTTTTTGACTCCGGCGATGACTTTCCCGATGGCGGCTTCCTCGCGGTAACCGGGGATGAGGACGGCGATTTTAGGCGGCGGCGCCACTGTTTCCGAGAGTCGTTAAATCGACATCGCCCGCGTGATACGAGCTGCGCACGAGCGGTCCGCTGGCGACAAACTCGAAGCCTTTTTTGCGAGCGATCTCGCCGTAATTGTCGAAGGTTTCCGGCGTGATGTATTCCACGACCGGCAGGTGATTCGGCGTTGGCCGCAAGTATTGGCCGAGGGTTAAAACCTGCACGCCGGACTCGCGCAAATCGTCCATTGCCTGAAACAACTCATTCTCCTCCTCGCCGAGGCCGAGCATGATGCCGCTCTTGGTCACGATCCCGGGTTGCATCGCCTTCACACGGCGCAAAACGTCGAGCGAGAGCCGGTATTTCGCCCGCGAGCGCACTAGCGGCGTGAGTCGTTCCACCGTCTCGAGGTTGTGATTGAAAATCTGCGGCCCTGCGTCGAGTACCATTTGAATGGCGGCGTCATTGCCATTGAAGTCGGGCGTCAATACTTCGATCACCAGCTTCGGATCGGTCGCACGAACGGCCTCAATCGTTTTCGCAAAATGCGCCGCGCCGCCGTCAGCCAAATCGTCGCGGGCCACTGCCGTGATCACGACGTGTTTCAAATCCATCCGGCTCACCGCCTCGGCCACACGAGTGGGTTCGTCGGCTTCCAGCGCGAGCGGTTTCGCCGTGCTCACCGCACAAAAACCACAGGCGCGCGTGCAGCGTTCCCCGGCAATCATGAAAGTAGCCGTGCCCTGGCTCCAGCATTCCCAGCGATTCGGACATTGGGCTTCCTCGCAGACGGTCACCAATTTCAGGTCCGACATCAGCGCCTTCGTTGAGAAAAATTTCGGATTCGACGGAAGTCGCACCTTGATCCAATCCGGTTTGCGAACCTGATGCAGGGCGGGATCGATCTTGGGTATGGCCATGAGGCGGATAGTGTACGGAGGTGCCAGGAGGAAATCAACCACTACCGAGACTCGACGGAGCCGGCTTTTTGATGAGGTTGCGCTCAATCGTTCGGATCAGGTCGGGAATGCTGACGGGTTTCGCGAGATACGGATAGCCGCTGATTAATTCGCCCGGTTTTTTTTCAGAAGGCGAAATCATCGCCGTGAGAAAAATGATGGGCACTTTTTTCATGACCGGATCGCTTTTGAAGCGCGCGGCCACGTCGCCGCCGTCGGCGTCTGGCATGATTACGTCCAGGAGGATGAGTTCCGGGAGAAAGGCGCGTGCGGCTTCCAGAGCCTGGGTGGAGTTGTTTTCCACCTGCACTTGATACAGATGGGTGCGTTCGAGGGTCAACTTCAGGAGTTTGGTGAAGCCGACTTCGTCGTCGATGATGAGGATGCGTTTGAGTTTCATGGTTATGGGGTGGGAAGAAAAATACTGAAACAAGCGCCGCTGCCGGGGACGTTTTTAACGGAGATTATGCCCCCGTGAAGGGCGATGATGGTTTTAGAGACGCTCAGGCCGAGGCCGGTGCCGCTGCCAGTGGCTTTGGTGGTGAAAAAGGGTTGAAAAATGTGCTCCAGCTTATCCGCTGGAATCCCCGTTCCCGTGTCTTCGATCTCAGTAATTAACAGCCACTCGCCGATGCGGAAGTTTTCGCTGAGGGCGTGTCCCACATTCCCGCCGACCCCGGTGAGTTGTTCGCGCCGGGTGCGAATCGTCAGCGTGCCACCCTTAAGCGCCATGGCGTGGGCGGCATTGGTTAACAGATTGATGAGGACTTGCTCCATTTTCTGCCGATCCATCTCGATCAACGGCAGATCTGTGGAAAGCTCCAGCGCGACTTTGACGTGATGCGTTCGCAGCTCGCCTCTCACAAATTGCAGGGAATGGCGCACGACCTCGTTAAAATCCGCTGCCTCCTGCTGGAGTTTGCGTGGCGCGGAAAAATCCAACAACCCACGGACCACCGTCTCTGCGCGGGCAATCGCGTTCGTCATTTCATCCAGCACGGCCCCGCTTTCTTCGTCGGTCGCGGGAACGGTCTGCCGTAGTAATTCCACTCCCAAATGAAGGACAGCGAGCGGATTTTTAACCTCATGGGCCACGCCTGCCGCCAAACGTCCGACGGATTTTAATTTCTCCGCTTCCACCAGTTGCATCTGCACGTCGCGCAGTTGTTGATGGGCCTCTTTGAGTTTTTCTACGGTCGAGCTGAGTTCCGCGTTGGTCTGGAGAAGGCGTTCCTCGGCTAGCTTTTGCTGTGTGACATTGCGGCCGATGCAAACCAGAAGCTCAGGGCTTTTCTGAGTGCCCTTCACCGGAACTTTGGTGGTCAAAAACCAGGTGCGACTTCCATCGGAACGGATGACGATTTCCTCGCGATTGATCAGCGGAATACCGCTTTCGAGCGTTCGCTGGTCATCACCTTCAAATTTCAATGCCTGCTCCTTGGGAAAAAAATCGTGGGAAGTTTTCCCTACAATTTCCTCTTCTTGATGACGCCCCAAAAACAACCGGTGCGATCCGTTGTCGAGGACATACACGCCGGCGAGATCCTTCACATAGATCGGATCGGGAATGTGTTCGATGACGCTCCGTAGCAGCGACCGCTCAGAATTGAGCCGATCCTCCCATTCCTTTTCGGCAGTGAAATCGCGGGAAATGCCAAATGTCCCGATGATCCTGCCGCTTTCATCACGCATCGGCAGCTTTGTGGAGACCACCCATCGGACCGTCCCGTCGGGAAGGTCCTCACGCTCCAGTTTGCCGACAATGCGATGGCCCGTTTCGACGATTTCCTGCTCGTCCAGTGCCGTGGCCAGGGCGTGTTCTTGACCAAAAAAATCAGAGTCGGTCTTGCCAAGCAGGTCGCTGGCGCTTTGCTGGCCCAGTCTTTGCACCAAGCCACGGCTGACGGCAATGAAGCGACGCTCCAGATCTTTGAAATAGATACAGTCTGGGCTGTTCTCGAGAAGGATTTTTAGCAGAGCCGCTTGTTGCACGGAACTGCCTGCATTTTTTTCGGGATGAAAAGCCGGGAAGGACACACCTGGGGAGGACTACTTTGAAAATACCCCAAGCCGCCCTGCGTTGACAAGCCCTCCGTGAAGGGATACCGCGCAGTTATTTGCCTGCCAGAGTCCGTTTGAGATAGGGCGCGATGCGGCTCGTCTTGCTCGTGCAGATTTCCTCTGGCGTGCCACAGGCGACTAGCTCGCCGCCCGCAGATCCGGCTTCCGGTCCGATGTCCACCACGTAATCGGCTTCAGCGATGACGTTTAAGTTGTGTTCAATGACAATCACCGTGTGACCCACATCGACGAGCCGCTGGATGACGCCAAGCAACATTTCCACGTCGGCCATGTGCAGTCCGATCGTCGGTTCTTCCAGTAGGTAAAGCGTGCTCTTGGCGGACTTCATCTTGCGGACTTTGTTAGTATAATCGCGCGTCGCTCCGAGGCGCAATTCGGAGACGAGTTTGAGTCGTTGCGCCTCGCCGCCGCTCAGAGTCGGGCTTGGCTGGCCGAGCTTGAGATAACCCAAGCCCGTCTCGACTAACAAGTTCAGCGTGCGATGTATTTTTGGGCTGGCGGAGAAAAATTCCGCCGCCTGCGCGATGGTCATGTTCATTACGTCGCCGATGTTTTTACCATTGTATTCCACCTCGCGAGTCTGGGCGTTATAGCGGGTTTCGCCGCAATCCTCGCACGGCACATAGCTTGGCGGCAGGAAGTTCATTTCCATCTTGATTACGCCCTGACCCGCGCAGGTTTCGCAGCGTCCGCCCTCGGTGTTGAAGGAGAAACGACTGTTAGTATAACCTCGCATCCGCGACATCGGCAACGCGGCAAAATGCAGCCGGATTTCGTCGAAGACCTTGATATAAGTCGCCGGAATCGAGCGCGAGGATTTGCCGATCGGCGACTGATCAACCTCGTAGATGGCTTCGAGAAATTCTGTACCTTTGAGATCGGGATACTTGCCCGTTTTTTTGGCTTTGGTATTGAGCGCCTCCTCCACGGCCGGCCGCAGTGCGCCGCGCATCAGGGTGCTTTTACCAGAACCGGAAATTCCCGTGATGGCTGTGAGCCGACCGATGGGGAATTTGACCGTGATGTTTTTTAGATTGTTAACATCGGCCTTGATGATTTGCAGCCAGTCCACTTTGGCGAGGGAACGGCGCGAACCTAACAACGGATGCTGCATCGGCTTCTTCAGGTAACGTCCGGTCTGAGAATTTTTGTTGGCTTTGATTTGACTCAAAGTCCCCTGGGCGACGACTTCGCCGCCGTTCATGCCGGCACCGGGGCCGAGATCGACAATGATGTCGGAGCGGCGCATGGTTTCCTCGTCGTGCTCGACAATCACAAGCGTGTTGCCCTTGGCTTTGAGCGCTTCGAGAGTGTCTAACAACGCGTCGTTGTCGCGCGGATGCAATCCGATGGTCGGCTCATCAAGAACGTAAAGCACGCCGCGCAGATTGGAACCTAACTGCGCCGCGAGCCGGATGCGCTGGCTCTCGCCTCCGCTCAAAGTCTTCGCGGAACGATCCAGCGCCAGATAGCTCAGGCCGACGTTTTCCATGAACTTCAGCCGCTGCGTGATCTCTGGAATGATGTCCTCCGAGATGACTAGCTGTTGTTTCTGGAAGGTTAGCTTTTGCACGGTCTCCAACGAATCGCGCACGCTGCCGTGGGTCAGCCGGTCGATGGTTAGATCATTCAATCTAACATTGCGCGCCACTTCATTCAGACGCGCCCCTTTGCAGACGTGACACGGCTTCGATTCCCCTTCCTCCATTGACTCGTGGGCTTTTTCTTCGGCAAGCTCGCGCTCCAGCATGGAGGCGTCTTCGTCTAGGTTAATGGCGGCCTCAAAAATCTCGCCGAATCCATTGCAAGTCGTGCACCAGCCGTGAGGCGAGTTAAAGGAAAACAAACGCGGGTCCAGTTCCTCGAAGGCGCGCGAACATTTCGGGCAGGTCATCTCCGTGCTGAGAATTGTCTCCTGTCCGGCGACATAGATTTTGGCGGTGCGCTTGCCGATTTGCAGTGCGCGTTCCACCAGAGGTCTGACATCAGCCTTCTTCACTTGCGACAGGTCGGCCAGCACGATGTCGATGGTGTGTTCCTTAAAACGTTCCAGCTTCTCGAAGTTAGCAGAAGGAATAAATTTCCCATCGACTAACAATGTCTCGAAACCGTCCTTGGCTGCCGCCGCGGCCACATCGGTGTGGAAGCCTTTTCTAGCTTTCACGACCGTGGCCAGCAAATAGGAGGTCTTCTTTCCGACGACCTTTTCCACTTGCTCGATGATGCGCTGAATGGTCTGTCCCTCGACAGGAATCTGACATTTCGGGCAATACTGCGTGCCGAGTTTGGCAAACATTAGGCGCAGGAAATGATAGACCTCGGTGACGGTCGCAACCGTCGATTTTCCGCCGCCGCGCGTGATGCGCTGCTCGATGGCGACGCTAGGAGGAAGCCCCTCGATGTGATCGACATCGGGCTTCTCCAACTGCTCGACAAATTGCCGCGCGTAGGGCGACATGCTGTCGAGAAAGCGGCGCTGGCCCTCGGCAAAAAGAATGTCGAAGGCGAGCGTGGATTTTCCAGATCCGCTCAGGCCGGTGATCGTGATCATCTTCTCGCGTGGCAGGGTAACGGTGAAGTTTTTGAGGTTATGTTCGCGCGCGCCGTGGATGGTGATGCCGGAGGATTGCCCCTTGAAACCGACCGGACGGGGAATGATTTCCTCCCTGACGCGAGTCCCCTGGAGCACGCCGCGCAGGTAGCGTCCGGTGTGGGATTCCTTAATGTTAGATACCTGCTCTGGAGTACCCTCGGCGATGATCAGGCCTCCCTCCTCGCCAGCTTCGGGGCCGAGGTCAATGACGTGATCGGCGCTTTTGATGACCTCGAGATTGTGCTCGATGACAATGAGAGTGTTGCCTGCATCGACTAGCTTTTGGAAGACGTTCAACAACAGCGCGACATCATCGAAATGAAGTCCAGTGGTCGGTTCGTCGAAAATGAGGAGCGACTTCTGGTGCAGGTTAGACTTCTCTACGAGATGTCCGACTAACTTGAGTCGCTGGCTTTCTCCGCCACTCAGGACGTTGACCGGCTGGCCGAGTTTCAGGTAGCCGAGGCCGACGCTTTCCAAGGTGCGGAAAGGTTCCAAAATCTTTTTGTTAGCTCCATGTTCGGTGAAAAACGCGATGGCTTCACTAACAGTTAGTTCTAGGACATCGTGAATCGATTTTCCGTGGAGTTGAATGGCTAGAACATGCGGCTGGTAGCGTTTCCCTTCGCACTCGGAGCAACGGATGAAAAGATCGCTGAGAAACTGCATCTCAACCTTTTCATAGCCGAGTCCATTGCAGCGCTGGCAGCGCCCAGTTCCGCTGTTGAAGGAGAACGTGCTGGCGGTAAATCCCGCCGCCTGCGCCGCGGAACTGTCGGCAAATTGTTTGCGCAACTCGTCGAAGACTCCCAAGTAAACGGCTGGCGTGGAGCGCGGGCTGCGGGCGAGCGGCGACTGGTCGACCATCACGACCTGATCAACGGCGTGGCCTCCTAATATGCTGCGGCAATGCCCAATAACTTCTCCGGTTGGCAGGCCTTTGATGCGAAGCAGATTTTCGTGGAGAACCGTGTGTACGAGACTGGATTTTCCACTGCCGGAAACGCCAGTGACGCAGGTGAAAAGTCCCAGCGGAAACTTGACGTCGATGTCGCGCAGGTTGTTTTCGGTGGCACCTTTGACGGTGAGCCAGGCTTTGGCTTTGCGACGTTTGACTGGAACTGGAATGGATTTGCGGCCATACAAATACGCAGCGGTGAGCGAGCGCTGATTACTATGCAACTCCGATGCGTTTCCAGCGAAGACCAGCTCGCCTCCGTCGTTGCCGCGACCTGGGCCGATGTCGATCAGATAGTCGGCAGAGCGGATGACCGCCTCCTCGTGTTCGACGACTAACAAAGTGTTGCCCTTGTTGCGCAACTGCTGCATGACTCCTATCAGTTTGCTAACATCGCGCGGATGCAGCCCTACCGTCGGCTCGTCCATGACGAACAAGGTGTTAACCAACGACGCTCCGAGACAAGTGGTGAGCGTGACGCGCTCGACTTCGCCGCCGGAAAGCGTGCGCGTGCTGCGGTCGAGATCGAGGTAGCCGAGGCCGACCTCGTCGAGATAGCGCAGGCGAGAAACGACTTCGCCACGAATCATCGTGCCCGTCTTGTCCGCCGCTGGAACCAGGAAGGTTTCTAACAAAGTTGCCAGTTGTCTCACCGGCGTTCGGCTCAGCTGCGGAAGCGTATAGCGTTTCCCCGCTTGATCGACCAATTGATAGTTCAGCGTCGCGGGTTGGAAGCGGCCACCATGACAATCCGGGCACTCGGTGTAGGCGCGGTAGCGGCTGAGGAAAACGCGGATGTGCATTTTGTAAGTGCGCGCCTCCATCCAGTCGAAGAAACCTTTCACGCCATACCATTGGTCGTTTTTCCAGAGTTCCTCGTTGCTAACATCGATGCCTCCCTCGCCTTGGAGCACCCATTTTTGATCGGCAGGGGAAAGCTCGGCAAACGGACAATAAACATCGACCAGATTGCGCTGGGCATGGCGCATCAGATCGGACTGGCATTCCTTGGATTGTCCGCTCTGGAACGGCTTCACCACGCCCTCGGCGATGCTCAGCGATTTGTCGGGCAGCGCACGGTCGAGATCGAGCCCAATCGTGCGGCCAAAACCACGGCAGGTCGGGCACGCGCCGAGCGGATTGTTAAAGGAAAAAAGTCCCGGCGATGGCGGGCGGATCGTTTCGTCGCAATGCGCGCAGTGCCAGCCTTTGGAGAAAGGCTGCGATTCCAGCGTCTTGAGATTCGTGACGGTAATCTTTCCCTTGCCGAAATTGAGCGCCGTTTCCGCCGCCTCGGTGAGCCGGGAAAATGAGTCGGGTTGCACTGTTATCCGGTCCTGGACGACTTCCACGACGCCGTGCAGGGCGGTGAGCGTCGGCGCCTCGTCGGTGCGATGCATTTTTCCATCGCGCCAGATGCGGAGATAGCCTTGGGCGGTGAGAAATTTGAAGAAATCCGCCGGCTTAGTGTTCGGCGGAACGGGCACGCCAAAGGTGATGAGAATCGTCTCACCGGCGTGCTCTTTTTGGAGTTGAGTGACGATCGACTGTGCTGTCTCGGGTCGAATTTCCCGGTCGCAAATCGGACAAAACGCCCGCGCCAGCCGTGGCACGAGAAGTTTCAGGTAATCGTTAATCTCCGTCATCGTCCCGACGGTCGAGCGCGTGGTGCGAACGCCGTTTTTCTGCTCGATGGCGATGGCGGGCGGGATGCCGAGAATCTCGTCCACCCGCGGCTTGTCCATGCGGTCGAGAAATTGCCGCGTGTAAGGCGAGAACGTCTCCACGTAACGTCGCTGGCCCTCGGCGTAGATCGTGTCGAAAGCGAGCGAGGACTTGCCCGATCCGCTGGGACCGGTGACGACAATCAACTGATTTAGCGGCAGGTCGAGATCAATGCCCTTCAGATTGTTCTGACGAACATTGCGGATGCGGATGGAGTCGGCCAGTGGTGCGGCCTTGGGGACGGGTGCGGAAGGTTTCTTACTAACTGCGGGCATGGGACGAAGTTACGATTGGCCGGGCAAAGTGGATTTGCCGCGGCTACACCTATAGCCGATTTTCCGGCGACTTTCAGCCCAATCTGTCGTTTGCTAGCTGCGGTTGCGCCATTCGTGCAAAGCCAAGGCGATGGAAACAGCCGAGGGATCGCTCGATTCCAACTCAGAGATCAATTGCAGGCGCGCTTCTTCCACCCGGTTCGTCTTTTTAGGGGCCTTCCCAGCCAGCTTGGCGGGCAGATTGATTGTCAGCGGCAGATACTGGCGCGCGTCCGGTGGAGTCTGGTCCTCCAAGTCTGCTTTCAGAAAGATCAAACCCTGCTGAGGATCGAATTCTTGGAAAGATCGGAAGATCGCTTTGCGCTGGTTAAGAGTGAAGCCGCGACTGCCTGCGAAGATGCGCGAGCAAAGGGACTGTTCGATACCGGTGATTTTTGCAAATTCCGCCTGCGTGTGATCAGCCCGGAGCCAAATTTGGAGAGCTTTTTGTAAATGTGACATTTGGCGGGGACAATGTCACACGTCGCCGAAAATGAATAGGCCTGCTTAAAAAAGCGTTAAAGAATCGTTCTAAAATTCCTAGTAGGTCTTTCGCTTTCCTTCCAGAAGCACCTTGAAGTCGTCGGTTTTCTTATAAATTTCCTCCAGCTGCGCGCTGGAGCTTTTCAGGCGGATCATCTTGCCGCCGGTCGATATGGTCACGATCCAACCCTCGGGTTTGCTGCCGGTTTTGTAAGACGAATTGTAGTAGTAATAGTCGCCTGAATAATGGGCCGTGGTGGAATCCAGCGCGTCGGAAACCACCGTCGCTTTTTCCGTGCCACCGGGGGCCATTTGGATCGTCTTCGTGTCGCGTCCGGAGAGAAAACGTTTTCCGCCGCGCGCTGGAATCGCGAAAAAATACCACTCGACGACGAACTCGCCCGGAAGCTTCGCCGGATTGCGCAGGACGATCTCCAGGGCGCGGGCCCGGGTGACGTTTTTGCTGTAGGAACCCCAGACAGAGCGCCAGTTTTCGCTGCTGGAAACATTCGTTCCCAAGTCTTTCACGTCGAGAAAGACGCTCTGGCTGGTCGCCGCACCCGCTGGCAATGGAGTGGGCGTTGCGGCTGGCGGCACGTCCTGTGCGAGGGCGGCAACCGTGAAAAACCACAGGCTAGCGAGACAGAAAGACAGGCTTTTCATGCGTTGTTCATAGGGAATGCCGCCGCCAAAGCGAAGCTTAATAAGTGCCTCACTCGACTCACAGCCACATGCACCGGGTACGCTTCCCCATTGCAACCTGACTCGCCTTGCTAAAATGTGGGCGCATGACCACAGAGGAACTTTTCTACTCGCGCCGCTCGGTGCGCGCCTTTTTGCCGACGCCAGTTTCGCGCGCCACCATCGAGAAAATCCTCCTTGCTGCCGCCCGCGCTCCCTCGGGCACGAACACCCAGCCCTGGCGCGTCGCCGTTCTCACCGGGGCCAGCCTCACCACTCTCACCGAGAAACTTCTCGCCGCCACCGCCGACCCCGAGCGCAGCCTGAAATACGGCGAGGACTACGCCTATTACCCGAAGCAATGGCACTCGCCCTACCTCGATCGTCGCCGCAAAATCGGCTACGACATGTATGGTCTCCTCGGCATTGGACGCCGCGAAGTCGTGCGCATGAGAGAACAATGGAACCGCAATTTCGAGTTCTTCGGCGCTCCCGTGGGCCTCATGTTTACCATTGAGCGCGTGATGGAGCAGGGAAGCTGGCTCGACTACGGGATGTTTCTCCAGAGCCTCATGCTCGCCGCTCGCGCCGAGGGGCTCGACACCTGTCCGCAGGCGGCTTTCAACGAATTCCACAGCCTCATCCTGCCCCACATCGGTGCCGGGGAAAACGAGACGCTGGTCTGCGGCATGTCGCTCGGTTACGCGGACGAAAGCGCTGTGGTCAACCAGCTGCAAACCGAACGAGCCCCATTGGAGGAATTCGTCCGATTCCTGGAATAAATCGTCCCGTCCTCCAAGTGGAGTGACATCCATCTGGAACTCGGAGTCGCCATCCGCGCGGAGTTGCGAGTCTTCGGGAGCACACGCGTCTCGCGTGTTCTTTGAGGTGTCTTGCCTCAAAGCCTGTGCCGTCGAGAAAACCACCGGACGAGACGTCCGCTGGAACACGCGAGACGCGTGCGCTCCCGGGGAAAGCCGCTTCGGAGTCTCGCGGCGCCGTTTGCCGGGGTCAGCCAGCCAAAGTCAAGCCGTCGCTGCCTGGAGGTGGCTTTTTTCCAAGTCGAGCAGGAAGCGTTTGCGTTCCAGACCGCCGCCGTAGCCGGTGAGGGTGCCATTTTTGCCGATAACCCGGTGACAGGGGACGATAATGGAAAAAGGGTTGCGTCCATTGGCCAGGCCGACGGCGCGCACGCCGAGGGGATTGCCGATGCGCCGGGCTTGTTCGCCGTAGCTGATGGTTTCGCCAAAAGGAATTTCCAGCAACGCCTGCCAGACGCGGCGCTGAAACGGCGTGCCTTGTTGCCAGTCGAGCGCGAGGTCGAACGTCCGCAGGCGACCGGCAAAATATGAGTCGAGTTGCATCCGAACCTCGGCAAAAGGCGCGTCATCGGCGATCCATTCGTCCCGCAGAATCGTCGCGTGCGCCTCCATGAAAACCCCAGTAAGCCCGCGCCCGGAGGCGAGGAGGGTGAGCGTTCCGATGGGCGACGGCATCTGGCTGTAATAGAGGGGGGCAGTCATGAGTTTCAGGCGGCTTTGGTTGGAGAGTTGGTGGGATATTTCTTTTTCCCGGCGGCGATGAGCATGAGGTTGCGGATGTAAACGACGGTGGGAAACGCGAACCCGAGAATGATCGGCATCTTGCCCACATGGATGGCGTAGGCGAGCGAAAGCACGCTGCCGACGATGCTCAGATACCAGAATTGAATGGGGATCACGCTCTGTTTCAGCTTCTCCGAGGCATACCATTGGACGATGAAGCGGCTGGCAAACGTGAGATTGCCCACGTAGCCGACGAGGCTCCAGAGAGTGAGTTCGCCCTGGAGATTCTTCAGGAGATTATCAAAATAGGTCGCTACGAGAAAAGTCATACGCGGGCGATTAGGCTCTGAAACGGGAAGTTTCGCCAAGCAGAAAAAGTGAGCGGAGTTGCGGTGCAATGGGGTTTTTCCCTGTGCCCTTTGACGGGCTCCGTGCGATGGTTTCCGACTTATGCTTCCATCACAGAAAGGAGCCTTTCGGCTTTTCAGCGCCTTTGGCATCCAGGTTTTTCTCCATTGGAGCTGGTTTGTGGTCGCTTACTGGCGCTTTCAAAACGGCAAGGCGGCCTACGAGCAACCGCTCTGGATGCTGGGGGAATACGTCTCGCTTTTCGCCATCGTCCTCATGCACGAATTTGGCCATTCGCTCGCCTGCCGGTCGGTGGGCGGGAGTGCGGATCAAATCATTTTGTGGCCATTTGGTGGCATCGCCTTTGTGCGGCCACCGCATCGGCCGGGTGCTTTTCTCTGGAGCATCGCCGCCGGTCCGCTGGTGAATGTGGTGCTGGTGCCCGTGCTGTTCGTGGCGAATTATGTGCTCATTCACCAAGGAATCGTGCCGCTCGACAGTGACGCGGCTTATTTCCTTCGGATGATCACGAGGATCAATCTGGGCCTGCTGATCTTTAATATTCTGCCGATCTATCCGCTCGACGGCGGGCAGATTTTCCAGTCGATCCTCTGGTTTTTCGTCGGCTACGCCAAAAGCGTGATCGTGGCTGCGGGTCTCGGTTTGCTGGCGGGTGTGGGCGTTGTCGGATTCGCCTTCTATATTGGCGAATGGTGGCTGGGTCTGATCGCAATCTTCCTCATCAGCCAGTCCTGGCGCAGTTTTCAGATGGCTCGGGCCATTTTGAACCAGGAAAAAGCCTCAAACGACGACATCCTGATCTAACTCGACTGGGACGTCTCAGACCTTCTGCACGACGTTGTAAAACGAGTCGCGCAAGACCGGCTCGTAACCCGCGCCCTCGATGGCGTTCACGAGCGACGATTCCGTCTGCGACAGAGGCGAATCGGCCCCGGCCATGTGGTAGATGCGTTCCTCTTCGATCGTGCCGTCGAGGTCGTCCGCTCCAAAATCGAGGCAGCGCGTGGCGAGTTCCAGTCCGTAGCTGATCCAATACGCTTTGATGTGATCGAAGTTGTCCAGATACGCCCGGCAGACGGCGATGTTGCGGAGCGTTTCCTCGGCACCGACTGCGGGCAAATGCGCCAGCTTGTGAGCCGGGTGAAAGGCTAATGGCAGCAGCGCCAGGAACCCACCCGTTTCATCCTGCAAATCGCGCAACTGCCGGAGGTGATCGACCCGATGTTGCGCTGTTTCCTGATGGCCAAAAAGCATCGTCGCCGTAGAGCGAATCCCCATTTTATGCGCCGTGCGATGGACGTGGAGCCATTCCTCGCCCGACTCTTTGCCACGGCAAATCTGATTGCGAATCGACGGCTCAAAAATCTCCGCGCCGCCGCCGGTGAGACAACCCAGACCCGCCTCGCGGAGCTGTTCGAGCACGGACTCGATCGGCATTTTTCCGACCCAGGCGAGGTGCAGGATTTCGATCGCCGTGAACGCCTTGATCGTCAGCCGCGGACTCGCCGCCCGGATCGCCCGCAGGATGTCCAGATAAACGGGGAATTTCCAAGTCGGATGCAACCCGCCGACCATGTGGATCTCCCACGCGCCCGCCGCTGCCGCCTGCTGCGCGCGTTGGGCGATCTCGTCGATGCTCAGTTCGTAGGCGCCGGCGTCGCGTTTCCGTTTGGCGAAGGCGCAAAAATCGCAGTCGAGCACGCAGATATTCGAGTAATTGATGTGCCGGTTGATCGTGTAAAACGCCCGGCGCCGATGACGCTCGTGACGTGCGCGATAGCCGACGCCAGCGAGATGTTCCAAGTCCTGGCAGGCATACAACTCGAGGGCTTCGGCATCGGTGAGGCGGCTTTTTGAGGAGGAATTGCCTTTCTTTCCAGCCAGCAGATCAAGTGTAGTAGGGGAATCGCCGTTAAACATTTTCAAAAACCTTACGGCTCTGTTATAGAAATCGGACTCATTCTGCAACTCATAAATGACGCAAGATCAACTACCTAGCCAGCGGGTTGCCATCGTTTCTTACGGCGTCGTCAGTCCCCTGGGAATAGGGAAAGACGACACGCTGACGGCGTTGCGCGAGGGGCGCGACGCAGTGCGCGAAGTCACCGCCTTCGACGTCAGCCAGACGAAATGCAAGACGGCGGCGCACGTTGATCCGAGTTTCATTGCCATGGAAAACAAGGCGCGGCGGCGGTTGCATCCAGCGGCGCACATGTTGATCGCGGCCATGGCCGAGGCAGTCGCTGGCATGGGCGATGTGCAGCCCGAGCTGTGCGTAATTGGCACCACGAGCGGCGGAATGACGTTTGGAGAGAAATTTTATCGCGCCATCCGCGACGGCAAAAAAATGGACAGCCCCGCGACGGCGGTGGCGAATTACACCCCGCAAAAACCCGTTCTCGACGCCTTGGAAACGGTCGGGCACGCCATGCCGATCCAGATCATAGCCAACGCCTGCGCCACCGGGACGAATGCCATCGGGCACGCTTTTTCGCTGATCAAAGCGGGCCGCTGCCAGTCGGTTTTGTGCGGCGGTTACGATGCGCTCAGCGAGCTGGTTTACGTCGGGTTTGATTCGCTTCAGGCGTCCACCTCCGAGAAAATTCGCCCATTCGACTTGCATCGCACCGGGCTCGTCCTGGGCGAGGGCTCGGCGGTTTTTGCTTTGGAAAACTGGGAGGCTGCGGAACGTCGCGGAGCGAACATCGTCGGGGAAATCATTGGTTACGGCGTTTCGACCGACACATTTAATCTCACCCAGCCGCATCCGTCCGGCATTGGACCCAAACTCGCCATGCAGCGCGCCCTCGACTCGGCAAAAATCGCTCCTAAAGATGTCGATTACATCAACGCTCACGGGACGGCGACCCAGTTTAACGACGCCACGGAAGGTCTCGCGATCTCGGAAATTTTCAATCGAGTTCCAGTCAGTTCGACGAAGTCCATGATGGGCCATTCGCTGGGCGCGGCGGGCGCGATCGAGGCCGCTTTTTCCCTGCTCGCTCTGGAGCACGGCTTCCTGCCGCCGAACATCAATTCGCAGGAACCCGATCCGCAAAACACGTTCGATCTCGTGGCAAACACCTCGCGTCCGGCGAACCTCCGCAGAGTGTTGTCCAACTCGTTTGGCTTTGGCGGAACGAACGCGGCCATCCTTCTCCAGCGCAACTAAATGAACGTCGCCATTTCTGGAATCGGGCTGGTTTCGCCATTTGGCACTGATGTGGCGGAGACGTGGCGAAGGATTTCCGCAGGCGAACGCGCGCCGCTTTCTGAGCTGACTTCCAGTCTTTCCTCGCGCACGTTTCCCTATCTGGCGGTGCCGCGCGAATCGGTGCGCGAATACGAGCGTCACCCGCGCTTGCGGCGTTCCAGCGAGATTTCGCACTACGCCGCCATCGCCGGAATGAAGGCGTTGCAGGACGCGGGCATCGACCCAAAAACGAGTCGCATCGGAGTCGTCTTTGGCATTTCCAGCGGCGGCGTGCGTTATACGACGCGGTTTTATCACGACGTCATCACGACGGGAGCGAGCACGGCGAGTCCGCTGCTTTTTCCGGAGACAGTTTACAATGCGCCTGCCAGTCACCTCGCGGCATTGCTCGGTCTCGATGGAATGACTTACACGCTGGTCGGCGACTCGATGATCGGACTTTCCGCGCTCAGTTTCGGTGCCGATCTGGTGGCCACGGGCCAGTTAGATCATTGTGTGGTCGTGGCGAGCGAAGAGGCGGAATGGATTTTGTGCGAGGCGTTTCGCAGAAGCCGGTTTTTCACGATCGCGGCGGAGACGAAACCCTTCGGCGGCCCCGGCAATCGCGGGACCGTTTTCTCCGAGGGAGCGGCGGCGGTCGTGCTGTCGCAGTCGGGTTCCATCGAAATTGCCGCCGTCCATCGCGGCATTCCCTATTTCAAAAATACCGCTGCCGAAACTGCTTTGCGCACCGTGCTTTCTGACTTGGGCGACACTCCCGAAGTCGTCCTCACCGGCGCTAACGGAACCCGCCTCGACGATGCCGAGGCGTCGGCCCTGCAAGCCGTCTGGCCGGGTGCCAAAATGATCGCTGGCAAAGCCGCGCTGGGTGAATCCGTCGGTGCCGGAGCCTTGCAACAAACCGTCCTCGCCGCCCAATTACTCCGCGAAAATGTCTGCCAGCGCGCCGGCATTTCCGCCATTGGCTACAACACCCTGGCCGCAGGCGCGATCCTTCAAAAAAGAGTCCAGCCGAGGTGAGCAGGCCGATTTATCTAGGCAAAATAGTGCTTCCCGCCGACGCTGCGACTCCTTAAAACACCTTGTCATCACCCTTTTGACCGTTATCGTAATTCAGCGCCAAGACCTATGACGTTAGGAACCCTTCTAACCACCGAACAAATCATCCCGGAAATGGTCGCCACCGAGCGCTGGCAGGCCATCGTGGAACTCATCGATCTGCTCGTCGCACAGAACAAAGTGAAGGCCAGCGACCGCGACGCCGTGCTCGCCGCCCTCAAGCAACGCGAGGAAACCATGAGCACCGGGATCGGCTTCGGCATCGCCATTCCGCACGCCTCGTCCGAATACGTCTCCGAAGTGGTGGCCGCCTTTGGGCGTTCCAGCACGGGAATCGAGTTTGATTCGCTTGATAATGCGCCGGTGAAATTCATCGTCCTTTTTGTGGTGCCGAAGGATCAGTTTCAGACGCATCTGCGCACGCTGGCGGCGATCGCGAAATTTCTCAATGATCGTACCGTCCGCGCCAGTCTCGGCACCGCCACCTCGGCGGCGGAAATTCTCGCCATCTTCGAGAACCGTCCCGCCAAGGCCTGATCTTTCCTGAATGGCCACGCTCCAAGCCTTGCTGGCTGAACGACTTTCCGCGGCAGTTCTCCCGATTTTTCCCGAGGCCAGAATCCAGATTTCGTCCACGGCGGACGCCAAGTTTGGCGACTACCAGACGAATGTTGCGATGACTCTGGCCAAAGCCGCCCGGCGCAATCCACGCGAAGTCGCCGGGGAAATCATCAGCCATTTCGATGCAACTGGACTCTGTTCGCCATTGGAAATCGCGGGCGCTGGATTTATCAATTTCCGCATTCTGCCGAAGCGGCTGGTGGAAGAATTCGCCGCGCTGACGAACGATGAAAAACTGGGCGTTCCGACTCCGGCAGTCGCGCGCCAATACGTCATCGATTTCAGCTCCCCGAACGTGGCCAAACCGATGCATGTCGGTCACATTCGCAGCACGATTCTGGGCGATGCGCTGGCCCGGATCGCTGATTTTCTCGGTCATAAAGTGGTGCGCGACAACCACATCGGCGACTGGGGCACGCAATTCGGGATGCTTCTGCACGGCTGGAAAACCCTGCTCGACCGCAGCGCCTTGGAGCGAGATCCGCTGGCCGAAATGGAGCGGATTTACAAGCGAGTTTCAGCCGAATGCAAAGAGAATCCAGTTACATTGGATTCGATCCGCCAAGAACTCGTAAAACTCCAATCCGGCGACGCGGAAAACCTCGCGCTCTGGCAGGAAATGATCCGCCTGTCGCAGGTCCAGTTTGATACGATTTACGGCCGGCTCGGAGTGCGCTTCGATGTGACGCTCGGCGAAAGTTTTTACAATCCGTGGCTGCGCGACATCGTCGCCGACCTTCAGTCAAAAGGCGTGGCGCGCGAAAGCGAAGGCGCGATTTGTGTTTTTTCCGACGGAACTTTGCCGGAAAAGGAAGACCCGTTTTTGATCAAAGACGAGAATGGCTGGCGCGACAACCCGGCAATGGTCCAAAAAAGCGACGGCGCATCCAATTACACTACGACCGACCTCGCGACCCTCCAATATCGGCTGAAAACGTGGTCGCCGGACGAGATCATCGTCGTGACCGATGGGCGGCAGCAGCAGCATTTCCGGCAGCTCGCCGCCATTTACCAACGCTGGCAACCGGACGCTCCGGCAAAGTTGAGTCACGTCTGGTTCGGCTCGATTCTGGGGGACGACGGCAAGCCATTCAAAACCCGCAGCGGCGAAACGGTCCGTCTCACCGAACTGCTCGACGAAGCCGAAGAACGCGCCCTGACTCAAGTCACGGAGAAAAATCCCACGTTGCCGGAGTCTGAGCGCCGCGAGATCGCGCGAATCGTCGGTTTGGGCGCGGTGAAATACGCTGATTTGTTGCCGAATCGCCAGAGCGACTACGTTTTTTCCTGGGACAAAATGCTCAGTTTTCAGGGAAACACCGCGCCTTATTTGCAATACAGCTACGTGCGGATTCGGAGTATTTTCCGCAAACTCGACGTTCCGTGGACGGCCTCCGACGAGCCGGTGTCCTTCACCGATTCGGCTGAAAGTCAGCTCGCGAAAAAGTTGCTCCAGTTCGGCGAGGTGCTGCCCACGATTTTGGACGATCACCGGCCCAATCTGCTAGCGAATTACCTCTACGAGCTCGCCTCCACTTTCCATGGCTTTTTTGAGGCGTGCCCGGTGCTGAAATCAGAGGCCGCCGTGCGCGAAACCCGCCTTCGCCTCTGCGACATCACGGCACGCGTGCTGCAAAAAGGGCTTTTCCTCCTCGGCATCGACGTTCCGAATAAGATGTAACTCGACGCAGCCGGGCTGAAACTCCCTTGACACCCGCCATTCTTCCTCTACTTTCGCAATCCGTTTTACCACCTTTTTACCCGCGCCTAGATAATGAAACCAGCCTATCAACCTTCCAAACGCACTCGTAAACATCAGTTCGGTTTCCGCGCTCGCATGAAGACCAAAAACGGTCGCGCCATTCTCAATCGCCGTCGCCGCCAGGGCCGCAAACGTCTCCTGCCGAAGGGCGTCGAAGTGCATTACGCACGTCACACCGGCCAGTAATTTTTCAGTCGAGTTGCATTTGTATCCCGGAGACTTCTCTGGGGAAAAGGCGTGGACAACACATTTCCCAAGTCCCGCCGCCTGACTCTCTCGGGAGAGTTTCGCCAAGTCCGGGAACGCGGCGTGGCCCAGCATTCCAAGCTCATGGTGCTGTCGGTCCTGCAACCCGCGCCCGATGTGTCGCTCCGCATCGGATTTATCACCTCGAAACGCGCTGGCTCGGCGGTCGAGCGCAATCAGCTTCGCCGCCGCCTGCGCGAAATCTTTCGTTTGCATCAGCATCAGCTCGCGCCGAACACCTGGGTCGTGACCATCGCGCGGCATCCGGCCAAGCTCGCCTCCTACCAGCGGCTGGAAAGTGACTGGTTGCAGCTCGCCCGACGCGCCTCTATCCTCTGCGACTCATGACCGCCCGCAGCCCACTCCGCCTGGCTCTCGCTCTTTACAAGCGGACGCTTTCGCCCTTGCTTGCGGCGCTGATCGGCGGCGGCTGCCGTTTCACACCGACTTGCAGCGAATACGCCGTCGAGGCCGTGGAAACGCATGGTTTTCTCCGTGGAAGCTGGCTCGGCGTGTGCCGCATTTGCCGTTGCCAACCGTGGGGCGGATCGGGTTATGATCCCGTCCCTCCAAAAAATCCCCCAGGCAAAAAACACTCGAATCAAGCTGGCTGCCAGCACTGTCAATCAACTCAATCCTCTTCAACTTAATGGACCGTAAAGCCTGGATCATCATCATTCTCTGCCTCGGAGGCCTTTTCTGGTCGCAATACGAGGTGCAAAAACAGGCCAAGGCCTACCAGTCCGCCCAAGCCCAACTAGCTGCGGAAAAAGCCAAAACGGCCGCCGCGCAGCCAACGCCGCTTGTTTCCAATTCGACGCCAGCCATCGCGGGAGCGGTGACCGCCGTTTCTGAGTCGCCTACGACTCTCGTTCTGCCCGCGACGACGCATCAACTCCACACGCCGCTGGCCGAATACACCTTCACCAGCGCAGGCGGCTTGCAAAGCGTCGAACTCCTCGGTCACAAAGGCGAAACTGGCGGCCACGTCGTCATCAACGGCACGTCTGATGTGCCGATCTGCGTGATTGCCGACGAACCCGGCAAATGGTCGAAAACTAGCGAGACCGTCAAGGAAGTGAGCGAGAAAGCGATCACACTCGAATCCATTTTGCCCTCGGGCGTGCAGATTCGGAAGACGTTCACCCTCGGGAAATCGGACGTGGTGAAGGACGACTACCAACTCAAATACGACGTTACATTTTCTAACCCCGGCGTGGCCAAGCTCGACGTGAAGCCGTGGTATGTGAGCACCGGAGCGGCGGCACCGATTCATGAGCGCGACCAGCCGCGTTACATCAGCTTTGATTATCAGGCCGGTGCCAAGACGATCTACAAAAACATCACCAACTTTGAGGCGGGTCGCATTCCACTCATCGGCATCCAGACTTCACCCGAAAAACCCGAAATTCGTGAGGCAGCCGCCACCGGCATTCTCTGGGCGGGAACGAAGAACCAATACTTCAGCACCATGCTACAGCCGCTCGGCGATTTGCGCGGCGACAGCATCTGGACCAGCCGCTATGCGCTGCCGCAAAAAACGCCAGATGCGCCGAAACATTACGCCATCACCGGCGCGCTCGGCTTTCCGGCGTTCTCCCTCGCACCCGGCGAGAGCAAGACACAGTCCTTCACATTTTACGCCGGTCCGAAGGAATACAGTCGCCTGAAAACGCTCGGCAACGAGCAGGAGGGCGTCATGGAATTTGGCTTCTTTGGTTTCTTCAGCAGCACCCTGCTCCAGGCGATGAACTGGATTCACGGCTTCGTCAAAAATTACGGCATCGCCATCATTGTCCTCACGCTCATCATCAAAACCGCTCTCTGGACCATCCAGAACAAGTCGATGAAATCGATGAAGAAAATGTCCCTGCTCGCTCCGAAAATGAACGAGCTGAAAGTGAAATATAAGGACGACCCGACCCGGATGAACACCGAGGTGATGAAGCTCTACAAGGATTATGGCGTCAATCCATTCGCCGGCTGCCTCCCGATGCTGGTGCAAATGCCGGTTTTCTTTGGCTTCTATTCCATGCTCGCCGTCGCCGTGGAACTGCGAAACAGCAGTTTCCTCTGGGTGAACGACCTTTCCCAGCCCGACACCGTCGCCCATTTGGGTTCCATTCCGATCAACGTCTTCCCGCTCGTCATGGCAGTCACAATGCTCTGGCAAATGCAACTCACGCCGAAAACAGGAGATTCCTCACAGCAGAAAATCTTCATGTTCATGCCGATTTTCTTTCTGTTTATCTGCTACAACTACGCTTCCGCGCTTGCACTTTACTGGACAGTTCAGAATATATTCTCCATCGTGCAGTTGTATCTCACTCGCAACGCACCGCTGCCCGAGCTCGTGAAAGTCAACTCGGTGCCAGCCAACGCCAAACTCGCCAAAGCCAAACGTTAACTTTTCTCGCTTATGAATCCGAAAGACACCCTCGACACCATGCTGGGTTATCTAGGATTCGCCTTCGAGATCACCGAAACGCCCGACGAGCACGGCACGAATCTGCAAGTTTACACCCACGAGAGTCGGCTCCTGATCGGGCGCAACGGGGAGACGCTGGAAAACCTGCAAATCCTCGTCAACAAAGTCTGCCAGGCCAAAGACAAGAACGCGCCCAAAGTCCACCTCGACATCGAGCATTACCGCTCCATGCGCGACGACAAACTGGTCGCACGGGCGCAGTTGATGGCGGAAACCGTTCGACGCACCGGTCGCACGGTAACTCTTGATCCCATGAACGCCTACGACCGGCGCCTCATCCACAACGCGTTCAAGGACGATCCATTCGTCAAAAGTGAGAGCCCGCAGGGCAACATTCCGGTGAAGCGGATCACGCTCCGCCGTCGCTGATTTCGATGGAACTCCGCTCTTCCCGGTTCAGCGCATGCTGATGTAAGTCGGCGAAATAATCACATCCGTGTTTGTAATCGTCACTGGAGCCGGTACCTCGCGGCTCGGAATATCAGAGATCCGGAAATGGGGCACGTTGGATTTCGCATACACCTTCACCAGATCCACCGTGTCTCCTGCAGCGCCCGACTGTGCGATAGCTTTCGTGTAGGTCAGCTCGTGCTTCAGATTAATCGCCTGATTGCGCCATTGGCGAGCCACGTCATTGGCCTCATTGATGCGCTGAATGGCCGCCTCGTAACGGGAGCGGAGTTCGACCGAAGCCGAGAAATTTGTCACACTTTGATCCTGCGCCTTGGCGAGGCTGCGTTTCAATTGCGCGATCTCGTCTCGCAATTCTTGGACGGATTTTTCGCCATCCGCCGCGTGGCTGCTGACAGCGAGAGACAAAACGAAGGCGCCAATGAGAAATATCTTCATGCCTCCTCATAAAGCATCGGCTATGCCAAGCCTCGCCGTCCGTACACGAAAATACCGCCGCGTATTGGGTGCGGCGGTATTTTTCTAACTTGAGTTGTTTAGGCGGCGGCTGGCTCGGCAGCGGGTGCCGTTGGAGCAGTGCCGGGAATGTGCGGCACGATCGGCACGACCTTGGCCAATTCTTCAGGAACACCCTTGTATTTCTTGAGGGTTTTCTTCACCGCGCCACGGTTTACGAGATTCTGCAATTTTTCGTAAGCGCGGAGACGGAGCATTTCCTCTCCACCGCTGGCGGCATTGCGAGCCTTCAAATTTTCATGAACGACCTCAAAGAGTTCTTTAAATTCATAGATATTTTTGGAAGTAAGAACATTGACCAATTCTTCTGTTACCAAGTCAGGGAGACGACGTGAAAAAGCGCTTTTCTTTTGCATAATTTTGGACTGGCAGGATAACACAGTTCCAGCTAAACACACCGTGTTTTTTTTTAGACAAGGCCGCGGGATCGTTGCTGGGCCTCGAAAAACAACCTTCCGGTTGACTTCTCAACCCCAAAAAGGCGATTAAGTGGCCATGATGGATCGCACTCTCCAAGCCGCCGAGGGTTACGGCGAACTCGGCATGTTTGATGAGGCACTCGCGGAGCTGGCGTCACTGCCCGCGCAACAGCAGGACGACTTGCGCGTGAAGCAGGCGCGGCTCTTTCTCCTCCTGCAATTCAAACAATTCCGAAGCGCCCTCGAAGTCAGCCGGCAGCTTTGCGAGTCGCATCCTGGTCTGCCTATCGGCTTCATTCACGTCGCTTTTTGCCTGCACGAACTCGGACAGACCCTGGAGGCTCGCGAAGCCCTCATCGCCGGCCCGGCCTCGCTGCTCGAAGAGGCGACGTATTATTACAATCTCGCCTGCTACAACGCCGTCCTCGGCGAAATGCAGCAGGCCCGCGCTTATCTCAAAACCAGCTTCAAGATGAACAAAAAGTTCCGGGAAATCGCCGAGCACGATCCCGATCTGAGTGCCATCTGGCAGGAAGTCTGAATGGACATCGCGCCCGAACTCGAATTGCTTTTCGAGGAAAATTTTACCGAACTCGGCGAACTCGGTGCATCCGTTTCCATCTGGCGCGAGGGCCGCGAAATCCTCTCGCTCGCCGCTGGTTTCCAGGATCGCCAGAAAACCCAGCCATGGACCGCCGACACCCCCGTTCTCATCTGGTCGGCGACCAAAGCTCTCGCCGCTGGGACGTTACTCGCGGTTTTGGAGGAGGAAGACATCGAGTTGGAGCGCCATGTCGCCGACTTCTGGCCACAGTTCGCCGCCGCTGGGAAAAGGGAAATCACTCTTGCCCAACTCCTTTCGCATCAGGCCGGATTGCCCGGGCTGCTCGATTCGGCGATCTCCGTTTTTGACCACGAAGCCGTTTGCAATGCACTGGCCAATCAGACCCCCCTCTGGAAACCGGGCGAGTTCCATGGGTATCACACGCGCACCTTCGGGTTTTTGCTGGATGAACTCGTTCGCCGCCTCACAAGCCAGCCTTTGGGCGCGATGTGGCGAACCATCTTCGGCGATCCCATGGAACTCGACCTCTGGATCGGACTTCCCGCGGAACGCCTCGATTCCATCGCCCCGGTTTTTCCAGCCCGCAACTCCGGCGGCCTGCCCGACAACGCCTTCTGGCGCGCCATGGCCGCCCCCGATTCGCTCACCCGGCTCGCCTTTTCCACGCCGGCCGGACTCGCCAGCATCGCTTCCATGAACACCCCGGCGGCGCGCCTCGCCTCGCTCCCGGCCATTGGCGGCATCGGCACCGCGCATGCCTTGGGGAAATGGTACGCCATGCTCGCCAATGGCGGCGAAATGGACGGTCAGCGCTATTTTTCTCCAGAAACCATCGCTCAAATGAGCCGCATCCTTTCCCAAGGCGACGACCGCGTGACCCTCGAGCACACCGCCTTTTCCTGCGGCTTCATGCTCGACCCGATCGACGCCAATGGAATGAAACTCCGCTCACTTTACGGACCATCGCCGCGCGCGTTCGGTCACCCCGGAGCGGGCGGGAGCCACGCCTTTGCCGACCCGGAAAACGGCCTCGCCTTTGCCTACGTCATGAATCAAATGGAACTCGGCATCTTTCCCAACGCCAAATCCCTCCGCCTCGTCGATGCCCTCTACGCCCTCTACTCGCGCTAGATCTGCTCAAACTGCGTCATTGCTCGGAACATCCGGTAACGCTCCTCGATCTTCCCAAAGTCCAGCGTCCGCAGACGCTCCAGACTGAACGCCTCCACGTTGAAACTTGCCATCACACTGCCGTAAACCACCGCCCGTTTCATCTCCTGAAACGTGATCTTCTCCACCGACAGACTATTCAGATACCCCGCAAACCCACCTGCAAAACAGTCGCCCGCGCCCGTCGGATCGTGGATGTCCTCCAACGGATATGCCCCGCAACTGAAGAATTCCTCCTCTCCGAAAAGCAGACAGCCGTGCTCGCCCTTCTTGATCGCCACATACTTCGGCCCCAGCGCCTGAATCTTCTTCCCGGCTCGAATCAGACTCGTCTCCTGCGTCAGCAGCCGCGCCTCGCTGTCATTTAAAATCAGGAGATCCACCCGCTGCAACAGCGTCAGCAGATCGCCGTGCGCGATGTTGATCCAGAGATCCATCGTGTCGGCAATAATGAACCGGGGACGCTCGATCTGATCCAGCACATGCGATTGCAACGACGGCGCGATGTTTGCCAGCAGCACGATCTCCGGCTTCTGATACGCAACGGGAATCGTCGGCGCATACGTCTCAAATACATTCAGCGCGATCGAGCGCGTGTGGCGCACATTCAAGTCCCACTCGTATTCGCCCGTCCAGCGCATCGTCTCGCCCTCCGCCTTCTCCAACCCCGCCAGATCGATCTTCCGCGAGCGGAAAAAATTCAGATGCGCCGGAGGGAAATCCGCCCCCACGATTCCCACCAGATTCACCGGGGAAAAGAAACTTGCCGACACCGCCGCATACGACGCCGACCCGCCGAGCAGATCGTCGTGCTTTTCCACGGGAGTAATCACCGAATCGAGCGCAATGGAACCAACAATCAAAATGGACATGCCGCCCAGCGTGTCGGAGCCGCCCGGAATCGGTCAAGCTGGATGTTTTTTCAGCGGAGTTCCATAGCACTCTGGCCTCCCGAATTTCAAACACCTGGCGGAGCATTTCGAACACCCGTCGGAGTGGTTCAAACACCTGCCGAAGTGCTCTTGGTAAGATCAGAGTTCTGGCAGAAGCTGTCTGACGGCGCGGCAATAGGTAACGACGTCCGGGGCTTGGAGGAGGCCAGAGACGATGACGACGCGACGCGCGCCAGCGGAGAGAACGGTGGGGAGATTGTCCAGTTTGATGCCGCCGATGCAGAAGATCGGAGTTTCAGTCGATTCGTGGATGGTGCGGATGTCGTCGAGTCCGACGGGGGTGTAATCGGGCTTGGTGGGGGTGGCGAAGAGGGGGCCAAATCCGATGTAATCCGCTTCTGCGGCTCCAGCGATGGCTTGGGCGACGGAGTGGGTGGATTTCCCAATGATCGCGCCGGGGCCGGCGAGCTGGCGGGCTTCGGCGACGCTGAGGTCGTCTTGTCCGACATGCGCGCCGCTCGCGCCAGTGCTTTCGACGAGTTCCGGGTGGTCGTTGAGGATGAAGGGGATGTCGGCAGCTTGAAAAAGCGGGACGAGTTCCATCGCAATCTGGGCGAACTCTTCGGACGAGAGTTTCTTGGCCCGGAGTTGAACGACATCGACGCCGCCGGCGATCATTTTTCGGGCGAAGTCAGCGGTCTGGGAGACCGCGATGTAACCCAAATCTAAAATTCCGTAGAGCGTGGCGCGGGCCAGAGTCATATGGAACTCGATTGGAAAACTAGCGGACGAGCTTGTTGCCGAGCATCTTCTCGATGAAGCCGGTGTCGTAGGTGCCCCGGAGGAAATCCGGGTTTTTCATGATCTCGAGCTGGAACGGGATGGTGGTCTTGATGCCGCTGACGATGTATTCGCTGAGCGCCCGCTGCATCCGTAGGACGGCGTTGTGCCGGTTGGCGCCAATCGTGATGAGCTTGCCGATCATCGAGTCGTAATTTGGCGGGATCGAGTAGCCGGCATAGACGTGGGAGTCGATGCGGACGCCGCGTCCGCCCGGGGCGTAGTAGAGTTCGATCTTGCCCGGCGAAGGCTGGAAATTGTGCGCCGGGTCCTCGGCGTTGATGCGGCATTCGATGGCGTGCGCACGTGGGGTGGCGTTGACGACGTGCTCGGAAAGGTGTTCGCCCGCCGCGATGAGGATCTGCTCCTTCACGAGGTCGCAGCCATAGACTTCCTCGGTGACCGGGTGCTCGACTTGGATGCGGGTGTTCATTTCCATGAAGTAGAAGCCGCCGTTGTCATCGACGAGAAACTCCATGGTGCCGGCGTTTTCGTAGCCAACGGTTTTGGCCAGCGCGACGGCGGAATCGCCCATTTTCTTGCGCAATTCGGGAGTCATCAGCGGCGAGGGACATTCCTCGACGACTTTCTGGTTGCGGCGCTGGATGGAGCAATCGCGCTCGCCCAAATGGATGACCTGCCCATGCGAGTCAGCCATGATTTGGAACTCGATGTGGTGCGGGTTGACGATCAATTTCTCGATATAAACCGCCGGATTTCCGAAGGCTTTGTCGGCCTCCATGCGAGCGGCATGGAAACCTTGGATGAGGCTGACTTCGTTGTGAGCCATGCGCATCCCGCGCCCGCCGCCGCCGGCGACCGCCTTGATCATGACGGGGAAACCAATGCGCTTGACCACGGCGCGAGCCTCGTCCTCGGTCTCGACGATCCCGTCGCTGCCGGGAGAAATGGGGACGCCGGCGGCGATGGCGTTGGCACGGGCCGTGGCCTTGTCGCCCATCGCGCGGATGGTGGCGGGTTTGGGCCCGATGAATTTGATGTTGCAGCTCTCGCAGATCTCCGCGAAATGGGCGTTCTCCGCCAGAAAACCGTAACCCGGATGGATCGCATCGACGTCGGCGATTTCCGCCGCGCTGATGATGCGGTCGATCTTCAAATAACTATCCGCGCTCGGTGCCGAGCCGATGCAAATCGCCTCGTCGGCCAGCTGAACGTGGAGCGAATCGACGTCCGCTTCAGAGTAAACGGCGACGGTTTTGACGCCGAGTTCGCGGCAGGCCCGCAGGACTCGCAGGGCGATTTCGCCACGATTGGCGATCAGGATTTTGCGAAACATCGGAACTTTATTTAATGCGGAATAGCGCCTGACCAAATTGCACGGGCTTGCCGACTTCGGCGGCGACTTCGAGCACGGTGCCTCGGCATTCGGCTTTGATTTCATTCATCACTTTCATGGCCTCGATGATGCAAACAACGGTGTCCTCGGTGACCTCGTCGCCGACTTCGACGAACGGCGGCGCGTCGGGTGCGGGCGAGCGATAAAACGTGCCGACCATCGGCGAGACGATCTCTTTTCCGACGGGCTTGGCCTCGGCTGCGGGAGCGGCGGACGGTGCGCTTACCGGGGCTGCTGGCGCGGCGGGAGCGGGGGCGGAATACGTGACATTCGGCTGAAAGTCCGATCCTTTTTTCAGGGTGATCTTGAAGCCTTCGTTCTCCATTTTGAAGACCGAGAGGTCGTTTTTCTTCATGAGATCGATGAGGGATTTGATGTCTTTGAGTTCCAAAATATGTTCTCCAGTTAAAGGTCGAATCGCCAGCGTAACTGGCCGTTTGCGGCGAGGTCAAGACTTCGATGCACTCGGAACTGGCCAGTTTTTTCCAATAAGGCCAAGCCCTAAGGGATTTCGATTTGCTAGTATGGCGGCGCGCAAATGAGGATCGAGGATTACGGCTTTATCGGCGACACTCAGACCGGCGCGCTGGTGGGAAAAAATGGCTCCATCGACTGGCTTTGCGTCCCGCGATTCGATTCCGGGGCGTGTTTTGCCGCGCTGCTCGGCGACGAAAAAAACGGCTGCTGGAAACTCGCTCCCACCGCCCCGCATCGGGCCAGCCAGCGTTATCGCAAGGACACGCTCGTGCTGGAGACGGAGTTTGAGACCGAGTCGGGTTACATTCGACTCACCGATTGCATGCCGCCACGCGGGGAATATCCCGACGTCGTCCGCGTGGTCGAGGGCGTTCACGGGGAGGTCGAGATCGCGATGAAACTCGTCCTCCGTTTCGACAACGGCCTCGCCGTTCCCTGGGTTTTTCGAAACGGCGACGACCTCATTGCCATCGCTGGTCCCAATGGAATGCTCCTCCGTTGCGACGTGGCAACTCACGGCGAAAACCTCTCCACCATCGCGACTTTCACTCTCCGCGCCGGCGAGAAAAAGAGCTTCGTTCTCACCTGGTTTCCCTCGCATTTGCAGCCGCCCGAGCCCGCGCATCCGCATCGCAGCATCATCGCCACCGAGAAATACTGGCGCGACTGGACGGCGAAATGCACCTACGAGGGCGAATGGCGCGGGCAGGTCGTCCGTTCGCTCATCACGCTAAAAGCGCTCACCTACGGACCGACCGGAGGCGTCATCGCCGCCGCCACCACATCGCTCCCCGAGAAGGTCGGTGGCATTCGCAACTGGGATTACCGCTACGTCTGGCTGCGCGACGCCACGTTTATGCTCTATGCGCTGACGCTCGCGGGCTACACCGACGAGGCTTGCGCCTGGCGCGACTGGCTCCTACGCGCCATCGCTGGCAACGTCTCGCAGATGCAAATCATGTACGGCCCCGCCGGAGAACGACAGCTTCCGGAGTTTGAGTTGAATCACCTCGCCGGCTACGAAAACTCCCGTCCTGTGCGCGTCGGCAACGCCGCCTCGGAGCAATTCCAGCTCGATGTTTATGGCGAAATTATGGACGCAATGTATCAGGCCCGGCGCTCCGGTTTGCCGCCAAATGACGCCTTCGACGCACTGCAACGCCAGCTCATCGAGGCCGTCGCCGCGCGCTGGCAGGAACCTGACGAGGGCATCTGGGAAATTCGTGGCCCGCGCCGTCATTTCACGTATTCCAAAGTCATGGCTTGGGTCGCCGTGGATCGGGCGGTCAAATCGGGGGAAACCTTCGGGCTCCAGGGCGATGTGGCGGGCTGGAGACAACTCCGCGACCAGATTCACGAGGCCGTCTGCGCGCAAGGTTACGATGCAACTCGCGGCACGTTCACTCAGTTTTTCGGCTCCGATCAGCTCGACGCCAGCCTGCTCATGATCCCGCTGGTGGGCTTTCTCCCGGCGGACGATCCAAGGGTGCGCGGCACGATCGAGGCCATCGAACGCACGCTCGTCGTGGACGGCTTTGTCCTGCGTTATCACCCTGCCAACTCGGCGTCCGTCGATGGGCTACCGCCGGGCGAGGGCGCGTTTTTGCCGTGCTCCTTCTGGCTGGCGGATTGTCTGGAAATGCTCGGTCGCCACGACGAGGCACGGGCCTGGTTCACGCGGCTCCTCGAAATTTGCAGTCCACTTGGATTGTTATCAGAGGAATACGATCCCGTGGAAAAACGTCAGGTCGGCAATTTTCCCCAAGCCTTTTCCCACGTCGGGCTGATCAATACCGCGCTCAATCTCAGCGCGTCCCATGGCCCCGCCGAGCACCGCTGCACGACTTGAGTTTTCATCGCAATGGAAGTCGGCTTGGGCGAGAAGCGGCTGGCTCGATGAGTTTCATTACTTGACGCGGTGAGCGATATAAGCGAAATAAATCATTAGTGATCAACCCTTCAATATGAAAATATATCGCCTTAACCGCCTCTTTAACGCCAAGTCCCGCCGCTGCTTCGATGTCGCGATCGATCATGGTTTTTTCAATGAATACGGATTTCTTTCTGGTATCGAAAATCTGGCCGCAGCGGTGACGACGCTGGTGGACGCAGCTCCAGATGCGATCCAGCTAACTATCGGGCAGGCGCCACTTCTCCAAGAGATCGCCGGGCGGCAGAAACCTTCCCTGGTTCTTCGCACGGATGTCGCCAATGTTTACGGGAAAGACTTACCCCGCACGCTTTTTAGCCGCATGATCGAGAACCCGGTCGAGCAGGCGCTGCGGCTCGATGCCACGTGCGTGGTGGTGAATCTCTTTCGCATTCCCGGTGAACCGGAAGTCGCCGATCAGTGCATGCAAAATATTCTGAAGATCAAACCCGACTGCGATCGTTATGGCATGCCTCTGATGATTGAACCATTGGTCTTCCAGGCAAATGCGAAGGCGGGTGGTTACATGGTCGATGGGGACTTGGAAAAAATCCTTCCGCTCGTTCGCCAGGCGGTGGAACTGGGAGCCGACATCATCAAGGCCGATCCGACTGACGATGTGAGTATCTACCACAAAGTCGTGGAGATAGCCGGGCGCATCCCGGTACTGGTGCGTGGTGGCGGCAAGGCTCCGGACAAGGAAATCCTCGAACGCACCGAAGCATTGATTCAACAAGGCGTGGCCGGCATTGTTTACGGGCGCAACGTCATTCAACATACGAATCCAACTGGAATGACAAAAGCTTTAATGGCTATTGTTCACGACGGAGCCACGGCCATCGAAGCCGCAAAATTTCTTAACTAACATCCATGAACGACACTGTTAGGATTGGCATTATCGGCGGCGGATTAATGGGACGTGAAGTAGCCAGCGCATTGGCCCGCTGGTTTGTCCTGGATGGTTTTCCGGTCAAAGCGGAGCTAACTGCCGTCTGCGATTTGGTTGAGAAACAACGCGAATGGTTTCGGCAGATTCCGACGATCAAATTACTAACAGCGGATCATCATGAACTGCTGGCTAGTTCCGAAGTCGATGTGGTTTACGTGGCAGTTCCACACAACTTGCATGAGGCCCTCTATCTCGATGTGTTGAAGGCGGGTAAAGATTTATTCGCGGAAAAGCCCTTCGGCATCAACTTGAAGTCGGCCCGCACCATTGCGGAAGCAGCCAGGGCTTCCGGTCGTTTTGTTAGATGCAGCTCCGAGTTTCCTTTCCTGCCCGGAGCCCAGCGCGCCTATCAGGTCGCCCTCGGCGGACAGCTCGGGAAATTACTCGAAGTCCGCTCAGGTTTTCATCACAGCAGCGATCTCGACCCGACCAAGGCCGTCAATTGGAAACGCCAGGTTAGAACCTGTGGCGAGATTGGCGTGATGGGAGATCTGGGAATGCATGTTGTCCACGTGCCTTTCCGAATTGGATGGAAGCCAAAACGCGTCTATGCGCAGTTGCAAAAAATCTACCACGAACGTCCTGACGGCAAAGGCGGCATGGCACCGTGCGACACTTGGGATAACGCCTTGCTCCACACCGATGTCGAGGTGGACGGCAGCGAAGTGCCCGTGCGTTTCGAGATGAAGCGACTCGCCCCCGGCGAAACTAACACTTGGTTTCTCGAAATTCTCGGCACCGAGGGCGGGGTGAAATATAGCACCAAGGAACCGAAGTCACTCTGGACTTTCCAACGCGGCAAGGAGCAAATCTGGCAGCGCACCGACCTTGGCTTTCATGGGCCTTTTCCCACCATTACGGGTGGTATCTTTGAGCCCGGATTTCCCGATTGTTTTATGCAAATGTGGGCGGCTTATCTCGCGGAACGGGCGGGCAAACTCGATGGTCGTTTTGGTTGCGTGACGCCTGATGAGGCGGTCCAGAGTCATTGTCTTTTTGACGCGGCTCTGCAATCGCACGCAGAGAAGCGCGCCATCGAGTTAGTGTAGAAGCTATCCATCTAACTCGAATGAAAACTTCGGTCATCGCCTCAGCCTTCGTGGCAATGTGCATTGGACGAGTTAAACATCTCACCCTCTGGCCCGGTTGGTCTTAACTTCTTTCTTTTACTCCGTGAAACGCAGCGAAATCAACTACCTCATCCGGTCCGCCGAACATTGTTACCAAGCCCATGGCTGGGCTCTTCCTCCCAACCCTCGATGGGATCTCACGGATTTTGGGTTAGGTGACTGGCGCCGATCTGGCCTCGTCTTAGTCAATCTGGCGGAGGAGCCAGAATACTGTGAGAAGCTCATGTATGCTCAAAAAGGCATGACGACTCCCGCCCATACGCATCGCCAGAAGAAGGAAGACATCATTTGCCGTTGGGGCCAACTCGCTGTGCAGGTTTGGTCTGGTTTTCCCAAGGAAACGGAGGGAGTCGAATTTTCTATTCCTGTGAATCACGAGCCGCGAAAGTGCGTCTCGGGCGAGGTGATAACGCTGGAGGCCGGATCTCGCGTGACTCTGTTTCCGGGGATCTATCACGCATTCTACCCGCTTTCGGAGGAATGCATCATTGGGGAAGTCTCCACGGCCAACGACGACCTTCACGACAACTTTTTTGTCGATCCTAACATCGGGCGATATCCTGGCATTGAAGAAGACGAACCCGTCACTGTGCGACTGGTTAGCGAGCAGTCGAAATGAATTTGTCTTCCGGCATCATCGGCGCGGGAAATTGGATCGTGGACAAGACGAAAATCATCGACGTCTATCCTTCGCAAGACACGCTGGCTAACATCGAGAGCGAAGAACGCAACAATGGCGGCGGGCCTTTTAACATCCTCGTCGATCTCTTTCAGCTCGGTGCCCAGTTCCCGCTTCGTGCGTTGGGCTCCATTGGTCAGGATTCGGAAGGCGACTGGATTGTCGATCAATGTCAAACGAGGTCGATTGACACCAAGCATCTTTGGCGGCATGAGTCGGCTCCCACGTCTTACACCGACGTGATGAGTGTCCGCTCCAGCGGAAGACGCACGTTTTTCCATCAGCGAGGTGCGAATCGTTTTCTCGGGCCCGAGCACTTTCGTTGGAAAGAAATGCAAGGACGCATTCTTTATCTAGGCTATCTGCTTCTGCTCGATGCCATGGACGAGCCGCACGCCATTCACGGCACGGTGGCAGCCGGGATTTTGAAATCGGCCAGGCTTCACGGTTTCTATCGAGTCGTGGATCTGGTTAGTGTCGAACGACCGGATTATAGCGAGATCGTCAATCCTGCGCTGCCGGAAATCGATCTGCTGATTTGCAATGAATTGGAAGCCTCGCGTGTCACCGATATTCCGGTGCGCGATGGCAGTGAGAAGCATTTGACGGACGGTCTGCGCGAAGCGGCGAAGGTCCTGTTGGGCCGCGGAGTTCGAGATTGGGTCGTGATCCATTTGCCGGAAGGTGCCTACGCGCGCTCCTCGGCAGGGGAGGAAGTTTGGCAGGGCCGCGTCAACTTGCCGGCGAACAAAATCGTCGGCACCGTAGGGGCAGGGGATGCATTTGCGGCTGGTGTGTTGCTAGGGTTGCACGAGAATCGTCCGATGGCCGAGAATCTCATGAGCGGCGTCTGTGCCGCTGCCGCCTGCCTTCAGGCCGCCAGTACTTCAGGAGGAGTCTCTGGATTGGAAAATTGTTTGGCGATCGGCCACGAACACGGCCATGTCCAGTTCCCTTAAAGACTTGGCACCTCTGGAGCGCGAGATCCGCCGTCTCGCCGCCCAAATGGATGGGACCTTGGAGACAGGCTCGCTCCTGCGAAAACTCTATGCCACGGACGCTTCCGAGTATCAGGAACTTCCAATCGCCGTCGCGTTTCCGCAGTCGGAAGCAGACATCGTTGCCTTGATCCAACTCGCTGCGCGGAATCACATCGGCCTGATCCCGCGCACCGCCGGCACATCGCTGGCCGGGCAGGTCGTCGGTTCCGGCATCGTCGTCGATATCGGACGCCACATGAATCGAATCTTGGAAGTGGACGGTCCCAATCGACGGGTGCGCGTCCAGCCTGGAGTAGTTAGAAACGAGTTAAATCAAACTCTGCTCTCTCACGGCCTGTTCTTCGGACCGGAAACATCCACAGCCAATCGCGCCATGATCGGAGGCATGGTCGGCAATAATTCCTGCGGCTCAAACTCGATCATCTATGGATCGACTCGCGAGCATCTCGTCTCGGCGCGAGGTTTTCTAAGCGATGGTTCGGAGGTGACATTTGGCCCGCTGTCCGAGGAAGAGTTTGCGGCCAAATGTGCGGGTCCGGAGGATTCGCTCGAAGCCCGCATTTATCGTCATTGTCGAGATGTGCTTGGGAACCCCGATAATCGGGCGTTGATCCGAAGGAGTTTTCCCAAGGCATCCATTCCGCGGAGAAACACCGGATATGCTCTCGACCTGCTGATGGATTCGCGGGTCTTCACACCAGATTCCGACCGTCCTTTCAATCTCTGCAAACTCATCGCCGGGTCTGAGGGCACGTTATTTTTTGGAGTCGAGTTTGAGTTAAATGTCAGCGTTTTGCCGCCGTCGCAAAGCGCCTTGGTTTGCGCCCATTTTCTTACGGTGAATGAGGCCCTCCGAGCCGTGATCCATGCGCTGCCGCATTCGCCTTATGCGGTGGAACTCATCGATCATCACATCTTGGAGGCGACTAAGCGGAACATCGAACAATCGAAAAACCGATTCTTCATCCAAGGCGATCCCGGCGCTGTTCTGGTTATCGAGATTCGCCACGACAATATCGCGCAGACCGATTCAGTGGTGGAGCGCCTCATTACCGATCTGAAACAGGCGGGACTCGGCTATCATTATCCGATTCTAAAAGGGGCCGAGCAAAATAATGTCTGGGAATTGCGCCGGGCCGGTCAGGGACTGATGAGCAATGTCCCCGGCGATGCCAAACCCCGTGAAGTCGTGGAAGATACGGCAGTGGATGTCCGCGATCTGCCCGCCTACATTGCCGAATTTGACGCTCTCATGCGCGACAAATACGGGATCGCCTGCGTCTATTACGCACATGCCGGCACGGGCGAACTTCACACCCGCCCGATGTTTGATCTCAAAACTCCAGAGGGTTTGAAGATGTTTCGCGCCGTGGCGGAGGACATCGCTGCTCTCGTTAAAAAATATGACGGTTCACTCAGTGGCGAACACGGCGACGGACGTCTGCGCGGCGAATTTATTCCGTTCATGGTCGGACCGGAATGCTATGCCCTGATGCGCGGAATCAAGCACGTCTTCGATCCGCTCGGGACTTTCAATCCCGGAAAAATCATCGACACCCCCCCGATGGATTCTTCCCTGCGCCACAGCCCCGGCCAAAAGTCGCCGGAGTTAGATACGATTCTGGATTTCTCCTCCACACTCGGATTTCTCCGCGCGGCCGAGCAGTGCAACGGGTCCGGCGATTGTCGCAAGGGCCACCTCGCCGGCGGGACGATGTGTCCCAGCTACATGGCCACGCGCTCTGAGGAACATACGACCCGTGGCCGCGCCAATATTTTACGCCACGCGTTGCTGCATCCTCGCGATGCTTTGAATCCATTCGACAACGACGAGATCAAAGAGGTCATGGATCTTTGCCTCTCCTGCAAGGCCTGCAAATCGGAGTGCCCCTCCAATGTGGATATCGCCAAGCTCAAGGCCGAGTTCCTTCAACACTACCAGGATGCCCATGGCCTCTCGCTGCGCACGCGGCTGATTGCTGGCTTTGCCCAATCCAGCCGCATGGCTTCTCTCGCTCCGTGGATTTGGAATTCCCTTTTCGGCACTGTGGCGATCCGTCGTTTGCTCAATCGACTCACTGGGTTCCATCCCGATCGCACGATTCCGCTGCTCCACAAAACGACTCTGTCTCGCTGGCATCGTGCGCGGCGACCAAAGCTGTCGGGCACGTCTCGCCGCGTCTATTTATTCTGCGACGAATTCACCGAGTATAACGACGTGCCCATCGGGCAAAAAACCATCCGGCTGCTGGAGGCGCTCGGCTACGAAGTCATCATTCCGGATCATCTGGAAAGCGCCCGGTCGAAGCTCTCCAAAGGCCTTCTCCGTGATGCCCGAAAGATCGCACTCGAAAACATCCGGCGTCTCGCCCCGCTCATCTCCGAGGAAACGCCCTTGATCGGAATCGAGCCTTCCGCCATTCTGAGTTTTCGCGATGAATACATTGACCTCGCGCCCCCGGAACTCCGAAACACCGCTCGCACCCTGGCAAAAAATTGTCTGATGTTTGAAGAGTTTATCATGAAGGAAGCCGACGCCGGCCGCATTCGTCGCGACGCATTCGATTCTAACTCGCGTGAAATTCGTCTTCATGGCCACTGCTTTCAAAAAGCACTCGCCTCGCAGACGCCCATCGTCCGCACACTCGAGTTGCCCGTCGGCCACGACGTCCGCCTCATCGCGTCCGGTTGTTGCGGAATGGCCGGCTCATTCGGCTACGAAGCCGAGCACTACGATGTTTCGATGAAAATCGGCGAACTGGTTCTGCTGCCCACCGTTCGCGCGTTGCCCGCCGAAGTCATTGTCGCGGCGCCCGGAACATCCTGCCGGCATCAAATTCACGATGGAACCGGACGTACGGCGAAGCATCCAGCCGAGATCCTTTTCGACGTGCTCCGCCCAGCGCAAACGCCTTAACTATGTTCGCCCACGAACGACATAGCGCGATTCGCAAGATGGTCCGGGAACACCGCCGGCTGAATTTCGCCGACCTTCAGGCCATGGTAAAAGTCTCCCCAGCCACGCTGCGGCGCGACCTGACCGACTTGGAGAAAAGCGGCGACATCCTGCGCGTGCATGGCGGAGTGCTCGATCCCGCTTATGCGCGGGCAGAGATTTCCTTCGACGAGAGATTGCTGCGAAATCACGCCGCCAAAAAAGCGATTGCCTCGCTGGCCGCCTCGCTCATTCCACCCGGCTCCAGCGTTTTCATCGATGCGGGCTCCACCTGTCTCGAAACCGGCAAAGCCCTCCTCAGCCGGAAGGATGTGAGAATCATCACGCATTCCGTCGCCCTCACCGCACTCTCCCTCCACGGCGAAGCAGAGTTTCTGTGCATTGGCGGGGAACTTCGTCGCGTCAGTGGTGCGCTGGTTGGGGGAAGCGCCCTCGGTGTTCTCTCCCTCATTCGCGCTGACTTCGCCTTCATCGGAACATCCGGCGTTACCCTCGAGGGTTGTTCGACAACCGAGGTTTCTGAGGCAGAAATGAAGAAGGCCATCCTCGAACGTTGCGAACAAAAAATCCTCCTGGCCGATGCCACGAAATGGCCGCACTCGAGCACCATCCATTTTGCCCCATTGAGCGACTTCAATGCTTGGGTGACCAATACGAAACTCGCACCAAAGGATGTGCGAAGCCTGCGGGCTCTCGGAGTCAAAGTTCACACGGTTTCCTGAACTTCTCGTCACCTTAATCCGTCTCGGTGGCAGGCCATACGCGCAAGAAAAAGAGGAACGCCACCTACCGCCAAACTTCTTTTCCGCTGGCGAATGCTCTGGCATAATCAATTCCAGACTTATGACGCACCAGATTTCGCAGCCGCGTTTTTTCCGAGCTTTTCATGGCTGCGCCCGGAGAAAAAACAGGGCAACCTCTGGGGCGAGATAATTCTCCTAGCAACGGGCCTGTAGCTCAACGGTTAGAGCAGGGGACTCATAATCCCTTGGTTCAGGGTTCGAATCCCTGCGGGCCCACTAGTAGAGAAATGGAAGGAGGCGCTTTGTGCGCGCGCAGTATTGGTGGTAGGGCTCGCCGAGTTTTTCCTGCAAGGCGCGTTCCTCGACCTCGATGCGGCGACGTTGGGCAAAAAAAATTGGAAGGAGAATGACCGCCAGGCTGACGACGTGCCCGAGGCAAAAAGCCAGACCAGTGAATTCGAGCAAAAGCCCGGTATAAGACGGATGGCGGACGAACCGATAGGGGCCGTTGTCGATCAGGCGATGATCGCTGGCGACGGCGACATCCACCGTAAAAAACCGCCCCAGATGCAGCACCGACCACCAGCGGAGCGTCGCGCCGAGCACGAAAAGAACGACACCGATAACGATCCAACTCCGCTCACCGGGCAGGTGCGGGCCTAAGTCGAGTTGGGCAGCGAGATACCCGCTCGCGATGGACAGAAGAATGATCACCCAGAGCATTCGCAGGGTGCCGCGGTCTTTTTTCTCCGCTCCCGTCTGCGACCGGCGGCGGAGTCCGAGCACTATCTCGGAAACGAGCAGACTCAGTCCGAGCAGAGAAAACATGAGCTTCTAATAGCGCCGCGACGAACGCCGGACCGTGCCGCCCAGCACTCCGCCCATGATGCTGCCGAGGACGCCGCGCACGATTTGCCGGCCCATCTGCGTTCCCATTGCACGCAAAACGCTCGTGCCGACACTGGTCGCTATCTTGGCAAACTCCGAGGGCTTTTCCGCTTTGGCTGGCGCCTCGGCAGGAGCTTCGGCTGTTTTCGCAACGGTTTTGGCCTGCAAAGCCTCGTAGGCCGACTCGCGGTCCACGGCTTTTTCGTAATGCCCAAAAAGATCGCTCGCTTGGATCGCCGCCTTGCGTTCCTCGGGCGTGAGCGGAGTCAGACGCGACTCTGGCGGATAAATCAGGCATCGATCCACGATCTCGGGCGTACCTTTTTCATCGAGCGTCGAGACGAGCGCCTCGCCCACGCCAAGCTGCGTAATGACTTCCGCTGTGTTCAGTTTTGGATTCGCGCGAAACGTCTCCGCCGCCGTCCGCACCGACTTTTGGTCGCGCGGTGTGAAGGCGCGCAAGGCGTGTTGCACGCGGTTGCCGAGTTGGCCCAGCACTGACTCCGGGATGTCGAGTGGGCTCTGCGTCACGAAGTAAATGCCGACGCCTTTCGAGCGAATCAACCGCACGACCTGCTCGATCTTTTGCTGAAGAAAGTCTGGCGCGTCATTGAAAAGCAAGTGCGCCTCGTCGAAGAAAAATGCGATCTTCGGCTTGTCCGGATCGCCCACCTCGGGCAGGCGCTCAAACAGTTCCGACATCAGCCAGAGCAGGAACGTCGCGTAGAGATTCGGCGAGTTGATCAGCTTGTCCGCCGCGAGCAGATTGATCACACCCCGGCCATTTTCCACCTGCATGAGGTCGTCGAGATTGAGCGCCGGTTCGCCAAAAAACTGATCGCCGCCCTGGCTTTGCAGCGCCAGCAAGCCGCGCTGAATCGCGCCCACGCTGGCCGAGGAGACATTGCCGTAATTCGTCTGATACTGGGCCGCGTTTTCCGCCACATGAGTGAGCATCGCGCGCAGATCCTTCAGGTCGAGCAGGAGCAATTTCTGGTCGTCGGCAATCTTGAAAACCAGACTCAGCACGCCGCCCTGCACCTCGTTCAGCCCGAGCAAACGCCCCATTAGGAGCGGTCCCATCTCGGAAACGGTCGCTCGCACCGGATGACCTTCTGCCCCGAAAATATCCCAGAAGCGCACGGGAAATTCCTGAAACGTGAGCGACTTCAAACCCAAATCTTTTTTGCGCTGATCGAGCCGCTCATTCGCGGCTCCCGCCTGGCCGATGCCGGAGACGTCGCCTTTCACATCGGCGAGAAAAACCGGGACGCCCATGTTGCTAAACCGCTCCGCCAGCACTCGCAGCGTAACGGTTTTTCCCGTGCCCGTCGCGCCGGCAATGAGTCCGTGGCGATTCGCCATGCGGGGAAGGAGACTGTGCAGGGTGGTGCCTTTGGCGAAGGGAACAGGGTCGGTCATGGGCCAACTTGACGATAAAAAATTCCCGCGTGCAAGAACGGGCAGCCGTCCATTCGCGAAAAACGTAGCCTGAGTGCCATGCGACTCGTCCTGCTCCTCCTCGCCACGTTGTTTTCCGCCTGCGCCGGGATGCGCCCCTCCGATTTTGCCAGAGGAAAACCGACGCTAGACCCAGTGGAATATTTTACCGGCCAGTCAAGTTCCATCGGAGTCTTGGAGAACCGACGCGGGCAGCCGACGCAGCAGGTCGCCACGCAAACGCGAGGCACCATCACCGCCGACACACTCCACTTGGAGCAGGATCTGCAATTCAGCGACGGCAAAAAACAGCATCGCTCGTGGCAGCTCCGGCGCATCGACGCGCATCACTTCGAGGGGCGGGCCAACGACATTATCGGCCTCATCCACGGCGAGGCGGCGGGCCATGTTTTCCATTGGAGCTTCACGCTGGAGCTGTCGCCGGGGAACCCTCTCACTCGCGTGCGCATGAGCCAGTGGATGTATTTGCAGCCCGACGGCCGCACCCTTTTGAATCACTCGACGATCAGCAAGGCCGGGATCGTTCTGGCGCAGGTCACGGAGAATTTTCGCCGCGAAAAGCCCGTGCGCTGAGTTGCTTAAGCGGTGTCCGTTCCCTTGCGGTGTGTCCAGAAAATCAGTGCCCCGAGGATCACGAACAGGATCGCCGAACTGCCGATCGTGCCGAAATTCAGCCCGCCCTTTGCGAGCGGCTTCGTCAACAAATCGCCAAACGTCGCTCCAAAAGGACGCGTGAGCACAAACGCCACCCAGAAAAGCAGCACCCGACTGAGCGGTGTCAGCCGATACGCCAGCGCCACTATCACGAGCAAACCGCCGATCAACGCCGCGCCACCGAGAAAACCGAGACCCGAATCGTCGGCCAGATAATCGCCCAGCGCCGTCCCGAGCGTGTTGGAGACGAGAATGGCGAACCAGTAAAACATTTCCGCCCGACGCGAGGCGATGTGATCCACCCGCAGCGAACCCTCCGTCAGCCGCCAGGCCGCGAGGATGGCGATGAGCGTGGAAACGATCAGCAGCGAGCCTTTTGCGTAGCCCAGCCCAAGGGTGCGATCCATGAAATCCGACATCGTGGTGCCCGCCGTGCTGGTGGTCAGGATCACGGTCCAATAGAGCCAGGGATGGAATTTCTTCGCCCGAAGCTGCGCCACCAGCGAGATCGCAAACAGGCCGATGAGAATGAGCGAGCTGATGGCGTAGCCGACATGGAGCGTCATCGAAAGGAGGTCGCCTGCCGTCTCGCCGAGGGTGGTGGCGCAGATTTTCATCACCCAAAACGAGAGCGTCACCGTGGCCACTTTATTCATGGCGCGAAACGTAGCACATCCCGGCTTGCGATGTTGGGAAACTTTTTGAGCGGAGTTGCAGTCGAATCTTTTAGACCGGTTCCTCGGCCACTCGGAACTCACCGCATCGCCAGCAAGCGTCGAAATTTCCAGGCACCTCGGCCTGGCATTTCGCGCAGACCCAATCCGGCAGCGCCGACGGACTGCCATAAAATATCGGCCCCAGAATCCGCATGGCCTCGTCGTAATCCTCATCGTTCACCACGCAAAGAGTCGGGAAAAACAAGCCCGACGGCATTTCAGTCAGGCCGTTATTGCTGAATTCGTTGCGAATGAAGCTCGGGATTCCCGCCTCCTCCAGCACGGATTTGTAAAATCCCACCCGCGCATGGTCCTGGTTCACAAAGACATCTCGCATGAGCGGAGTCTAACTCAGTTCTGGCGGGATTACTGGACGAGTTTGACCGTGTTCTGGACGATCTGGGCGAAACTGCGGGGGTCGAGGCTGGCGCCGCCGACGAGTGCGCCGTCGATGTCGGGTTGCGACATGAGCGCGGTGGTGTTTTCCGGTTTCACGCTGCCGCCGTATTGGATGCGGACGCGCTCTGCCGTGGCTGGATCGGCGATGGCGGCGACGGTTTTGCGGATAAAGGCGTGCGCTTCCTGCGCCTGCTCGGGGCTGGCGGTGCGGCCGGTGCCGATGGCCCAGACGGGTTCGTAGGCAATGACAGTTTCGACGATTTCTTTGGCAGTCAGATCAGCGAGACCGCCGCGGAGTTGGCGTTCGAGAACGGTTTCCACCTGGCCGGCGTCGCGTTCGTCGAGGGTTTCGCCGATGCAAAAGATCGGGCGCAAGGCGGCGACGTGGGCGGCTTTGACTTTTTTGTTGATGATCTCGTCGGTCTCACCAAAGAGGGCGCGGCGTTCGCTGTGGCCGAGGACGACGAAGCGAACGTAAAGGTCGCGGAGCATCGCGGCGCTGATTTCACCGGTGAAGGCACCCGATTTCTCGAAGTGCATGTTTTGCGCGCCGACTTTCACGCTTTGATGTTTGCTGAGGCATTCCGTCACCGTGGCAATGGAAAGAAAGGGCGGGATGATGACGACTTCGACGTCGAGTTCGTCGCCGATTTCGCGAAGGAAGCTCTCCATGAACGACCGGGCTTCCCCGTTGGTCAGGTTCATTTTCCAATTGGCGGCAAGGATTTTTTTTCTCATTCGAGTTGCAGTGTTATTTGTCGGCCAGAGCGGCGACGCCGGGGAGGACTTTGCCTTCGAGAAGTTCGAGCGAGGCACCGCCGCCGGTGGAAATGAAGGTGACTTTGTCGGAAACGCCCGCACGTTTGACGGCTTTCACGCTGTCGCCGCCGCCGATGATGGTTTTGGCGGACTGATTTTGCGCGATGACTTCGGCGAGGGCAAAGGTGCCTTTGGCGCAATCTTTGATCTCGAAGACGCCCATGGGGCCGTTCCAGAGGACGGTTTTGGCGGAGGCGATTTCGGCGGAAAACAATTTGATGGTTTCAGGTCCGATATCAACGCCTTCCCAGCCATCGGGAATGTCCTCGCCCACCGCAGTGACTTTGCCGGGACTGACGGTTTTGTTCTTAAAATCGAGGGTTTCGACGATGTAGTTATCGACCGGCAATAGGAATTTAACTCCCTTGGCCTTGGCTTTGGCGAGCGCGAGCTTGGCGGTGTCCACCTTGTCGGGCTCGGAGAGGGATTTGCCGATTTTTTTGCCGAGGGCGAGGCCAAAGGTATAAGCCATGCCGCCGCCGATGAGAATGGTGTCGGCTTTTTCGAGCAGCGCATCGATGACTTGGATTTTGTCGGAGACTTTCGCGCCGCCGAGGATGACGACGAAGGGTTTGGCCGGGTTTTGCAGTTCGTCGCCGAGGAAGTGGAGTTCCTTTTCCATGAGGAGGCCGGAAACCGCAATCGGAACGAGGTGGGCAACGCCCTCAGTGGAGGCGTGAGCGCGATGGGCGGAGCCGAAAGCGTCGTTGACGTAGATGTCGGCGAGCTCGGCAAACTGCTTGGCAAGTGCGGGGTCGTTCTTTTCCTCACCCGGCATGAAGCGGACATTTTCCAAGAGAAGAATCTCACCCGGATCGAGCGCCTGCGATTTTTCGACGGCTTCGGGTCCAACACAAACACTGGAAAATGCCACCGGGATGGAGAGCATTTCCGCCAGTCGTGCGGCGACGGGACGCAGGCTTTGCTTGAGATCGACCTGGCCTTTTGGGCGTCCGAGATGGCTGCAAAGGATGACTTTTGCGCCCTGCTCGACGAGGTAGCGCAGCGTGGGCAGCGTTTCCTTGATCCGGGTGTCGTCGGTAATGACCATCCCGCCGGGTTTGTCGTCGAGCGGGACGTTAAAATCGACGCGCACGAGGACGCGTTTCCCGGTGACTTTGATGTCGCGGATGTCTTTCTTGGCCATCGGAGTTGGATCTAAATCAGACGCCTTTGTCCGCGATGTATTTCAAGAGATCAACGCAGCGATTGCTGTAACCCCACTCGTTGTCATACCAGCTGATCAGTTTGAAGAATTTATCGTTCAAGGCGATGCCGCTGCCGGCGTCGAAGATCGAGGAGTGCGTATCGTGGATGAAATCGGTCGAAACGACTTCGTCCTCGGTGTAGCCCAGAATGCCCTTCAAGTAGGTCTCGCTGGCCTTTTTCATGGCGGCTTTGATCTCCTCGTAGCTGGTGGATTTCACGGTTTTGACAGTGAGATCGACCACAGAAACCGTAGGAGTCGGCACGCGGAATGACATGCCAGTGAGTTTGCCTTTGACCTCAGGAATGGCGAGTCCGACCGCTTTCGCAGCGCCAGTGGTGGATGGGATGATGTTGATCGCGGCGGAACGGCCACCTTTCCAATCTTTCTTGGAAGCGCCATCGACGGTTTTCTGAGTCGCAGTGTAGCTGTGGACGGTGGTCATGAGGCCTTCCTCGATGCCGAAACCTTCCTTCAGGAGCACGTGAACAACGGGAGCAAGGCAGTTCGTCGTGCAACTCGCATTGGAAATGATGTGGTGGTTCGCCGGATCGTATTTCTCGTGATTCACGCCCATGACGATCGTGATATCCTCGTCCTTGCCAGGAGCGGAAATGATGACTTTTTTGGCCCCAGCGGTGATGTGGCCGCGAGCTTTGGCGGCATCGACGAAGAGGCCGGTCGATTCAATAACAATATCCACGCCAAGCGCGGCCCAAGGCAATGCGGTCGGGCCTTCCTTGACGGCGAGACATTTGATCTCGTGGCCATCGACAACCAAGATGTCGTCCTCGGGCACTTCAGGACTGGATTTCTTGGAGTAAACTTCCTCCTTGGCGCGACCTTGGGTCGAATCGTATTTGACGAGGTAGGCGAGGTTGTCGGCACCGACGAGGTCGTTCACTGCGACGACTTCGATTTCTTTGCCGAGAAGGCCTTGGTCACAGATTGCGCGAAAGACGAGACGACCGATGCGTCCGAAGCCGTTAATGCCGATTTTGATGCTCATAAATAATAGATAATAGTGTGGTTGCGAGGCGTAGAAAATAGTGGGAAGCCACCCACCGTCAATGCCATTCGCAGAAAAGCATCAGATTGTCTGGCCATACGTCGCTATCACCTCTGCGGAAGCAGCCGCATAGCTCAAATATACTCCGAAGCACTCAAGCCTATGGCTGGAGCTGTCTACTAAAGCCCAGCGGGGGCTTTAGTAGCCTGTGCCAGTCAAGCGCCTTTTATTATTTCCGGCAGCGGCATTGCTTCTGACAGTCAAGTAACTGTTAAAAGTGCCCTTTCGGTTTGGGGAAAAGATTACGCGCACCGATTTACTCCTTCCGGGAGCAAGACTGCCGCTATATCGGGCTTCGTAGCCAGATGGACAGTCGATGCCACGAATTTTTAAAGTCGTTGTGCCGGTGTTCACTATTTTCAACGTGAGAGTGGTCTTCGACTTAACTTTGCGAGAGCCATAATTGAGGACGCCGCTTAATGAAATTGCGGGTCCCTGGGCCACCGTCAGCGTGAACGATCCCACCCGCCCGTCCATGCCATCTACCGCAATCGCATAAGTCTCCCCGCCGATGACTTTGAAATCGAGTTCGTTTGGGGTCGAATTTATTACGCCAGAATTCGCAGAGCTCGAGGCATCGAACAATGCACCCAAGCCATCACCGACATACACTCCCAAAATGGTATCGAAGTTTGTACCGGTGGATTTTATCTGCACCAAGCCCGTTCGGGGTGCCGTCCAGCTGTACCAGAGGGATTCGCCCCCCGCATTGCCAGCGTGATTTGGCTCACCAAATTCTCTAGTGCCACCCACATTGGTGGCAGAGATGGTTGCTCCAGCGCCATTCACAACCTGCCTGTTGGCAAAATTATCGTTGCTGGGAGGCGTAAACTTCATGGCCAGATTTAACTCGATGAAGCCGATGTTTCCGACAAACCCATCGATGGAAATTTGATAGGTAACCCCGGCTTGAGCCGTGAATGTGACCAAACTGGCCAAGCCAATCCCGGCATCATCATCCTCTGCAAAGTAAAGCTGGTTGCCTTGAACTTCGGTTACAATGAACAAATTTGACAGGGAATTGCCTGTGAAAACCGCCATGGTCGTATCGAAACTACTTCCATTCGTATCAATGGTAACGACCCCATCCACCGGCGCAGTCCAGCTCCACCACACTGTGTGTGACACAGAGCTGATGGAATAACCCCGGTCGTTTGTTTCTGTGGTAGCTAGAACATTATTTCCAAAACTAATGTGGTTGGTGCCATAAATAACCTCGCGATTGGCAAAGTTATCATTAGCAGGCACTTGCTGCGTTTGCGCTTGGGCGGATGACCATGCGAGAAGGATTCCGAGGCAGGTCGCGATAAATGGGTTGAGTCTCATAAATTGGTTGGCTTTCGCCTTTTTAGTGGGTGCCTTCCAGGAAAAGAGGCTTGGGGGGGTGAAAGTTACGCTAAAGGGGCATCTGCGAGCCCGCTGATCGGCATCGCTTCAATCAGTATGGCATTAAGACGATGCGCCTGTCTTGTCAATGAATTAGGAGCAAACTATCTAACTTGGCTGCTGAACCGATCTCGATCCGGGAACTTACGCTTGACGCTGGTTTCTCCGTGTCGAGACTAGGGGCTTATGCGCTGGCAAACTATCTATGAGGCTCGTTGGATCTTGGCAATTGTGGTCGCTCTGGCGGTCGGATCAGCAATTTTAAGCATCTGGTTTGCCATTCTGGGCACCTTGCTCGTGGGCTTGTGGCTGCTCCTCATCATTTACGTGTTTTACTTTTTTCGCGACCCGATTCGAGTGATTCCTCCCGGCGATTCGCTCGTTGTGGCGGCCGCTGACGGGGTCGTGGCCGATATTGTGGGTGAAATGCTCGAGCCCGAAGTGACCAATTCCAAAATGCAGCGCGTCGGCATTTTTCTTTCCGTTTTCGACGTCCATACGAACCGGGCTCCGCTCGCCGGACGCGTCATCCACCGGGCGCATCACCTCGGCAAAATGCTCGACGCGCGCCATCCCGACGCCACCACGCTCAACGAATACATCACCTGGGGCTTCCAAAATTCCCGGGTCACCTTCGTCGTCCGCCAGATCACCGGGGCCATCGCGCGGCGCATTGTTCCGTGGAGCGCGGTTGGCGACGAACTGAAAAAAGGCGACCACTTTGGCATGATCCGCTTCGGCTCGCGCACGGAAGTCTATCTGCCGCTTGACGCGAAATTGCTCGTGAAGATCGGAGATCGGGTGAAATGCGGCACCACTCCCATCGCCGAGCTGGCCGATTAGAACCTGACTCCCATGCGCGAAGGCGAACCCAAAATCTATCTCCTGCCGAACCTGATGACGGCGGGAAATTTATTCTGCGGCTTCACGGCGATCCTGCGCATCATCGAGGGCGCGCTGATCCAAGTCCAAAGCGATCCCATTCTGGGAAATCCGTTTGTCTATTATCGCGAAGCCATCCTGCTCATTTTGGGTGCCTGCGTTTTCGATATTCTCGATGGCCGCATGGCCCGGATGGCTGGGGCGGAAAGCCCCTTTGGACGCGAGTTTGACTCCCTCGCCGACATCGTTTCCTTCGGCGTCGCCCCGGCGTTGCTGGTATATCGGATCGTCCTGCGCGACTTCGATCCCGGCTGGCTGGTGGCCTCGGTTTATCTAGTCTGTGGAGCGTTGCGGCTGGCGCGCTTCAACTGCATCGCCGCCGCCAAGCAAGCGGGCGAGCCCGTGGACAAGGATTTTTCCGGCATCCCCATTCCCGCCGCAGCGGGTGTGACCGCGTCGATCACGCTCTTCATGCTCGGCCTGCAGGAACACGACCACGAGATCGGACGCTGGCGTTTCCTGCTTCCGCCGTTGCTCCTGTTTCTCTCGTGGATGATGTTCAGCCACTTCAAATACCCGAGCTTCAAGGCGGTGAACTGGCGCACGCAGAAATCCCTCCCGCGCCTGCTCGGCGTCATCGTCATCATACTGCTCACGGTCCGCTACTATAGCGTCATGCCCGCGGTCCTCTTCATCAGCTACCTGCTCTACGGATTCTTCCGTCCTTTCGTTTCCAAAAGCTGGCGGCGGGAAATCGAGGAGGACGATGATGACGACGACGAGGAGCCTGCCGCTTCATCCGGAACGCCGGTTTCATGAGCGACTTCCATCAGCGTGGCCTCATCAGCACGCTGCCCCGGCTGAATACGACCCCGCTGGAGGAATTGGAGAGGCAATTGGAGACACTCGCCGAGTCGCATGGCACTGCGCTCATATTACCCTGCACGCTGGACGACTTCCGACGTCCGGCGATGCGCTCCATTCTCGCGGAAATCCGGCACGCCCACTATCTTTCCCAGATCGTTGTCAGCCTCAACCAGGCCACCGCCGACGACCTCCCGGACATTCGCGCCCAACTCGCCGATCACCCGCGCATCACTCTTCTCTGGAACGACGATCCCGCGCTGCAAGCCCTCCTCCCCGAACCGCGCTCCGGCAAGGGCTTCAACCTCTGGACCGCCCTCGGCTGGCTCATCCTCCGGGGCGGCTGCGAATGCGTCATCACGCACGATTGCGACATCCTCCATTACTCGCGCGAACTGCCCGCCCTCCTCACCTGGCCGCTGCTCGACCCGGCTCTCGGCTACCGCTTCATTAAGGGCTATTACCCGCGACACGGAGGCGAACGGGGTCAGCTCTACGGACGCGTCACCCGCCTATTCGTCGGCCCGCTTTTGCGCGCCCTCGTGCGGGTCGAGGGCCACTCTCCGCTGCTCGATTTCCTCGATAGTTTTCGCTACCCGCTCGCCGGGGAATTTGGCGGGCGGCTCTCCGATCTGGCCCAATTTTCCCTCTCCGATGCCTGGGGATTGGAAATGGATCTTCTCTGCTCCGTGCACCGCGCCCTGCCGCCGGAAGCCGTCGCGCAGATCGACCTCGGCTCCAACTACGAGCACAAGCATCAAGTGTTAGAAGATGGCCGTGCAGATAGCGGTCTAACTCGACTGGCCGCCGACATTAGCTCCTGCCTGCTGCACCATCTTGCGCGGGAAGGAATGCGCCTCACCCCCGATTTCTTGCAAGCCTTGCGCAGCGCCTACCAACACTCCGCGAGGCACACCCTCCGTCGCTATCGTCACGTCGCCTTGCTCAACCGACTGCATTTTCCCGAGGACGAGGAAACGATGTTAGTTGAGAAGTTTTCCGCCGTGCTGGATCGCCCCCTGGAAAACACCCCCGTTCCCCTCCCGGCTTGGTCGGAACTCATGCGCACGCAACCCGACTGGTGCGCACAATTCCGCGAAATTCTCCAGTTAACTTAGACAGAGACGAACCCGGAGCGCGCGCCGCATCGCCTAGTTAGTCCTTGGTCTCATTTGAGGTCAGCAGTTTCCATGATTTCTCGAAAACGCACTAACAGCTTCCCCGATTCACGCAAGGTAGCGTTTGAAGATTTGCTTCGGACACATCGCGAGACAGAGGAGGAAGTTACTAAGCCGCCTCGGCCTCGACTTCCGGTACCTGCCAGTCGCAATATTCATCGCTCAACGCTGCCGCGATGGCGATGAGCCGTAGTTGAATGCGGTCCAGATATTGATGGAGCCCGAATTTGAAAATTTCGTCGATCGAAACGTAGCCGAGGTCCGCTTGCAGCCGGCCGGAAAGTTGTTCCAGCTCACATTGATATTGTCCAATGGGCAGGCCGGAAATGCGGTGGATCGCGCGGTCCAGTTCGCGCACGCAGAAGTTAATCGAGCGCGGGAAACTGGCGTCGGTTATGAGAAATTTCGCCACCTTCCAAGGCGCGACTTGGTCGACGTAAAGTTTGCGATACGCCTCCAGCCCGCTGCACGAGCGCAGCACGCCCATCCAATGCACGGTATCGACGTTTCCGCCAACTTGCTCGCCGCTCGGGAGCAGCACGTGATACTTCATATCCAGCAAGCGCGAAGTGCGGTCGGCGCGCTCCAGGAAACGTCCGGCCTGGCCGAAGTGCCAGCCTTCGCCGTGGGTCATCGTGGCGTCGGTGGTGCCTTGGAAAAGATGCGAGCCTTCGACGATGTAGTTAAAGAATTCGTAGGAGCTGTTGCGGAATAGTTTCCGAGCGTCTTCCGAGCGAATGAAGAGATAAAGCTTGTTTAGAATCTCGAACATCTCGCTGGAGATTTGCTCGCGCACGGTGCGGGCATTTTCGCGGGCGTAGGCGATGCAGGAGTAGATCGAGTTCGGATTTTTTTTTTGGAACGTCACGAAGTCGACCACGTTGTCGCCATTCATCTCGGGATAGAGTTTTGCAAACAACTCGTGGTCCTCCAGAGTGCTGATGATCGGGTTCCAATGCTTATGGGCGGCGCGCTCTCCATTCATCTCAAAGTCGAGCATTACCTGGATGTTCACATCGAGCATTCGGGCATTGCTTTCCGCCCGCTCGATGTAGCGGTTCATCCAGTAAATGGCTTCTGCGACTCGGCTTAACATAAATGGTTAGGAGAGGGTTTGGAATTGAGTCTGATGCTGATCGGGCTCGTTGTTAGGTTCATGGTCGAGCACCCAGGTGTCCTTGCTGCCGCCGCCTTGTGAGCTGTTCACTACCAGCGAGCCTTTGCGTAGCGCAACGCGTGTTAGTCCGCCCGGAACGATACTAACCTTTTCGCCAAACAAAACATAGGGCCGCAAGTCGATATGACGGCCCTCTACGCCGGAGTCGCAGTGCGATGGCGAGCGGGAAAGTTGCACCACGGGTTGCGCGACATAGTTGCGAGGGTTGGCTTTGATGGCTTCGCGAAATTGATTGCACTGCTCCTTGGTGGAATGCGGTCCGATCAACATGCCGTAACCGCCGCTCTCGTTGGCGGATTTAACGACCAATTTTTCTATGTTTTCGAGAACATAAGCGCGGTCGCTTTCGTTGCCAGTGAGATAGGTCGGGACATTAGGAAGAATTGGTTCTTCGGAGAGATAGAAGCGAATCATGTCGGGCACGTAGTAGTAGGTGACCTTGTCGTCGGCGACTCCGGTGCCAATCGCATTGGCCAGACTCACGCGACCCTTGCGACAAGCCTCGACGATGCCGGGCACTCCTAACACGGAATCCTTGCGAAACACCGTCGGATCGAGGAAGTCGTCGTCGATGCGGCGATAGATGACATCTACGCGTTTCAAGCCGCGCGTCGTCTTCATGAAAACCTCCGAGCCTTGCACGACCAAGTCCTGGCCGACTACGATTTCGATGCCCATGGAGCGAGCTAGAAAACTATGCTCGAAGTAGGCCGAGTTATACACGCCGGGTGTGAGCAAAGCGATAGTCGGATCGGGGTTTCCATCGGGCGCGATGTAGCGCAGCAAGTTCAGCAAATCCTGACAATAGCCATCGACCGGACGCACCGGATATTTGGCAAACAATTTTGGAAACACCCGCTTCATCGCCTGCCGTCCCTCCAGCACATAACTCACGCCCGACGGACAGCGGCCATTGTCTTCCAGCACGAAATATTCACCCTTACCGTCACGAATCAGGTCCGTGCCGCAGATGTGAATGTAGATGTCTTTCGGCACATCGATGCCCATGAATTCGGGCCGAAAATGCACCGCGCTCTCGACGACTTCCCGCGGCACGATGCCTTCCTTAATGATGCGCTGCTCGTGATAGACGTCGTGCAAAAACATATTCAACGCCCGCAACCGCTGCTCCAAGCCGCGCTCGACATGCGCCCATTCGTCGGCGGGAATGATTCGCGGAATCAGGTCAAACGGAAAGATGCGTTCCGTGCCCTCGTCGTTGTTGTAAACCGTGAAAGTGACGCCCTGGGTGAGAAATGATTTCTCGGCGACTTCCATTTTTTTCTGGATCTCATCCGGCCCCAGCTCGTTAAAGCGCGCGAGGAGTTTTTGATAGTGAGGACGCACCACTCCGGGCGACTCAAACATTTCATCGTAGAACCCGTCCGTTTGGTAATCGTCGAAGAAGTTTCCCATGCTGATGGCCAGATTTATACAGCCTTTTTCTCGTGGCAACGAAAAACTCGGCTTAACAAAAAAGAACCGCTCTGCTAAGCCATCGCGAATGAGCGACACCTCTGGAAACTGGGCGAGCGATCCGACATTGCCCGGCGCGGCGAACATCACCGCCGATCACGACGGATGGCACACTCTGGAGCGCACGCTGGAATACGACGGGCCATTTGCCAAGGTTTACCATGAACTGGTCGTCACTCCTACCCGGCCCGAGGGCATTTCCTGGACGGTGGTAAGACGAAAAAACGCCGTCGTCGTCGCCGCGAAAACCGTGGACGATCGCTGGCTGCTCATCCGCCAGGAGCGCATCGCCATCCGGCAGGCGATCTGGGAATTTCCGGCGGGTCAGATCGAAATGGAAGCGGGCGATTTCACCGGGCTGCAGCAGCAGAGCGTCTGGCGCGAACTCCGCGAGGAAACAGGCTACGCCGCCGGCCCAGATACGACTCTAACTCCGCTCGGGGTTTTCTTTCCGTCGGCCGGATTCACCGACGAGCACAGCTATCTTTTTCTCGCCGACCAGCTAGTGCCCCATGCCGATGGAGCCCAGCACGACGAGGCGGAAAGCATCGTGGAATGCCGCTCCTTCACCCCGGACGAGTTTCGCCAGATGATCGCCAGCGCCGAGATTCGCGACGCGAACACCCTCGCCGCCTTTGCGCGGCTCGTGACCATGGGATTGATTTAGTTTCACAATATGCTGAAACTTCCCTTGTGTCCCAGTGCGATGGGACGAGGGTGTGCGTCGCAGTGCCAGAGGACTCTTTAGTACCGGAGCCAACCACATCACGGGCCAACGATGCAGGCATTCTCGCAGCGCGTGGCGGAGCGGAAACAGGATGGCATTCTTATTTGGAAGTCGAGACGGGGCGGGTGACGGATGCGAGTCCTTTTTCTCGACATGGTCACCAATCAGGCCATGCGCTCGGCGCAATTGCTCACCGCCAATGAGGACCTGGAGGCGTTTAGTTATTCCATTTCCCGCAAGTTTACAAACACGGAGTCAATGCCTACGCTGTGAAGCCAGTCAGTTTTTCCGAGTTCAGCAAGGCGGTGGAGCAGCTCGGCTTCTTCTGGGTCGGGCTCAATAAAACCGCCGCCTTATGATCCATACCAATAGCAAAGATTCGCCTGGGAACTGAGCGGTTCATTCCTTGGTGGAAAGAGAGTTTAAATAATGAAATCCCCCTTAAATATTCTGCATCTGGAAGATGATCCTCAGGATGCCGCGCTCGTTCAAGCCGCCTTGGAAGCCGGAGGCATTGTCTGCGCGACCACCTGTGTGGAAAATCGTGTGGATTTTTTGGCCACGCTCAAACGCGGAGGCATTGATCTGATTCTATCGGATTTCTCGCTGCCCGCATTTGATGGATTGTCGGCCCTGGAAATTGTGCGCGCCCAATGGCCGGACATCCCACTAATCTTCGTTTCCGGGACGCTGGGGGAGGAACGGGCCATTGATTCGCTGAAGAGTGGTGCCACGGATTATGTCTTGAAGGAGCGCCTCTCCCGCCTGGCTCCCGCAGTGCGCCGGGCCATGCGAGAAACGGACGAACGCGCGAAACGCTGCCAGGTGGAGAGTGAGTTGGAGGCGAGCGAGCAAAGTTTCGCCAATGCGTTTGAGTATGCGCCCATTGGCATGGCGCTGGCTTCCCCGGACGGACAGTTTCTCAAAGTCAATCGGTCGCTGTGCGAGACAGTCGGTTATTCCGAGGCGGAATTGCTCTCGCGGACATTTCAGGACATTACCCACGCAGAGGATCTGGAGGCGGATATGGAGCATATGAGGCAATTGCTGGAGGGCAAAACCCGTTTCTACCAGATGGAGAAGCGCTATTTGCATCGGGATGGGCGCGCGGTCACCATTCTTTTGAGTGTTTCCCTGGTGCGCAACCCCCTAGGCGAGCCGCTTTATTTCATTTCCCAGATTCAAGACATCACCGCGAACAAGCAACTTGAGGCGCAATTTGTCGAGGCGCAAAAAATGGAGGTCATTGGCCAGCTTGCTGGCGGCGTGGCGCACGATTTCAACAACATCCTGGCCGTCATCATGGGCTACGGAAATTTGATGATGCTGGAACTAGCTCCCGATGGTTTTCCGCGCAAATGTGCCGAGGAAATCCAGCAGGCTGCGGAACGCGCGGTCGCATTGACAAGGCAACTCTTGGTTTTCAGCCGCAAACAAACCGTGCAGCCTGTGGTGCTTGACCTGAATCGGGTGATCGAAGACCTCGATAAAATGCTGCGACGGCTCATTGATGAAAATATTGAGCTCACCATTCTTCCCGTGCCGGAGATCGGACACATCAAGGCCGACGCCGGTCAGGTGGGGCAGGTCTTGATGAATCTGGTCGTCAATGCCCGTGACGCCATGCCCAACGGCGGAAAGCTGAAGATCGCCGCCAGCAACGTCACGCTTGGTGAGGACAAGGCTCGCAACCAACCGGGAATGGAACCGGGAGATTATGTGCTGCTTACAGTTAGCGACACGGGAACGGGGATGACGGATGAAGTCAAGGAGCGGTTGTTCGAGGCCTTTTTCACGACGAAGCCGAAGGGTCAGGGCACGGGTTTGGGCCTGGCCACCTGCCAGACCATCGTCAAACAATCCAACGGCTTTATCGCTGTGGAGAGCAGGCTGGGTCAGGGCACGATATTTCGGGTTTATTTCCCGGTGGTCGAGCAACCTCTCACCATCTCGGCGGAGCAGCTCATGGAAGGTCCGCTGCCACGCGGCACGGAAACGTTGTTGCTGGTCGAGGATGAACCGTCCGTGCGCCATCTCGCCGCCAGTGTGCTGGAGGCGCAAGGCTACACGGTTTTGCGGGCCAATAATGGCCAGGATGGGTTGCACATGGCGCGTGAGCACAAAGGAGAGCCCATCAGCCTGGTGGTGACGGATGTCATCATGCCGCGAATGGGAGGCAAAGTGATGGCCGAATGGCTCCAGGCCACCTATCCGGACATCAAAATCCTTTTTACCTCCGGCTATACGGACGACGCCATTGCGAAGCACGGCGTGCTAGAGACGGGCGTTCATTTTCTCCCCAAACCCTACACCACCTCCATTCTCATCCAGCGAGTGCGCGAGATGCTGGATGGGCCAGTTCCGGCGAACGAAGGGAAAACTCCATAACAGAATCATTGGAGGTCTTCGGTGTGTAGTTTCCTGCGGGCAAGACTTGGAGCTGTCTGAAGACTTCGCAATCATCCGGTAAATACACATTACAGAACATGAAAAAAATCCTCATCACCGCCGGGCTGGTAATGTTCTTGATCGCGGTCGGCGTGGGCGTGTGGGTGGGCTGGAGCGCCAAGAAGCAACCGATCAAAGTGGGGATTCTTCACTCGCTGACTGGCACGATGGCCATCAGCGAAACCTCCGTTCGAGACGCCACTTTGTTGGCCATTGAAGAACTCAATGCCCGGGGCGGTGTGCTGGGCAGACGGATCGAGCCCGTCGTCGCCGATGGCCGGTCCGACTGGCCGACGTTTGCCCGCGAGGCCGAGCGGCTGATCACGCAGGAGCGGGTCGCGGTCGTCTTCGGCTGCTGGACGTCCGCCAGCCGCAAGACCGTCAAGCCCGTGTTTGAGAAACACAACCACCTGCTCTTTTATCCGGTGCAATACGAGGGCTTGGAGCAATCACCCAATATCATCTATCTAGGCGCAACGCCGAACCAGCAGATCATCCCCGCCGTGAAATGGAGTTTCGACCATCTGGGCAAACGATTTTTTCTGGTCGGATCGGACTACGTTTTCCCGCGCACCGCCAACGCCATCATCAAGGCGCAGGTGCTGGCGCTGGGCGGGGAGATCGTCGGGGAGGAATATCTCCGCCTAGGCAGCCGCGACGTCACGGGCGTCGTCCAAAAAATCGAGCAGACGCAGCCCACCGTGATTCTTAACACCATCAACGGCGACAGCAACGTGGCCTTCTTCGAGGCGCTGCGCCGCGCCGGGATCACGCCGGCGCAGATCCCGACGGTCTCGTTCAGCTTGGCCGAGGATGAGTTGCGCCATATGGACGCGCGCACGATGGCGGGCGATTACGCCGCCTGGAATTATTTTCAGAGCGTGGACAGCCCGGAAAACCGCAGCTTCGTGAAAGCGTTCCGCACTCGCTACGGTCAGAATCGCGTGACGGATGACCCGATGGAGGCGGCCTATTTCGGTGTGCAGCTTTGGGCGCGGGCGGTAACCGCTGCGGGAACAACCGACGTGCCCGAGGTGCGCAAGGCGCTACGCAACCAAAGCCTCGCCGCGCCGGAGGGCATCATCACGATTGACGCGGCCACGCAGCACACCTGGAAAGTCGTGCGGATTGGCAAAATCCGGGTGGACGGCCAGTTTGAAATCGTCTGGAGTTCCAACGATCCCATCCGGCCAATTCCTTATCCTGCGTTCCGCTCGCGATCCGAGTGGGACGCGTTTCTGGTGGAAATGCAAAACGGCTGGGGCGGCGCGTGGGCCAGCCCGTAACTTGCGAGATGCGCATGAACAAAATATCTTTTCCAAAGCTGACCCGGATGGACGCCAAACTGGCGGCGTTCTTTATCCTGATCGGGTTGCTGCCCCTGCTCATCACCGGTTCGCTGGCCTTCAATTACGCCAGCCGGAGCCTGCGGCAACAAGTCATGAGCAACCTCCAGGTCGTCGCCGACAGCAAGGCGCAACGGATCGAAGATTATTTGGTCTCGCGGATCGTGGATGTCACAGGGAACTCGCGGCGCCCGAGCCTGCTCGCCCATCTGGATGAGTTGAGTAACACCTTTCACAAAGACAGAAATTCTCCCGAATACACGGCCGCCGCCCGCAATGCCGGGATTTCTTTCCGGCCTTACGTGGAACTGAATAATTATGACAACGTCCTGCTGGTTGACGCCAGCGGCGATGTCATTTTCTCCCACTTTCCCACCGCCGAACTGGGGGCCAACCTGCGCACGGCACCGTATCAAGACACCCCGCTGGGAAATGTTTTTGAAAACGTCAGCCTGCTCCTAACGACGGAGATCTCCGATTACGCGGTAGATGCCGCCACCGGCGATCAGAAGGCATTCGTCGCCGCGCCCATCTTCAAGAATGGCTTGCTGGTGGGCACGCTGATGCTGCGGATCAATAATAGGGAACTGTTTGAGATCGCGAAGGACTACACCGGCCTGGGCGAGACGGGCGAGACCGTCATCGGACGCTTGAACGGCAACTCCATCATGTTCATGACCCCGACCCGCCACGACCCGCAGGCCGCCTTTCGCCGGTCTATTTCCGGCGGTGTGCGCAACGGGCATCCCTTGCACGAGGCCGTTCACGGTAACAACGGCATCGGCCAGGTCGTGGACTATCGCGGGAAGGAAGTGCTGGCGGCCTGGAAATATCTCCCGACGCTCCGCTGCGGTCTGGTCGTCAAACTGGACGCGGCGGAGGCCTTTGCGCCCATTCGCGCCTTGAGCAAGCTGTACCTCGTTTTGGGAACGGCGATTCTCTTTTTGATCACCTTGCTGGCCCCGCTGGTCGCCCGTTATCTCGCTGCGCCCCTCCGCGTCCTGGCCCAAACCACGCGCGCATTCAGCGCAGGGGAAACGACCCGCCGCGCCCATGTCAATTCCAGCGATGAGATTGGCGACTTGGCGGCGGCGTTCAACCAGATGGCCGACCAAATCCAGCAGCAGCTCACCGCCTTATCCCGGGACCGCGATGAACTTGAGGTGCGCGTGGCTGAACGCACTGCGGAGTTGCTCCATTCCAACGACACGCTGCAAATGCAGGGCCATGTGATGGAGAGCATGACCGAGGCGGTGATCGTTGCCGACGAAGATGGCCAGATCATCACCACAAATCCGGCGTGTGACGGCATGTTTGGTTATGAACGCGGGGAACTAATCGGCCAGAATGTTTCTGTGCTGCGCGATCTGGATGAGGCGGAAGGTCGGCGGGTTACCTCCGAAACAATGGCTGCTGTGCAACATGGATCGAGTTGGGTGGGGGAAGTCATCCGGCGCAGGAAAGACGGCACGACGTTCATCGCGCAGGCGCAGATCAGTGCTTTCGAGCTGGCCGGCAAGCGCCGTTTTTTTGCGGTTCAGGAGGACATCACCGAGCGCAAGCGGGCGGAGGAAGCCTTGGGGGAAAGTGAGCAGGAGTTCCGGGCACTGGCGGAGTCCATGCCGCAAATGGTGTGGAAGTGCCGGCCTGATGGATGGAACGTTTACTTCAATCAACGCTGGGTGGATTACACAGGTCTGACACTGGAGGAGAGTTCCGGGCACGGTTGGAGTCAGCCGTTTCATCCCGACGATCGGCAACGTGCCACAAATGCGTGGAAAAACGCCACTGAGAATGGCGCAGAGTATAACCTGGAGGTCCGACTACGCGATCACCTTGGCGGTTATCGCTGGTTCCTCGTTCGTGGAGTCCCGCAGCGCGATAAAGCCGGCGCGATTCGCTGGTGGTTTGGCACCTGCACCGACATGCACGACGTGAAGCAGGCCAGCGAGGCGTTGCGTGAAAGCGAGGAGAAATTCCGCCTGCTGGCGGATAACATCACCGACGTCTTCTGGATCACTTCGCCGGATTTGACGATCATGCACTACGTCAGTGCGGGTTATGAAATGATTTGGGGACGTTCGATGGAGAGCTTGTATGCCCGTCCTCACCAGTGGATCGAAACCATCCTCCCGGAGGATCGTGACAACGTCCTCGCGGTCTTTGGCACGCTCATGGCCAACGAGCCGCGGGTGAGCGTCGAGTATCGGATCGCTCGTCCCGATGGCACCGTCCGCTGGGTTCACGACCGCGGCTTTCAAGTGCGCGACGCCGCGGGCAAACTGGTGCGCCTCACGGGCCTGGCCAGCGACATCACGGAGCGGAAGGCCATCGAGGACAAGCTGCTGCAGAATCAGTCGTTGTTGCGCATTGCGAGTAAAATTTCGCGCGTCGGAGGATGGGCGGTCACGGTGCCGGACAACGTCGTCTTTTGGTCCAGCGAAGTCTGGGAAAGCCTGGGCTTTCAGCGCGGAGAAGAGCCTTCCCTGGAAGAGTCGTTGAACCTCTATACCCCGGACAGCCGCGAAAAGCTCGGCGCGGCCATCGCGCTTTGTGCCACGGAGGGCACTGCATTCGACATGGATGCGGAGATGAAAGAGGCCAACGGGCGGCAGATTTGGGCGCGCATCGCGGGGGAGGCGGAGCGGGATGCCGATGGCATCATCACTCGGGTGATTGGTGCTTTCGGCGACATCACCGACCGCAAACAGGCGGAAGTGAAACTGGCCTACGAGCGCGATTTGTTGCGGACCCTGCTGGATCATTCGCCCGACCAGATTTATTTCAAAGACACCCAGTCCCGTTTTCTCAAGGCGGGTCAGACACAGGCCCGGCTGTTTGGCGCGGCCTCCCCCGACGACATGGTGGGCAAGACGGATTTCGATTTCTTCTCCGAGGCGCACGCCCGTCCCGCCTTTGAGGACGAACAGGAAATCATCCGCACCGGCGAGCCGATGATTGGCAAAGTGGAAAAAGAGATCTGGCCGGATGGCCGGGAGTCGTGGTGCCTCACCACCAAACTGCCCTTTCGCGACAAGGACGGCAACGTCATCGGCACCTTCGGCATTTCCAAGGACATCACCGCCATCAAGCTGGCGGAAAAAGAGGCGGCCTACGGACACGATCTGTTGCGGACGCTGCTGGATCATTCGCCCGACCACATTTATTTCAAGGACACCCAATCCCGCTTCATCAAGGCCAGCGAGGCCCAGGCCCGGCTGTTTGGCCTGGCCTCTTCCGACGACATGGAAGGCAAGACGGATTTCGATTTCTTCTCCGAGGAACACGCCCGTCCGGCCTTTGAGGACGAACAGGAAATCATCCGCACCGGCCAGCCGCTGATCAACAAAATGGAAAATGAGGTCTGGCAGGATGGTCGCGAATCCTGGGTGCTCACGACCAAAATGCCGTTCCGCGACAAAGACGGTGAAATCATCGGCACCTTCGGCATCTCCAAGGACGTCACCGCTCTGAAAGAGGCGGAGGCCAGATTGTTTCAATCTCAAAAATTGGAGACGGTTGGCAAGCTGGCCGGCGGCATCGCCCACGAATTCAACAGCATCATGACGGCCATCATCGGCCAGAGTGAATTGCTGCTCCACGATCTGCCCCCGGGAAATCCGCTCGTAACCAACGCGACCGAAATCCGCAAGGCCGCCGACCGCGCCGCCGCTCTCACGCGCCAACTGCTGGCCTACGGACGCAAACAGATTCTCCGTCCGGAAATCCTCGATCTCAATGCCGTCCTCTTCGACAGGGAAATGATGTTGCGCCACCTGATCGGCCAAAACGTGGATTTGCGCCTCGTGCCGGGCTGCGGATTAAAACCTGTGCGGGCGGATGTCGGGCAGATCGAGCAGGTCATCGTCAACATGGTGTTAAACGCCAACGCCGCCATGCCCAATGGAGGCAGACTGACGCTAGAAACTTCCTGCGTCGCGCTGGATCCAAATGCTGTGAGCGGCTTCCCCGAATTGAAGCCAGGCGAATTCGTCATGCTCGCTATCACCGACACGGGCATCGGCATGAGCGAGACGACCCGCCGCCACATTTTCGAGCCTTTCTTTTCCACCAAAGGCGTGGGCCAGGGCACCGGCCTCGGGCTCGCCACCTGCTACGGCATCATCAAACAAAGCGGGGGGCACATTGCCGTCCAGAGCCTTCCCGGGGAAGGGACCAGCTTCCAAATCTACCTTCCCAGCTTCGCGCAGGCGAGTTCCCTCGAAGTTTCACCCGCGCCCGCATCGCCCGCCGCCAGGGGCACGGAAGCCATCCTGCTGGTGGAGGAAGATCCCGCCTTGCGCGAGATGTCCGGCATCCTGCTCGGGAAGGTGGGTTACACCGTGCTCACCGCCGCCAGCGGGCAGGCCGCCTGGAGTCTGGCGCAGCGCCCGGATCGAGGGCCGATCCATCTGCTCGTTACCGACATGGCCTTGTCCGGCATGGCTGGCGAAACTCTCGCCGCCCACGTCCTTGCACACCACCCCGGTGCGGCTGTCCTCTACACGTCCGACCAAGCGGATGCCACCGGAGCCCACGGCGGCTTCCTGCCAAAACCCTTCAGCCCGACGGCACTCATGCGCAAAATCCGTGAGACACTCGATCAATCGCCTCGCCCGTGAGTGACGTCCGGTAAGGTCCGCTCCGATTCGCTGGGAGCGATCCTGACAGGGTGGGAGTGCGCTGTTTTAATGGCAAACACTTCAGAAGTGGCCTGCGAATAAGGGGTATGGCCTTTTCTCTCAAACCCAGTCACCTCAAACGCTACAAAGACGTCGCCAGCCTGCTCATCAAATACGGACACGGCGACCTCGTCCGCCAGGCGGCGGTGATCGACGATCCGCTCGACTACGAGGCCTCCCCGCCCATTCCGCCCGAGGCGAAGGAACTCGCCGACGACCTCGAAAAACTTGGCCCGACTTTCATCAAACTCGGCCAGCTTATTTCCACCCGGTCCGACTTCGTTCCGGCGGCTTACATGGAGGCTCTCACCCGGTTGCAGGACAACGTCGAGCCGTTTCCGTATGAGAAAATCGAGGCCATCGTCTCGGTCGAACTCGGCGCCCGCATCAGCCGGGCTTTCCAGGAATTCGATCCAACTCCCATGGCCGCCGCCTCGCTGGGGCAGGTCCACCGCGCGGTGTTGCGGAGCGGTCAGATCGTCGCGGTAAAGATCCAGCGCCCCGATGTGCGCGAGACCGTCTCGGAGGATTTGGAGGCGCTCGCTGAAATCGCCGCCATGCTCGACGAGCACACCGACGCCGGGAAACGCTACCAGTTTGCCGCCATGATCGAGGAACTCCGCAAGTCGCTCTTGCGCGAGCTCGATTATCGTCTGGAGGCCGACAATTTGCGCCTCATGCGCCGCAACCTGGCCGAGTTTGAGAAGATTCTCGTGCCCGCGCCAGTGGACGATTATTGCACCGGACGCGTCCTCACCATGGAGTACGTGCCGGGTCAAAAAATCACCAAGCTGAACAAAGTCACCTTCCTCGAAATCGACGGCGCCGGCCTCGCGGAAGCCGTCTTCCAAACCTACCTGCACCAGATCCTCATCACCGGATTTTTCCACGCCGACCCGCATCCGGGTAACATCCTGCTCACGCCCGATCACCGCATCGCGCTGCTCGACTTGGGTATGACCGCGCGCATCGGGCCGAATATGCAGGAACAGATTTTGCGCCTCCTGCTCGCCATGTCCGAGGGCCAGAGCGACCGCGCCAGCGAGATCGCGCAGCGCATGGGCGAGGAGCGCGAGGGGTTCGACGAAGTGCGCTTTAAGCGCGACATGGGCGACCTCCTCAGCCAGCAGCAGGACGCGTCGATTCAGACGTTACAAACGGGGAAGGTGATCATGGAAATCACCCGCATTTCCGCCGAAACGGGGCTCACTGTTCCCTCCGAGCTCACCATGCTGGGCAAAACCCTGCTCAACCTCGACCTCATCGGACGCACGCTCAGCCCGGAGTTTGATCCCAATGAATCCATCCGCCGCAACGCCTCGGAGTTGATGCGGAAGCGGACACTAAAAAGCCTCTCGCCCGGCAACCTCCTCACCACCCTGCTCGAGGCCAAGGAACTCATCGAAAAACTCCCGTCTCGGATCAATCAATTCCTCGAACTTCTCGCAACGAACAAACTCAAGATGCAGGTGGACACCATCGACGAGGAATACCTCATGACCGGCCTGCAAAAAGTCGCCAACCGCATCACGCTCGGGCTCATTCTCGGCTCCCTGATCCTCGGGGCGTCGCTCCTCATGCGAGTGGAAACCAGCTTCCGCATCTTCGGCTACCCCGGCTTTGCGATGCTCCTTTTTCTGATCGCCACCGCCGGCGGCCTCATCCTGGCGATCCAGATTCTCCGCAGCGACACACATAAATAGTGCGCTGCGCTCCACCTTGGAGTGCGGCGGCGTGAATGGGCGAGCTTTTCATGCAGCCCCACGCCGCTCACTCCAACCAACTTCCGATGTTGGATTTCTATTGAGGGGGAGCGTTTCCAGGCTTTTCGGCCAGACGCGTGTGCTCCCGAACGACTCAAACTCCGCTAGTTTATTTCTCCGGCCAGATGGCTTTGAGCAATTCGGCGAGGCGGTAGCCGGCTTTTGAGAGCTCGACTTCGACGGTGTCGCGGGATTTTTCGTCGTAGCCGGGCGGCAAAGTGATGGCCCATTCGAAATGCTCGTCGTGTTTGTCGTCCTTGGGCACGGTGAAGCGCTGGCCGAGTTTCACGCCGTCGAAACAGGCGGCGGAAAGGTGCAGCGTGTCGGTGGCCCATTGCTCGGGCCAGGTGCCGACGGGGCCGGTGGCTTTCCAGTCGGGTTGGGGCGGATTCTTCGCGATCAGCCAACTGGTGAAATCCTCCGACCCGGCCTGGTCGCGGGCGAGTTTCACGGTTTGCGTGTCCCAATACCCGTGCAGAGTGCTACGGGTGGTGAGTTTGAAATTATTCGCGCCCGCGTCGGGGTAAGTCTTCACGCCGGTCTCGGGATCGGCGAAATGGTTCTGGTCATCGACGTAGCTGCAGCCGACATGGAGCGGCTGGTGAAGGTCGCCGAGGTAGTGGGCGATGAGCATGAGGGCGACGCGCTTGTTGATCTTGAGCGGGTTGTCGCGGACATCGTCGGGCTTTTGAAGGACCTCGATGCAGGTGCGCAGGGTGTGGACGATGTCGTGATCGTTCGTGCCGGTGAGGCCGTCTTTGTAGGCTTTTTCCTGAAACGGAATGTCGCAATAATGGTAGCCGTGATGGCCGGGGTTATTGGCGACGAAGTCTTTCATCTCGGGGTTGAGATATTGATCGGGGAGCTTCGCGCGGTCGGCCCAGGTGGCAGCGCGGTCGAGGGCTTCATCGCGGTTGAGGAGGGCGTGGACTTCTTTTCCAGCGCGGGTGCCTTCGAGGTAATGCTCGGCGATGGTGCCGACGGCTTGATGTCCGGCGTTGCCGTAGCCGAGGGCGGTGCAGGCGAGGGTGAGGCCGGTGGCGGCCGAGAGGAGGAGGGTCTTGATCATGGGTGGGTGGGGTAAAGTTCGCCGGGGAAGGGGACTCGTAAACTGGGATTCTGCTGTTTCGTTTCAGGCGCATGGAAAAATGGCCCGATTCATTGATAACTGTTTATTCGCACCCGATCGTGGATAAATTGTGCGCGAATGAGTTGGACCGACAAGATTTTCAAATTTCGCGAGCCGGACGAAGCGTCGGTGAAACCCTTTCTCGATCACCTTGAGGACCTGCGGTGGACTTCGATTAAAATGGCCGTGACGCTGTTTCTGGCGATGGGCCTGGCCTTTTGCTACCGCAACACGCTCGTGAACGTCATCCAGCATCCGCTGGTGGCGGTGAATCCGAATTTCATTTCCACGCTGCGGGCGCGCGGGCCGATGGATTCAATCGCGATCTCGTTCTCGCTGGCGTTTTACGCGGGCATCGTGCTGGCGTTTCCGTTTTTGCTCTACTTCCTCGCGCAATTTGTCCTGCCAGCGCTAACCCTCGCGGAAAAGAAATACGTCCTGCCCGTGGTCTTTATCGGGCTCGGGTTGTTCATGTCGGGCGTGCTCTCGTGCTACTACTGGCTGCTGCCGCAGACGCTGGCCTATGCGCTAAAGGATCAGCAGGACCTGAGTTGGACCTCGAACTGGGACGTGCAGTCGTATTTCTCGTTTACGACGCAATTTGTGCTGTCGTTCGGCCTGGCCTTCGAGCTGCCGCTGGTGGTGCTATTTCTCGTGCGAATCGGCGTGCTGAACTACGCGATGCTGAAAAAGACGCGCATGATCGCCTTCGTGATCATCTTTTTGCTGGCTGCCGTCATCACCCCGACGACCGATCCCTTCACTCTCTGCGCGATGGCGTTCCCGATGTATTTTCTCTACGAGATCTGCATTTTTCTGGCGAAATACACCGAGAAAAAAGCCGCCGCCCTTCAGGAAAAATTGCCGCTGGAATAGCTAGAACTGCGGGTGCGCTTCGAGCCGCCGCAAATCGTCGTTGGAGATCGGGCCTTTGGCCGAACCCAGCGGGCGCGCGCTGGTGGACATGCGGACCCGCGCCAGCCATTGCATTGGAAGTGGATTCTTCAACAACCCGAGGTCGGTCGCCGCGACGGTGGTCTGCTCTTTTTCGCCCGTGGCGTCACCGATGCCCACGTAAAAACCCGCCAATAACAATGTCACTCGCACCGCTGTGGAGCGGCTGTAACTCGTCAGCACCGCAGGACGCGTGAGCCGTTTCCGCAAGGCCGAGAAATGCGCCAGCGACCACATCGGGAGATTTTTCGCGGGCGAATACGGATCGTAAATAATGCCGTCCGGCGCAGGCGCGGCGGGCAGCGTGGTGAAGTCGCCGAGGCAAAGCTCCCAGTCGAGCACGCCGCCGTTTTCGAAAGTGATTCGAGTTCCATTCTTCTCTGCCAGCTCTGTTAGTTGAGCCAGCCAGGGCAGTGGATAAGTGAGTTGTGCGGCGTGACTCAGCGTAAATCGCAGCGGCTCCAGCGTGCAATCGAAGCTCACCAATTTGCATTGAAATGGAACTCGCATGGACGCCAGCTTTTCCAGCAGCGCCACCGCATTTGCCGCCGCTCCCAACCCCACATCCCAGATCGTGAAAACCTCCCCTCCTAACATCCGCGTCTCCAGATCGAGCGGCCCGATGTGAATCGCCTCCGCCTCCACCATCGGACCCACGACCGGATGAAACGTTTCCCCGGTTTCCAAGTCGCGCAGCGTGTGCAAACCGTCGCGCAGCGCGACTAACTCAAACATATCAGAGCCACTTTTTGCGCTTGAAGTAGATCGCCATGGAAGTCGCGAGCACGATGCAGACTAACCAGAAAATCGGGTAGCCATAAGGACTCTTCAGCTCGGGCATGTTCCAGCGTCCGGCGCTCGTGTCGAAGTTCATTCCATAGACGCCAACTAGAAAAGTGAGCGGCATGAAGATGGACGACAAAACCGTGAGCACGCGCATGATTTCATTCGTTCTCATGCTCACTGCCGACAAGTAGATGTCCATGATCGACGAGGTTAGCTCTCGGTAGTTTTCGATAATGTCCATGATCTGGATCGAGTGATCGTAGCAGTCGCGCAGAAAGGGTTTGGTAAAGTCCTTCACCATGCCCGTCTCGTCGCGCAGGAGCGAGTTGAGTATCTCCCGCTGCGGCCACGCGCCCCGGCGCAAATGCACCAGCGAACGCTTGGCCTCGTGCAGCTTTTTGACGAATTCCTGCGTCGGCCTTTCCAGCACCTCGTCCTCCATTTCCTCCAGCAGGTCGCCCATGCATTCCATCACGGGAAAGTAGTAGTCCACTACGGTGTCGATCAGTGCATAAGCTAGATAATCGCTGCCTGAGTTGCGCAGATTTCCCACGGCACGGGAGAGCCGAAGTCGAATGGGATTGAACATGTCGCTGCACGTTTCCTGAATGCTGATGACGAAATCTTTCCCGACAAAAATACTCAGTTGCTCGAAGACCAAATCCTCTCCCTCGCCCCGGTAAACCATCTGCATGACGATAAAAAAATGGTCGCCGTAATCCTCGCACTTCGGACGCTGGCCGGTGTTCAGCACATCCTCCAGCGCGAGTGGATGCAGACCGTAATGCGCTCCTAACTTCTTCAGCAATTCGACATCGCCCAGCCCGTCGATATTGATCCAGGTGATCTTGTCGTTGTCGCGAAAAGGATAGCAGTCCTCGATCTCCTGAATCTCGATGTCCTCGTAGGTGTCCTTGTTGAACTCGATGTGGCGCACGACGGGTTTTACCGTCGTAGGCGCAATCAAAGTCGCGGGCGCAGTGCCGGGCAAATGATACTTGAAATGGAGCATGTTAGATTGGTTTCAGGCCCGCCTCGATCTGGCTGCGGCGCGATTCGAGAAATGGTGGAAGCGAGAGATGTTCGCCGAGACTTTCCAGAGGTTCGTCGGCGGTAAATCCGGGCTCGTCCGTGGCTAGTTCGAAGAGAATCCCATTGGGCTCTCGGAAGTAGAGGCTGCGGAAATAAAAGCGATCCACGGGTCCGCTCGTCGCGACGCGAAACTCCGTGAGCCGGTCCGTCCACGCTTTGTAATCCGTCAGCGTGGTGCGAAAGGCGACGTGATGCACCCCGCCCGCGCCATGTCGCGCCGGGGCGATGTTAGGTTCCTCGGCGACATGTAACTCCGCCGCCGGTCCGCCCGCGCCCATTTCATAGACGGTGACCGGAGTTTGATCCGAATGAAAGTAGGTCCGCGCCTTCCGCATTTGCAGGAGTTCTAACAACAGGGCCTCCGTCTTCGCGAGTCGCGGCACGCTGATCGTGATCGGACCCAAACCGCGAATTTGATGCTCGGCTGGAATGGGACTTTTCTCCCACGGATGCGCCTCGCCCTGGCCTTCATCGTTGATCAGACTCAGGCGCTGACCCTCGGGATCGTCGAAGTCGATCGTGAGTCGTCCGTCGCGTGTTAGCAGGCCCGAGTGCGTCACGTTTGCAGCGTCGAAATGCGCGGCCCACCAAGTTAGACTCGACTCACTGCCAACTCGCAGACCGGTGCGGCAGATGCTGTTAGTACCGCGAGTTTCGCGAGGTGCTGGCCAGTCGAAAAACGTGAGGTCGCTGCCCGGTGTGGCGAGTCCATCGGCATAAAATAAATGATAGGCCGAGACGTCGTCCTGGTTGACGGTTTTTTTGACGAGGCGCATTCCCAGCACTTGCGTGTAGAAGTGGTGATTGCCCTTCGCATTGGCGGTGACCGCCGTGAGGTGATGAATGCCGTGAAGTTGCATGGCGAGTTAGGTTGTAATGGTTAGATCGTAGTGGGGAAGCTAGTGGCGAGCCAGCTTTTAGCGGCGGCGATTTCCTCGGAATGCAACTCGTGACCGCCGTTCGTCCAATGCAGCGTGACTTCCGCGCCCGCCCGCTGGAGCAACGTGGCGAGCCGCTGCGTATTCTCCGGCGGAATAATCGGGTCGCGTTTTCCACCTGCGAGGAAGATGGCCGGACGGTCGAGTTTGGGCAAAATCTCCGGCTCCAGCGGCACCATCGCTCGCAGGAGAACCGCCCCCGCCAGAATCTCTGGCCGCAGTAGAAACAAACTCGCCGCGATGTTAGCACCGTTGGAATAACCAACCGCGATCACCGGTCGTCCGGCCAGCGAATAGTCGGTCTGTGCAGACTGAATGAAGTCCGCGAGTTCGTGCGTGCGGTGAATCAGATCCGGCTCGTCGAACACACCCTCGGCCAGCCGGCGAAAGAAACGCGGCATCCCGTTTTCCAGAATCTTGCCACGCGGACTGAGCAACGCTGCCTGCGGCAAAAGCGAATGCCCGAGATCGAGCAGATCGTTTTCCGTGCCGCCAGTGCCATGCAAAAGCAGGAGGACCGGGGCGCTCGTTTCGCCGGGAACAAAGCGGTGGACGAAGGGCTCGGACATGCGGCACCATGACTCCAAACGCCCCGCCACTCAACTTCTAACATGAGCATAGCCACCCAGACCGGAGACGACGGCACGACCGCGCTAATGTTTGGCCGCCGCGTCTCCAAGACCGACCCGCGAGTCGAGGCCTACGGGACGGTGGATGAACTCAATGCCGCCCTCGGCACGGTGCGCGCCACGGTGAATGATCCCTTCATCGCGGAGCCGATTTTTCAGATTCAAAAACAACTCGTCACGCTCATGGGCGAGCTGGCCGTCGCGGCGGAAGATCGCGAGCGTTACGCGGCGAAAGGCTACGATTTCGTAACGCCGGAAATGGTCGATGCGCTCACCGCGTTGATCGATGACCTGGAGAAAAACCGGCAGGTGAGTTTCAAGCATTGGGCCACGCCCGGCTTTAACTCCGCCTCCGCCGCGCTCGACGTGGCGCGCACCATCTGCCGCCGCGCCGAGCGCCGCGTGGTCGAGTTAGGGTCGGATGGAGTGAACCCCGAGATCGTCCGTTTTCTCAACCGCCTCTCCGACCTCTGCTGGCTCTACGCGCGGTGGATCGAGACGCAGGCGGAAAAGTCACACGGAGGCACGGAGAAACACGGAGAGAGCGAGTAGGTTAGTTTTTCCTCCGTGTTCTCGGTCCGTGCCTCTCGTTCCCAAACTCCTGTTTGGGAATGCCTTGGTCTTGGAAACTCCGTTTCCCCGCCTGCAAACAGAGTTTGCCCAGCAAGTGCGTTCCCAAACGGGAGTTTGGGAACGAGTGAAACCCACGAGGGCAGATCCCCTCCAGAGAACGCCACTGGAGGGCACTTGTCTCAAGTGCCTACCATTTCCCAAAGTAACTCGAAAATTACCCCTTGAACTGCATGAAAAGGTAAAAATAATCTTGGTCCCGCTTAACAAACGGGTTAACAACAAGCCATGCCAAGACCCTCTCAGCATCGGACAGACTGGCTCCGCCGCCAGCGCCGGGGAGGGACTTCCGTTCTTCTGGCACCATTCACCGGAGCACCGCGCTTCACCGCTGGAACATCCAGGCTGCCCTCTGGAAGATCACTCACCAGCGCTGGAACCCGGCTCGCGCAAGCTGGAAGCCTCCTCACGTCGGCTGGAGAACCGCTCACGGACGTTGGAACATCCCTCGTCACGTCTGGAAGGTCACTCACGGTGGCTGGAACACGCCTCACGCAGGCTGGAACGTCCCTCTTCCTCACTGGAAAGCCGCTCATCCCGTCTGGACGCTCCCGCATCCACCCTGCAAGACCGCTCACGGGGGCTGGAACCTGTTTAGCCCCGCAAACCCCTCCATTTCGACCCTTTAGTATTCCACCAAATCAGAAAACCGCAGTCACCCGTCCTTAAAATTATGAAAGATACCTTGTCCAACAAACTCGTCAGCTTCAACGGCTCCTTCGCCGTCCTTGATACCCCGATCTACGTCCCCATCTGGAAAGACAAAACCCCGCTCCTCTTCACCGAGGACGTGGCCATCGTCCGCACCGCCGTGGCGGCCCTCGGCACCGCTGGAGCCGAGCAAAGCGCCCCCACCACCGGCACTGCCGAAGCCCTCCGCCTTCTCCGGCAGACTTTCGAGGAGAAACTCCACATCCTCTCCCGGGCCACCTTTCGGTTTCTGAAAAAAGCAGGCCGCACCGAGGACGCCGCCAAAGTCGATCTCAACCCCAGCAAACTGCACGACGCTCGTGGCGTGATCCTCGCTGGCCTGGGCGAGACCGTCCTCGACTTCGCCGAGCCGCTCACCCTTCCTCCCGCCGCCGGCCAGCCCGCCCCCGGCGAACACGCCGGCATCACCGCCGCCCTCTTCGCCGAAGTGGACGACCTCTGGGAGCGCTACAGCACCGCCGTCGGAGCCCCTGCCGGAGCCCGTTCCCGGCGCAAAGGCCAGACCAGCGCCCTCCCCGGCAAATTCGCGGCCGTCGAGGAACAATTTTCCGGTCTGGACGACCTCATCATCCAATTCTGCACCACCGACTTGGGCAAAGAATTCATCGCCGCCTGGTTCAACGCCCGCCAAGTCACCGCCCTCGGCCGCCGCAGCGCCAAGCCGAAGGACACCGTCCCGCCAGTCACTCCCTGACAGCCAGCTCACTGACTTCACTTCTGCTTTCGGCGCGAACGCGACAAGCGTTAAAAAGGGTTAAACTCGCGCAGTTCAATACGCCTCCAAGTCTTGCCGAGGCAGTGCCACTGCCGGGCCAAGCGTGTTCCCAAGTGCCACTTGCGGAACGAAAGGCGAAAGCTGGGAAATGGCATCCAACTCCCCCATTTTAGCCCGGCGCGAGGATTTCTACTCGTTGCCGGGCACATTTTCTGATTCCAATGAGCGCCGTGAAATCCCTCGCCCCCGCTGGCAAACCCTCCGCCCTCGTCGATACGCGCGTCATCTACTGCGGCGACAACCTGGAGCAACTCGAAAAGCTGCCCGCCGCCTCCGTGGACTTGATCTACATCGACCCGCCCTCGCTGCGAACAACTCGCCCGCGTGCTCAAGAAAACCGGCAGCTTCTACTACCACAGACGATCACGCCTCGCACTTTGCGGATAGTCTCTAAAAACTAATACAGCCATTCCCATGGATACCCGTTACCAAGTTTTCCTTAGTTCTACGTTCACTGATCTAATTGATGAGCGCAAAGAAGTGATCCAAACCCTCATGCAGATGGACTGCATTCCAGCAGGGATGGAATTATTTCCGGCTGCAGATGAAGAGCAATGGGCCTTTATTCGTAAAATCATCGATGATTGCGATTACTACATTCTGATTATTGGAGGCAGATATGGATCAACTACCGCTGAAGGAATTAGCTATACAGAAAAAGAATACGACTATGCAGTGTCTATAGGGATTCATGTAATTGCTTTTCTTCATGCTCAACCCGAACTTATACCACTTGGCAAATCGGATATTGAGCCCGAAGCGCGTAAACGGCTCGAAGCATTTCGCAAGAAAGTCAGCGCTAGTCGAATGATTAAGCCATGGAGCAATACTGCTGAACTCCCGGGCTTAGTCGCCTTAAGTCTGCCAAAGGCGATCAAAGCGTTTCCAAAGGCCGGTTGGGTGCGCGGTGGTTCAGCATCAAATCCCGAACTCCTTAAACAAATAAATGAATTGCGGCAACGGAATGATGAACTCCTAGGTGAACTGCGGAAAGCCTTAGCGAATGCTCCTACGCACGAGACCCTCAATTTAGCCTCTGCCAACTCAAATTTTCACCTTAGGGGTCGCTACTATAAACGATCCGGTTCAGACAGCCATGGAAACCCAAGATACTATGACGCTTCTTGGGAGACAGACATTAGTTGGAATGAGATCATAGGCTTACTCGGCCCTCAGCTATTTCAGCCACTGAACGAAGAGACAGCCAATAGTGAGTTAGGGAAATCAATTGCTGTGAGGCTTCCACTTGATGGCCACTCCGTCAGTATCGAACGTGAAACTTTCGCTACGATGAAGCTTCAACTCCTTGCCCTTGGCTTTATCAAAATCGAAAGCCTAAAAACCATGAAGGGTGGAATGGGCCTTTTTTGGTCTCTCTCGCCGGTTGGAAGAGACGTCATGTTACAGGTGCGCACAATCAAAGAGAAACCGAACCAATAAAACCTTCAAGGTGGAGAATTGGACAGGAAGCTTCCTCGGTGGATTAGTAGCCCCAAACGTGATCATCCTTTTTGTCAGCTCGCCTTCCCAAGACGCCGAACACGAAGTCGCCGCTTCTGGAAAGAAGAACGCCGCAATATCTAGCAGCGGATCAACATTGCAGTCATCCGGCTAAGGAAACGCTTACGAGCGATTGATAGGTGGCGAGGTATTGGGCGATGACTTTGTCGGTGGCGAAGCGGGTCAGATTGGCGAAGCCGCTTTGAATGAGGCGTTGGCGAAGGGTGTCGTCCTGCAATGCTAACAAATCAGCGGCGAAGCCTGCTTCGTCGGCGAAGTCGCGGATGAGGCCGCCGTCGCCGACGACTTCGGGGAGGCTGGTGGTTCTCGCGACGAGGACGGGGCAGCCGCAGGCTTGGGCCTCAATGATGGGCCAGCCGAAGCCCTCGGTTTTTGAGGGGAAGAGAAAGGCGTGGGCGCGGTTGTAGAGCGCCTCGATAATGGATGTCGGCGGATGGTCGATTTCGAGAATGCGGTCGGCGATTCCGAGTTGCGTGGCGAGTGCGCGTTGCTCGGGATGCAGGGTTTCCCCGGCGAAGACGAGCTTTCCAGAAAACTGGTCGGCGATGCGGGCGAAGATGCGGAGGATGCCTTCGCGGTTTTTGCGGGTGAGGGACGAGCCGACGTGGAGGATGAATGGAATGGAAGTCAACTCGTAGGGGGCGAGCCGCCGGTCGGTTTCGTTCTTTGGCAAGACGCCGTAGGGCTGGTTGAGCGGGAGGGGGATGACGGTCGATGGCGTTTCCGGTGCGAGCCGGGTGAGGTCGCCCTGGGTGGCGGAGGAAACGCAGATGACCAGACGCATCCGGCGCAGGCCTGCGAGGATGTTGGACTGAAGGATTTTCCCGAACCGACTTGCAGGGCAATCGGTGTCCTCGCCGAGTGCGCCGCGAACGGCTAGCAAGTCGTGGCAGGTGGCGACGACGAGGTGGTTTCCAGCGGAGGCGAGATAGGGCGCGTTGGAGTGGTCGGTGATGTGGACGATGAACTGGCGTCCGGCGAGTTCGCGTTCCAAGCGCGCGATGTGTTTTTTCAGGACTCGGGGAAAGAGCAGATACTTGTCGAGGTAGCGCAGCCATTTGGTGAGCGGGCCAGCGGAGAGCTGGCCGATGCAGGGTGCGGGTTCGATGCCACTCGCGGAGACTTTGCGCGCCTTCAACTCGGTGAGCAGCATGTCGTGGTAGCGCAACATGCTCATCTGGTGGTCGAGCCGGTAGTTGCCGACCAGCAGGACGTGGTAGTCGCTCATTCGCGGGGGGAAGCCTTTTTCTTTGCCCGCGGTCGCGGCCGGGCTTTTTCCACAATGTTGGCGACTTCCATTTGAATCACCTCCGTGGCCGGTTCTCCTGCAGTTGCCGCAGGGAAAGACCCGGCTTCCAATGCAATCTCCGCCCGCAGCCGGTCGGCGTAGGTGGGAATGGTGCGGACGGCGGGAGCCTGAGCGGGATCAGGTGCATCGGCGGGCAGATTTTCATCGCGCCGATTGACCGATGCGAGGGCGAAACCGGCGGCCATTACGGCGTAACCGAGCACGGTGGATTGGCCAAACTGGCCCATGACCAAGTCATTGGCGCACGCCGTCGTGAGCAGGAGCGGCAGGGTGTTGTTGGTCATTCGCAAGGCCAGCCACGCCATCCGCGCGATGAAGCCGAGCGCGGCAAATCGCCAAAGCAAATACGGCAGCCCGAGATACGGGCCCATCTCCATGACGATGCGATCCATCTCGGATTCGCCGAGGTTAAAGCGCAGCATTTTATACATCATGCTGGAGGCCGCATTGGTGCCCATGCCGATGCCGACGCCGGCCGCATCGGCACGCGAGGCCGCATCGATAGGCTTCTTAAATTCACCCAGAAAACGATCGACGAATCCCTCCTTTACCCCGCCGCTCGAGGTGAAGCGCGTAATGATGACGTCCATGCCGATCTTCAGCGCGCCGACCGATCCGATGAGGAAAATGACTGCCACGCTGATGGCGACGAGTTTGAGCGAACTCTGCAAAAAGCGCGGTTTCACCATCCAGATGACGAATACGGTGAGGACTTGCAACCCGACCAGGGCAAAGACGGTGCGGCTGCCCGACATGACGACCAGGATGAGCAACGACGGCGCGGCCAACAGGAAGGAGAGCCGGGCAAAGATGTTTTTTTCCAGCAGATGATGAAACAAAAATGCCGCCAGCATCGCGGTGTAACTGGCGAGTCCGTTGGTAAAGGAAAACATGCCGGACGGGCGGATGCGGTCGAAGGCGGTCTCCAGCATTTTGCCCTCGCCGCCCGCACCGACATTGACCCGCGCACCGGAGGGAGACATGAATTGCAGGGCGACCAGCAGCGCCATCGGAGGCGCGAGCCAGAGGACGATCTGCCCGATTTTCTTGATCTCGGCGTAAGTCATCACTTGCGGGAGGAGGAAAATGAGCGGCAAATGCAGGAAATTTGAGTGGATGCCGAAGCCGATGACGTAAAGTGGCGGTGCCTTGAAAAGCCCGAGACTCACGATTACCGACAGCGTGCTCAGGACAAGCAGGAAGGTGAGAAAGCCATTGAGTTTGAACACCTTCTGCCGCATCGCCTCGAAATAAATGAAGACGAGCACCGGATCGCGAATGATCAGCAAAGGACCGGAGAGGCCGGGCAGAATCCATTTGCGGAGCGTGCCCTCGAAGATCCAGAGCAGGAAATAGGCGTAAATCGCCAGCCGCAGCCAGTGCAGCGGATCTTTTTCCACAGTCGCCCGGCTTGCCGGAACTGCGGCGATGGTGGTTGCAGTCGGGTTCATGTGAGAAGGCGGGCGACCTCGGCCACGAGTCGGGTGCGATATTTATGCCAGGTGAACGTCTTCGCTTTTTCGAGGGCGGCCGCTTTCATGGATTGGAGATGGTCGCGGTGTGTTAGCAAAAAAGTGAGCCGCTCCGCAATCGAAACCTCGTCCCGAATCGGGATGATGTAGCCGTCCTCGCCCTCGGTGAGCAGGTCGGGACCCGACGTGTTCGGCGTGGTAATGACCGGGATTCCCTGAGAAAGCGCCTCGGTGATGACGAGACCGAAACCTTCAAACAACGATGGGAAAACCAGCACGTCGTGCTCGCGCATTTCCCGCAGGACTTCGGAATGCGGCAGCGACGGGAGCCAGCGGTGTTTTTGCAGGGCCTTTTCGAGCGGCGCGCAATGCGACATCGGCTTGGTGCCGAGCAGTGTGAGGGTGGCGTGTTTTCCGAGTTGCTCAATGGCCGAGAGCAAATAGGAAGTGCCCTTGCGCTGGCCGAGCGAACCGACAAAAAGCACGCGCAACGGGCCGTCGTGCGCAGGGGCGGGTTCGCTCTCCGGCACCGGGCAGCCGTAGGGAATGATGTGAATTTTCTCCGCTGGATACGAGTAATCGGTGAGCGTGCGCGCCGTGAACTGGCTGGCGACAAAGATGGCGTCCGCGTCCGCCAGCTCGGCGTCTTTGCGGGCGAGTTTCTCCGGGCTGTCGATCATCGCCGTGAGCGTCGCGGCCCATTCCGGCTGACGCTCCGCCTCCTCGCTCTGGATCGCCTTGGACGACTGCCAGTAACCGATGGGCAGATCGTAAAGACAGCGAATCTGCCGTTGTTTCGCCGCCGCAAAACTGGCGGAAGCGCCGTCCTCATACGCATAAATCGCATTCGCTGGCGTCGCGGAACGCAGCAATTCGTCCGCCACTTTCAGGTCCAGACAACGCGTCACGCGGTCGATGGAAAACGGGCCGGTCTCGTGTTCCATCCATTGGTTCCAACCCAGGCGGGTGGCGGCGAGGCGGCCCATTTCCCGGAGCGGCTGCGTGCGGGTTTTGGCGGAAACGGGCGAGGGAAAAGTGCGGCGCTGGAGCTGGCTGAGAATCGAGTGAGGGAGAAATCGGCCGAGCGGCGCGTCCTCGGGCCAGTTGATGCACGTGCGGAAACCGGCCAGAAAATCCGCATCCGCAAACGCCAGCGCCGCCTGGCGGACGTTGGCGTTTCCAAAAGGATGCGAGACGAGGATGGCGGGCTTCATGGGAGTCGCGCGCGATTGTGGAGATCCGCGAGAAATTGGGAACCAATTTCCGGCAGCCGGGGCGAGGGCGGGTTTTTGGAGAGCTGATTCACGTTGTCCTTCCAAATGGGATGCAAGTGGCGGGCCAAAGTGGGAGTGAGTTCGAGCTGCTGGTCCGGGAGGAAATCGTTGCGGGTCACCAGCACGGGGAGTCCGTGCTCGATCATGGCGGCGACGGATCCGCTTTTTTCAATCAAGTTCCAGGGCGATGCGGCGACTCCGGCGTCGGCAAATTGCAGCGCGGTGGAGATTTCGGAGGCAGAGAGTTCGCCGAGGTTCAGGAACTGGGCGCGAGTTGCATATTTATCGGCGAAGTCGTTCCAGATTTGCGTCCCGGTGTGCCCGAGGCGTCCCATGGAGAGGAAGAGGAGTTTTTTTCCCGCGAGCTTTTCCATTAGCCCATCGGGAGTCCATTCTGGATGCAGGGAGCCGAAGAAAATCGCCACGAAAGTGTGCTCGCGGTTGAGCGGAGTTAGATTGCATTCACGGCGCGCCAGCAATTCGTAAAACTTGGGAAAATCCGGTGCGAGTTCGATGTCGATGTTAGAGAACAATGGAAGTCGCGTGGCGGCGATCCCGTTGCTCTGGAGAAAATTTGCATAGGCGGTGGCGTGCGTATGAACGAGCGCCGGAGAAAGGCTGCGGACGAGTTGCAGGACGCCGCGCCGCTGCCACCAGCCGAGGATTTTGTATTTCAGCGAATCGCCCGGATTGAGTCCCAGCCAGAGTTCGTGAAACATGAGGTGCCAGCGAAACTTTTTTGCGAAGGTTCCCAGCGCCGCCGCCATTTCCTGGCAAAAGCCTCGTTTTTGATAGGCGTAAGGCACAAATTGGAGGCTGACCCAGTCGGGTTGAAATGCGGTGAGCGCTTTCTCCAAGGTCGTGCTGCGCTGCGTCCACGACTGCGAACTGGAAAGACGCATTTCCTGAGTTCCAATGTTATCTAACTCGACCCAGGAATCATTCAGCGAAACGAGGAGAACGCTGTGTCCCTCCTCTCTGCAATAATTCGCCAGCTGCCGCGAGTAATCGCCGACGCCGTCTTTTCCAGGTTCCAATGATCCGCAAAGTATCGCCAGCTTCATCCCATGGTTCCTGTGAGTGCGGTCCTTGTTCGATGGTCCGCCGGCAAAAAGCTAGGCTACAGAATGCTTGTGATATTCCTCGTAACGATAGTACGGGTAATCGGCTGAACCGGACTCGGCGCAGTTAAAGACGAGTCCGAGAATATTCACCTGACGGCCGAGCAAGATTTGCAAGGTGCGGCGGGCGAGTCGGGCGGGAGTGAATGAGGCGCGCAGGACGAAGACGACGCCGTCCACTTTGGGCGCCAGATTGCTGGTGTCATCCGCAGCGAGGACGGGCGCGCTGTCGAGGATGATGTAGTCGTACTCTGGATAGAGTTTTTTGATGAGCGTGTCGGTATGTTTGCCGAGGAGCAAATCGTTGGCTGCATTGGTGCCGCGTCCCCGGCTCATGATGCTGAGATTTTTGACCTTGGTGGTAAAAATGGCGTCTTCCAAAGACGACGTTTCGGTGAGGAAATCGGCCAGACCCGGACTGGCAGGCGTCTGGAAAAGTGTGTGAAGCGAACCTCGGCGCATGTCGGCGTCGATCAGGAGGGTTTTCGCGCCGGACATCGCCATGGTGACGGCGAGGTTGGAGGAAACAGTGGATTTTCCCTCGTTCGGGATGGAACTGGTGACGAGGAGTGTCTTTGGTTTCGCGCCAACGTGAGGCATGAAGAAGATGGAGGAGCGGATGTTGCGCAGCGATTCGAGCAGCATGTGCCGGTCGTCGTCTTCGGAAATGAGCGGCTTGTCGGTGACGGCCGAGCGCGGCACGTGGCCAATAATCGGGTAGTCGAAAGTGGCCTGCATTTCGCTGAAGGAACGCACGCGGTCGTCGAGCTGATTGATGAGCAGGAGAATGCCGATGCCGACAACGAGTCCGCCGAGCACGCCGATGACGAGCGCTTTGACTAGGCCGCGCTTGTAAGGTTTCGGCTCGCTGGCCTGCGCCATGATCTGCATGAAGTCGGGAGTGGTGCGCAGGGTGCTGCTGATCGTCGAGATTTTATCGGAGATGTTTTTGTAGTCGATGTTGGCTTGTTCGAGCGTGGCCTGGAGTTGTTTGTATTCTCCGAGAAGGCCGCCGATCTCCCGGGCTTTTACTTCCCATTCCTTGATTTCGCGTTCGTTGTTCGTGATCTGCAAACCGAGCGATTCTTTCTGATTTTTGATTTCTTCCCGGCTTTGCTCGCGCAAGATTTCGATCTTCTTTTCCTGGCGCGCGATCTCCTCGTTATAGGCGACGATCTTCGGGTGTTTTGGCTTGAGCACCTGGCTAAGTTCGGCTTTTTCGGCCAGTAAAACTTGGACCTGCTTTTTGGCTTCAAGATATTCCTGGGCCACGCCGCTTACCTGACTCGTGTTCACATTGGCGATGAGGTTGGGGTTGGTGCTGTTGGGAGTGAGTTCGGCGGACTGGCGTTTGACGGTTTGCTCAACGCTGAGCATTTCCAGAAGCTGAAACTCTGTCTGATTTTGCGCGAGAGTCTGCTTCAACTTGGCTAGATAGAGCGCGGCTCCGTTGTCCTGCTCCACGAGGGCAACGTCGTTATATTGCTTTTTCCAGGCGGCAATCAGGTCGATCTGCTTGTTGATTTTTTCTTTGGCCTCGACCTGATCTTTCTTTAACTCGGCCACCGTTTTATCGACAGGGCCAGCAAGGGTGATTTTGCGGAATTCCAGATATTCATACATGACCGCACCCAGCCATGCCTGGGCGTAGGGGCCGTTTTTGCTCTTGGCGGTGAGGACCAGGATATCGCTGTGAGCCGGTTGCTCAACTTCCAGATCGACCACGTCCGGAGTTAGGCCCGGATTGGTGATTTTGACCCGCTCCTCGGCTTTGCGCCGAATCTCGGAGCCGTTAAGAAGCTCGATCTGAGTGGCAAAGAAATCACCGGGCGTGCCGTTGGTGCTAATGCCTTGATTGTCGGGCCCGGAAATGAGCGAGGACGAGATGATTTTCCCCTCGGAAAACTTGTAGTCCTGCATCTTCATCGTCAGCACGATCTGCAGCAAGACGCCGAGCGAAATGGTGAGAAAAATAATCCACCAGTGCGTGACAAATTGCTGCCGCAGCCGGTGCAACTGGGCATGAAAAGTCTCGGCCTTTTCCGTGGTTGTGGAGGTCATGGAAGATTTGTTCATCGCCAAGGTTAGAAAAAGGTGACGCCGCGAGCCGGGACGTTGATGGTGTCGTTAGGTTGCAAGAGGATGTCTTCTCCTTTGGCGTCGAGAAATTTTTTGTAATCGAAAATGATGATGCTTGGAGCGCCGTTGCCAGATTGTCGAATAATCTTCACTCTTCTGGTGTCTCCAAACCGGGTGGGACCTCCCGCATTGGCAATGGCTTTGCTAGCAGTGAAATCTACCGTCGCTGGAATCTCTTGAGAACCTTGGGTGAGCACTTCGCCTGAGACTGTAATTCTACCACGAGTGGCCGTACTGATCGCGTCCAAGGCCACAATGACGGTCGCTCGGTAATAATAATCGACTTCCAAGGAAGACTTGATCGCCGTGGCCAGTTCTTTGCAGGAACGTCCGGCGGCTTTGACGCGGCCGATGTAGGGGACTTCCATTTCACCGGAGTCGGTGATGAGCAATTGCACCGGCGGATCACGATCTTCCACCACGCGGAAACTCACCTGGTCGCCGATGCCGAGCTTGCGGGTGTTGTCCAAGACCGCCATGGAAGTCGTGGTGGCGACCGTGGAGGCCGCGCCACTGTAGGCGGAATTTGTCGGCGGAGTCGGATAATTCTGCCTCATCACCGGGCGAGGCGGAGGAGTCTGGGCGGGCAGGGAATTTACCGCGCCCAAAAGGAACAGGGACGCCAGAATGCTGTGCCCGAACCGGGCCGTCAGCTTAGAATTGGTAAGTGATGCCAACCAGAACCCGGTTTTGCGTGTAATCGCGGAAATCGAGGTTTGAATCCTTTTTGATAAAACCATATTCGGCGGAAAGAATCCAAGTTGGAGCAAATTGGTAGGTGGCTCCGATGGATGCGCCGTAGCGCTTGGCATCCTCAGCATTGAAGCTTCCTGATTCACTGGCTTTCTCATAAAACAGGCGGGTAATAAGGTCCACATCCTTGATGATGCTCCATTTGGTGGTGTGCCGGACATAAATGAGGTCGATGTAATTGGAGTTGACGCCAAGCATGGCTTCGCGCCCGATGGTTAGATCCTGTGTGATGTAGGCGTTGAGTTGATTCGTGATGCCTGCGTTGGCGTAGATGCCGCCAAAGTTATCGGTATCATTTCCAAGACTGCCCAAGAGCCCGGTGACGTCCACGGTGCCGGAGCGATTATCGAAATCAATCGCTTGATAACCAGCGGCAGCGCGGAAGGAGAAGTTTTCAGTAAGCGTGCCTTCAACGAAAGCGCCCAAGTTCCAGCCAGTGGCGTCGTTTTGAATATTCTGGTCATAACGAGTGGCACTATAAGCACCTTCGATGCCAACACCCCATGTCGGGTTGATTGCATAATAAATAGTGCCATAAACCTGGTCGGTCTTGCTGTCGAGATAGTCGTAATTTCCCGAGGTGCCGATGATGTCGTTGTGACTGTAACCGGCAGTGATGGCCAGATCGGAGATGTCCCAAGTGACGGCGATTCCGGCGGTGTTGGAGAATTGGCCGAAGTTATCCACGTTGCTGAAGCCCACGGAGTCGATCGGCGTATCCGTGAGAGAAAAAGCGTCGTAGATGCGAATCTTGAAGTCGCCGGAATAGATGTTGAAGGCCAGCTCGGAGCCGGGGTCCAGGGTGAATCCCGAACCGCCACCGTTGTTGTCGTTCAAGTAATAAGCGTAACCGGCACCAATGTGGAGCGTGACGGAATTCAACTCGGAAAGTTCCCATTTCGCTGTAACTCCAATGGATGGGCGAATAATGACGTCGGACTGTTTGTCAACATTGGAGAGGTTAACATTGTCATTGTATTCGGCAAAAACCGAGGCATCCATCAAGAGCGAAACCGAGCCCACTCGGATGTTGTAATTAGGTTCTTCGGCGGTGAACTTTCGATTGTCCGGCGCATAAGCCCGTGTCATGGAAGGCCGAATAATATCCTGTGCCTGCGTCGTGGCGATCAGCCCCAGGGCGGAGGCTACAGCGAGGATGACTTTGGGCGAAGTCGCTGAACGCATGGTGGTTTTGCAAAGGAAATTGGCGGTGCTCATAGAGTGCGATTATCAGTTTCTAAAATTCTTGTCCACAATTTTCGCCGGGTTTGCGAAATCCGGCCTCAGTTTTTTTCCAAAAGAGGTATTCTAAGCGCGAGAATTCCGGAAAACCGGAACAAATACAAATCAAAATCAAAAAGACCCGATTTATTCTTTACAAGCGATTCGACTGTGTTAACATCCGACCGTTTTAAGGATTCTAGCTGGTTCCGTAACAAGTAAACTTACCATATATGAGAAAATCATTCAGACCATCTCGGAAATTGCACGGAATCTACTCCGCCGCAGTTTTATCACTCACCGCCGCCCTCTCCCTTGGCAATGCCTCGGCAGAAGCCAAGGCCGCTCGCTTGCTGACCACGTCGGCAGGAGAACAACAACTGCAAGTCGGTTCCAGCGTTACCACTGACAAGGTGAACAGCGCCACTCTGATCCCGCTTCCGGGCATCATCGTGAAAGTCCAGCCCGGCAGCCACGTCACCTTGCTCTCGAACGAAGTGGCGGAAGGTTCCAGCCGCAACGTCCGTGTCTCCGTCGAATCCGGCTCTGCGTCGGTCTTCCTCGATCAGCAATACGCCAAGAGCAACGACTTCGCCGTTGTCACCTGCCAAGGTGAAATCAAGGCTTCTGACGCTTTGTTTAACGTTTCCGTCGGCAGCCCCGATTCTTCCGTCGCCGTTGTGGACGGACAGGTATCGATCAGCTTGCTCTCTGGAAATGTGAAAACATTGCCCAGCGGATTGGTTTCCAAACTCTCTGATTGCGGCGTGAATGCGACCGCTTCCGAAGGTTCTCCGATCTCCCAAGATTCCGTGGCTGTGCAAGCCGCTTCCAATTCGTTGACCATGCTCGCCGAGAGCGTTGCCAAGAAAGAAGTGTCTGCGCAGACCTTCGCCGGCACCGTTCTGTTGGTGGAAACCACGATCTCACCTGAGGCATCCCAGAATGCCCGCCAAGTCTTGAGCCAGTTGATCGCCAGCAATAAAACCGCTGTCCCGGCTGACGTCGCCGCGAACAAACTCGCTTCGGCTGATTCGAATGCAACTACCGGCTCCTCCGAGCAAGGCAGTTTCAGTGACACCCAAACCTTTAGCGATGGCAAAACTTTCAGCGACGGCAAGACCTTCTCTGATGGTAAAACTTTCGCTGACGGCAAATCGGACCCAGCCGCTCCCGGTGAAGGCCCCGGCAACAGCATCAGCGCCCTGCGCCCGCCAAATCCTCCTCCGGCTTCTTCAATTCCGAACGTTAGCCTCTAACATCACCTAACCAGTCACAGGACTTCTGAAAGGCGGGATTTTTGTCCCGCCTTTCTTGTTTTTTGAAGCAATCTGGAAATCCTCCTCAACGAGGCGTTGCTTCCAGAAGTGAAAATGCTATGGAACAGCGGTGAATACCGTTACCCCGCGCATCTTTATCGCAGCCACCCACCAGGACGATGGGAAAACCACCACCTCGCTGGGATTATTCGCAGCCTTCAAAAAGCGATTGGGCCGCATCGGCTACATCAAGCCAGTTGGACAGCGTTTCATCGACGTTGAGGGCACGCTAATCGACGAGGATTCCGTTCTCATCGGTAATACCTACGAGGTCCACACGCCGCTGGAGGCCATGAGTCCCATTGCCGTGGAACCCGACTTCACCCGGCAATATATCGAGGGTGGAAACATCAAGCATCTCACCGACCGCATTCAAAATTCTTTCGACCGGGCCGCTTGGGAAAAGGAATTCGCGATCATCGAAGGCACCGGGCACGCGGGAGTTGGATCGGTATTTGACCTTTCCAATGCGCGCGTGGCGCAGTTGCTTTCGAGCAAAGTGATCATCGTTACCAAAGGCGGAATCGGGCGTCCCATCGACGATCTCGCGCTGAACAAAGCCCTGTTCGACCAGCAAGGTGTCGAAGTCGTTGGCGTGATCCTGAACAAAGTCCTTCCTGAAAAAGTGGACTACATTGAAGATTTCGCGCGGCGCGGCCTCCATCGACTGGGGATCGATCTCCTCGGAGTCGTCCCGGCCAATTCCATTTTGGCGAAACCGACTTTGCAGCAAGTCTGCGAGCGCATTCAGGGCCGCTTCGTTTCCGGCACGCGCAACTGCGGGCGACGTCACGTCACAAAAGTCATCATCGGCGCGATGACGCCCACGAACCTGTTTCCACAATTCAAGGCCGGCACGCTCGTTATCACACCCGGCGACCGCGAGGACATTATTCTCGCAGCCATTTCCTCGCACCGGCCCGAAGAGGGACATCCGCTGCCACTGGCGGGTTTCATTCTTTCGGCGGATCATCTGCCGCACCCGCGCATCATGGAGCAACTGGCGGAGTCGGGCATCCCGGCGATTGCGTCACCACTCGATACTTATTCCGTGGCCAGCGGGATTCATTCGATGACCGTGAAGACAATGCCGGGCGATCAGCAGAAGATCGAAACCATTCAGCAGATGATCGAGAAGCACGTGGAAATAGATCGACTGCTCGAAAAACTTTCGCTCCCGATAGCGCCCTAACTCGGATCGATCTCGATCATTTCCGGCGGTGCAATCGGCGTTTCGCGAGTCGCTTTGGCCACGGCTTGGCGGGCGACTTTTCCCACGTAGAACAGGCAGGCGATCCCCGCAATCAGTCCCAACCCCAATGGCAGCAGCAGCGCCGGGCTTTTGGTGGAAGCCGAGTCGAGCCCAGCCTGGCCCGCGTGCCCGAGATAAACAAAAAACGCAGTGCTCGGCAACACGCCAGCGACTGTGGCCACGAGGTAGTGCCAGAAGGGAATCGAGGTGATGCCGTAAATGTAATTGGAGAGGCCGAAGGGCAGGGGACACATGCGGAGGAGGGTGACTATTTTCCAACCTTCGTTGCCAATGGCGGTGTCGATGGCTTTGAACTTCGGGCTATCCTTCAGTTTTTCAGCGACGATGCCGCGCGCGAGATAGCGGGAGGTGAGGAAACCCAGGCTAGCACCCAGCGCGAGGCCGAGAATTGTGATGATGACGCCGATCCAGAAATGGAAAATGATCCCTGCGCCGATGGTTAGCGGCATCGCGGGCAGGGCGAGGAGGCAGACGATGCCGAAGACGACTACATAGAGTAACATGCCCCACCAGCCGAGGCCTTGCACGTAGTGGATGAAGGTTTGCATCCAAGCATTGATTGTAGCCAGCCCGACAATTTTCGCTCCAACGGCCATGCCGGCCAGAAGCAGGATGAAGAGGGCGAGCTTGAGCTTGTTGGAAGTGGTCATCGGGAGGCGTGGGCCGGTGATTGGAATCTAACTCGACTGCAAAAGAAAACCGCCACCTGCGGAGATCTCCTCAGGTGGCGGTTTTTTGATGTGTTAGTTTTTTGCTAGAATCAAAAAAACCTGATTAGGAAAGATGGCCGGAGATGAGCTTGGTCATCTCGAACATCGTGACTGATTTTTTGCCGCCAAAAATAACTTTCAAAGCTTCGTCAGCGACGATCTCCGTTTTTTTCTTGGGGTTTTGCAGGTTGTTTTTCTTGATGTATTCCCACACTTTTTTAGTGACTTCAGTGCGTGGGAGCGGTTTCGAACCCACAACGGCAGCCAATTGTTCATCGGGTTGCACAGGCTTCATGAAAGCAGCGTTAGCTTTTTTCGCGGGAGCTTTTGCGGGGGATTTAGCAGGGGTTTTCGGTTTAGGTGTCGCCATATCTGTTTGGAATAGTGTTCCCGGACGTTGTTAGCAATCGAAATTTACAGTCAAAGAACGATTTCCCTCTGAAAAACGTCTTTTGAGCCCATTTTCGGACTAAAATCTCACTGGCAGCGCCTTGCGCAGCTCGTGGGCGTAAGCGGAGTTGATTTCAAATTGCGTCGTCCGGAGTTGCGCCTCATCCACTTCCAACAAATACGGAACGGTCACCACGAACCCGGCATTCATCATGCCGTTGAGCATGTCCACGAGTTCCGCCTCTTCGTAGCTGGTCGTCTCCAGCAATTCCTGACCCGAGGCTCCGATGCCAAAGCCGATGATTCGGACCATGCTGATCTCGCGGCCGCTGAGTTTAATCCTGCGCATGGGTTCTACGATAGCAGGATTTGTGCACAGGTTGCAAAACCGACTCATCATTCCTCCCTTGCAGCGTGGCTTGGTGAACGTATGTTCCCGGCATGAGTAACCCCCATTTCTCAGCAAAAATCATCAATCACTCCCACGGCCAGGGTGCCACTTCTCTGGAGGACATTCAGCGGCGAGCGGGAGAGCTGGCCCGGATCGACGGACGGCGGGCGGAGGAATTTACCGACTCGGATCTGGACATGGCGCGTCTCGAGTTGATGGGCGGCCACGGCGAGGAATTTGAGTCGGATTGTTATGTGCTCGGCGGCGACAGCATTGCCGGAATCATGGGACATCACATTCCCAATATCTCAGGCGACGAAAGTGAGAATGCGGTCACGGAATTGATCATGGAAGGCATGGAGGAGGCCGAGCACGACCAGATGCTGGCGGCCAGTTCGCTGAACGAGGACGACGACCTCGAGGCGTAAGCGGAGTTAGAGGCGATTCGCGCCGGCCTTCTTGTAATACTCGTAGCGATGCTCGATCGACTCCACGTAGTCGCGAGTGCTGTCGAAACTTTTCTGCTTCATTTCCTCGGCGCTCATCGGCGATTCGCCCGCCTCGGGCTTGCCGATCCAGCGTTTCACCCGGCTGCGCCCGGCATTGTATTCGGTGAGCGCGAACGACAGCGGACGATCCTTTTTCCGGTAATGATCCAGCGCGCGCTTCAGATACCACGCACCCACGGAGATATTCGTCTCGGGGTCGAATAATTTCTCCGGCTCGAAGTTCGCGACATTGTTCGCCTTCGCCCAATCCGCCGCTGCCGCCTCGGTTACTTGCATCAAACCCCGCTCGCCCGACGTCCCGATCTTGTGCGCGCCGAAGCGACTTTCCTGCCAGATCACGGCCTTGATCAGGTCAAACTCCACCCCGTTTTCACGGGCGACTTTGGCAATGATCGGGTCGTATTGCGAGTACGCGCCGAGGCTCAGTTTCTCCTTTACGAAATAAAGCGGGTCGCCGTGCGAGATCACGAACAGTCCGCCGACGAGCCCCGCGATAACGATGCAACTCGCCGCAAATTTCTTAAAAAAGCTACCCATGTCGTGATGTGCGGTTAGCTTGGCGCAACCTGCCTCCAACGCAAACGCCAAAAACCCATGCCCGCCTTCGTCCGAGTCATCGTCGATCATTCGCCCGACCGTGAATTTGATTACGCGGTGCCGGAAAACCTGGCGAGTTCCATCGTTATCGGGAGCCGGGTGCGGCTGCCGTTTCGCGAAAAAGACACCCTCGGCACCGTCGTGGGCTTGCTCGACGAATCCGACATCGAAGGCATCCGCCCGATCACCGCGCTGGTCGGCCAGCAAAACGCTGTTCGCCCCAAGCTGATCGAACTCGCCCGCTGGATGGCCGATTACTACGCCTGCCCGGTGGAGACCGCGATGCGCAGTGTGTTGCCGCAAGTCATTCGCAAGGCGGACGTGGGATTTCGCCAGCAGATTGCTATCGAACTCGCCCGTGAAGTGAGTGAAATGGAACTCGAATCACTCCGCAAAAAAGCCCCGCGCCAGGCCGAGGCCATCGACGCGATCCGGCTGCATGGCGGCACCCCGGTATTGCTCGCCGAACTCGCCCGCCAGAGCAGCGTCGGAGAGGCCACGTTCCGCACGTTGGTTGAAAAAGGCATTCTGAAAACCCGCATCGCCGTTCGTCCTCGCGATCCCAATGAGGGCGAAACCTTCGTTCACTCCGCCGCGCTCACCCTGAGCGACAACCAGGTGAAAGTCCTCGCCGCCGTCATCGAATCGCTCGACACCGCGGGCGAAAAAAAGCCCATGCTCCTCCACGGCGTCACTGGGAGCGGCAAGACCGAAATCTACCTCCGCGCCATCCAGCACACGCTCGACCTCGGCAAGAGCGCCATCGTTCTCGTCCCGGAAATCTCGCTCACGCCGCAGACGACCGAGCGTTTTCGCGAGCGCTTCAATGCCGCCGGGCACGTCGTTGCCGTCCTGCACAGCCATCTTTCCAGCGGCGAGCGCCACGACGAATGGCACAAGATCGCCACTGGGGCGGCCCGCATTGTCATCGGAGCCCGCAGCGCCGTCTTTGCGCCCGTTTCCGACTTGGGTTTGATCGTGGTCGATGAGGAACACGAGACCTCCTACAAGCAGGAGGAAGCGCCGCGTTATCAAGCCCGCGACGTCGCCATCGTTCGGGCGAAATTGGAAAACTGCGCCATCCTCCTCGGCACCGCTACGCCGTCGCTCGAAAGCTACCGCAACTGCCTCACCGGCAAATATCGCCTCCTGCAACTTCTCCAGCGCGTCGATGACAAAAAAATGCCCGTCATCCAGATCGTGGACATGCGCGAGGAAAGCCGACGCCATTCCAAAAAAGACGGCGGCAGCCCGCTTCTCAGCGAAAAACTGAAAACCGCCATCGAGTCGCGACTCGAAAAACGCGAGCAAACCATCCTCTTTCTCAATCGCCGCGGCTACTCCACCTCGCTGGTTTGCAACGCCTGCGGACACGTCGTGCATTGCCCAAATTGCAGCGTGCCGCTCACTTTTCATCGGAGTTCCAATCGACTCAACTGCCACATCTGCGGTCACATCGAAGTGCCGCCCAAAGTCTGCCCCGAGTGCCGCGACCCCGGCATTCGCCAGCAAGGCGCGGGCACCGAGAAAATCGAGGAAGCCGTCGCCCGGATCTTTCCCAAGTCCATCGTGCGCCGGATGGATGCGGATTCCATGACCAAAAAGGACGCCTTCCGCGAAATGCTCAACGCCTTTCGCACCGGCAAGATCGACATCCTGGTCGGCACGCAAATGATCGCCAAGGGCCTCCATTTCCCCAATGTGACTCTGGTCGGCATCATCAACGCCGACAGCGCGCTCCATCTGCCCGATTTCCGCGCGGGCGAACGCACCTTCCAGCTCATCACCCAAGTGGCCGGACGCGCCGGGCGCGGCGATGTCGAGGGCGAGGTGTTTGTGCAATCGCACACGCCGTTTCACCCCTGCATCCAGTTTGCGCGGCATCACGATTTCGCCGGATTTCAGGAGCAGGAGCTCGATTTCCGAGAAAAATGCGCCTACCCGCCTTTTACCCACATGATCCTGGTCACCGTCCGCTCGCCGCACGAATTGCGCGGGAGTTTTTCGGCCGAAACATTGGCCCGCCGCCTCGCTGAAAACCTCCCCGAGGGTACCATCCTCGGCCAATCCGCCCCGGCTCCCATGGAGCGATTGAAGGGCTACTACCGCTTCCACATCATCCTGCGCGCACACCACATTTTGAAAACCAGCCGCCACATCCGCGAGGTGATTTCCAAACTCACCTTCCCCGAAGACGTCATCGTCACCACCGACGTCGATCCCTACCAACTCCTGTGAACATTCCACGGGAAAGAAGCCAGTCGAGTTCCATTGCACTCACACAGCCGTGGCAGGAAACGCCGGATGCCGGATTCCAGCAGAGTCGAGTGCAACTCCACTGGGAGCCCGCTGCGCTCCACGTTTCTGTGCAACTCGACGACACCCGCATCGTTTCCAGCGCGACCGGCCACAACCAATCGCTCCATCTCTTGGGCGACACGCTCGAAGTCTTCCTCAAACGACCCGAGTCCGAGTCGTATCTGGAGCTGCACGTCGATCCGCAAAACTTCCGCACCGCCCTCCGCTGGCCCCCCGGCGGCATCGAACGCGTCCGTGAGAACACTGGAACTCGCGTGGAAGACTTCCGCATCGACCCCGAATCGTTTGGAAGTCGCGTGCAAATTTTTCCCGACGCCTGGCACGTCGCAATCACCGTCCCGCCCGTGCTGCTCGACCTCGAAACTTGGAGTCGAGGCCAGACCCTGCAATTTTCCATCAGCCGCTACGACTACGCAGAGGGAACTCCGATCCTCTCCACGGTGGCCGCGCACGCGGTGAAGAACTTCCACCGCACTACGGACTGGCTCCCCGCCACGCTGCTCTGACGTGAAGCAATCGGGCCTGACGCTCCGGAAATGACCTGTGACCACACGGAAACGTCTTGTTTCCGAAGAGTTACAACGGAGTTAGATCGGGATCGTGGTGCGGAGGAGGGTGGTGTCGGGGGCGACGGGGTAGAGGGTGAGATCTTTTTGAGTCGGCGGGACGAGGAAAAATTCGCCCTTGGAGAAGACGCGGCGGCCGGTGCGTATGCGGCCGGTGAGCACGGTGATGATGCAAAAACGACCGTCGGTGATGCTGGCGCGGGGTTCGTTGATCTCCCATTTCTCGACGCGGAAGTAGTCGCAGCGGACGAGTTCCTCCTGGTCGCGTGGGAGGAGTTGGGGGTCGGTGTCGTTGTAGTCGATGGATTGGAGCGATTGTTCGACGTGGAGCTGGCGGGGCTGGCCGTCGAGTCCGAGTCGGTTCCAATCGAAGACGCGGTAGGTGGTGTCGCTGTTTTGCTGGATTTCGACGATGACGTTGCCCGCGCCGATGGCGTGGAGGCGTCCGCTGGGGATGAAGATGGCGTCGCCGGATTCAACGGGGATGCGCTGGACGATTTCCTCGACGGTGCCGGCATCGAGGTGTTGCTGAAAGGTGTCGCGCGTGGTGCCTTTTTTGACTCCGGCAAAGATGGCGTGGTCGAGCCGGGCATCGACGATGTACCACATTTCGGTCTTCGGTTCGCCGTCGAGGATGGGGGCGAGGGCGGCGGGCGGATGGACTTGGATGGAGAGGCGTTCCTGGGCGTCGAGCAGCTTGAAGAGGAGGGGAAAGCGGGGCGAGGGATGGGCGATGTAGTCTTTGCCAAAGACGTCGGCGCGGTAGCCGGTCCAGAGTTCCTGGAGGGTGGAGCCTTTCAGCGGGCCGATGTGGACGACGCTCTGGGCTTCCTCGCGATCGACGATTTCCCAGCTTTCGCCGATGCGGCTGCCGTGCGGGAGGTGTTTGTCGAAGAGGGTCTGGAGGTGGCTGCCGCCCCAGACGCGTTCCATGAAGAGGGGCTCGAAGAAGAGCGGATCGTTAAATTCCATGAGGGAAGTAGTAAAGGCGCGGCTGGCGGGGCGCAACTATTCAACTTTTTACGGCCCGCGAATGCGTGTAGGGTGCGCGCCCCGCATGAATTGGAACATCAAGGAAAAGCTCCGCCAGGTGCTCACGCAAAATGCGACGCCGCACTCGGTGGCGACCGGGGGTGCGATCGGGATGTTTTTCGGGTTTCTGCCGTTTTTCGGTGTGAAGACGCTGCTGAGTTATTTCACGAGCCTGATTTTGCGGGTGAATACGCCGGCGGCGATTATCGCGGTGACGCTGCACGATTTGTTGCTGCCGTTTCTGCCGGTGATCCTGCGCGTGGAGTATCAGCTCGGCTTCTGGCTCACCTCGCACCCGCATCATTTCGCGCCGAAGATCAAACGCGGGCAACTCAACCTCGATTTCTTTCACGACTGGAACAAATTTCTGAAGGTAGGTATGCCAGTCCTCATCGGTTCCGTCATCGTAGGTCTGCTGGCAGCGGGCGCGGTGTATCTGCTGGTTTACGCGTTTGTCTGGCGGCGCAAAGCCCGCATCGCGAGGCACGCGCAGCAAGCCTCCGGGGAGTAGGAGGAGCTTAACCGGGTAAAACCAAATAGCTGAAAAAAAGAGTGGCGGACTAATCTTTATCGATTATTAGTTAACCACGTTAAGCAACTGGTTGAAGCAATTCAAAAAGTTGGTTGCACACTGAAAAATGTGTGGAAACATAACGACAGATTTCAAGAATTGTTCTGGGGGGAACAGCTGGCCGTCGGACTTTTAGTTCGGCGGCCAGTATTTTTTTAGGGCAGAACGTTCGCTTAGCTTTTGCAATTTACGATGCAACGTCCACCTGTCCGCGTCCTGGGTTTCACCATTTTTTGCCTGCTGCTCACGGCGCTGGCCTACTACGGAGCGCGCTGGGCGGAAAATTTTCCCAGGCAGCTCGCGGCGGCGACCGAGGCGGCACTGGAGCAAAGAGCCCTGCAACTCCGCTCGCAGTTTTTCGCGATGACGAATTTCCAGCCGCGCGTGCGGGTGCGGCAGCGCGTTCTCTCCGAAACCACGGCCAACATCGCCGAACTCGCGATTCTCGAGAAAGACACCGAAGTCCAGCGCGAGTTCGTTCACACCTGGGCGGGCAGCACGAAAACCCTGCGGCTGCGCGGCAAATACCGGGTGAAAATCGGCTTCAACCTCCTCGACCGTTTCGAAATCCAAGTCGAGAAAGGGCACCATCGCATTCTCCTCCCGCCCGCGACGATTCTCTCCGTCGAGCAGCGCGAAATGAAAGTCGAGGCGCTCGAAAACGGCTATTGGAACCCCATTTCCGCCGACGATTTGGAAACCTCCGTCGCCGCGCTCCAGCAGCAGGCGCGCGACCAAAGCCGCGGGCTCGTGACGCAGGCGGAGGAAAATTTCACCATGCGACTTCGATCGCAATGGGACCCGCGTCTGGAAGTCGTCCGCGTGCAGCCCTGAAAATCCGTCTTTGGCCACGGCGGGTTTCAGGTTAACCTCGCGGTTCTTTATTGTGGAAACGACGACGCCCGCCCTCAACCCTCCTCCGACCTTAAAAAAGCGTGTTCGCTGGCAGTTTTATCTCGCGGGACTGCTCACGTTCACCTTCCTGATTTATTTTTTTCAACCGGGCATTTCGACCTGGTGGCTGCGGCGTCAGCTCACGGCGCGGGCGAGGGAAATGGGTTCGACGGTGACTTTTGCCAAGGTCGAGGCAGATTTTTTCAGCGGTCACGCCCTGCTGAATGGAATGGAACTCACTGACGAGCGGCATTCGGAAAATCAGATTCGCTCGGCAGACATCGAGATCGATTTTTCGCCCTGGCGCCTGCTCTTTGGGAAGGATTTGTCTCCGATCAAGAAAATCGCCGTGGGAAAAACCCAAGTCGATTGGAAGTGGCAGTCGGAGAAGGCCGAAAAACATGCTTCCGCCCGGCTGGCGTCGAACTTCCACAACCGTTTTCCCGAGTCCTTCACTGGGAACAGCATTTCGGCAAATTTGGCGTGCGGCAACACGAAGATCGACCTCGCCAACGCCGATTTCACCTTCCTGCCCAACGTCGCGGGCGAGATCGACATTCCCCATCTCACCGCGTCGCTCCCGCCGTGGAAACGCACTTTTAGCAATCTCGAAGGCACCACCGCGATCAAGGACCGCGCGCTCTACGTCGGCGGAATCAAGTTCACCCCCGACCTCGTTTTGGAGCGCGGCTCGCTCGATTTTACCAAGCCCGAGAAACAAAAAATCACCTCCGACCTGCTCTTCAGCGCGTTTGGTGGTCAGTGGCGCACCGACCTTGATCTGGATCGCCGCAAATCGCCCGTCGAGATCGACACCGCGGCGTCCTTTTGGAACTTGTCCGTGCGCGAGCTGGGCGAGTTTGTCGGCAACAATCAATTGGCCGAAGGGACGATCCACGAGGGTCGGCTCACCTTCCATGGGAGTCCGGGTGAAATGGCGAAATCGAACACGACTTTGCGCCTGAACGCGACCGATTTTCGCTGGCACGAACGGCGCTGGAACTCGCTCATCGCCAGCGGATTGCTGGTGAATCGCCGGATCGAAATCGCCCAGTTCGATCTTGTACAGGACAAGAATCAAATCCAACTCAAGGGCACGTCGAATTTGCCCGCAAAATGGACGCAACTGCCGAACGAATTTCAATTTCAAGTCCTTGCCCAGATCGACGATTTGCACTCGGCGGCGCTCCTTCTTCTGCCGGGTCAGAAAGGAATCGCTGGCGAGGCTTTTTTCGCCGGTGAAGTGCGCAATCAGGGCGGGCAATTTTCCGGCAACCTGAAAATGCGGGGCGGCCCGCTAGAGATCAGCGGAGTCGCGGTGGACCGGGTGCGCGGCGACCTGAATTTGCAGGGCAGCGAGGTCAGCGCGACGGCGTTGGAATTTGCCCGCCAGGGAGACAAGGCCGCGGGCTGGGGGACTCTGAACCTGGCCGAGCCGCGGCGTTATACCGGGGAATTTTCCGTGACTGCCGCCGACATCGCGGACTATGACGCGATTTTGCCGAAGGCGGTGGCCGAGCACGCGGCGGCGGGCGGCGTGAAGCTCTGGTGGAGCGGCGACGGCACGAGCCACGCGCACTCGGGAGCATTCAAGGTGAGCTTGCGCGATTTCCTCGTTTCCCACGAGGCGAACGCCGTGCCGCTCGGAGTGGAATCCCACGGCTCATATTCGCCTGCGGGAATCACCTTGAATCAACTCTCGCTGGTGCGCCCGAACGCGAAGCTCAGCGCCGCTCTCATCGTGCGCCCCGAGTCGATGGAATTGCGCGATCTGCACCTCAACGGCAGCGGCGGCGCGACGGCGACGGGAAACATCACGTTGCCCATCAATCTGCTGGCGGCTTTGAATAATCCCACACTCGCCTCGCTGCTCGACTCAAAGGCGTCTGCGACGGGGCAAATCACCGCGAGCAAAGTGCGGCTCGACGAACTTTGCGAACTCGCGGGGCGTCATCTGCCGGTGCGCGGACGGACGAATTTCAGCCTGGCGGCTGAGGGCCCGCTCGACAGTCTCGAAGGCCACATCCAGATGGAACTCAGCGACTTTTTTGGACCGGAAAATCTCACGATTCCGGCGATGAAGGCGACCGTGAATCTCACCAGCAACGCGCTTCAAGTCGATACGGAGATCAATCCAGGCGAGGTTCGCGACACGATCTCTGCGCATTTCGCGGGCAAGACCGCGCTTTCGCAGGAAAACCTGATCAAAGGCCAGTGGCTCGACGACTCGGCGGCGCTCTCCGGCACGATTGAGGCTAACCGACTTGCATTGCCGCTGCTGCATCCGTGGTGGCGTGCCAGCCGGGTTTTGAAAGGCGACGCTGGCGCACATTTGACTCTCACTGGAACGTGGAAAACGCCCGCCTTCGATGGCGCGATCACGTTGCAAAACACTGAATGGCAACCTGAGTGGCTGGAGTCGCCTCTGCAAAAACTCAACGGCGCTCTGGCCTTGACGATCAATCGGTTGTCTTGGGAAAAAATCACCGGCAGCTATCGCGGAGGCAGTTTCACCGTGAATGGCACGAGCGGTTTTCTGCCTGCGGAAAATGTTGATCTCACCATCGAAGGCAAGGCGCTCACGCTCTCTGCGGCGGATGATTCCCACGCGGTCGCCGATGGCACGGTGCATCTGCAAGGCCCGGCGGAGGGGCGGTCGATCAGCGGCGCGGTTCGCCTGCAAAGCACCGTGCTCCATCGCGAGCTGACCCTTTCTGCTCCTGAGGTCGAACTGCCGCCGGTGAGCCGGTTTTCACTCCCGTGGGTGCCAGCGGATTGGAAGATCGAACTCGAAGTCACTGCCGCGCAGCCGGTGGAAATTCGCGGAAAAGAAAACACCTGGCTGGTGCAGCCGGAACTGGTCCTGCGCGATACCGCCCGGACTCCGCTCATCTTGGGAAAACTCCGCATTCAGCCGATGGCTTTGACTAGAAACGCCACTGCGGAGAACGATGCGGTGCTGGTCTATTTCATGAATTCGACTCTGGAAAACGGTACGGTCGAATCCGCGAAACCCACCGTCACCGCCGATCTGCCACCCGCTCCCGCTGTCGAATCTGCGACCGCCACTCCGAGCCCCACGCCCGCACCAGCCCCGCTGCGTTTGGAGATCGCTCCCTTGGCACCCTAAAACTGGGCCTGGAGCGGAGTTACATTCCAATCAGGAATGTGGTTTTGAGGTAAAGTGCTCGAGGGGGGACTTGAACCCCCATGCCTTTCGGCATACGCACCTCAAGCGTACGTGTCTGCCATTTCACCACCCGAGCTTTTTTGTGAGCCGTGAGAATACCCTGACCAGCGAAACGCGCAAGGGTTTCTTTGGGCGTGTGGGCAGAAAATGCCTTTTCATCCGGGGCAATTCACCTTACGTTCCGGCGTTCTCAAACTGACCCCAGACTCATGAAAAAATCCACTCAGGCATTCACCCTCGTCGAGCTTCTCGTCGTCATCGTCATCATCGGCATTCTCGCAGCCATCGCTCTGCCGGTTTTCCAGAAGGCTCAGGAAAAAGCCAGGGCAATGAGTGATTTGAGCAATCTCAAGCAACTCGGAATCGCTGTGCAGGCTTTCAAAGGGGATAATAATGGAGAAATTCCCAGTGGCTCCACGGCAACGAGTGCGCCCAAAGTTTGGCAACAACAGCTGAATCCTTCCTACATCTCCACATGGAAAGTCTTTAAATCGCCTTTTGATAGTCGAACAGTTACCGAGACTACTTCTTCACCAGTAAGTTATGGAATAAATGGCGAGGGTGCTACTACTGGAATACTTGGCATTGATAGCTCAAAAATCACCTATCCAAGTAACCTTATTATGTTTGCGCCGGCGTTATCCGCAGGAACAGGACTTACATTTAGCGGCATAGGAGATGCGGACGTTTTGGTAACTGTCACTACTGCCGGAATCGGCGACCGTGGCACCCATTCTTCTCGCAAGAGAATCAATGTAGTTTATGCCGATGGCCATGCAGAAGACATTCTCTTCAGTAAGTTTATCATAAAAACTGGTGATGAAGGCAGCAAGCGGTGGGATTATACGTATGTAGCACCTTGAAAATGGTGTCGGGAGTTTCAGTGTGTCTGGCGGACAGATCCTACTCCATTGCAATCGGGTGTGGTTTTCTTAGATCTTTTGTTGATCAGATTGCTTTTCTCAACCTGAAATCTACGGTGGCCGTCATTACGGATGATAATGTTGGCCCACTCTATGCGGAATGCGTTTTGCACAGTCTCCGCGTTGCTAACATCGAAGCAGTTTTACTAACTGTCCCCGCCGGGGAAAAAAGCAAATCGTTGCCCGTCGCGGAAGGGTTGTTAGACAAGATGGCCGACGCTGGCCTGGACCGGAGTTCCATTGTTATCGCACTTGGCGGCGGAGTCATCGGCGACCTCGCGGGTTTCGTGGCCGCCATCTATTTTCGCGGCATTCCCTGCATTCAAATACCCACCACCGTCCTGGCCCAAGTCGATAGCTCCATCGGCGGCAAGACCGGCGTGAATCTCGCCAGTGGCAAAAATCTCGTCGGCAGTTTCCATCAACCACGCGCTGTGTTAGTCGATGTTAGCACCTTGCAAACATTGCCCGAGCGCGAGTTCAACGAGGGTTTCGCCGAAATCATCAAGCACGCCATCATCCGCGACGCGGACCTCTTCGAAAAACTCCAGTCCTTCGACTGTGCTAACATCGACGACCTCACCTCCATCATCCAGCGCAACATCGAGATCAAGGCCAGCATCGTCAGCCAGGACGAATTCGAAACCCTCGGCCTGCGCGCGCTGCTCAACTTCGGCCACACCATCGGCCACGGCATCGAAAACGCCGCCGGCTACGGCAACCTTCTGCACGGCGAAGCCATCAGCCTCGGTATCCTCGCGGCGGCGCGATTGTCCGTCTCCCACGCACAGATGCCTGCCGCCGATCTCGCCGCCATCGAGGCCTTGCTCATTCGCTTCCAACTCCCCACGCAGCTCCCTGCCAGCATCTCCACAGAATCGATTCTTACTGCGCTCCAGAAGGACAAAAAATTCTCCGCTGGCCAGATTCGATTCATCCTCTCGCCCGGCATCGGCGACGCCTTTGTGGCGAGTTCCATTTCCATCGAAGACATCCGCCGCGAGATAGAAGCCTTGCGCTAGGAGCCGGTTTGGGATTCATCTCTTTCCATGAATCACACCGAGGCCTGCATCGCGCTCAACATGATCCCGCGCATCGGCCCCGTGCGGATTCGCAAATTGCTCGATTGCTTCGAGACTCCCGAGCGCATCCTCACCGCGCGACAATCCGTCCTTGAGCAAATCCCCGGAATCGGTCCCGACACCGCCTCCGAGATTGCCAACTGGGAACGCACCATCGACCTCAGCGCCGAGCTCGCCCGCATTCAGGAATACGGCGTCACCGTCATCACCCAGGCCGACTCGTTTTACCCCCCGCTCCTCCGCGAAATCCACGACCCGCCGACCGTTCTCTACGTCTGGGGGAAACTTCTCGAAAAAGACCAGCACGCCATCGGCGTCGTCGGCTCGCGCAAAACCACCCACTACGGCATCGAAGCCGCGCGCAAACTCTCCTACCAACTCGCCTACTCCGGCCTCACCGTCGTCAGCGGCCTCGCCCGAGGCATCGACACCGCCGCGCATCAGGGCGCACTCGCCGCCAAGGGCCGCACCATCGCCGTCCTCGGCAGTGGACACCAATTTCTCTACCCACCGGAAAACAAAGAACTCGCCGAGAAAATCGCCGCCGGAAATGGAGCCGTCATCAGCGAATTTTCCATCACCGTGCAACCCGACCGGCAAACTTTCCCCATGCGCAACCGCATCATCAGCGGCTGGAGCTTTGGCACGCTCGTCGTCGAAGCCGGACTCAATAGCGGCGCGCTCATCAGCGCCAACATGGCCCTCGAACAAGGCCGCACCGTTTATGCCGTTCCCGGCCCCATCGACCGGCCGAACTCCATGGGCTCCAACCGGCTCATCCAGCAGGGTGCCAAACTCGTGATGGACGCCGCCGACATCCTCGACGACCTCGGCACGCTCTTCCGGCATGCGCCAGAGTTGACGCGCAGCGCGCCCGCCGACCTGAGCGACGAGCAACGCGCCGTTTACGACGCGATCACCGATGACGAGACGCCCATCGACCGCATCGTCGCCGCCAGCGGCCTGGCCACCGGCAAAGTCCTTTCCACCCTCCTCGCCCTGGAAATGAAACGCCTCGTGAAACAATTGCCCGGCCAGCGTTTCGTGAAACTGCTCTAACTCCGCTCCGGCGTCCGCCCCGTCAGAAAATTCGTCCGCGGAAGCAGAAAATTGGTTCGCGCGAGGTGCAAATTGGTCTGTCCGACTCGCAGATTCGTCCGCGCGGGTTCATGATTCGTCCGCGAGGACCAAAAATTCGTCCGCGTGAGGTCCCAATTGGTTCGTCCGACCTGCAAATTCGTTCGCGCAGACTCTAGATTCGTCCGCGTGGGTTCGTCATTTGTCCGTCCGCTCTCCAAATTCGTCCGCTCGATCCTGATTTTCGTCCGCTCGGGCCTCTCGTCCATTCGATTGGTACTCCCGTCTGCGCGTTCTCCGAGTGGAGTTGCAGAGAAATCACCGTCCGGCGCTGGGGCAAGGCGCGTTACACTGGCATGAACACCACTCCTTACTGGCTCGAAACGGCGGAGGAAATCTCGTTTCCTGCACTCGCATCCGACTTGCAGGTCGATGTCTTGATCGTCGGCGGCGGCATCACGGGCATCACGGCGGGCTGGTTGCTGCGCAAGGCTGGCAAACGCGTCGCCATCGTCGAACGCGGGCGCATCGCCGAGGGCCAGACCGGGCACACCACGGCGCATCTTACCCAGGTGACCGACATGCTGCTGACCGATCTTCTTCAACATTTTGGGCGCGACCACGCCCAGGCGATCTGGGATGCGCACGGGGCGGCGATTGATGAATTGCGCGAGATCGTGACCGAACTCGGGATCGACTGCGAGCTGCGGGCGATTCCGGCGTTTCTGGTCGTGGCCGAGGACGCCGATCTGAAAGAGGCAGCCCAGGAACTCCGCGACGAGGCCGACCTCGACTACGAACTTGGTTTCCCCGGTATGTTCATGGAAGCGGGCCCGATCACGGGGCGTCCGGCGATTCGCTACGCGAACCAGTGGAAATTTCATCCCGTGAAATATCTGCGTGCGCTGGCCCAGGCGTTCGTGGAGGCGGGCGGGCTGCTTTTTGAGCAAACGGAGGCGTCGGAGTTTCATGACGATCCGACTCGCGCCACGGCGAATGCCACGGGCAATAAATATACGATCCACTACACCGACCTCGTGCTGGCGACTCACGTTCCGCTCACCGGTCACGCCGGTTTTCTGAGCCAGTCGCTCTTGCAAACCAAGCTCGCGCTTTATTCCACCTACGCCGTCGAAGGGAAAATACCGACCGGCACCGTCCCCGAAATGCTCTGGTGGGACACGGCGGATCCCTATTTGTATCTGCGAATCGATCATCACGAGGATGGCGACGTGGCGATTCTCGGCGGCGAGGACCACAAAACGGGCCAGGAGTTAAACACCGAAGAGCGCTTCGAGCGATTGGAGGCGAAACTCCGCGAACTCCTCCCCGGAGTCGCACTGGAACGGCGTTGGTCGGGTCAGGTCGTCGAGCCGGTCGATGGGTTGCCCTACATCGGCGCGATGCGGGAGCACCAATACATCGGCACCGGTTACGCCGGGCACGGGACGAGTTTCGGGACATTGGCGGCGCGGATGATCACGGATTTGATCGTCGATGGCGCGAGTCCGTGGAGCGATTTGTTCGCCGTGGAGCGCAAGAAACTGTCTGCGACGTGGGATTATTTGGTCGAAAACAAGGATTACCCATTCTATCTGGCGAAAGATTTTCTCTCGCGCGGCAAGGACCAAGCCGTGGAGAATTTACAGCCGGGTCAGGGCGCTATCATCCGGCGCGACGGCCACAAAATCGCCGCCAGCCGCGATGAGTCGGGCCAGACTCACCTCGTTTCCGCCGTCTGCCCACACATGGGTTGCATCGTGGCTTGGAATGGAGCCGAGCGAACCTGGGATTGCCCGTGCCACGGCTCGCGTTTCCAATGCGACGGACGCGTTTTCGCCGGTCCGGCCGAGAGCGATCTGAGTCCGGTCGAGAGTAAGGGTTGAATCGCCACCCGGTTCCACTAGAGGTGAGCCATGGATGATGTGCCCGCCAATGTTCACGAGAGTATTTTCACTTCCATCTACGAGGCGAATCACTGGGGATCGACCGTCTCCCGCTCGGGTCCGGGGTCCGAGAGCGAAACGACGGCTGTCATTCGTATGGAAGTCCCGAAATTGCTCCGCTCGCTCGGCGCGGAGAGTCTGCTCGACATTCCCTGCGGCGACTTCGGCTGGTTGCGGCAGGCGTCGCTTCCGATCCAAAATTACATCGGCGGCGACATCGTTCGCGAGCTGATCGAGCGTCTGCAAGTGGAGTTGGAAAACCATGCGCTGGGGTATTCCTGCACGTTTCTCCACCTCAATCTCCTCGCCGACGATCTGCCCAAAGTCGATGTCGTGCTCTGCCGCGATTGTCTGGTGCATTTTTCCTACGCGTCCATTTTCGCCGCGATCCAGAATCTGGTCCGCAGCGGCTCGACCTATTTGCTGACGACGACATTTACCGGGCGCACGGCCAACCGCGAGTCTCGCGACGGCGGCTGGCGCACCTTGAATCTGGAGTTGCCGCCCTTCCATTTTCCACCGCCGCTACAGCTCATCAATGAGGCGTGCCCCGAGGGCGACGGACGTTACGCCGACAAATCCCTCGGTCTCTGGCGGCTGGCCGATCTGGGTAAATTGACCTTCCAAGCGCCGCCGCAGAAGCCGGGAAACTAACTTTCCACGTCCGCTTGGTTTCGCCGGACGAATTATTTGTATGGAAGAAACCTCAAATACCGCTCCCTCGGACGAGTTTAAGCCCGATGCCGAGACTCTGGCCGACGCCGAGTCGCTCGATTACAAACATTGCCCGGTGACTGATCCGGCGCATCAATTGCAGAAAAAAGCGGGCGGCATCGCCGGTGCGATCGGCGGGACATTCATCGGCACCGTAGTCGCCGGACCCGTGGGGGCATTGATCGGCGCGGCCATCGGCGGAACGGTCGGGACGATTGCAGGCAAGATTGGCGGGGAACTTTTCGACCCCAGCGGCGAGCCGGAGTATTGGATGAAGCATCACGCCGAACAGACGTTTGCGAAGCCGGGCTCGTCCTATCTCGACTACGAACCGGCCTATCGCGCGGGTTATAACAACTACACGCCCGGTGAAAGTTTCGAGCAAGCCGAGCCGGATTTGATTCGCTATTACAACGACCACGGCGGCACCGCGCATTTGCCGTGGGAGGAAGCCCGCCCCGCTGCCCATGCGGCCTGGGACCGGCTCACCTACATCTTCCCACTGGAGAAGATGAATCGATTCTAAGTCACTTCCGCGGCGTGCGCGGCTCGTATTTATCCACCACGAGCGAATGCTGTTGGTGGACGGTCTTAAAGGGGAATACGACCACCGTTTCGGCGCTGGCCCGGCTTTTCCGGAGGAGGCGGTTGTCGGGGTTGGACTCGACTTCGTAGTTAAACTCCAGCTTCGTGATCCGGGCAATGATCCAGAAAAGGCGATACGGCTCCAGCAGCGCGCCCTCGGATTTGAGAACGGTGGCGTCCTGGCGGCTGATCCAGATCTTGCCAGTGAGTTGGGCGAAGAAACGCTGCTCGCGGGTCTTGATCGGCAGGCCAGGTTTGGGATTGAAAGCGATCACGGCGGCGGACTCGCCCGCAGCCTTTTCATCGGGCAGACAGGTCCAGACGTAGCGGTCGCGCAGGGAATATTTGCGGATGGCGTCGGCCAGCGAGTCGATGCGGGTGTTCGACGAGGAATCGTCGTCGTCCGCGGCGGGAGTGGGAGTCGAATCGGGCTGGTCTGACTTCGTGGGTTTGTCCGCCGTTTTCTCAGCGCCCTTATGGAAAAACGTCAGCGTTCCGTCCAGTTCCTCCGAAGTGTATTCGATGGGATCTTTCTCATCGGGACGGAAGATCGACTTCCAAGTTCCCGTGGCGATCACAGTGCCATCGCTGTCGAATTGCTGCGTCGTGAGCGTCTGGCGATATTGCCATTTGCGGAGCGGAATGGCCCGGGCTTGGATCTTGGCGAGGGCGCTGTCGAAAAGGGCCAGCGCCGCCGGGTCGCTCTCCTGCGCTCGCAGCAGCGGCACGAGAAAAAGAGCCGCGAGCAGGACGATCAATCGGGGAAACATCGCCTAAAGTGTGGGCGGAATGGTTTCCTCACAATCAGAAATGCATCAGGGATCTGGATGAAATTGAAATTTGCAACCGGCCCCGCCAGCGATTAAACGTGTGCGGCTTCGATTCCCAGTGAACGCGCTGAAGCCGATTCTTTTCAGATATCTATTTAACTCCCATGGGCAAAACTCTCATCATCGCCGAAAAGCCATCGGTCGCGGGCGACATCGCCAAGGTCATCGGCAAACTTCAAAAAGAGTCGGACTGGTTTGAAAATGACGAATACATCGTCTCATCGGCCGTCGGCCACCTCCTGGAATTGTGCGCGCCCGAGGGAGTGGAAGTGAAACGTGGCAAATGGAGCCTCGTCAATCTGCCAGTATTGCCCGACGAATTTGCCCTGCGTCCCATCGAAAAAACGACCAGCCGGCTCAATGTGCTGAAGCGCCTGATCAAGCGCAAGGACGTGGATTCCATCATCAATGCCTGCGACGCCGGCCGCGAGGGCGAGCTGATTTTCCGCAACATCGTCACCGCCTCCGGCACCAGCAAACCCACGCAGCGGCTCTGGCTCCAGTCGATGACTCCGGGTGCGATCAAGGAGGCTTTTGCCAAACTTCGAACGGAAATACAGATGCAGCCGCTGGCCGACGCCGCCGTTTCCCGCAGCGAAAGCGACTGGCTGGTCGGCATCAATTCGACTCGTGCGCTGACGGCTTTCAACTCGAAAATCGGCGGTTTCCAGAAGACGACTGCGGGCCGCGTGCAAACGCCGACGCTCGCCATCCTCGTCGAGCGCGAGGAGAAGATCCGCAACTTTAAGGAGCGCCCGTATTTTGAAGTCTTCGGCGATTTTGGAGTCGAGTCAGGGAGCTATCGCGGACGCTGGTTTGATCCAAGTTTCAAAAAAGCCACCGACGAAGCGGGCGAGGAAGCCAAGGCCGAGCGCCTTTGGACCCGCGAACGCGCCGAGGCCATCGCCGCCAAATGCACCAGGAAAATCGGCATCATCGAGGAGGAAAAAAAGCCCACGAGCCAGATCGCGCCGCAGCTTTACGACCTCACGACCCTCCAGCGCGAAGCCAACTCCCGTTTCGGCCTGCCCGCAACCCGCACCCTCCAGATTGCCCAAGCCCTTTACGAGCGCCATAAAGTTCTCACTTACCCGAGAACGGATTCGCGTTATCTGCCCGAGGATTACATCGGCAACGTGAAGAGCGTCTTCGGCAGCTTCGACTCCCGCGATCTCAGCGCGCACGCCGAAAAAGCCCTCAAAAACGGCTGGGTTCATCCGAACAAACGCATCTTTAACAACGCCAAAGTCTCGGACCACTTTGCCATCGTCCCCACCGGCAACTCGCCCGCGGGCCTCGACGATCTCCAGATGAAAATCTACGAAATGGTCAGCCGCCGCCTCATCGCGGTCTTCTATCCGGCGGCCCAATTCGAGATCACCAACCGCGTGACCATCGTCGAAGGTGAGAAATTCAAAACCGACGGCAAAATCATCATCGACCCAGGCTGGATGGCGGTTTACGGCAAGGAAGCTCAGTCCGAAAAAGCGGAAGGCGACGAGTCTGGCAAGGCGCTCGTTCCCGTCAAAAAAGGCGAAACCGCCGACGTCGAGCAGATCGAAGTGAAGGAAAGCCTCACCCGCCCGCCCGCCCGCTACAACGAAGCGACCCTCCTCAGCGCGATGGAAGGCGCCGGCAAACTCATCGACGACGACGAACTCCGCGAGGCCATGCGCGAGAAAGGCCTCGGCACCCCGGCGACGCGCGCTTCTATTATAGAAGGCCTGGTTTACGAAGGTTATCTCGAACGCCGCGGACGCGAACTCATCGCCACGAGCAAGGGCATTTCCGTCATCACCCTCCTGAAAAACCTCAAAGCCGACGTTCTCACCAAGCCCGAGCTGACCGGCGAATGGGAGTTTCGCCTGAAGGAAATGGAAGCCGGCCGTCTTTCCCGTGTCGAATTCATGACCGGCATTCGCCATCTCACCCAGGATCTCGTGGACAAGGTCAAGGGCTTCGGCGACGAGCCCATCGAGGGCACCTACCTCACGCTCGACGTCGTCTGCCCGAAATGCGGCAACGGCCCGTTTAAGGAAGATTACCGCACCTGGACCTGCCAAAGCTGCCAGCTTCGCATCTGGAAAGGCGTCGCCGGACGCGAGTTTGAGCCGAAGGAAGTCGAGGAACTCCTCACCACCCGCCGCGTCGGACCGCTGGAAGGATTCGTCAGCAAAATGGGCCGCCGCTTCGCCGCCAGCATCATCCTCGATGAAGACTGCAAAGCCACCTTCGATTTCCCAAAAGCCGACGCCGACGGCGCACCCGACCTCACCACCGCCAAACTTCTGGCCGAGACCGAGCTGGGCAAAATCTACGAGACCGAGACCAACTACCTCTGCGTTCCCGAGAAGGAAGGCGAACCCACCATCAAAATGGGCAAGCAGATCCTCCAGCAAAACATCCCGGCGGATCAGGCTCTGAAGATTTTCACCGTCGGCAAGACCGACCTCTTCAAGCGCTTCATCAGCAAAAAAGGCAAACCCTTCTCCGCCTTCCTCAAACTGGAGGGCGCGAAAGTCGGCTTCGAGTTCGAGGCACGCAAAAGCTTCAAGCCCAAGCCGACGCACAAGCCCTTCGCCCGAGTTCCATCCGAGTCCGATGAAAAACCGACCGCAACTGCGAAAGCCAAGCCCGCTCCCAAGCGTAAGGCACCCGCCAAGCGGAAAGCCGTCGCCCCGGCGTCCGAGTAATCCTCCAAGCTGACGCCCTGCCCAGGGCGCGAATTTCCGTGGCCGGAAAGTCGTTTTCAGGATATGGAACGGCAACCACTTATGAGCTCCTACATCCAACCCTATCCCGCCACCGTTTCCGAAACACCCGAGGCGGATCGCGCCGCGTTCATTCGCAAAACGTATGCGCACCTCGCTGGTGCCCTCGCCCTGTTCACCGTTTTAGAGGGCATTTTCCTCAACATGGGCCTCGGAGTGCAGGCCATCCAACTGCTGGGAACGAGCCGCTACTCGTGGCTCATGATTCTCGGCGGCTTCATGCTCGTCTCCTGGATCGCGGAGCGTTGGGCGAACAACGGCACCTCCCTGCCAACGCAATACGCTGGGCTCGCCCTCTATACCGTCGCGGAATCTTTGCTCTTCCTGCCGCTCATCACCATGGCCCTCCTCATGACCGGCGATGCGTCCCTGCTCATGCAAGCCGCCATGCTCACGGCTGGCATGGTCGTCGGAATTTCCGCAGTGGCCTTTACTACGCGCAAGGATTTCAGCTTCCTCGGTGGCATTCTGAAGATCGGCGGCTTCGTCGCCATGGGATTGATCGCGGCCTCATTTTTCCTCCCCATCAGCCTAGGCCTCTGGTTCTCCGGCGCAATGATCGTCTTTGCCTCCGGTGCGATTCTCTATAACACCAGCAACCTCATTCATCGCTACGCGCCGGGTCAACACGTCGCCGCCGCGCTGTCGCTCTTCGCCAGTGTCGCCTTGCTCTTCTGGTACATCCTCAGCTTCCTCATGCGCATGCGCCGCTGAGTACGGGTTAATGGACCGAGCGATCGGTATAAAAAAGGGCACTTTTTGCGCGAGGGGCGCGCGTGCTCCCATGTAGGCGATCTGTGTTTCGGAACGGCTTTCCCAGACTCCAGGCGCGAGGTCTTTTTTCTCAACGACCGGGGCCGAAGTGCGGCGGAGTTGCAGCGGCGTGCGTTCCTCTTTCGCCGGAGCCACAGCCAGCGGCGCGGAGGTGAGAACCGCGTCGTTCAGAGTGCAATGCAAGTCGGGCGCTGCCGATGTTAGGCGCGCCTGAATGGAAGTCGCCGAGGACACCCAGAAATCGAGGTCTTCCAGAGGTTGCGGCGTTTCCTGAACGAGCCGGATTTTCACCGGACCCGGTTTGTTAGTCAGCAGTGCGCAGGCGCCGTCTTTCGTGATGATTCGTCCCTCCGAAACCGTGCCAGATAACAATGGAACTCCGGCGTCGGCGAGCGGAAGGATCAACCATCCATCCTGCAAAACTTCGACCTCGAAATCGGTGGTCAGCCGCCACTCTCCATTTTGCTAGGAGATCTCGCAATGCGCGCTGGAAATAATCGCCGGACACGGCGCTGCGGGCTTTTCGACGAGCGGCGGAAGCGTCTCGGCTTTGTTGAGACGCGCCATGGTTTCCTGCCACTGGCTGAGGGAAAGTTCGACCTTGCCGACCGAATTGACAACTGGATCGGCGGCAGGCGCGAGTTGCGGTAAAATGAGGAGCAGGGCGAGAGCGGATGTGCGTGGAAACATGCGCCGACTCTGGCGCGGCTCTGTGAATATTTGATGAAGCTCCCGCGAAGTTTGCGAGAAGATTTCAATGAAACTCGACTCGGAATACAGTGCCCGCAGGCGAGTTAGGGTGCGCTGTAATCGTGCCGCTGTGGCTCTCGACGATAGACCTAACAATGGCGAGTCCAAGTCCCGTCCCGCGCTCGCCTGTGGCCGGCGATGGCGTGGTGAAAAAACGGTCGAAAATTTTCGGCAGCAAGTCGGGTTCGATGCCTACGCCTTGATCGCTCACCTCAAGAACGATGACGCCACTTTCCCTCGCGAGTTGCAGGCGAATCACGCCTCCCGGACGGCTGAAACGCAGGGCGTTGTCGAGGAGGTTATTGCACAGAAGTTCCCACTGCTGCGCGGCGATGGTTAGGAAAATCTCGCCCTCCGCCACATTGGCATGGAAGTCGAGTTGCAGCGCGGCGGCGCGGGCGGCATGGGAGGAGGTTAGCACTCGGGTGATGGCGGCGATGTCGATGGCCATGTTAGTCGCGCGCTGGCTTTCCACCCGGCTGAGGGCGAGGACGTTGCCGACGATTTGATCGAGCCGCGCGACCTCGTGCTGGATGTTAGTCAGAAACCGCTGGCGCACTTCCGGCTGGTCGGTGTCTTCCAAAATTTCCGCCGCGCCACGGATGGCGGCGAGTGGCGTTTTGAGCTCGTGGGAAAGGTTGGTCACCATGTCTTCCACATAGGCCTTGCCCTCGAGCTTGAGTCGCATTTTTTCCAGGGCACGCGCCAGCATGCCGAGTTCGCTGCGGGTCCAGGTTTCCAGTTTGATGTTAGGTTGCCCGGCGGCAATCGACTCGGCCTGGCTGGCGAGTTGTCTAACTATTCGCGTAATGTAGCCGGAGATGACGTAGGCGAGAATCGCAGCCAGCGAAAAGGCTAGAAACACGGGCACGGCGAACTTCAGCAAGGTGGTTAGAATGAAGACCGCGATGCGTTTCGTTGGCTTCACTGCGGTGACGGTGCCGACGACGCGATCACCGACGCGAACGGGCACTGTGCTGTAGAGTTTCACCGTGCCATCGACGTGTTCCCAGCGCGCGCCGTAATTGCCGAGCCGGGCCTGGACGACATCGTTGGTGTGCAGTTTTCCAGAGCGCCCGAGCGTGTCGTAAACGATCTGGCCCTTGTCGTCGCAGATGATGAGTTCGAGGTCGAAAGCGGTGCGCTCGCTGCCGAAAATGCGCGACTTGAGCGGCCTGCCAGCGCGAAGTCCTTCGATGACGGAGTTGAGTCCGAATCGAATGAAAGCCGGGTCGGCGGTGCCGGTTTCCACGGCCTTGGCATAGACGCCGGCGGTGATGGTGGCGACGTCGATGAGACCTTCCTCGGTGGATTGCAGCCAGGCGCGCTCGACCACACCGCGCGCGGTCCAGATGAGGTAGCTGCAGGGGAGAATGAGGATGAGCAAATGCGAGACAAACACCTTCCAGTGAATGCTGCGGAGCCCCGGCAATCGCATGTTAGGAAATGGTTAGTCGCCCGGCGGTGCGGGCGAGCGAATCGACGGCGCGCGGGTCGAGTTCGCCGCACCAGTGTCCGCCTTTTTTCAGGCTGGAGCCGACGATGAACGCGTCCGCCAGCGGCCAGAGCGGAGTTAGGTTTGACTCAGAAACGCCGGAGCCGATGACGACGGGCAGCGCGGTGTGCGAGCGGATGTTTTCGAAGTCGCCCAGGTTAGGAGCGTCGCCTGTGACCCGGCCTGTGACGATCACCGCGCTCGCACCCATGTATTCGGCGGCGGCGGCGGTTTCGGCGAGGGAAATGTCGGCGGTCATGGCGTGCGAGGCGTGCTTCTTTTTGATGTCGGTCCAGACTTCCACGGCGTCGGCTCCGATGGCGCGGCGGTAGCGTAGCAGTGGCCCGGCGCAGGCGTCCATCCAGCCTTCGTCGGCGACGTGGCCGAAGGTGAACGCCTCGGCGCGAATAAATTGCAACTCGCATGAAAAAGCGACTGCCAGCGCGGCTTCGTTGGCTCCCGCGAGAATTTGCAGTCCGATCTTTCCCGGGAATTCCGCCCGCACGGCCTGCGCGCAGATCGTCATCGCGGCGACGATTTCCGGCCCGACATTTCGCGCGAGATACGGTGTGTCGTGCATGTTTTCGATCAGCACGGCGGAGAAGCCAGCCTCACGATAAATCCTCACCTCGGCCACCGCGCGGCGTGTGATTTCGTTCACACTCGACTGCGACTGCGGTGTGCCGGGCAGCGCCGCGAGATGGATCATGCCGATGAGAGTTTTCATGCGAATTTCCTGTTTTCCGAGTTCGCCAGCACTCTACGCTCTGCGCCCATGGATTGGAATAACTGGATTCCGCAACAACGCGCCACGCTTTGCTTCATCATCGACGGCCCGCGCGTGCTCTTGATTCACAAATTGCGTGGGCTCGGCATCGGCAAGGTCAACGCGCCGGGCGGAAAAATCGATCCGGGTGAGAGTGCGTTGGAATGCGCCATTCGCGAGACGCAGGAGGAGGTCGGCGTGACGCCCATCGACCCGCGGCACGTGGCGGAGTTGTCCTTTCATTTCACCAATGGATTCCAACTCCAATGTTCCGTTTTCCTCGCGTTCGATCACTCAGGAGAGCCCCATGCCACGCCCGAGGCGGAGCCGTTTTGGTGCGAGTTGCAGTCGATTCCCTACGAAGAAATGTGGCAGGACGACGCGCTCTGGCTGCCGCAAGTTCTCGCGGGGGAACGTCTCACTGGCCGCTTCGTTTTCGATGAAGAGACGATGCTGAGCCACGAATTGCTCTCTTGGTGACGGTTAAAAACTTGGCGGTCCCCGGAACTTTCATTAGAGTCAGGGATGTCTCAAAAAGTTTTCACCCTCGGACACTCTCCCGATCCGGACGACGCGTTCATGTTTTACGCGATGGCGGAGAAAAAAATCGATCTGCGCGGCTTCGAGTTTGAGCACATTCTCCAGGACATCGAGACGCTGAACGACCGGGCGACGCGCGGGGAGTTGCACATTTCCGCCGTCTCCATTCACGCCTACGCCTACGTGCTCGACAAATACGCGCTGCTCGCCTGTGGAGCCAGCATGGGCGACGGCTACGGTCCGATGTTAGTCGCGTTGCCGGGGGCGGATTTGCCTGCGGATAAAAGCGACGACAGCGTCCGTGCCTGGCTGAAAGGCCGCACCGTGGCGATCCCCGGCACGCGGACGAGCGCGTTTCTCTCGTTGCGCCTGTTCGTGGGCGAGGTGAACTACATCGTGGTGCCGTTTGATGAGATTTTTAATGCCGTCAAAGACGGACGCGCCGATGTCGGGCTCATCATTCACGAGGGCCAACTCACCTACGCCGCCGATGGCTTCGAACTCCTTCTCGACATGGGCGAATGGTGGAAACGCAGCACCGGCCTGCCGCTCCCGCTCGGTGGCAATGTCATCCGCAAAGACATCGAACCCGAAGTCCGCCGCGAACTTTCCATCGTGTTGAAAGACAGCATCGAATACGGCCTGAAAAACCGGCTCGCCGGCGTGCAACATTCCATGCCGCTGGCACGCGGACTTGACCTCGCGATGGCCGACAAATTCATCGGCATGTATGTCAACGACTACACGCTCGACTACGGCGTCACCGGGAGAAAAGCGATCACCACATTTCTAGGAGCCGCCAGCGAGGCCGGCCTGATTCCAGCTCCCGTGGAATTGGAATTCGTCAGCTAACATCCAATCTTATGGCCATCAAAAAACGTCTCGTCCGCATCGCCCCCATGCAATTGGGAAAAATGTTAGGAGCCCTCTATGGAGCGATGGGGCTGATCTTTGTGCCTATCTTTGGCGTCATTGCCCTGGCTGGAGCTTTCATTCCCAAGCAGCCTAACATGCCTGCAACGCCCGGAGCCATGTTCGCGGGACTTGGCGTGGGGCTCATGATTTTCATGCCGGTCTTCTATGGTTTAATGGGCTTCATCGTCGGCCTTATCGGTGCTACCATTTACAATCTCTTCGCCAAGTGGATCGGCGGGATTGAAGTGGAAGTCGAATAAGGCTGCTCTGCGGGACAGATGGAAGATCCGCTTAAAAGCGAGTGCGATGCGGCTCTGGCCAAGTTGGCTCGGCGCATCCGGGATTTTTCGCGCCACTCGGAGTTTGGTTCGTATGCCGTGGGCGATCCCGAGGCGGATGCGGCGCTGCACCATCTGGGAAATGAAATCCGGGCCACTTTGCCACCCTTGGCGGGGGAGGATGGTGCCTTCCACGGGCCAGACGTCTATGTGGCCACGGAACTGCCCCAAGTCGGCGGGCATTCCCTGGTGATCGGTGATTTCGTGTCCGCTCTGCAGGAAGACGCGGGTGAGAAGCCCGTGCTGTTGCTCACGAATTTCCATAGGCGCGAAGCTGGCCCGCTGCCCGAGTGGTCTCTGGAAAGAATCGGCTTCACCCCGGATCGCGTCGAGATCGTCCAACAATCGAGCCCTGCGGAAACGGTGCGGCGCTTGCTGGAAAGGCTGCTGGAGTTGCGCCCGGCGCGGCTGTTTTTGTTTCAACACCCCAAGGATCCGTTGCCTGTCGCGGCCGCTCTGCCTGAGCTCGCTGGCACCCGGTTTCTGGTGCATCACTCCGATCACATGCCCACTTTTGGGCTCCATCTGCCGGGCATGAGAGTTATCGAACTCCATGCCTCCGGCGCGTCGCAAAGTCGTTTCCTCGGGATTCCTTATGAATTGCTCCTGCTCACCGCGCCCGATCCGGGTCCTCGTCCGGTGGGATTTCTGGAAAAAGAGGCGCTCATCACCGGCAGCTCCGGCCGTCCGCAAAAATTCGAGCGTCCCTATTTCCTGAGCTATCCGGATGCCGTCGGAGTCATCCTGCGGACGACGCGCGGCTGGCATCTGCATCTGGGCCCGCTGGCCGATACGACTTTGAGTGCGATCAGCGCCATTCTGGAAAGGGACGGAATCGCTGCAGACCGGTTCATCCATGTGCCCTGGGTGCCGTCCGTGGCCGAGGCGCTTTGGGAGCATCGCTGCGACCTCTATATTTCGTCGTTTCCCATGGGCGGTGCGAGGACCGACGTCGAGGTAGCCGCCTCCGGCACACCGCTCCTGCTTCATCAATCCAACGTCGCAGGGAGCGTCGATGCTACGAAGCCTGCCGGTTCCCTAAACTGGCAGGACGTGGAGGAACTCGCCGCGATTTTGGAGAAATGCCATGACCGCGAATGGCTCGAAACCCAATCGAGATTGATCCGCGCCTACTTCGATGAAAAGCACCATGCCACGGTCTTTTCGGCCACTCTGCGGCGAATCGTCGCCCATGGAAAAGGCGCGCCCGAGACCGATGTGACCCAGCGCGATGCGGTGCGGCTGCAAAAAATCACCCGCGCGCTCTACAACGACGCCGTTCGCCGCACTCACGAGGAACTGGAGCTTCGCCGGAGCCAGAAAAGCAGTATTTCCGGCCTGCAAAAACGCGTCAAAGCCCTCGAAACCCGCCTCAAAGAAGTAGCTCGGAAAGCCGAACCGCCTGTTCGCGCCGATTCCAGCAGCCGTTGGTGGCGCTGGCTGCGAAAATCTTGAGTGCAAACTCCAAATATTTTGGCATGAGCCCCGTGTCCCCTGAAACTGACGGCTCGCCGATGGACCTCATCCTCAATTTCGTTCCCACTGGCATGTTGCCCACGAAGGCCGACAACCCGCATGTGCCCGTCACCATCGAGGAAATCCTCGCCGACATCGCCGCCGTCCAGCAGCTCGGGATCACCATGGTCCACGTCCATGTTCGCGACGCCGCGCAACAACCCACGCTCGACACCGGCTTCTATGCTGAACTCGTCTCCGGCATCCGCGAGATCGATCCCCAACTCGTCGTCTGCGTCTCCTGTAGCGGCCGCCGTTCACCCGAGCTCGCCGCGCGTCGCCTCCCGCTTACCCTCACCGGAAACGCCAAACCCGACCTGGCCTCACTCACCCTCAGCTCGCTCAATTTCACCCGCCAGGCCAGCATCACCTCCCCGGAAACTCTCACCGGTCTCGCCACAGAAATGCTCCGGCACGGCATTGTTCCCGAAATCGAAATCTTTGACACCGGCATGATGAACGTCCTGCGCTACCTGCGTGAACACGGCAACATCCACGACCCGTGTTACATCAATCTCATCCTCGGAAACATCGCCAGCGCGCAATGCGAGCCGGGCGTTCTCGGGCTCCTGCTCGGCCAACTGCCGCCGGGAGCGCTTTGGTCACTGGGCGGCATCGGCAGCGTGCAGCTCCCGGCCAACGCTCTGGGCATCGCCCTCGGCGGTGGCGTGCGCGTGGGATTGGAGGATAATCTATTTTTTGACCAAGCCCGCCAGCAACCCGCCACCAATCTCAGCCTCGTCGAGCGCGTCCATTCGCTGGCCCGCATCCACAGGAGAAAAATCATGTCGCCTGCTGATTTCCGCAGTCGCCTGCGACTCCTCCCCGGCCACGGCAGCTATGGCCGGGAACCCATTTCCATCTAAGTCCCATGCCCGCGCCCTTTGTCCTCTTTGGCACCCATCCGCTCTTTGGCGATTACGTGGATGCGATTCACTCCGTCGGCGGCATTCTCACGCGACTGGTGAGAAACATCGAGGAACCCGCGAGCCCGCCCGGCCAGCGAGTGGAGGACCGCATTGCCCGTTACGAAGACTGGCTGCAGCGCCAGGGCCTCGACCACCGGGTGCAAGTAGAATGGCTCTCCACATTTCAACCTAACTCCCATGAAACCGCCGTCGCTGGGTTTCGCGGTCCGAAGCTCGAGTCGCTGGTGCGGGAACTCCAGCAACGCTTCGACCTCCACTTCCCCCCATTGATTCATCAAACGGCCTGCGTCTCGCCGATGGCCATCCTCGAGGAGGGCGTCTTTGTCGGCGCAGGCACCATCGTTGCGCCCCACACGCGGGTCGGCCGGTTTACCTATCTCAATCGCGGAGTCACCCTCGGGCACGATGGCGAGATCGGCGATTACGTCATCATCGGCCCCTCGGCTTCGCTCGCTTCCGGCGTCCATCTGCAACGCGGCGCGATCATCGGCATCGGAGCCACCGTCGTGGAAGACCTCCGCATCGGCACCGGCAGCTATGTGGCCGCCGGGGCCGTGGTGCTGAAAGATGTCGCCGATCATCGTCTCGTCGCCGGTGTGCCTGCGGTCGATAAAAAGGCGTTTCTCCCAGAATCCTGCTGATGAATTTGTTGGCTCAAAAAGAGCGGAGTTTGAGCGGGATCACCCCCTACCAGCCCGCGCTGCAAGATGAATGGGATCGCTGCATCGATGCGGCGCGCAACGGCGCTTTTTGGTTTCGCCGCGCTTACCTCGACTATCACAGCGAGCGTTTTCACGATGCCTCGTTCCTCTTCCGCAACCGCAAGGGAAACGTCATCGCCGTCCTGCCCGCGCACTGCGAGGGAAACGAACTTCGCAGCCACGGCGGCCTGCCCTTTGCCGGGTTGATCGTCGCCTATTCCTGCTCTCTGGAAGACATCGAAACCATCTTTTCTCTCCTCGCTGAGCGGATGCGATCCCACGGCTGGACCCGCCTGATCTACGCCGCCCCGCCGTATCCCTACGCCTCCCAGCCTCACGATGAAACCCTCTATGTCTTGGAAAAACTCGGCGCGCGCCGCCTCCCGGGCAAGCTCACCGCGATGATCCATTTGCGCGGGAAAAACATGGCGGACTTTTTCTCGCGTCACCGCCGGAGCGCCGTGCGCAGCGCCAGCAATCGGCATCCTTACGTCTTCACCGAGGAGAAAAATCTCGCCCTCGTCTGGCCCGAGTTGGAGCGTTTTCTGGAGCGACGCCACGGCAGCCGCCCCGTGCACAGCCTGGAGGAAATCACCCGATTGCAAGAGGCGTTTCCCGAATCCATCCGGCTCCTCGTGGCCCGGCGCGATGGCCGCCTGGCTGGCGGGCAGCTCTTCTATCTCTTTGACAACGTCCTGCGCTGCCAGTACGTCTTCCGCACCGAATCCAGCAGTAACGATTACCTGTTTCTCCGGCTCGATCTCGAGGCCTGCCAGATGCCCGGCTGGCAACGCGACTGGCTCGATCTGGGGACTTCCATCAACCCCGCCACCGGCTTGTTAAACAACGCGCTCTACCGAAACAAAGAATACTGCGGCGCGAGAGGCATCTGTCTTCACACCTGGCAATGGGACATCGACTAACCTCGCGGGTGAAACTTGCGATGGATCGATTTCAAGTGGTCGCGATCCACATGCGTGTAGATCTGAGTCGTGGCTATATCGGCGTGACCTAACATCTCTTGAATGATGCGCAAGTCGGCTCCATTTCCTAACAAATGCGTCGCGAAGGAGTGCCGCAACAAGTGCGGATAAACATTCGTGTCGATGCCGGCAAACTTCGCCGATTGCTTCACGATCTGCCAGATGCGCACCGTGGTTAGTTTGCCACCGCGACGGTTCAGAAAAATCTCGCTGCCCGTCTTTTTCCCGACCACGCGCGGACGCTCCACGGTTAGATAATTCTGGATCGCCTCCAGCGCGCGTTTGCCGACGGGCACGAGCCGCATCTTGTCGCCCTTACCGATCACGCGGATCCAGCCTTCCTCCAGATTGATGTTCTCCAGACGCGCATTCACCAGCTCGGACACGCGCAATCCACTGGCGTAAAGCAGCTCGATCATCGCGCGCTCACGCAACGCCGAAGGATGGTTAGTCGGCAGCGCGTCGAGCAACTTCTCGACTTGCATTTCATTCAACGTCTCCGGGAGAAACCGCGTGAGTCGAGGCAGCGGCAGCACGCCTGCGATGTCGGCTTTCACGCGTTTCTCCTTCACCAAAAACCGAAAGAAAATCCGCAACGCCACGATGATGAGTTTGATCGAACCCGCCGCCAATCCGCTCCGTTTGCGATGCGCCAGATATTCGGTGATGTGGTCGAGGTTCACTTCCGAAAACGCCGTCACCTTGGTGTTCTTCTGGAGCCAGCTAACAAACCGCTCGAGTGAGATGCGAATGGTTAGTTGATAGTTAGTCGAGAGCCCACGCTCGACCGCGAGAAAGAGCAGGAAGTCGTCGATGTCCTCTTGCATGGCTAGGGGAGCGCACGCGTCTCGCGTGCATCCAGCGGGCGTCCCGCCCGGTGGCATTGGACGAGCTTTGAGGCGAGACACCTCAAAGAACACGCGGGACGCGTGCGCTCCCGAAGACTCATCGCGTCAGCCTCTCAAAGGCCTCGCGATATTTTTCCGCTGTCTTCGCGATCACCTCCGCAGGCAGCGATGGCGCGGGCGGAGTTTTGTCCCAGTCGAGAGTCTCCAGATAGTCGCGGACGAATTGTTTGTCGTAGCTCGGCGGATTCGAGCCCGGCTGATACGAATCTGCCGGCCAGAAGCGCGAGGAATCGGGCGTGAGGCATTCGTCAATTAAGATCACCTCGTCTCCCAGCATCCCAAATTCAAACTTCGTGTCTGCAATGATAATCCCCTTCGCAGCGGCGATGTCGCGGCCTCTCGTGTAGAGCGCGATGCTGGCATCCCGCACCTTTTGCGCAATGTTAGCACCGAGAATTTCCACACAACGATCCCAACTAATATTCTCATCGTGACCTTCATCGGCCTTGGTCGATGGCGTGAAAAGTGGCGCGGGCAAAATGTCCGCATTCTGCATTCCGATGGGAGCCGCGTGGCCGCCGACCGTGCGGCAGATTTGGTATTCCTTCCAGCCCGAACCGGCGAGGTAGCCGCGCACAACGCATTCGACTGGAAGTGGACTGGTTTTTTTAACTAACATCGAGCGCCCGGCCAGCATCTCGCGATAAGGATGCAACTCCGCTGGAAACTCATCCCCGTCGGCGGAGATGTAGTGATTCGCAATGTTAGGAAACTGCTCGAACCACCAGCGGCTGAGCTGCGTGAGCACCTCACCCTTACCCGGAATCGCGTCGGGAAACACACAGTCAAAGGCCGAAATGCGGTCCGTCGCCACGATAAGCAATTGCTCGCCGAGATCAAAGACTTCGCGGACTTTGCCGCTGCGCAGTTTCGTGATGCCGGGAAGATCGCAGGTGAGGAGATTCATGGAGGAATCAGGAAATCAGGAAATCCGGATTTAGGAAAGGGTGAGGATTCCGTGGCTGAATTTCACGCGGCCGAAGGGCTCGGATTGGAGGAGCCAGGCGCCGTCGAGGTCGGCGTATTCGGTGCGTTGGGCGATGGCGAAGCCGGCGGAAATGAGGACGCTAGTTTCCAACATGCAGCCGGTCATGGTGCGGAGTCCGCGCTGTTGTCCTCGGCGCAACATTTCCAGCGCGGGGGTGATGCCGCCGCATTTCACGAGTTTGATGTTGAACCCGGAAAATGCCTCGGGCAGCCGGTCGATGTCCTCGGGGATGACGCAGCTTTCGTCGGCGAAAATGGGCAGGGGAGTCGTGGCGAAGTCAGCGCCGGGCGGGAGCGGTTGCTCGATAAATTCGACGCCGAGTGCGGCGAGTTGCGGGGCGATCTGGGCGAGAAACGGGGCGTCCCAGGCGGCGTTGGCATCGACGACCAATCGGCTGGAAGTCCGCTCACGGATTTTTGAGACGAGTTCCAATGGATTCTCGCGATTGAGCTTGATCTTCAGCAGCGGAAATCCGGCGAGTTCGGCCAGTTTGGCGGCGAGTTCGGCGGGGTCGGAGAGTCCGAGGGTGACGCAACTCACCACTGGGCGCGCGGGTTCGTTCCAGAGAAGTTCGGGAAGCGTGACGGACTTCGTTTGCGCGAGCCAATCCCAGAGGGCGAGATCGACGGCGCAGGCGGCGGCGCGGGAGGGTTGCACGCGCTGCCAGATGGCGGGCCAGAGCGAAATGATGTCGTCGGCATTGGAAATGGTGATGCCTGCGAGCCAGCTCGATAACGATGCAAGTCGGGTCGCCACGTCGTCGGCGGTTTCGTGGTAGAAGGCGTTGGGCGACGCCTCGCCGAGTCCGATGCAACTTGCATGGGAAAGTTTGAAAATGACGTTTCGGACTTCGGCTTTGGCTCCACGGCTGATGCGAAAAATGTGCCGGGGCTGGAGATGGAGGATCTCTACGGAGGAAATCATGGGGAAACCCAATCGCTGTCCAGGTCGGGGTAGTCGGTGCGTTGAGCGATGGCGAAGTCGGCGGAAATGAGGATGCTGCTTTCCAACATGCAGCCGGTCATGGTGCGGAGGTTGCGGGCGACAAGTTTGATGTTGAACCCGGAAAACACCTCGGGGAGCCGGTCGATGTCCTCGGGGTTGACGCAACTTTCGTCGGCGGAAATGGGCAGCGGAGTGGGGGCAAAATCAGCCGCGGGCGGGAGTGGTTGCTCGATGAATCCTACGTCGAGTGCGGCGAGTTGCGGGGCGATCTGGGCGAGAAACGGGGCGTCCCAAGCGGCGTTGGTATCGACCACGAGGTAGGGTGACGAGCGCGAGCGGATTTTCGCGGGCGAGTTTGATTTTAATGAGGGGAAATCCGGCGAGTTCGGCCAGTTTGGCGTCGAGTTCTGAGAGTCCCAGGGTGACGCAACTGGTGACCGGCGCGCGGGTTCGTTCCAGAGGTGTTCGGCGAAGGTGATGGACCGGGAATTCGCGAGCCAATCCCAGAGGGCGAGATCGACGGCGCACGCGGCGGCGCGGGAAGGTTGCACGCGCTCCCAGAGGTCGGGCCAGAGCGAAAGGATGTCGTCGACGCTGGAAATGGTACCCACTTATATTGTTAACAATGCCGAAGGGAGATTCGCCCTATTGGTTCCTAACAGCCCGCAAAGTCAGTTGGAAGGCTTTTCCATCTGCGGTCCAGATCGTAAATGGGTCTGGGCCGATGCCGTCATTGATGGGGCCGACGTGATCGTCTGGTCTGCCAATGTTCTCGTTCCGATCGCGGTCCGCTATGGCTGGGTTAGCAATCCGAACACCAATCTCTATAACGGCGCAGGCTTTCTAGAGGCACCTCCCATGCGTTACCATTCTACAGATTAGTGAAATTATTGCGTCATTGGTGAGTATAGCTAAACGTCTTTGTGGCTTGGAGACGAAACGCCCCAGGACTGGTGCCAGTGAGCTTTCTGAAGCGGGTGCATAAATAGCGTTCCGTCTCGAAGCCGGACAATCTTGCGATTTCCTTTATCGGCAGTTGGGAATGAATCAGGAGCTCCTTGGCTCGTTCGAGTCTCGTTTGATTCAAGAGCCGGTTGATGCTTGTGGCACCATGTTCTGCGAACAGATGGCGGAGATAATCCACGCTGATTCCGACATGCTTCGCGACTTCCGCAACGGAACGGATATCCCCGTAATTTTCGGCAATGTGTTGCCTTGCGCGAGTTAAGTAAACTTCCGGTAACGTTGGAGGTATCTTCTGGGCCAATGGCTGCTTCAGCTGCAACAGACGGGCAACCAAGGCAGAGACCCGAAAGCTAAGTTCCAATTGCCGGCTCGCATCCGCCCGAACCCAAGCCAAGTGGAGGAACTCGGTCCGCACATAGGGGTCGGCCCGCCGAGACTGGCCCCCGCCAGGTGGAATGTAAATGGCTTCTGGAAACGTTGTTCCTTCTGTTCTGAAATAGGGATCTTCGAGATGAATGCAGATATCATCTCCAAGCGTGAACATCTGCTGGTCGTGCCGAACACACGCGGGATAGATCACCGTGCCATGCGCCTCAAACGCAATCTTCCTGCCGCCTTCAAGGGTAGTGACTCCCGATCCACGCGGGTGATAGACCATCTCGATCACTGGATGGGAATGCATCGGGAAATAGCTCGAAGTCTTCGCGCGCCAGCTACACACAAAATTCAGAGGATGCTCTCGAAGCATCTCAAGCCATGACCGTTCTAGTGACGCTTGGCAGTTGAGGGAAATGGGGTGCATCCCCTAATTCACGCCCGAAGACCGGGCAGTCACAACCGAAAAGTGGAAGTAATAGCCGAATTATGGCCGTTGTTTATATCGGAACCGAGAGCCTAAATTTCTTGATATGACAAATACTGCAAACGTCGTCCTATTTGAAGAAATCAATAAGGTAGGCATTGGAACCGCACGCTTGAAAGTGTGCGCCTCCGACGAGATCGTGACCGAAACCATCTATTCAGCGATTTCGCCAGGAACCGAATTACGGACATTGGCTGGTCACTATGGTGCGGCTGATAAATTTCCATTTATTCCAGGTTACAGCTCTGTTGGAAGAGTGATCGCAGTTGGGGACAAAGCAAGCGGATGGCGGGTTGGCGATCTGGTTAGCTCCCGCAATCCGGTGCCTTTTGAAGCCACCAACTCCATGTGGGGCGGGCAGGCCAGCCATCAGGTGATCACCACTGTGGGAGAAGACCGACCAGTGCTCCTGCCTGACGACGCGAATCCTCTCGATTATGTAATGGCGGAGGTCGCAAGCATCGGGCTTCGCGGCGCTGAAGCGGCTGTTCCCAAGCCGGGCGAAACGGCGGTGGTCATAGGCCAGGGCGTCATCGGAGCGTTCTCGGCTGCGTGGCTGGGCGTTCACGGCTGCCGGGTGATTGTCGTAGATCTCGAAGCCAGCCGCTTGGAGCGTGCGCTCCGCAACGGTGCGGCCTATGCCGTTTCACCCAAGGAACCGGATACGCTGGATCGCATCCTAACGATTTGTAACGGTGGTGCCGACATTGTCGTGGAAGCGTCTGGCTCGATCCCCGGAGTGGAAATGGCCTTCAAGCTATTGCGCAAAAAGCCCCAAAACTATGCGAAGGAATACAAGGTGGAACCGATTCGCTTTTACGGGGGCGACTGGCCCCGGTTGGTCTTCCAAGCCAATTATCTTGAGCCTATTTCGTGGAAACCGGATACCTGTCTTCCAGGCGAAGCAGCGCTTCTGATCACCCCGCGAGATCGGGGCATAGAGGAACGTCAACGCGTCGTTGAGCATATCCGCGCGGGACGATTGATTCCCCGAAATTTCGTGGACCAGATTTTCCCGTGGCAGGATGCGCCTTCGGCCTATGCTGGGTTGCTCGAACGCCGCATTTTCTCGGCTGTCATTGATTGGAAGGGGAACAACTAACCATGCGTGCCGCCATCATCGGTTGTGGCCCCTCGGGTCCCCAGCGCGGAGGGGTCCATTCCATTTCCTACGCACACGCTCGCGCCATGAGCACCGTCGGGAAACGTATCCAACTCGTGGCTGCAGCTAGCCGAAGTGAAAAAAACCTAGAAGACTTTACTACGGAATTCGCGGGCCTTCGAGGCTACCAAGACTACCGCAGTCTCTTGGCAGAGGAGTGTCCGGAATTTGTTAGTATTTGCGCATTTCCTCCAGATCGCGAGGCGATGGTGTTGGCCGCCTTGGAAGTCGGAGCAAGGGCGATCTGGGTTGAAAAGCCGTTCGCCATTTCGATGGGATCGGCCCACCGCATGATCCAGGCCGCCGAGGCGGCGGGTGCCCGACTTTTCGTCAATTTCCAGCGCCGCTATGGCAGACCTTTTGAATGGGTCAGGGAAGCACTGGCGTCTGGTCGCATCGGAAGCGTGACCAGTGTACAGGTTAGCCAGCCGGGGAATGAAGTGATCAACTTTGGCCCTCACCTGATTGATGCCGCCCTGAACTTGCTGAATGTGCCGTTCGATCGTCAACCTGTTCGAGTTTTGGGTGCGGTGGAGTGGTCGGATGACTCTTACCAAGGCGTCCCGGTTGAGACCCAAATTGTCGGTACGGTTCATTTTTCCGATGGCTGCCGCATGATCCTCGAAGCTGGAAAATATTTTGCGGCGCGGCTGCCGATCATTCGGATCGACGGGGAATACGGTTTCGTCGAACTTCGCCTATCGCCATTGGCCAATGAGGAGGGGATGGCCCGGGCACGTTTCAAGGACGATTCCTCCGTCACTGTTCTCAACAGCGACGATAATTTTCACCACGGGGCGACGGAGCCGAATCTGTATGTGGACCGCGCGTTGATTGATATTCTGCAAGCCTTGGAAAGCGACCAGCCTTGCCGCCTCGACGCCGCAACGGTCCTTCCGGGTCTGGAAGTCCTGCTAGCGCTTTTTGAATCTGCCCAGCAGTCGAAAATGCTGACACTTCCGCTGAAGCAACAGGAGTCTCCCTTTCAGCGTCGATTTATCCGCTGCTGATAAGGGTGAAGAAACTCCTAACTTCCCGAATTTACAGACCGCAAGATTTACTGGATCTCCACAAGTGAAAGTCGATCAAGGCGCACATTGTCGGTTGGCGATGACACGCCATTTGTAAAACTTGTCCAGCGAAGGAAGCACGCCAATCCGAGCGGGATTTTCGGCATTGATAAATCGCTCGATCGTCGTCGATCCAGGTATTCCCCGAGGATGACATCTTTTCCTTCTGTCCAGGTCCCCATTTTCGGCGAGTCGCCGAAAACCACACGCGAGTCGCGTGTGCTCCCCGGAAATCAGGCGGCTTTTCATTTCGCGGCGGCGCAGAGTTGTTTGACGCCTGCGAGGTCGAGTTTGCCGGTGCTGAGGACGGGGATTTTTTCCACCTGCGAGATGATTTTGGGAATCCAGAGATTGGGGATGCCGGCGTCGTTGAGTCGTTTGCGGAGTTCGCTCGCGTCGATGGGGACGGTGGTGAGGAGGACGAGGGCCTCGCCTTTGACTTCGTCGGGGATGGAGCCGATGGCGAGTTTGCGGTCGCCCGAGGGGTCGATATCGAGGGTGCCGGCAATGGTGCTTTCGACGGTTTCGTGCGGGACCATTTCGCCGCCGATTTTGGAGAAGCGGGAGAGGCGGCCTTCGATGAAAAGGAAACCGTCGTCGTCCATGCGGGCGAGGTCGCCGGTGCGAAACCAGCCGTCGGGGGTGAGGACTTCGGCGCTGCGAACGGGGTCGTTGAGGTAGCCGGAGAAGATGTTGGGGCCTTTGATCCACAACATGCCGGTGTCGTGGAGGGAGAGGGGGGCGTCGGTCTCGGGATCGGTGATGCGGATGGCCTGACCGGCGAGAAGTTTGCCGACGCTGCCGGGGCGGTTGGAGGGCTGGATGGAGTCGCCGGGGCGCGAAGGTTTGGGGTCGTGGAGGTTGGTGCTGACGGCGGGGGAGGTCTCGGTGAGGCCGTAGCCCTGGAGGACGGGCAGGCCGAGGGCGGCCTCGAAGGCGGTGGCGAGTTCGGAGGGGAGCTTCTCAGCGCCAGTGACGAGGAGTTCGATGGAGCGGAGTTGCTCGGGTTTCGCCTTGCGGATGTAGCCGCGAAGGAAAGTGGGGGTGGAGACGAGGAGATTGACGCGGTATTTTTCGATGAGTTCGATGTTTTTCGCGGTTTCCAAGGGTGAGGGGAAGGTGACGGAGCGGAGGCCTTCGATGAGCGGATACCAGAGGGTGACGGTGCAGCCGAAGCTGTGGAAAAACGGAAGCGAAGCGAGGATGGTGGAGCGGGGGGCGAGGTTCAGCATGGAGCTGAACTGGGCGACGTTGGCGAGGAGGTTGCGATGGGAAAGGGCGACGCCTTTCGGTTCGCCGGAGCTGCCGCTGGTGAAAAGGAGGACGGCTTCGCGGTGATCGCCGATGGCGGGGAGGTCGATGCACCAGGCAAGGAATCGGGTGGGGAGAATGGCGGCGAAGATGCGCCAGAAAATGATCTGCGGCTTGAGCTTGGGGAGGAGTTCCTCGAGGTAGATGACTTTCCGAGGGTCTTTGGGCCAGGGGATTTGCTCGAATTTGCGCTGGACGAGTCTCGCAGTGATGGCGACTTCGATTTCGCCACGGGCGATGGCGGATTCGAGGGAGGCGCGGCCAGCGGTGAGGTTGAGGTTCACCGGGACTTTGTCCGCGAGCATGGTGGCGAGGTTGGCGACGACGGCACCTTTGCTCGGGGGTAGGACGATGGCGATGCGGCTGGCCGGGTAGCGGCGCTTGAGATGACGGCTGAGGGCGATGCCGACGGCAAGGAGCATCCCGCGGGTGAGGGTGGAGTGATTGCTCCCGTCGATCACGGAGACGTCGCCCATCTTGCGCTTCAATCCCGCGATGCAGGCGCGTCCGAGGTGTCCGCGGAGTTCCTTGCGAGCCTGGTAGGCGGCCTCACCGAGGATGAGGAGACGTTCGCGGACGTGGGCGACGTCGGCTTTTTCCGCAGGGATCGGGACGTCGAAGGAAACAGTGACCGGATATGGAATGCGGGTGGGCATTTTCCTGAAGAAGAGGCCGCCCTTGAAGGAAAAGATGGAACCCCAAAGGCGGTCGAGCCAGACCGGGACGACCGGGGTGCCGGCGCGGCGGGCGATGAGTTCGAAGCCTTTTTTAAGCTTGAGCAACGTGCCGCTGCGGCTGAGTTCGCCTTCGGGAAAAATGCAGACGACTTCGCCTGCGGTCAGTTTTTCAGAGGCGAGCCGGATAGCGTCCTTGGCGTGCGTTTCCGAGATCGGGATGGCTTTGATCCAGCGAAAAACGAGGTTGAGCGCGGGGATGTCGTAGATGGTGCGGTGGACCAGAAATCGCACGGGACGCGGGCAGGCGAGTTGCAGCACAACGGCGTCCACGTAGGTGAGGTGGTTGGGAACGAGGAGCACCCCGCCGGTGCGCGGGAGATTTCCCAAGCCCTGGATGGTGACGCGATAAACGAGGGTGCGCAGGAGGCCGCCAAAGAGGCGTTGCAAAAAGGGGAGAGTGGCGGACATGGCGGAGACTTCTATCGAACTCCGTCCTCCGGGGCAATAGCCAGATGGTAGCGTCCGCCACGTTGGGTGAGACGGAGATTACGCTGAAAAGTGGCCGCGAGATGGGCGCTCGTGAGCGTGCGTTTCTTCGGCCCGGAGTGTAAAACCCGCCCGCCTTGCAGGAGCAGGACGTGGCTGAAACCCGGCGTGATTTCCTCCACGTGATGCGTGACGAGGACGAGGCCGGGAGCGTTTTCCGAGCGGGCCAAAAGCTCGACGTGTTGCAAAAAATCTTCCCGCGCCACCGGGTCGAGACCGGCGCAGGGCTCGTCGAGAATCAACAAATCTGGCTCCGCCATCAGTGCGCGACCGATGAGGATTTTCTGCCGCTCGCCCTGGGACAGCACCAACCAGGGACGCCACGCCAGCGATTCGCATCCGAGTCGTTCCAGGATCTCCTGAGCACGCTGCAACTCCGCCTTTTTCACCTTGCCCCAATGGCCCACCATTGCCTCGCGCCCGCTCAGGACCGTCATTTGTCCCTCTTCCTCATCGGGAATCCGCTGCCGCACCGACGAGCTGACCAACCCCACGCGCTTCCGCAACTCGCGCCAATCGTAAGTGCCAAACGTCCGCCCCAGCAGCGAGATCGTCCCCTCGCTGGCTGACAAATAGCCCGTCAACGCCGCCAGCAGCGACGTCTTTCCCGAGCCATTCGCCCCGAGGATCACCCAATGCTCGCCCGGTCGCATCGTCCAGTCGATCCCACGCAAAATCTCCACCGACCCACGTCGCACCGATACATTTTCCAGCGCGAGCAGCGGGGCATCCATTCGGAAACTAGAAGCTCGGAGGTGCTTCCTTGCGAACTTTTTTCTTTCCCCTAACATCCCAGCCAGCAATGTCGGACAACCTCACCCCCATGATGCAGCAGTATCAAAAGATACGCGCCTCGCTGCCGCCGCAGACGCTGCTCTTCTATCGGTTGGGGGATTTCTACGAGATGTTTTTCGAGGATGCGCGGGAAGCGGCGTCGATCCTCGGGGTCGCCCTCACGAAACGCCATACGACTCCGATGTGCGGGGTGCCGTATCATGCGGCGGAGGGTTACATTGCGAAGCTCATCCAGGCGGGCAAGCGCATCGCGATCTGCGAGCAAACCAGCGAGCCACAACCAGGGAAAATCGTCCAGCGGGAGGTGACGCAAATCATTTCGCCGGGCACGGTGTCGGATTTCAACCTGCTCGATTCGTCGAAGAATAACTATCTGGCTGCCGTCTGGCACGAGGCTGGGACAGGTTACGGTTTGGCCGTGATCGACCTGAGCACGGGCGAGTTTCGGTTGACTGAGATGGTGACGATGGCGTCGCTGCTCGATGAATTGGCGCGGGTAAATCCGGCGGAAATGCTGGTGGCGCAAGCGCAGATGGCGCATTTCTCCGATCTGGTGAACCTGGTCGAGGTGGAGGATTTCCTCTTCAGCCCGGAGCATGCGAGTTTCACGCTGCTCGACCACTTTAAGACGCAATCGCTCGATGGGTTTGGCGTCTCGCATCTCGCTCTCGGCACGTCGGCGGCGGGGGCCATCCTGCATTATCTGCGGCACAGTTTGCGGCGCAATGTGAGTCACGTCGGGACGCTGGGATCGTATCGCACGGACGGTATTGTCGCGCTCGACGCCGCGACGCAGATCAACCTCGAGCTGGTGACATCGCGCACTTCCGGCAAGCACACGCTGCTCGCCTCTTTAGATAGGACTGTAACTCCGATGGGAGCGCGCCGGTTGCGTCAATGGTTGCTCCAGCCGATCTGCGATTTGGTGGAACTGAACCGGCGTCAGCAGTTCATCGGCGATCTACTGGAGGAAACGTACCTGCTCGAGAAATTGCGGCAGACCGCGCGGGATATTCGCGACATCGAGCGGATCGTTTCGCGGCTTTCGCAGGGCGGCGGGAATGCGCGCGATGTGCTGGCGCTGCGCTGTTCACTGGAGCAGATCCCGGAGTTGAAGTCGCATCTGGTGGCCCTGATGCGACCAGAGCTGGGTGCGCGAGATCGCGACCGGCTGGCATTCGAGTTGGAGGAAAATCTGCTGCCGCTGCCGGAGTTGACGACCCTTTTGACCCGGGCCATCACCGACGAGCCGCCGCTCGCGCTGAAGGAGGGCGGCATTTTCCGCGAGGGGTATCATCCCGTGCTCGACGAGCTGCGCGTGGCCTCGGTGGAGGGCAAAAACTGGATCGCCGCGCTGCAAGATCGCGAAATCGAGCGGACGGGGATCAAGTCATTGAAGATACGCTACACGTCCGTCTTCGGGTATTTCATCGAAGTGACGAAGGCCAACGTCGGAGCGGTGCCGATCGACTACGTGCGCAAGCAGACCACGGTAAACGGCGAGCGTTATGTGACTCCCGAACTGAAGGAGATGGAGAACAAGATTCTCGGCTCGGATGAGCGGATGAAGAAGCTGGAGTACGATCTCTTTGGCGAGCTGCGGAGTCAGATATTAATGGAACTCCCGGCGCTGCAACGGACGGCGGCGACCATTGCCACGCTCGACGCGCTGGCGTCGCTGGCCGAGACGGCGCGCCTCTTTGGCTATTGCCGTCCGACGCTGACGAACGAGGGCCGGTTGCACATTGTCGATGGCCGCCACCCGGTGCTCGATCAGAATTTAGTCGATGGAAAGTTCGTGCCCAACGATGTGTTGCTCGACTTGGAGTCGAATCGGCTGCTCATCATCACCGGGCCGAACATGGCCGGCAAATCGACTTACATCCGTCAGGTCGCCTTGCTCGTCCTCGTGGCGCAAATCGGAAGCTGGGTGCCCGCCGCCTCAGCCGAGATCGGCTTGGTGGACCGGATATTTACCCGAGTCGGCGCGAACGACGATCTGTCGAAGGGCCAATCGACCTTCATGGTGGAAATGAACGAAACGGCGAACATCGTCAACAATGCGACCGCGCGGAGTTTGGTCATATTGGACGAGATCGGCCGGGGAACTTCGACCTTCGACGGGCTTTCGATTGCCTGGAGCGTGGCGGAGTTTCTCCACGATCAGATCGGAGCGCGGACGTTGTTTGCGACGCATTACCACGAGATGACCGATCTGGAATCCGGGCGTGGCGGGGTGAAGAATTACAACATCGCCGTCCGCGAATGGAATGAGCAGATCATTTTCCTGCGCAAGATCGTGAAGGGTTGCGCCGATAAGAGCTACGGCATCCAAGTGGCGCGCCTGGCCGGGTTGCCGCCGACGATTATTCGACGCGCGAAGGAGATTCTCGGCAACTTGGAGCAGGCTGAGCTGAGCGCCGGTGGCCGCGCCAGGCCCGCGACTGGCGCACGCGCCCGCCGCACGAAGGAAGACAAGGAGCAGATCCCGCTGTTTTAGTTTTTCACCGCCGGTTGGAGAAGAATGCGACTCAACTCGGACCGGAAAACAGCTTGGGCCGACTCGCGGTCGGGTGTGCCGTTGACCACGATCTCCAGAGTCTGGCTCGCGGGGTTGACCTGACGCCGCAGGACGCTGTCGAAGCGGTCCCAGCGATTGTTGGTGGGGTCGGGGACACTCCCGGTAAGGCCTTCACGCCAGACGACATAGAAGACATTCACAGGACGGCCGCCCTGCTCGAAGATGTATTCGCGCACGGGGAGTTGCAGTCCATTGGCGAACGTCCACGGGGCGATGCCGAAGTCGGCTTTTTGTTTCATTCCCATCGCAGTCAGACAGATATGGGGCTGATGCATAGTGGCGCGGATGGCCGAGGTGCGTCCGGCTTCCCAACGCAGAAAAAACATCGTGCAAGCGGCGCGGACGCTACCAATGGTACGCCAGCTCGCGGCGATGGCGCTGTCGTAGCGCAGGTAGGCGCGGGTGCGGTTGTCGATGGGGTTGTCCTTAAACCCTGGTGAGCCAGTCGGAGCCTGCACGGTCCAAGGCGTGGGTTCGCGAGAAGCCGATGGCGCATACCAGATGCGGGTGATGGTTTCTCCCACGAGCAAGCCGGCGATGAGCAGGAGGCAAAGGCGCAGGGCCGGACGGGGGACGGCGTTGAGCGCGGGTGCAGCGGCGCTCTTTTCCATGGGAATGGAAGTCGAATGGAGCTTTGAGGAGAGCGCGTAGAGGCCGATGATCACGGTGACGAGCACGAGGAGTCCTGCGGTATCGTGCCAGTGTTCGAGGGCGGCAATGCCCTGGTTGCCAGCGATCCAGACGAGCGTGCCGCTGCGGATAAAATTGGCAAACAAGGCGAGTCCGAGTCCGCCCAGGAGGAGCCAGCCGCGTCCGGCGATGGACAAGCGGCGCAAATCGCCGAGCAGGAATGCCGCCATGATGGTGGTCTGAAGCGAACGAATGCCGCTGCACGCCTCATTGACGCCGACGATTTGCCCGCGAATCTGGATGAGGTTACCCGCCTGGGCGGCGGGGATGCCCATGAGGTTCATCGTTTCCGCGACGGCTCCGGCGATCTTGCGCATGAGGCCCTGGACGAGCGGTTCCTCGATTTCACTCGGCCAAGGGATGGCGACGAGCAGAAAGCAGACGGGAAAAAGAAAGTGGGCGGCAAATTTCCTGCCTCCGGCGCACCAGAGAAGTCCCAGGCTGATGCCGGTGAAGAGGAAAGAGTGGATCCATTGCGGCGTGCGCCAGTCGGGGATTGGGGACTTCAATGAGGCGCAATGGCAAAATCAGGAGGAGTGCGATCACCATCAGAGCTGGCAACCACTTCAGCCGGGCTGGTGGCTGGAGCGGTGGCGCATCGGCCCAGCGCAGCCAGAAAAGGATAGCGGCGAAGGGCGGGACGAACCAGCCGTAGCCGTATTGTTCGTTCACGCTCCATTCGACTCGCATTTCATTCCAGAGGAAGAGCCACGGCAGAACAATGGAGACAAAAAGGACGACCGGCGCGGGAATGCCCAGAACCAGTGCGCGAGTCTCGCCGTCTGTGGACTCGTTGAGCAAGGCTGGCTGGGAAACAGTGCTCATGGAGGAAGGCTTTGGGAGGAAGAGGCGAGGGGCGTCAAAAGCCCGAGGAAATCACGCCTCGGCACCGTAAACTCCCTTGCCACTATACGATCCGAGATAGCGGCCGGAGTAGTAGTAGCTGCTGCGGGTGGGCAGGAAATTCAGAATGATGCCGTCGGGCAGGCAATTGATTTCATCGAGGGTTTTGACGGCGCGCAGCACGGTGCGTTTCGGAGTGGACATGGCCCGGATGACGAGGCAGCGGACTTCCATATAAGGAGCGATGAGTTGCGCGTCGCTCACGGCGAGACAGGGGGCGGTGTCAACGACGATCCGGTCGTAGGTGAGGAGGGCTTCGTCGAGGAGTTCCTTGAAACGAGTCGTGCCGAGGAGTTCCGCGGGATTTGGGGCGTGGTTGCCGGCAGTGAGTATGGTGAGATTTTCCACTTCGGTGGCGATCACGGCCTCGGGAAGAGGAACCATGTTGGCGAGAACGTCGCTCAGGCCGGGGCTGACGTGTTTGTTCAGGAAGACCTTGGAAACCATGGGCTTGCGGAGATCGGCGTCGATCAGGAGGGTTTTAAGGCCCTGCTGGGAGAGCGTGATCGCGAAGTTGGCACTGCAAAAAGTCTTTCCCTCCGATGGCACGGCGCTGGTAATCATGAAGGTGCGTTTGACTTCGTTGACCGACAAAAAAGCCAGCGACGCGCGGAGCGAACGGAAGGCTTCGGCGATCAAGCCTCTGCGATTGGTTACAGTATCGAAGATGCTCGACGCCTCGGGGCCGGCTTTCTTTTTGCGAATGGGAACGGCTGAGAGCACGCTCAAGCCGGTCATTTCCTCGGCCGATTCCACCGTGCGGATGGAGGTGTCCAACGCATTGAGACCCAAAGCAATGGCGACGCCAGCGGCGAGTCCGAGGAGGATGTTCGTGATGTAAACCTTGACCGGGCTTTCTGTCAGCGAGCCGGCACCGAGGGCGCGCTCCTGAATATTCACTGGCGAACTGGTGAAACCAGTTGTCATGTCGATTTCCTTCATGCGATTGAGGACGGAATCATACATCAGCCGATCGGTGTCGAGTTCGCGCTTGAGGTCGTTGTATTCGACGGATTTACCGGTGACGGCGAGCAAATCGGACTCGCGGGCTTTTTTGTCTTTGTTGATCTCGTCGAGTTGCGCCTGGAGATGGTCGCGCCCGGTTTCGAGAAGGGAAACGACATTTTCCAATGTGGTATTGCGGTCCGTGATCAGGGAGTTGAGCTGCGTCTGGTTCGCAATGTAAGTCGGATGCTCCGGGCGATAGCGCTGCGAAAGCAGGAGCATCACGCGCTCCTGGTCTGCGATCGATTGGTTGAGCTGGGCGATTTTTGGCTCTCGTGCGACACTCGGGAGGCGGAGCAATTCATCGATTTTACCCACGTTGGCGCGGGCCACATTCAAATCAGAGTCGAGTTGGAAACGAGTCGCCTCCAACTGGTCGATTTGCGCGGTGGATTGCTGGACTTTGCCCTCGAGCAGCGTCTGCTGCTTTTCTGGCGACGGCGAGTTTTCCCGCTGGCGGAAATTCTGCAACGCTTCCTCAGAAACGCGCATCTTTTCCCGCAGCCGCTCCGATTCCTCGATCAGATAACGCCGGGCGTTTTTGCTGGCCTCGGAGCGTTTTTCGAAAACGTAGCGGATATATTCCTCTGCATAGGCATTGGCCAGAATCGTGGCCACTTGCGGATTCGTGTGCGTGACAAAAATATCGATCAACCGGGTCGCCTTGCGATAACGCGGAGTCACCAACTGCGGGATCTGGCCAGCCGTCGGAATATCGGGCCCTTGGATCGCGTGGTGCTGGTCGTCGTTCCACTCGATGCGTTTGCTGACGCGCTCGGCAAAGGTGTAACTCCCGAGCAAATCGACCACGGTATTGATCATGTCGAGGCTGCCGACCTGCTCATCGCGCACTTCTTTGACGTTGTTGAGGACTTTGTTTTGCTCCTGTTCCAGAAATAATACGGACCGCGCTTGGAATTTCGGAACGGTCATGGCGACCTTGATCGCCGCCCCGATGGCACCGAGGACGAGGCAAAGCAGCACGATCCAGAGACGCTCCTGGACGGCGTGATAGTAGCTGGCCAGTTTGTCGCCTTGCGACGGGCCGTCGCCGCCGAGGTTTGATGTGTTATCCGTTTCGTTATTCATGGGGTCTGACTTCTACAAAATTCTCATCCGCAACGACTTAGAACCAGCTTTCCGCGACGGTGATGACGTCGCCTGGTTGCACGGTGAAGCTGTTTTCACCTTCGCCAGAGAGTTTCTTGGCGTTGATCTTGATCGATTCCCGGCCCTTTTTAGTGGTGCGTTGGATGCTCACTTTTCCCCGGTCCGCGCTGCGGGTGAATCCGCCGGCGACTCCGACCGCTTCCAAGAGTGTCATGGAAGTCCCGCCGGGGAGTTCGTAGGTGCCGGGCTTGCCGACCTGGCCGAGGATGGTGAATTTTTTCTGCGCGTAATCGACGACGTTCAGATAGACCTGCGGCTTGACCAAATAACGCGCGTCGTAAAGTTTCCGGATCAATTCGCGGGCGTCGCGCACGGTCATTCCGGCCACTTTAGTGTCGCCGATGAGCGGGAGCTGCACCGAGCCGTCGCTGCTGATTTTACTGCGAGTCGCGAGGTCGGGCTCGTGGAAAATGGACATCTCCAGCGTGTCGGACGTGGTCAGCACGTAGTCGTTGGCAGCAGAGTTGATGACTTTGTTGCTGAAGTCGTCGGCTGGCGCGGTCGCGTTGCTCCGGCTGGTGGAATCTGTGGGAGCCGCAGTGGGAGCGGGTGTGGCTTTTTCCTGGGCCGGCTGCTGCAAAGGTGGCGCTCCATTGTCTTGGGCGGGAAGGGTTTGCAACGAACCGATCAGCAAACCGGCGACGCAAAGTCGGAGGGAGAAGAATTTTCCAAGCATGAATAAAAAGAGTCGAATATGGTGGTTGGGACGGTTAGAAAGTCAAACTTAAACTCATCGACGCTCGGGTTTGCTGGCCGCTCGCCGCCGAGCCGAGGGAGTTGCGCCCTTTCGAGGTGCGGATCTGAGTCTGGAGCGAGAGGTGGGTGTTCATTTGCCAGCCCAGTCCGATGGCGGCAAAGGAATATGGATCTTCTTCATTCGCTGTCGAACCGTTGATTATGGAAGCGTTTTGTTCATAGCCGCCACTGAGACTGGCATCCAGCCGGGCAAAAAACCGTTGTCGGAAACTGAGCAGAAAACCCTTCGAGAGCCGTTCGTCCGTGGAGGTGAAATTGGAGAGGCCAGTCTGCTGATAGATGGAAAGTTCCAGAAAAGTGAACTCCCGCGGATGCCAGTTCACGGCCAGGGTAAATTCCGGCAGGCTGGCCGCGCCCTCGATGCCGACATAGAGTCGAATGGAAGTCTTTTCCGAAGGCGTGTAAGTCGTCGAAAGCGAGTAAACCGTCCGCAGCCCATTCTCGGAATTGCTGCTGGTCTGAGTCTGATCGCGCACGCCGAGACCGATGCTACCAGTGAAGGCCAGCTTCGAAGTCGGCCCGTAATTCACCCGGATCACGCCCTGGGCATACGTCCGGTCGTTAGTGGAATTGCCTCCATTGTCCTGCATGTCGGAGCCGGCGGAAAGTTCCAGGCGATAGGCGGTTTTATCCGTCCAGAAATTATCGAGAAAAATGGCACCCGCATATCGGTAGTTCGTGGTATCGCCAGCGCTGTTCGCGCCCCCGGGCGTGCTGTATGTATCGGACCCGAAACTGCCGCTCACGCCGGTGCGCATGTATTCAGTCAATTGGTACTCGATTGAAAAATTTTCCCCCACAGCCACGCGATCCGTCGCCTGGCCGCGTTGAATGTCGAATCCGGTGCCCGAGGAGGCGTTCGTGGTCGAGCGGATCGTGACCCGCTCGTTCATGCGCAGCAAAGTCACGTTGGCCGTCTGCGAAGTCGTCACATCTCCGTTCGATCCGACGTAATTGGGGTCCAGATAATAGAGCCAGCCCACCGAGTAACTGGCTCCAATGTCCCATGTGCCGAGCGTTTTCTGGTAAGTGGCGAGCAGCGACGGCGCGACGAAAAAACTGTTGCTGGAGGGGTTCGTCTGGTTGTTGAGAGTGTATTTTTCGTTGGAATATTCCCACCCCGTGGTCAGACCACCATGGAACTCCAATGGGCCAAACTGGGTGAATTTGGTCAACAACGACTCCTTTGTTGCCGCGTCGGCCTCGCCCTGGGCGGACTTGGTTTTGGCTTTATCGACCTGATAATCCGTCCAGCGGGAGCGAAATTCCGCCTCGCGGACGGTGGACACGGTCTGGGCTCCCAATTTCCCCACCGCGGCCAGGCTGAAAGGTAACAATGCGACTCGAATCCAGTTTTTCCCAGTCCGCGGAGGGCGGCGAAGTGCTGTCTGGGGAAATTTGCAATGAGCCATCGGTCGAGGGGAACCGGAAGCTACCTTTTTCAGAATGAGGCGTCCAGACCCGAATCTCGCAAATACCGCTGCAACCACGACCAGGCCGCGTCCCAGCGCTGGTCGTGGATGGCCAGAGCGGCGCAAGTTCTCCAGACTTCGGGCGATTTTTTGGCGGATTTCTCTGCCTGCACGCGGGCTTCCTCGAGGATGCGCCGGGCTGTGACCTCGTTGCCCGATTTCCAGTAGAAGGTGAATTTTTCCAGCGGGTTTTCGATTTCCTCTGGATAAGACAGGGTTTTACCAGTGCCGGGTGTCGGCAGCGAGAGGTCGAGATGGTGATGCTCGGTGACATTTTGCACGGCTTCCTGGAATTTTTTGTCATCCACGAGCTGCCGGATCTGCACCGGCCAGGCAGCGTCCTTCCAGTCGGGGTGAGTTTCGATGAATTGAAACAGGGCGGCGCGGTCGCCTTTTTGATACCAGAGTTGCAGGAACGACAGCCGCTCGGCTGCGGACATGGGACTCAAAGTCGCGTCTTCCCCTGCGATGTTTTTAAACTCGCTGGCCGCGAGTGCATTTGGAACCGTGCGCAGCCAGAGGAGGGTGAGCCCGGCCTGGCCCCGGCTCGGCTCACGGAGCGCCCGCAGTAAATCGGGATACGACGCGCTCTGTTGCAGGAGGGTTTCGTAAGTGCGCCGGAGATGGTCTTTGGAGCCCTGCGGGCTGGCGTCGAGGCGCTGGCTGCGGGCGATGGCGTCCTTCCAGAGGAGCAAAGTCCGCTGCTGGTCCACCTGCATCCAGGCGATGCCTTGTTGAATAGGGACCCGCACCCAGTCGGGGTTCAGTGCGCGTTCTGCGGAAAAATAACCGTCCACTTCCTTCTCGGTGCCTTCGTAGTTGAGTTCAAGAATGCCTTTTTGAAGATAAAGCGCGTGCGCCATGGGAGAGCGGGCGATCGCCTCGCTGGCGAGGTTGCTGGCTTTCTCCAGCTGATGAGACTGGAAAAGTCGCAAAATTTCGGCCTGATCTTTTGCTGCGGCAAAAGGCGGAGTCGAGCGGAAGCCTTTCCATTCCGCGCCCACCATCCAGATGCCTAATGTCAGCGCCAGCAATCCAGTCAGCCAGAAAATGATTCGTTCCCAGAGACGGGGAGGGGTCTCGGTAGCAGGCCAGGTTTGCAATCCGGCCCCGGCAAAAAGGCAGACCCACCAGCCCAAGGCGACGCGGTGGATGGGCACATCGACCATCCCGTGGGCCAATGCGGCGAGCACAGCACAGAGGACTCCCCAGCGGAGCGGCCAGTAGGCATGTTCCCGCTGGCTGGCGACCCGGCTCAATAGGATGAAAGTCATCGCTACCGCCACGACCACCGCGGGCAGCCCGGCTTCCGCAGCCAGCATCAACCAGTCACTTTCAGGATGGACACTGGTCGATTCCGACAGCGATGCATTTCCATATTGGGGAAAAACATAGCGAAAGGCACCCAAGCCCACTCCGGTCAGCGGCGCATCCTGAATCATTCGCCAAGTGTCTTGGAAAATTAGAATCCGGCCATCCAGAGTCGGTTCGGTCTCGACCTCAGATGAACTGGACACGCGGATATGGGCTTTGGTTTGGTCATGATCGAGTCCCAGTTGATCCAGCAGGCGGTTCCGGGCCTCGCCTTTGGAGACGATAAAGAAGATGAGGGCGGCCAAGAGAATGCCTGAAACGGAGACCGCCAGCGGGATCGACCAGCGTTTTCTTCCCAGACCAAGCAACCAAAGCAAGATTCCGCCAAATAGAAATACAACTCCTCCCCGGGACCCTGAATACACCATTAGTGCCGTGACTGAAGTCGCCAAAGAACCCGCCGCCAGGCATCCTGCAAGCCAGTGTTTTCGAGCCACACCCAAAACGCCGAGGGCCAGCATGCATCCCGTCACTAAAAAGCTGGCGGTGTGATTGCGATTTGGGAAAAAGCCAAAAGTTGGCTCCGTATCAAATGGGAACTTCCATCCGGTTTTAAAGGAATAGATGGCCAGTCCTGCATAAACTGCGCAAGTCAAAGCCCCCGCGGTGGCCAAGGCCAGCAGCGACCTGGAACGGAGCGGTTGCGTCAGGCAAAAGAGCAGCAGGCCCACGGAGACGGCAGCGATTCCCAGCCAGAAAAGAGTTTCCTCTGGGATGGGAGTGACAAGTTTCCCTAAATTTACTGGCAAACCTACAAAGCGATCACGCCAGCCCTGTCCGCCTGCAAACGTCGCTGGCAGTAGCGAGAAGCTGCAGCACAACAAAAAGCTGCCACTCAAGACAGCGAGCATTCTGGATAATCGCAGTTGCGGAGGGCAAAGCAGAAGGCCAAAGCCCGTAAGAGCCAGAAACAAACCTTCCCCTCCTTGATCATGGTCTCCGCAAAGGAAAATCGCTGCCACTATCCCAATGCTCAATAGCAGGTAAAATTTGAGCGTTGAGGAACTTTCGTAGGGGGAAATTTTCAACTCCAGATCATTTACCCTACTGCTAAAGTATTTGGCAAGATGTATGAATTCTGCAACTCTTGTCGCATCGCATCTATTGGACAATTTACAGGAACTCCGATTGTTTCCCCTAAAATACATTTGACGAGATTCCTGCCATATCTTATAAGCCCTTCTATGAAAAAGCTTGTTCTCCTCACATTGATAGTTTCAGTTTTTTGCGTTTTGACCGGTTCGTCGTATGCAGGCACGCCAAAACCACGTGGTGCAATCATTATTCTTCCACCAGCGGGATCGTCACAGCCCCTCAAAAGCAATCCTTAAAAACATCCCCGCCTTCCCACCTTAACTAAAATTCTAATGACAAAGAAAAATCATTCTTTCAAAATTCTCGGGTTAATTTCAGCAATCTGTCTGGTTGGCTCCCTGTCAACTGGTTTTGGAGCTCTCGGTTATACGACTAATTTCGATGGCTTAACAAGTAATTTATCGTTATCATTCCAAGATGGGTGGTTAACCAATGATGAGGATACTGGGATTACAACGAGTGGGGGGAGTTCGATCGGGCAGTCGGAATTTGTTAAGCAAATTTCTGGATATTCTTCTTACGTCGGCGACAAAGTGGTTTCTCTGGGTGGACTTCTCCAGCCAGATGTGGTTCCGGGGCAGAATTCCGTCAGTCTTTATCGTCCATTTGATATTACGGTAGGGAATGGTGGTAATGGCAGCCTTTACTTCACTACGAATTACGCGATCACCGATTCTGCGGCTCCCTATTCCACCCGCGATACCTTCGCCTTCACGTTTACAAATGCCGCAGGTGCTCGCGTCGCGGCCATTCGTTTTGCTCCGGCTGTCACCAACTTAGGAATTTATTTGGACAAATATCTCCCCGGTGACATTTTGGCTAGTTCCACCATTACCCCGTCCGGCCTTTTTCAGCCCTATAATACATCCCCGCTTTTCAAGCTTGAGGTCACCATTGATATGGCCGGTATTTTGAATGCCGCGATTACGGATAGCACTGGTACGAAGTCAGCTATTTTTACTAACGAAGCTACAGCTTCTGGAATTTTGACTGAAAATATTCAACGGGTGGCTGCCACTTACAATGTTACAGATACTACTTCTGACAATGGAGGTAAGGTTAATGCTGGGTCCAATAGTCTGATTTTGAATAATTATAGCGTAATTCCTGAGCCTTCCACAGTTGGTTTGTCGATCATCGCTGGCCTAGGTGGTGCGGCAATGATGTTCCGCCGCCGCAAGGCAGCGTAAGCTCCAACAAGACTACTATAAAAAAGCGGCACTGGTAACGGTGCCGCTTTTTTTAGGTAATTACATTTGTGTTATATCTCGGCGTTGCTGGTTTATCAGTTGATGGGGATATGCCAGCGTCGCGTAGGATGTCAGCCTTTCGTCATGTATAGCAAGGTTGACCTCAAGTTCTATTAACCAATGTATGCAATGTGCGGGTATCGAAAATAAAGCGTCGTGCCGTCATGCCTCAAGCGATATTCCCAAAGTCAAATGCCCTTACAGAAAAGAGCTTTTTGATTGCGGCCTACTTTCCCTTGGCCAGGAAGATGACATGAATTGTTTTAAGCACAATCATGGCGTCTAGCTTCAAGGAATAGTGCCTGATATAATAGAGGTCATATTTCAGCTTCTGGATGGCATCTTCCAGATTGGCACCATATGGATAATTGACCTGAGCCCAGCCTGTGATGCCGGGTTTAACCAAGTGCCGGAAGTGGTAGGAGGGAATGTAATCCTCGTAGAGAGCCACACATTTAATCCATTCGGCTCGGGGGCCAATTACGCTCATATCACCGATAAGGACGTTCCAGAGCTGGGGCAACTCATCCAGCCGCAGCTTGCGCAGCCAGCGCCCTGAGGGAGTGATGCGACTGTCATTCGATTGAGTATAGAGGCTACCTTCTTCTTCCCGTTCATACATAGTGCGGAACTTGAGGACCATAAAAGAGCGCCGGTGCCAGCCCACGCGTTCCTGCTTGAATATAATAGACCCACGACTTTCCAGACGAATGATCAGCGCAACAATGCCAAAGATTGGTGCCAAAAGAGTCAGCGCCGCTAAAGCAAAGAGAATGTCCAAAATCCGCTTGAAACTGGCATAATGCGTATCGGTGGATAACGGAAATCCCTTTTGCAATGGCCAGACAGGGTCTAAAGCCATTACGGGAACCTTCTGCCAGAATGTTTCGTAGAAAGATTCCAACGTGTAAACCGGCACACTCTCAAAGTGCAGCCGCAGCAGGGCGTCGGTTAGAGCTGCACTGATTTTTCCTGGTTCTTCTGCGATGACGATGCCAGCGACTTGACTGCTGATATTCCGCACATGCTCGAGGACGTTGCGGTTGATTACGGGCGATCCCTCCCCATCGATTGGCTGGGAAAAGACATCGGGCTCATCACTGACAAAACGCAGTTTCTCTGTAGACGAAGATTTCCGAAATGCCCGGCTGAAATTTTGGGCCAGCGTTCCGCCACCAATGACCAGAAACTCACGAGTTTTGCGCAGGCTCCAATACCAGCCGGCGATCAGCCGTCTGTAGAATAGAGCCACCAAAGGAAAGGTGAGAAAAGTGGACAGCAGAACGCTACGACTCGGGCGAATGCCCTGGCTGTAGGTCGCCATGGCGTAAATAAAAACAAAGGACAGTGCTGCCGCTGCCAGCATCGAAAGAATAAATTCTGCGGCAAAGATCAAAGTCCGCTGGTCGCGGCGCGGATTATAGCCTCCGACAATGTAGAGAGCCCCGATGGTGACCATTAATCCGATGGAACAAGAAGCAAACCAAGCCATCGGAGATGTATTTTCTGTAGTGCCTCGAATGAGCATGAACAACCTGAAGATCACTATCCAACTCGCCACATCGAGGAAAGTCATGAGCAGACTTAACGCCCACTTTTGAGAAAAGAACGGGGCCGCTTGTCTATCGGACTTGGCGCGGTTAAGCGCTTGGGGGACCACAACACTGCTCATATAGAAAACATCAGTTTTTTAAAAAATATGACAAGAACGTTTCCTTTGAACCTATGAATAGAGATTCACCGGCAATCCACACCTTGTGATGGAACGTTAATGCTAGAAGGGCGGGGAGAGACCTTGGAAAGTAATTCGAGGAATTGCCGGATGGCATTTTCAAGGGTCGCTCCTTCGCCAAGCCGTCTCGCACGCTCATTGTCCCCCTTGAGCAGAGTGGCATCATCCCGATAATCCAGAATCGCTGCGACCAACTTCGCGGGATCATTGGGAGGCATCACTTTGCCCGTGCGATGAGCTGCGATCAGTTGTGCGATCTCACACTTTTCGGGGCCAATAAAGAGGCAGGCTCTGCCGGCGGCCATGCCTCCGTAAAATTTGCTGGGCACGACCAATCCACTGAGATTCGCCCGCAGGGAGACGACATGGACGTCACCCGCACCCAAGCTTTCCGGCAGAGTGGTCCAAGGTTGGGGAGGCAAAAATCGAATGTTGCTGAGCCCGCGCAAACTCGACTCTTCCTCCACTTCCAATCGACGCGGGCCGTCGCCGATGAAGAGAAAAAGCACGTCGGGTGCACTGGTCTGTAGCGTCTCGGCGGCATCCAGAATTTCGGAAAACGAATGTGCCATTCCCATGTTACCGGAGTAGAGCACCACGAAGCGGCCACTCAGATTTTGCTCCCTCCAGAAAGCGTTTACCGCCTGGTCAATGGGATGAATCCACTGCGGGTCGGTCCAGTTTTCGATCAGGGTAATTCGCACCGGGTTCAGCCCACGCGCGATCAGCCGGTCCGACATGCATCGTCCGATCGACACCACCTGATCGTGCCGCTTCAAAGCAGCGGTGGAAATCCAGCGAAGTATTCTGGCCAGAGCGCCATTTTTGGGAATCACCCCTGCTTCCTCCGCCATCTCTGGATACAAATCCTGACTCCAGTGAATCAGTTTGCAACCGAAGAAGATTTTCAAAAGCCACCCCAACACCGCTTGCAGAGGCGGATCGGTTGTCGTAATCACCACATCCGGTCGTCGCTGGCGCGCCGCCGTCCAAAGCATGGCGGGATACAAACTCAAATAACTCAGCGCGCGTTTCACATGACTTTGACGCGAAAACGGCAGCGATCCGACCCGCACCACTTCGAGCCCCCCGTCTTTTTCACCGTCTCCCGCACCAGCCGCAATCACCGTCACAACAAACCCCGCCTCGCTCAACGTTGTGCCCAATTCCTTCACCAGGTGGCCCACCGCTCCCGGACTCGGCGGAAACGTTCGGGTGAGGATCAAGAGGCGTTTACCCACGAGCCGTAGTCCTGATTTTGCGCCGGATGTCCATGAAATAGCGGCACTTCAACCGGGCAAACGTCCCGCCCGCTTTCCCATCGAGAAAGCCACGCTTCAAAAAGTAAGTGATCAGGAAAAAAAGAGGCCCCAGCCACCAATCGTTCAGATGCTTGTATTTGAATCTTTGGCGTGGCGTAAATTTTGCCCACTCCTCCGGGCTGGCGGTTTGCAGCCACTGAAAGCGTTTCGTCTCCCACTCCGCGTAGGCTTCATGCTTCGCAATGTAATGTGCCAGACCGCGATCCTCGCGATGTTCCAGTCGCCCGTGAATTTCTCCAACGCTGCCCTCAAGGATCGGGTATTCGTGCACTTCCATGTCCAGATGGCTCCAAGAATCCTCTGGGAATCGCTCGTATTCTCCTGTGCCAATACGAAACAAAGCTAGCTTGCAAAAAACATCTCCATGTTTTAGAGGTCGCCCCATAAACCAGTTATGGAAATAGATCCAAAAGCCTGCATGGTCCGTGCCTGGCAGAGTCTCGCGCAATTCGTTAAGAAAGGCCGGGGTCACGCGTTCATCGGCATCGAGGAAGAGAACCCAGGGATTTCGGAACGTATGATTTCGCAGAGCCCAATTTCGTTTTTTGGGAAAACTACCATTCCATTTAAAGTCGAGCACAGTCGCGCCAAACTCTCGTGCGATTTTTTGCGTGTCATCGGTGCTGCCGGAATCCACCACGACGAGTTCATCGACCGCTCCGTTTAAGGCTTCCAGACAGGCGGGCAGATTGGCCCCTTCATTACGTACTGGAATGCAAACGGATAACGGGACGGGTAACATGGAGCGATTTCAGATTACAAACACACATTTATCAAATCATTGGTTCTTATCTGGATACATAATTTGTTCGCAGCTAAGGCGGATAATTAACGATTACAACCTGATTCGCGAAGCTCACGGAGCTTAATACAAATCAAGAGATCATAGAATCCTTGTAAAGCACAGTAAGCTAAACCTGGATAATAATCTAAGAATCCACCTCGAAGGATATACAGATAGAAAAATTTCACGAGCCAGCGCAACGGCATCTGCGAGTGAAGCTTTTTCAAAGCACGTCGGCGACGTAGGGAATCTCTCGAAAGTAGATCCGACCACAAAAGTGTACCAGCCTCGTTTTCATAAATGCTTTTCGCCTCTTCCGTGGAGTAGTGGTTATGCTTCTGTACCCATGCCGCCAAACCATGAGAAAAATTGTAATGGTCGTAAGGAACTGCGATGTATCCCACACCTCTCAATAAATGATCTTCTTTTTGGCCATGACCTGCCTTGATAAAGCGAACTTCTCCCACCTTTAAAAGCCTGACCTGTGGATAGGGATATTGGGTAGAATACTTAATCCATCGATTGAGAAAAATAATCCGATTCGGTACAGAAAACGCGCTACACCGATCTTCAATTATGACGCGCTCGCATTCCATTGTTAATGCATTATTAAATCTCTCATCTGCATCTAGGTGGAATACCCAAGCATATTTAAAGGGGATATGGTCTAATGCATAGTTGCGTTGGGAACCAAAATCATCAAACGAGTGTTGATAAGTACGGGCATTAAATGATTCTGCAATTTGACAGGTGAGATCGGTGCTAAAAGAGTCTAGCACCACCACATCGTCACACCATGTAACTGACTGTAAGCAGGCGCTTATATTACACTCTTCATTTTTCGTTAGAATCAAAATCGAAAACATTGGCTCGTCCTAACGTTTGGAAAACGGTAGTGCAGGATTGCCGCCGACTATAGTTCCTGTATCCACATTTTTTACTACTACGGCGCGAGCTGCGACAACTGAATCTCGCTTAATAACTACACCCGGCCCAATAAAAGCATCTGCACAAATCCAAGTATTATCTTCGATTGTAATTGGAAGCTTAAGCAATGGCATCGATGTATCGCGATAATCATGGCTGCCCCCGCAAAGATGTGCGCGTTGCGAAATTGTTACATTTTCGCCGATCACCAAGGTTCCCAAATTATACAGCAAGGCATCAAAGCCTATAGAAGACCAATCGCCTATGCGTAAATTCCATGGGATGAAAATCCTAACGGTTGGGTGAATATGTACATTGCCACCTACTTTTGCGCCAAAAAGACGAAGTAGCTGCCGCCGCCAACCCCATAACAAACGTGGGCTATAGCGAAATAATGGCATGCATGAAGCCCACAATACTCTGCCCACTAACTCGTGGCGTGACCATTTGCGGTCCATTCGGTTTTTTTGGATGTTAAGAGGAGATGAGGATATCATCGTAAAATATTGTCATTATATGCGGCTAGCATTCGAATGGCTAGACTGTGCCAAGTGAAGCCCTCCTTCATCCAGGCAATTCCTCTGTGTCCCATTTGTTGTCTTTCTTCTTCGTCCATCAAGAGAGCCTCTTTCAAGGCGCAGGCCAGAGGCTCGATTTTCGGAGGCACCCACCATCCGCAGCGGTGTTTTACCAGTTCCTGCCAAGGGGCCCCAGTGGTGGTGATGACGGCAACTCCCGCTGCGAGTGCTTCGGCAATGGCAATGCCAAAATTTTCGCTGTAGGTCGGTAGAATGAAAAGATCTGCCTCGCAAAAAGCCGCAGTCTTTTGCTCACCTTCAAGGGCACCTTCAAACTGCCAGTCGTTTGCCAGTCCGTGCTGAGCCACCAATGCTTCGACTTCGGCTCGATGCCCGTCTTCATCAGGTCCAATCACCCGCATTTTCCAGCCTTCGGGTTTCACTCGCGCCCAGGCTTGCACGAGCAGGGGAAGACCTTTCTTTGGATGAATTCGCCCGAGGAAAAGGGCTGTCTTGGTGGCTGATTGGGAATGCGCCTTTATCCTAGGTTCAGGGACTTCCACACCATTGGGAATAACGTAAATGGGATTTTTAAGTCCCAGGTTGCGGAACTGATCTGCCTCGCTTTCCGCTGTGGCGTGGAGGGCGCATGCGGAAGCCAGATCGCGTCGTTGATAGCACCACCAGGCGAGTTTCTTTTTCCATTTCTTATGGTTTAGAGCCCATGGCTCGAGCATTCCTCTGGGGCTGACCATCCTTGGAACATGGAAACGGGCGGCCATTCTGGAGACGGCGTGATTCGTTGGCAACCACAGTCCATGGTCGTGAATCAAATCAAAGTCGCCCAGCTGTTTTTCCATTGTGGCTAAATTTCCATGATAAGCTGTAAATCGGGGAGGAGTGTCAAATCCATCTGCTGGCTCAGGAGACCAGATGTGGCTGTCGATGCCGAGATCTGCCAAGGCGTTGGCCAGAGCAGGAACTGAGCGCGCAGGTCCACCCGTGGCAAGGCGGAGACTGGCTACAGTGTGAAGCACGCGCATCTATGAGAGTTCCTCAGGCAGCGCCCACCTCGCAGCATCGTTCTACTGTGGAGATGGATTTAATCGCGACTGCCACAGCCCAAGTTCGATACCAAAGTTTCAGCGGAACGGGAGATTTATCGCGGGCTGTGTCAAGAAGATCCCCAAATTGGCCTTCCATCCAACGCTCAAAAGGAAAGCGAAAACCTCGCTTTGATTGATTGCGAACCCACTCTGGAACCTCGGGCACAGCATCCAGTAAAAGTTGTTTTCCTCGCCGTAGGCGCAGTTTTGGCGGTAGTGAGAACAGTGTTTCGATTAAGCGCACATCCACAAAAGGCACGCGCAACTCCAGTCCATGAGCCATGGAATAAACGTCGCTATCTCGCAACAATTGGTTCCGCATATAACGAGTGATTTCCAGTAAGCTGATCACATCCTTGGAGTCGGATGGAAGTAGTGGTACAGTCCAGTTCGTTTTAGCAGGAACCCCGGCGAGTTGCGTTGAGAGTTCGGCGGCCTCTTCCGCTGTGAAAATTCCCCGCTGCACATGATACGCGTGCAGCCAATCTCCATGGCCACGAAAGAAAGCTGAAAGTCGGCGAAAAGGGGAGCCAGCTTCCTGTAAGTCCAATACGGCGGCCAGTGCGTGACGGAGGGGGCCCAAAGCTTTGCGCCAAGTGCGATAGCGGGGGACTTGATCGAAAGACTGATAACCAGCAAAAAGCTCGTCTCCGCCCAGGCCAGACAGCACCACTTTTAATCCCTCTCGTTGAGCCAGCTTGCTCACACACCAAGTGTTGAAGCCGTCGATGCCTGGCTGGTCGATGGCTTCCAGAAAAGGACCCACTTCCGCAGCGCCTTCTTCTGGGGACATCATCCATTCCGTATGTGTCGCGCCAAAATGTTCCGCAGTGCGGCGGGCTAACTCGGATTCGTCAAACTCAGGATCTTCGAATCCAATGGAAAACGTCCTGATGTCGGCACGAGGTCCCAAGGTTTGGCGGGTCAATGCCAGCAATATCGTGGAATCAATGCCTCCACTGAGAAAGATTCCCACTGGAACATCGCTCACCAGATGGCGGGATATACTTTCCTCGAGGGCCACGCGGGTGAGATCGGCTGCAAGCAAGAAGTCTGAACGAGCTGCCTTGCGGTGGGCAAAGTGATAGCTAAGAATGCTCGGATCGGGCGCCTTTAACGTGATTTGATGCCAGCATTCAATGGTGATTTCTTTCCGACTCCACCGGAGCAGGTGTCCCGCAGATAACTGGCGGATATCCTGATAGAGCGTCTCTGGATCCGGCACGCTCCCCCAGAGAAAAAAATCCCGCAAGGCAGTGGGATCAATCGCATCGTTTCCGTGGCGCAGCACTCTGCATTCGGAGGCAAATGCCACAGAATCGTCACTCTGGCTGTAGTAGAGAGGTTTGATCCCCAAAGGATCGCGGACCAGGAGTCCGGTTTCGGTGTCCTCATTCCAGAAAGCAAAGGCAAACATTCCAGCCAGCTTCGGCAGGCAGGCCACGCCTTCCCGAATCAGCAGACGCAAAAGGACTTCGGTATCTCCCGTGGTGGTAAATGTCTCACCTTGCGCTTCCAGAGAACGCCGCAGCTCGCGGAAGTTATAGATCTCTCCATTGAAGATCAGCCAGAAGCGGCCAGGGGACTTCGCATGGTCCTCCACATGCGTCGCCGGTTTCTCACAAAAGGCCATCGGCTGGCGGCTGGCTTCGGTGAGATCCAGAATCGCCAGCCGGGTGTGAATCAACCCCACATCACCCGCAGGGCTGAACCACGTGCCACTGCCATCCGGGCCTCGCGTGGCGAGACAGCGCAACGCGCGGTCTGCAAAATTAGCAGCCGGAGCGCTACCGAAAAATCCGGCGATGCCGCACATGTAGGGGGGAGGGGAGAAACGGAGCAGGCTCTAAGTGGCCTGTTTGTTCGAAGGTTGGGTGTTTGCCATTATGATTTTATCATAAATATTTTCGTAAAGAAGCGCGACTTTTTCTGTTTGATATCGTTCTACGTTTTTAAAGCCCGCTTGGATCAGTTGTTCCCTGAGATTCGCATCGGATAGGATTTTTATCACGGCTGTCCGTATCGACTGTGGGTCCGCCGGATCCACGAGCAGCGCTCCAGCGCCAGCCGCATCTGGCATGGAGCTGGTCTGGCTGGTGATGACCGGACGGCCAATCGCCTGGGCCTCTAAAATCGGCAAACCGAAGCCTTCATAAAAGGAGGCAAACACCAGCAGGTCACACCGCCGATAAGCTTCTAATAGCTCTGTGTCCGAAATGCGTCCAAGTTCCCGATAATCCACCCGGCTGGCATTCAGAACCGTGCGCTGACCACGACTAAGTGCGCCCACGATTTCGAGTTTGCAGGATAGACCAATCAAGGCACGAGCCACGCCTTCCGCGTTTTTGTTCCATCCAGTGCCGACTTGTAAAATCACCGGGCACTCTGCGTTAAAAGGCTTGGGAGACGGCTCAAACTCGGCTCGCACACAATTAGGAATCACGACAACTTTATCCGCGAGTCGGCCCACCCACTGGCGCAGCTCATTTTTGGTTGTCTCAGAAATAGTCGTCACTACAGCGGCACGTTTCATGGGGCCCACAAACCAAAGCTGACGCAGCAATTCTCTCCGCCAGCCTTTCAATCTTTCCAGCGCGGCGCAGTCGTGAATCGTCAGGACCAGTTGTTTCGCCGGAAGACGAAAAGCGAGATAATGCACATCGCCCACAATATGATGGATGTCGGCCACCAACTTGGACGCGGCTTTCAAATTCCTCAGGCGTGGAATTACTCCCTGGCTCGGAAATGGGCTCACACTCGCCTGCGCGTGCCACTTTGGGGACAGCTTCTTCCGAATACCATGAAACAGGCGCTCGATGCTCACGTGCCCCTGCTCGGGTAGCCGCTGATGGTGGATGACGGTAGGCAAAGATTTAGAGAGTAAAGTTATACGGATGCCGCCGGAAGACCCGAAGGTGCAAGCTTCAAATGCAAAGCCTGCAACAAGGCTCCGGTGGCCCGATCATAGGAGTAATTGGCAATGTGCTCTTTTGCACGAAGTCCCATTTTCTTCAGGCGAACAGGATCGCTTAGGGCACTTCGCAAAACGTCCTTCAAAGCCTCCACATCGCCTGCCTCAAATTTCCAGCCAGTCTCCTCTGGAATAATCAGATCCGGTCCGCAGCCGACATGGGAACTAACAATCGCCGGGCGGGCCAGATTCATGGCTTCATTGATCGCCAACCCCCATGTCTCGCCCCGCCCAAACGACGGCAGAACTAACACATCGCCCATGGCATAAACCTTCGGCATCGCGGTTTGATTTTGAAAAGGAGCAAAGAAAACACGACGTCCAGTTTCTGCTCCAGATGCGTCTTTCAAGGAGCTTTCCAAATGGCCGCTCCCTACAAACAGCAACACGGACGCCACAGCATCAGCGGATTTCGTCAAATTCAGAAAAGCCTGCAGAAGATCCATCGGACGCTTTTTGTCTTCCAATTTTCCTGCAAATAACACCACTGCGGCCCCATGCGGGATACCCAGAGATTGTTTCCATTCAGCTGCATCGAGATCAGCCTGAGGCGCTGCCAACTGGAAGCGCCTGTTATCAACGCAATGAGGCACCCGGCTAATTTTCGAATTTGAAACTCCACTCCGCCTGAAGTAGTCCACGTTGGCCCGACCCACGGCTAGAAAGTGTGAGAACCGACGGAAAAGCAAGCTGCGCAACCACCGATTTAAGAGGGGCTTCCAGCCCGAGGCCGGAAAAAGCTCATGGGAATCGCCCCGGAACAGGAACGGCACGCCGACTAACCAGGGAGAGACGATCAGGCGCAAATGCGTCAGATAAGCATAGCCAAACAGGAGCACGGCATCCGGCTTCCATTTCCTGATGGCGCGAGAAGCGCCCGGATTGTTGAGACCGCGAAAATGGTGCGTCCCCGGTTGGGTGCTGCGGTTCTCCACAAACTCGGCTTCATAGCCCTCCAACAAGGGAATGTCCCAGGCAAAAGACGTCTTGAAGCTTACATCCTCACTTTTGGTGATGCCAGCATCCGACAAATAAAACACCTTTAACTGCAAACCGGGCTGGCTGGCCAAGTGGCGGAACCAGGGGGAGTAATATTGAATCGGATGCGAGACCACGACTGCCAGTCGAAAGGGCGAGTCACTTTCAGACATGACTGTTCGGCGGTGACTCTCCCGCAGGGTGCGGTGCAAGTCGCATCTTTAAACCCTTGCTCTTCCAAGGGGCGGCTTGGTTTCGGGAGCCTTTGAACCAGCTATACAACAAAATACCGCTTGCCAGGCTGGCCACGAGAAACTGAAAAGTGGATGTCACCAGCACACTGGCCACCATCTCATAGGAGCCCGCCACCTGCAGCAGTAATCCGAGAAGCACAATTCCCTCGATGGAGAAGAGCCTGATTCTAAGGGAGTAAGCTTCAATCAATCCAATGAAAATCCCCAGCAGAGATCCCACTATGATCGGCCCCCAGAGGATGCCAAAATTTCCCACCGCCTCCGGCAGCAACCCCCAGGCGATATACGTTTTTTCAGTGTCCTCGACGGATGTCTGGCGGCCGTAGTGGAGATTCAGCAAAATCTGACCTTCATGGGCGCGTGGTTTGTCAGCCCAGAACAAGCGCGGGATCAGCAACTTGGGTATTAAAGTGTAAGTTTCTCCGTGCAGAGTCTGGATGTCGCCTGGTTCCAGCCGCTCGATGATGAAAGTCAGATTTTGCAGGTTGTCGATGCGATCCAGGATCGACTGGCCATTAGTACCGTCAGCTACGGCGTCCAGCGCCGTTTGCTCCTCGCCATTGGACCACACTTCCCAGCTCGCGGAAATCCATTCGCGAAAAAAGGCGGGGAGTTGGGTCATCGTTACCGTGGATCCCGAGTCCTTGTCCCAATAGCGAGCGCGCATGACAAATTTGCCCTGATTGAGGACGCCGATAATCGCAAATGTAATCACCAGAAATTTCCAAGGAAGGCGTCTGGAGCCAAGGGCCAGGCCCAGCATCACAGCGATGACCACACCGCTCGCTCCAGACACAAGCACATCGGCCACTGAGAGCAGGCAGATGGCGATGATTAATGCCCAGAATAACCATTGTCGAAGATCGGACTTGAGTTTGCCGATAACCAGGGCACCGAGCATCCCACCCAGCATGGCTGCGGCTGTGGCAAAAGTTCGCAGCAAGGGAAACAAGTCGGCTGGCAAGAGGGTGAACAACCAACCGGCGCGCGCAGTTACATAGAAGAGAAGCGCCATGGTTAAAAGCACAAAAGACAGCGAGAAGCAGCGGGCAGCGGCATTCCTGCCCTCTGCCAGAGACAGATTCCAACGAGAGGGACGCACTCTTCCGATCAGCCCTTGGCCAAAGGCGCGCCCTCCCCAGCAGCAGCCGAGAAAAAGGCAAAACCCCAGGCTGGCTTGAAGCAGCACGGGGACGGGGGTAATTTGCACGGTCTTATTTTGAATCACGAAAGGCAGGGCATAGATCACCAAATGTTGCACCGCGAAAATGGGCAGCAAAGGCAGGCCTTGGCGTGGAGCACTGGTCCAGAGCCAAACCAACGCCAGACTACTGCCGCTAATAAGCAGGTAGGACGCGATCCAGGAAGGATTCTGTTGAAGAATGGCAATACCTCCCGCCACCACGGCCAAGGTTAAGATAACTCGTGCCCCCGCATAGAGGCGCCTGACCCTTTGCGACATTTCCGCAAAGTTCAGATCAAGCGCGCCTGTAATTGCCGGGGTGTTGAGAGCAGTGGCGGGCATGTTTATCTATTCTCCAGGCAATGCTTCCAGAAATCAGCTAATTGTTTAGCCTGAGCTTCTGCTGTGAATGGCTGAAATGCGACCTCATTCAAAGAAATTTGCGGGAGCCTGCCATCCCTTATTTCGACCTGCTGGAGAATGCGAGCCGCAATCGTCTCCACATTTTCCCCGCTGGCAAAGGTAACGACGCTGCCACCGGCAACTTTGCGGATCAAAGGAACGACAGAGCTTTGCTCATGAAACACCGCCAGAAGCGGTTTTCTGGCCAGCAGGTAAGGATAAATCTTGGAGGCGGTATAACCCGGATCATCGGAACCCGGCACGATCAGGGCATCCGCATCGAGAAGGCAGCGCAGAGTCTCAGAATAAGGAATGCGGTCGGTGGATTCATACACCCATTTGCTCAGGCCGTATTCCGCCGCCAACGGCTCAACGATCTTCACCCCCGTTCCGGCTGCGGCGTAAGAAGTTCCGATAAAATGCAGTCTCAGCTTCTCCATTTTCAGCTTCTGCCTATCACTTTCCGCTTTTCTCACCGCCAAAGCGGCAAACATAGAGCGAACGGAGAACAACATGCTCGAAGGACAGACGCCCACATAAACCCAATGGATCAATCCGTCACTTGGATCGAAGACCTCCTGTTTTATGTTCTCTGCCTTTACCCGATCAAAGTCTCGTTCATCGCCCGGAAACGGGATCGTCAGAGAGGGCAATCGGTGAATGGCGTGCTTAGCCACCCGCTGCGGACTTTTCTCTGTTTCGACCCTCGACCTTCGACTTTCGACTTTCCCACAGTCTTCCACCCGCAACCACGGATACCGCTTCGCCAACTGCTGTGGATAGGCAGGTGAAACACTCGTTATCCCGGAACATTCACGCAGCACCTTGGGTTCCTGACGACGGTTAAGCCAACTCGCGATGCCATATTTCAATCTTCCACCCGGTGGAGTAACTTCTGGATGGTCCCTGTAGTAATCACTCACCCAAGGATCCTGATAGTCCATCATGAACGGCACACCGAACTTCCGCTTCCATCGAGGTCCCAATACGTGTAATCCAAATTGCGTGGTCGAGAAATAGACCAAATCAAATCTCGCTTTCCGCTTTCCACCTTCCACATTTCTTTCAAGCAGCTCATCCCCGCGCCGCCGCAACGCTCCGATAGCCCGAAAGCTCAGCATTCCCAAGCCAGGAACCTTCCCCCATTTCAGATCCAATGCCTTTACTCGATGCACTACCACGTTCGTCGGAAGTCCCGCCGCCAGCCAGGGATCTTGTGGGGCTGCGACTTGGTCAGGCTCTACGCTTAACACTTCGATACCTTGCTCGCGCAGATAAGGCAAAAGCAAGCGAACCCTTTGCATGTCCGCCGCATTGGACGGCGGAAAATGAGGGGACACAATGAGCAAGCGCATGCTATTATGAAATCAAGTGCAAACAGCTTGATCAGTTAGTCCAAAATCGACTTCAAACGTGAAGCCAAGAACTGGACATTTGGCCAATCCTCTGCAGAACGGAGAAGCCGGTTCCTAACTTTGGAAAGTTGGTCACTACTGTGAACAACGTCGAGTAATGTTGCAGTAAAAGCCTCAACGGAATCTCCTGTGATAAACGACTGGTCCGAAGTCAATTGATATCCCCGCGCACCCGCTCTTGTAGTTAATGCAGGAATAGCCCACGACAACGACTGGCCTAGCTTCATAGACGCTCCGCGCGAGAGCCAGAATATTGGATTGAGAAACAGGGTCCAACTGGCCGCCTCCCGTTGAAGCATCTCATCATTAAGCTTTCCCAGATATACAACAAACGAATATTTTGTAGCCAGTGCGCGCCCTACATCATCGGGCCCGCCAACCAATCGAAATTCCAAGTTCGAAGCATCAAAGGTGGAGAGGTGGTCGCACAATCGTTCCAGCGCTATTCGATTGGGTGTGTGATTCAATGTACCGACAAAACCAATACGTCCGAAAATGGGCTCCCAAGTCAACGGATTGACTTTGATAATGCGGGGAAGTACCACGGTCGTAGTAGCACCCAACCAGCGCTCTAGAATTTCCTCCTCCTCCGACATTACGCAAACAGCATCAAGATAGCGGTGACGGTAACGACTTTCATTTGCTAGGTCTAGACCAAGTTGCCACATGGCTTTAATCCTTCCGATCTTGGATTTACGCGCTCCTCCGGGACCTGCTACTTCATAAAGATCGTCGCCACTTTGATTGCCATGAGACATGACAACAATTTTTGCGTGTGGGGCAAGCTCAGCAACTAATGGTGCAATCCTGATTAGTTCTGAACGATTTAAGAAAATATGCGTTGGATCTATGGAAGCCGCCGCTTTCACCAATACCTCACGCACGTCTTTTGGTCGATAGAACAGATATGATCCAAGACCGAATAGGCGACGCAGACGCCAAATGGGAGCATCTGTGACACTGACAGGGACCAATTCCAATTCCTCCGATGCAGCGCCTACTATATCCAGAAATTCCTGCGAGCATAGTTGCACGCCACCAAGTATTGGTGAGTACAAATCTTTGGGATCAAAAATGAAAAGCGACCTCATAGCTAACTACTCAATGAAAACAAAGACAGTTCTATAACAATCAGTGCCGTCTTTAAACCTAGAGATCTAGTTAAAAAATCCAGTATCTCTCCAACCGACACCTCAAAATGTGGAGTTCCAATGATTTAGATATGCCTGTGCAGCCTTCTCCAACGTAAGATTATCAAGAATGTAATCTCGCGGAGCATAAATACCAGCCCGGCATCCATCCCAAAACTTGCTAAACGCGGCCTCGAATGTCTCAGGGCCGACAAATCTTTCTCCGCAGCGTTCATCCCAATAAGGTACTGAAGAAACAGGTGAAAAGCGGACCCGATGTGGAAAGAATTCCGGATCTTCCCAGAAGCCGCCGACGTCCCACGCGATGATCGGAACATCACAAGCAAGTGCCTGTTGATAGGCGATTCCTTGGGTTTCGTGCCTTGACAAATAGCAGACGGCTCGTGAACGGGCTAAAAGCCTCTGATACGTATCTTCTTTATAGAAACCATAGCGGATAACCTCACTCCGGAGCCCCAAGTTATTAAGTTGTTCGATGATCGGGGTTAGAAGCGATGGCTCCAAGTTTTCCCGATTCCAATAGATCTTGTCATAGATTAGAACGTCAACGTCCTTATCTCCTGTCGAACCCGGCTTCCACATTTCCGTATCGATCCCAACCGGCCAGGCTCGGACAAGGTCTCCCCAGTAGGGTTCACACATTTGCCGCATCCACTCACCAGGAACCAGAATGCGTCGGATCGGCTTCCTGTTAAGGAGATCGGGATCGGCCAATGGATGCGCCATCACTGATGCACCGAAGAGAATGGGATTTTTCCATTCCATCAGGTCTAGAACATGAGGCTTGCCGATGATCCCTACCGGAGCATCTGGATTTCGCTTGGCCCATGTGAAATCGTTTGTCCTGAAGGGAACTCCCAGCCGCTTTAGTCCGGCACAAAGGTTTAGGAAAACCCGTTCTTGCCCCCCCGGCCGGCGCGGCCCCCTCAGGATCCGCCGCACTAGACTCCGTGGGTAGCGGTCTCCCGGAACCCAGCGGTCTGTATCCGGCTCCTTATAAAGCAGATTCAACATGGCCATTTCAGCGACTCGAAAAACTTCGGCGACCCCACACCGTAATCGGAGCCTCCACGCTTCTAAACCAGAAAATTACAAATACGCAAACGCTAGCGCTAGCACCCATCCAGCGCAACCAAGTAAACTCCCAAGCATACACATCGTTCCATGGACAAAGCACAAGTTGCTGAAAGAGGTAAATAGTATAGCTGGCTAACCCAACCTTGGCGACCCAAGCGGCCTGAAATACCGACCGCCTCTCCCAGCCAGAATAGAGCAAAGCGATGGAAAGGAGAGAGACTACCGTCGGCAGGAAAGGAATAAGAAAATAGGAAAATGGTTTAATCTGTCTTAATAGACCCACAAGCAGCATTAGCATCATGATTACGCCAGGGCCGAAAAGCAGTCGCTCCGTTAGCTTATTGAGCCTCCTCCATTGCCCCGACACTTGGGTCTGAAAGAATGCAAAAAGAATGCCAATACCGAAACAATCCGCAGCACTATCGAACATCAACGTTGAGGGGCCATTTGGAAAATAGACCAACACTCGAGCAATAGGACCGTAGACAACAAGTCCTACCGCAAACCAAAATAACACCCGTCTCGGAAGATACTTAGACAGCAATCCCCACCCCAAATAGAATTTCTCCTCGATATGGAGTGTCCTCAAATGGAAAGGCAGATAACCTATTCCCGGCGTCATGTCCAGCCAAGGGATGAAAAAAAGCCACCAATGAATCCCTGCCCGCTGGATGGATCCAGATGCCGTGATGTTCATGACAAGCACAAGAGCGAGGTAGCTTGGAATCAGCCGGGAAAATCTTCTGCCATAAAACCGGCCAAGGTGCACTCCACCGGGATGAGCTTTCTCATTCAGCAAAAGCCCTCCAATTAGAAATCCGGAAATCACGTAAAACAACCAGACTCCAATATCTCCTTTGAAGTAGAACGACACACCCGGAAACGCACGATGAATGGGTGGAAGATAGAACGTATGACTAAGACAGACCAATATTACGGCATAACCCCGGAGACAGTCCACCCATTCGTTACGCAGTCCTACGACTGTTGTTTTTGTTTGGATCATCGTCACTAGGAAACTCCCAAAACCAATGCAGAAAAGCACATCCTACCGAGAACAGACTTTCGAGATCAACGTCAGGACACGTCTCCTCATTCCGAGCATCAACTCAACCCGTCGGAATCCAAATACGCGGTAGAGCCAACCAAGGATGCCCTTCTCAGGGATCTCAAAGGCGGGATCCAGCGACAAGACCCAGTCGGCAACTTCCGCACCTTCCTCCCGATCACTGTAAGCGATCCAATGGGCAAGAGGCCAGAGAATTTTTGCCGCAGCTTTCTTTCTCCTCGCCGTCAGTTCTCCTCTACGGTCTAGCGTTCCTAGGGCTTTGCGATACATTACTGAATGGTAGTAGTTCGTAACGACAGCCCGGCTACCTTTCGGAAACTGCAGCCTTCCTAATTCGTGATGCATGTGAGCAAATACTCTTTCTCTGCACACAGAGACTCTGGGCTTGGCCAAAGCCACCTCAATGATAAACATCCGATCGTCACGTGCTCCAAACTCTTGTCGGTGAGGGATATTCAATATGAATTCGCGCCTGAACAAGTAGGCAGAATAGTGGGAACTATCACATTCTCCAAGTTGCTGGGCGATGAAATCATCGCATTCGTGCCACAACGATGATTCAATGAGCTCTTCAGCCTCATTGTAAATTTCGGTTCCAGCGACCACCACATCGGCGCATTCCTCCACGGCAATGTGTAACTGTTTGGATGTTCCATTAGGAAGAAGCCAGTCATCCGAATCAAGAAAACGAACATATTGCCCTGAAGAGCGTGCCGTCCCCGCTTGTACGGCCCAATCCTTTCCCCAGTTTTCTTGCCGAATTCCGATTACATCATCTTGAGTTTGTAACCATTCCCACGTTCCATCAGAACTCCCGTCATCCACGACAATGATTTCGACGGGACAGCCGGCTTTTCTACATGATTCGACGGCTCTAGGTAGACACCACAATCTGTTGAACGTTGGTATGATTACTGAAACAAGCATCACTCTAAATTCGATCACTAGTTTTCACCGGGCGAACTCCTAAAAACTTACGATAGAGCGGCCTCATCCAGTTCTTGAAGAAACGACGGAGTCGACCAGGCCACAACAAGAATAGGCGTCCAGACAGCCATGCCAAACTTCGTGGAAGCCTGAGATCAATCAAGCGCAGTGCCAGTGCCTCAGCCCGATATTCAGGATACCCATGACTGTCTCCCAAAAAATGCACGATACGCGGACTGGCCTCGTTCAGCGGATTCCATGACTGATGATCAGCACAACCTAGAGGAGGGTTAACCAAACGCGACTTTCCTCTAATTACATCGACCTCAGGGCGAGCGGGAAACGAAAATAGATCAGCCATGATCCCCCCATCATCGGGTACCGGCCTCACCCCATGCTCCCCAAGGGCTAGGGCGATCAGAAGCTCATCGTTCGGACGTTCACGCAGCCGGACCAATCCGATTTCATCGTATCGAGGCTCAAGTGCACGCGATGTATCGAAAATCGTTGTAGCTAATCCTCCTTTTTTTACATAATACACCCCCCCATTGAACTTGGGGATTGAGTCAATTCCTAGCTTCGGGAGAATGGAATCCAAGTTCCCGAACCACTCGCCACCCGTCACCGGGCGTCCGACAACTCCTACCGGAGTGCCTTCAAATGTTTCAAAGACTGATTCGAGAGATCCAACGCACAAGCAGTCGGCATCGATGAAAAGTGAGCGGTCTGCGCGGCAGAGTCGATCAAGCTTCAGCTTCGATGAGAATCCTTCGCCGAGTTCGGCTACGGATGCCTTTTGAATCTCAACAAATGAAAGAGAAGCGGGCAACTCTCCCTCCCAATCGGTAACCAGTCGGAAGGCAATATCAGTATTCGAATTCCACAAGCGGAAAGAGCGGGCGAGATTCAACGCCATCTCCACATACAAGGACTTGCCGAGCGCAAGTGTGAAGACCTCTCGTTTCATTGCATCGATCTGGTACGTTTTTTATCAGCTTGTTCCTTCTTCAACTGGATTCGGGACCCGACGATGCGAAATGCCAAATTGTATGCCTCGTCGTCCATGATTTGACGTATGCCAACGACGATCGCTGAACGGATCAGTTTGGGAATCATCCAGAGACGACGCCAAAGCGGAGGTGAACCGACTGGCGAGAGATGCTGGGCAGGCCGTTTATCCAAAGAAGAAGTCATGTGCCACTCGCGTCCTGTGCTTTCGAGGTATCCGCTATGTTCGACCGCCGGGGTTTCACCTGGATTCATGACCGCACATGGGAGATTGTTCTCTAGCGCCCAATTTGTGAGAAAATTCTCGAATCCATCGATTCCAAGACTGCTTCCTTTCTTTGATTGAGACAGCTCATAGAATCCCTTTCGGATGAGGTCTGTGCGGCAAACGCAAGGATTGGCGGAAAAGCCAACCGATGAGAAATTAAAATCACCCTCCAGAATATAGTCTTCAGCCGTAAGCGGTGCGGTCTTACTCCATCGTGCTTGGATCCACTTTGGATTTCGCAGCAGTCCTGCGATCGCCACATCAACGTCTAAGGGATTCATCGGAGTCCAATCATCCTCAAGCCAATAGAAGAACTCGCTCTCAACAAGCCTGAGTGCGTTGATGATAGAGCGGATGTATCCCGAACGCCGAAAGTTTCTCACAATCACATTTGGAGAAATTGCAGTGATAGCATTCGGGGCAATTTCGCCGTCAATTGCTAGTATGATCCTAGTTTTTTCTTTTGGAAAAAAGGAAGAAAAGGCTTGCCATGTCTCTTCTAGAAGTTTCTCTCTGCCTTCGCAAGTAAAAACAATAACATCGAGTATTTTTGAGTAATTATGATCATCCTTCATTTTCACAACTGTTATTACGGATTACTTTTAAGAAAAAAGATCTTATGTTGGTCTGAACGCGCAAAGTTTGTTGTCCGGACTCAAGTCGCCGGTGGGGAAAGGCACACATGTTTCGGTTAAGTCTATTGACTCTCCTGAAGAATGCTGTGCGACTGATTTAGTTCTACAAAGCCTCTAAGTGGCTTTTCGTAAGGAGCTACACTTCTAATCGGGGATAAGATTTCGAAACTTGCCAGATCTAGGAAATCTTTGCGGATTGCTGTTGAGTCAATCCAAAGTCCGACATGGTAAACTCCTTCGATAAGCGGAATGTTGTTAATCTGGATAACCGTCTTAATGACTTGGTTCTTCTGGAAGAATATTGACTTGTCCGATCTCATGTCACAAATCGCAACACGCTGTCCTAAGTCATTATAAATTAGTGCACAATATTCTGACACCGGAATTGACGCACTAGTATAAAATTCAAATATTATCGTAAGGTCTTCGCCCGAGTGCAATACTTGTGGGGTTGCGGTGCATTCACTTAAGATCAAGTCACTCCCCATCGTTAGATCTTTAGTGATTTTTGGATTCTCTGAGTATTGTTTATTGTAGAGCCCTATTATCTTGTCTGGAATTCCTGAATCCAACTTCATCCCAGAAGCCAATATAAGGCATTGGCTGCACAGGGACTGCACCGCGCCCATGTTATGACTCACAAACAAGACCGTCCGCCCACCCTTTGCCACATCTTGCATTTTCCCAAGGCACTTTTTCTGGAATTCAGCATCGCCGACCGACAGCACCTCGTCGATGATCAGGATTTCCGGTTCAAGGTGGGCGGCGACAGCAAAAGCGAGTCGCACATACATGCCGGAAGAGTAGCGCTTGACCGGGGTATCGAGGAATCTTTCAACTCCCGCAAAATCGACAATTTCACCGAATTTTTTTCTTATTTCCGCCTTGGACATGCCGAGGATGGCCCCGTTGAGGAAGATATTCTCGCGGCCCGTCAGTTCCGGATGGAAGCCGGTTCCGACTTCAAGCAGAGAGGCAACCCGGCCATCTAGTTCAACGCGCCCGGATGTAGGCTCGGTGATGCGAGATAAAATCTTTAACAGGGTTGATTTTCCCGCGCCATTGCGGCCGATGATGCCGAGCACCTCACCGCGTTTCACCTCGAAGGAGACGTCCTTGAGCGCCCAGAATTCTTCAACAGTGTCGCCTTGGATGATCTGGCGCCCACGGGCCATGTCCACAGCTTTTCGGACATAGTTCTTGCTATGGCGGACGATAGTATCGCGTAACGAATGGTAGCGCTCTTGGGGGCCATCGTGGCCGATTAGGTATGATTTAGACAGGTTTTCTACGCTAATTACAGTATCGCTCATAGGGTCTGGATTCGGAATATAAGCTAGAGGAATGGCAAGTCGAACGGCGCCTTGTCACTTAAAGGCGATCTCAAGGATGCGAAGAAACAGTTTTCCGCAATAACGGGAGAATGATTTTCCTGGCGCCCCAAGCGCTCATGTGCTGTGAGTCTCGATATAGGGCTGATCCGTCCGTCTCAACGATGTAGTGAGAACCGTTTGAGTTCAAAAATTCGGGTCGCGGGTCCAAGATGTACCCGCCTGCCTGTCGCAATTTATCGCTAAATTCAGGATTTGCACCGATGAGACCACTATTTGTTTGTGGAGTCGCGCAAAGTTCAACGATGTTTTGCCCCCGTATCGAGAAGCGAGCCAGCATTCGTGGTACGTCAAAAGGCTGGGTGGGCGCCTCAAGGAGTATCCAGGGGCGAGATCCGGTTTTCGCGATTCTCCTTACCGTCGCAATCAATGACGTTTCGAACGGAAGATTACTGGGAAAACGGGGGTCATTGTCGTCACAGCAACTCCACCTGCCGATCAGCACGACATTCGGAATACGCCGGGCCTGCAGTTGGGCAAAAACCGCGTCGTTGAAAGCAACTGCACCAGGCCCAAGACCATACTGGGTTCTTTGGAAATAGTTGAGGATAGGAACAGTGGACGAATGAGTGGCGGCTAGGCCTGCCTGACCCTGTTCTTTTAAGAACGCGTCGAAGCCAGGTAGTGCGGCCATCGCGAAGCTGTCACCCCAAACCAACCATGTCAAAGGCGCTCCCTGTTTCTCAGATCCAAACTGGACAAATTTGCCGGCAATAACATCGCTGGTGGTAACCTCATTAACAAATTCCGAATCTTTCGCAGCTTGGGCGTAATGCGAAGCAACAGCGGGGAGGCGTTGAGGAATTCCAGATTTGAGGCGGAGCATGGCCCCCGATGCGGCAGTCACGGCAGTAGCAATCGCGCCGAAAATGAAGATCGATTTTCGGGATGGACAATATTGACGCTTCCGAAAAGGCGTTTCTATGAATCGCCAAGAGACTATGGCGAGAAGCAGGCTGCAGAAAACCAATGCGAAGCGCCAGTTCAGGTTCAATGGAAGCAAGGCCCAATATCTACTGAATGCGAAAAGAGGCCAATGCCATAGGTAGAGTGAATACGAGATTAAGCCGATAAAGACTACCGGACGCCTGGAAAGCAGTAGGGCGATGGCTGGGAGGCGGGTACCGGTTCCAGTGATCCGGGTGGAGAAGATAAAAAGGGCAGCACCCAGGCAAGGAGGAAGGGCCGCCATACCGGGAAAATGCGTTTCCTTGCTATAGAGGAAACAAGGAAGGAGGATGCTGGCGAGAGCGAGTATGGACAGGATTTCTCGTAACGTGCGATTCAAAGTGAATCCAGGCAGGAGTGCGACAAAGGAACCAAGGACAAGCTCCCAGGCCCGACTGGGGAGAAGGTAGAAACTGGCGGTCGATTGACGGGATACTCCGTAGATACTCAAAGCGAGACTTGATAAAATAACTACTCCACAAACGGAAAGAATCACTTTCCGACTCTGGAGTCTTGGAATGCGGAAAATTGCCAGCAGCAGAAAAGGAACAAGCAAATAGAACTGCTCTTCCACAGCGAGCGACCAAGTATGCAACAGTGGCTTTTCGTCGACAGCTCCGTCGAAATAGCCTGTTTCGCGCCAGAAGTAAATGTTGGCAGCACACAGCGCTTGGTAGAATGCGGACTTGCCGAGAGAAGATAAATCATCCGGGAGAAACATAAACCAACCGGCCACAAGCGCCAGGAGAGCGACCAGCCCCAACGCCGGCAGGATTCGACGAATTCGTCGTTCCCAGAAATTGAACAAGGTAAAGGTTCCCGATTCCAGGTCTTTGATAATTAAAGAAGTGATCAGATAGCCGGAGATAACGAAAAAGACATCAACTCCAATATAGCCACCGGGGACGCCAAGATCAGCATGAAAGAAAACAACAGCCAACACCGCGATAGCGCGCAAGCCATCGATTTCCGGCCGATAGCGCAGGTTTTCGATCAATGATGCCATACAAGAAAACAGACTATCGTTGAGTGCTCAGCGAAATGGATTTCCGCCTCGGTTTCAGTTGCTTGATCGAGTGAGGTTGAACTCATTTCCCAACGACAAGCCGAGACTCTTATTCACCAATAGCATGACGATTGAGTATCCAACGCCGGATAGGTCGTTCAAAATAGGCAAATACAGCGTAAGTAGCCATGATCGACATAGCAGCAAAGACAACAATCCCAATCCATGAGTCGAACGCAGACCAACCGAGTCTCACGGTAGCGACGTAAATGAGGGCGAGGACCATCAATCATTCAGACTAAATTTATCTTCTGTCTCCTCCCCTTTTTTCAAATCAGGTCCGCAAAGCTCTTCTCGGTTTTCCTGAATTGGCGGATTCCCAGCCAGAGGAAGAAGGCGGTGACGCCGAGGGAAAGTCCGAAGGCCTGCCAGTCGATCGCGGACTGTCCGCCTAGCAGGCACCAGCGGAAGCCGTCGATGACGCCGACCATGGGATTGAGCGAGTAGAGCAACCGCCATTTTTCCGGAATGACGGAACTGGAGAAACCGACGGGAGAGATATAGAGACCGAATTGGACGATGAACGGGATGACGTAACGGAAGTCCCGGTATTTCACGTTGAGCGCGGTTATCCAGAGGCCGGGGCCGAGGGAGGTGAGGAAGGCGATGAGGACAAAGACCGGCAGGAGCAATATCTGCCAACCGGGTAGGAAGCGAAACCAAACCATCATGCCCACCAAGATGATGAAGCTGATTAGGAAATCAACAAAGGCGACCACGACGGTGGCGGTCGGAACGATGAGCCGGGGGAAATAGACCTTGGAGATGAGGTTGGAGTTGGAAACCAAACTGCCAGACGCCTCAGATAAGGCGGTGGCGAAGAAGGTCCAGGGTAACATCCCAGCGAAGACCATGAGGGCGTAAGGCGTGCTGCCTTCCGAGGGAAGTTTGGCGACCCTGCCGAAAATGACGGTAAAGACGACCATCGTGAGGAATGGCCGGATCAACGCCCAGGCAACGCCAATGATGGTCTGCTTGTAACGGACCGAGAGATCGCGCCAGGCGAGCACTTGGAAGAGTTCGCGGTAGCGCCAAAGATCGCGCCAATAGTTTTTCTCGGCACGGCCGGGTTCAAGGATGGTCTTCAAGAAATGGATAAGTAATAGCGGAAGGTGCCTATATGATGCACATGCTGCCGCCCTTGGTGCACCGTATATAGTGGGGCATTCAGGGGCGGGAACAAGTTTTGAGGATGGAATCGGGGAGAATCCAAGAATTCACAGTTAAAAGAAGTTTCGAGAAAGCGTCAAAAGGAATCCGAAAGCCGTGTTCAACGGACATTTGCCAGCGGGTCGAGACGTTGCACCAGTGGAACACTCGCTGATCGCATTGGGAACAAGCGCAGAACCCTTGGGACCGAGACAAGTTCCTATCGGGACGACTCCTTGAACCCATGGAACCAGGAGTGGTTCCGTTGGTTTCACGCGAAGAACCGCTGGAACCGGCCTTGATTCCGTTGGAACAAGCCTTGGTTCCAATGGCGCAAGCCTGTTGTCCAACGGAACAAGACGATGATCCGGCAGGAAAAGTGCAGTGGCAGCGGCGATTATTTTTAAGGAAAATGATGGGGGTGCCTCACTCATTCTTTCTAAGCGGTTGATCCACAGGGAGATAGCAGATTTATCGCCCTGGCAACAAAAGCGAGTGACTTCAAAATAACGCATTGACGAAAAAGACGAATGCCTGCATCCTGTCAACAAGCATGATTCCCGCAGCCACCACTCTTTTCGGCACTCGCCTGCTCCAGGCGCGCAAGCGTCATGCGTGGTCTCTGCGAGATCTGGCCGAAAAGTTGGGGGGGCAGGTTTCAGCCGCCGCCCTCAACAAATATGAAAAAGGAGCGATGCATCCGTCGCCTTCCATCGTGATCGCGCTGTGCGAGATACTGGGGCTGTCGGAAGATTTCTTTGTCCGTCCTCTCACCTCCCGCCTCGGACGGGTGGATTTTCGCAAACGCTCCAGCCTTGGGGTCAAGGAGGAGGAGTCGATCCGGGAAATCACTTCCGATTTTTTCGAGCGATACACGGAATTGGAGGAGCTGGTGGGGCTGACGGATGTGTTCATCAATCCTCTGGCGGGACACCGTGTTGAGAAAGCAGAAGACGTGGAGGCGGCAGCCGATCAACTGCGAAAGCTCTGGAAGATGGGCACGGCTCCCATTCCCTCGGTGGTCGGGCTGCTGGAGGCGAAACATATTCTGGTTCATCTGCTGGAGGCCCCCTCCGGGTTCGACGGGTTTTCTGGAAAGGCTGGCCCGCGCGATGTGGTGGCTTTGAACTCCCGCTATACGGTGGATCGGCGGCGCTTCAGTGCGTTGCACGAGCTGGGCCATATCGTGCTGCAGTTTGCGGCTGATGCGTTTGACGAAAAAGCCCGCGAAAAGCTGTGTCATCGCTTTGCCGGCGCGATGCTGCTGCCCAGAGAGACTTTCCTGGCCGAGATCGGCTCCCGTCGGCAGCATATTTCTTTGGCCGAACTGAAAAATCTCAAGTCCATCCATGGAATCTCTTGCGCGGCCATACTCAGCCGGGCTGGCACCCTGGGAGTGCTGGCAGAATCGACTTTGACTCGCATCTGGGCGAGGTGGTCCGCGCAAGGGTATCGCACACAGGATCCAGGGGAATGTCCCTTTGATGAAACGCCGCGCCGGTTTGATTTGCTCCTCCAGCGCGGGGTGGCGGAGAAATGCCTCAGCCTGGACAAAGCAGCCATGCTGGCCGGGAAATCTGAGGAAGAATTTAGCAGTGAATGGGAGATCTATCCATGAACCTGGCCATTCACGACATCCGGCAGCTTTCCCGATTGCATGAGTCGGGCCAGACCCAGACGTGGGCGGCGCGAAAGGTCGTTGGATGGGTGACGCGCGGGCAGTTTTTGCGCCGCCCGCATCTGGCCAGCTTGCAAAGAGAGGTGCCATTGCACTTGATGGAGCTCGCGCCAGAGGAAGAAGACTTTTTCCTGATCTTTCAACAGCCGCTGCGCCGCCTGACGCACCGTGAATCCCTCCTTCTCTACCTCGCCGACCGGACGGGGAGCGTAGTGCTGACCGGAGAACCGCTGGTGGTGCAAATCGCACAAAGCCTCGGCCTGCGCGTCTGCTCCGGCAGCGAATCCTCCATGGATCTTCTTTTTCCGCTGCTGCCACAGAGCGTCGCAAAACCCGCAGCCACGTTCAAGCCGCCGGGTTTGTCCGTGACGGACATCGTGAACGATTTGTCCGCATCCCTTTCCCCAGAGCCTCCTCCATCCTCCTGGCGTGTGCCAGATCGGGATGAACCTGTCTCACGCCCAATCGCCATCGCCCTCCGCAGGTCGAAGGAACCCGGCAGGCAGCTGGGCACGACGCAACGCAACCAACAATGAATAAGTCATGGCCAAATCAAAACTACCGGTCTCCATCGACAAACTTCTCAGTGCCTGGGAACAACTGGCTCCTGACGCCATCTTTTCGGAGATGACGCGGGAACAGTTCCTCGCCGCCAGCCTGCCATCCAACACCGTTCGCACTCGCATTAGCGATATCGACCGGGAGCGGAAAGCTTCGCTGGCGACCCGGAAAACCTCTGATGCGACTTCCAGCGTGCTCTACCAGCGCGTGGTGAATTCCATCAAAGGCTCTCCGGCGCATGGAGAAGATTCCGCCCTCTACCGCGCGATTGGTTATAAAACCAAAAGCGAACGGAGTTCCGGGCTGACCCGCAAAGCGCAGGCTTCGCCCGAAAACCCCGTGGTCCCGTAAGGTTGCAGCCTTGCCAGACCCGGATTTCCTTGCCGGCGGATTGCTACGCCAAAGGAAACCTCACGATTATGAAACGGCCATTCACCTCGGTGGATGGCCGTTCTCATTGGCAGAATAGCTCTTTTGGTTCCTTTTTCAATAAACGAATCTGTTAATGCCCAAGGCCAGATCACACCATGGTTCCGTTCGCTCCAGTTTTCTTGTGGGGGCTTGGTTTCTTGGTATGTTCAGCCATCCCCCAATCATGGATCTGACTCATTCCCCCGAGCTTTTGGAGTCTTCCGATGTGCCAGTCCTTTCCTGGAAACAGTCAAATTTCTGGCTGGTGACATTGTTTGCCGTGGTCCTTTGGGGCGTGTTGTGCCGGATGCTGGGAGCGGAGTGGTCCGTCAATGAGCAGTACAGCTATGGATGGTTTGTCCCGGCTTTTGCAGTTTATCTTTTCTGGCTGCGCTGGCCAGACCGTCCCATTCGGGAATCGGGCAGGGGCTATCTGCCAGGGACTTCGGTCCGAATTCTACTGGGTGCAGGCGCCATTTTACTGTTGCTGGCATGGGTTCCCATCCGTCTTTTTGAAGTGGCCAATCCGGAATGGCGGCCTTTGGAGTGGGTCCATGCTCTGTTGGCCCTCGGTTTGAGTTTGAGCCTGCTCTGGCTGGCGGGTGGCTGGCCCTGGCTGAGGTATTTTGCGTTTCCTGTGGCCTTTGTGCTGGTCGCCGTTCCTTGGGTGACCCCTATCGAGGTTCCAATCATCCAGGGATTGCAGCATGCGGTGGCGATCATCAATACCGAATTGATGAATCTGATTGGCATTCCCGCGCAGCTGGAGGGGAGTGTCATTCGCCTGCGAACCGGATTGGTTGGTGTGAATGAGGCTTGTAGTGGCGTGCGTTCGTTGCAGACCTCGATCATGGCGGGGCTGCTCTTTGGCGAATTGAATCGAATGAACTGGCGGCGCCGGGTTGGGCTGCTGGGGGCAGTCGTTGCGCTGGCTTTTGTGGCCAATGTGATGAGGGGCGGTTTTCTGGTTTGGACAGCGGCCACGAAAAGCATTGAAGCGGTGGATCATGTCCACGATGCGGCTGGCCTAGCGGTGCTGGGGATTGTGATGGTCGGGACTTTCGCGTTGGCGAATGTTTTCCGGGATAGGCGACAAGGTGTTTCCTCCACAGAGTCCAATGGAACTCGACTGCGTTGTATTCCTGCAGTTGGTGACGGTTCCCTGCGGAAGATTTTGATTGTGGCCTTGTGCTGGCTGGTGGCAGTGGAGATTGGCGTCGAGGCCTGGTATCGCCTCCACGAAAAGGGTTTGCTAACCACGGCCCAATGGTCGGCGCAATGGCCGGAGAAAGCTCCCGGATACGCCAAGGTGAAGATCGATGAAATGACACGCAGCACGTTGCGTTACGACAAGGGCGGCGGCGCGATGTGGCGGGTGGGTCAGTCGGCGGCTCCGGAAACGGCGCAGCCGCAGCTCAATATGGATCAGGGCTGGCTCATGTATTTCTTCCGCTGGGAGCCGGGGCAATCCAGTGTTTTGCGGGCGCGCGCCCATCGGCCCGATGTCTGTTTTCCAAACACAGGCTGGCGTCAGACTGAGGATCGCGGTGTGAAATATTACGAGGCTGCCCCTGGCCTGAAGCTACCGTTTCGTCATTTTGGATTCATCCATTCGCAAGGCCGGTCCGTAAAATACGCCCATGCGTTCTTCTGCCTGCAGGCGGATAAGGTTTCAGCTCGCGAAAATCCACTGGCGGCTAATAACGAAGTGGCCGGAAGCTCTTTGGGCGATTGGAATATCTACGACCGCATTCGGATGGTGCGGGAAGCCCGGCGGGATCTGGGGCAGCAGGTGATGGAAATTGTCATCACCACAGATCGCGAAGTCGGAGGAGAAGCCGCAGAGGCGGCTTTTGCACGCGAGTTGGGAGCCTTGGTGCAAACCAAATAGAATCCCGCAGATTCGATCAGCCGATGAGCCGTGGATTCGACGGCAGAAGCCGCGCGGCTTCGATCTCGATCTCCCGCATTTGCCCGAGAATCTCGAAGAGGATGGCGACTCTTTTTTGGGCCGGAATCAGACGAGTGACCAAGGCACGCATCCCTGCATACGGGCCGGAGGCGATGACGATTTCCTGTCCGGCTTGGGGTTCCTGCTGGATCTCGATGGTTTCCTGATCTGTGACTAGAGAGCGGATTTCCGCCACCAAGCTGTCTGGCAGAGGTTGAATGAGATCGCCAAACCGAATGATGTCGGCCACTCCAGACGTGGCTCGGATCTGGCGATGATGCCAGGCATAGACGCAGCGGACAAAAACGTAACCCGGAAAGAGGGCTTCCGAGACCCAGATGGGGACATTCCGGCGGGGTCGGCGAAAACGCAGGACGGGCGAAAACACCTCGAGTTCCATCTCTTTGCGCAGCAGGCGGGCCACTTTATTTTCCTGCTTGGGACGAGTGGAAACGCAATACCAGAGAAGTTGCTCAGCGGAGGACATGAACATCCGAGAATAACTCAGGACGTGACCGCCATCTACGCAAAAATAGCGGTTTACCGGCTGCGATCTTGGAGCCACGCGGTGGCGAAATCGAGGGCTTCGCCGATGACGTGGTGCATGTCCATGTAGCGGTAAGTGGCCAGGCGGCCCAGAAAGGAGACGGTGGATTCTTCTTTCGCGAGGGCTTGGTAGGCGGCTAATTTTTCAAGGTCGCCGGGGAGACGTTTTGGGTAATACGGGACGTCTTCGGGCGCGGTTTCCTTGCTGAATTCGGTGAAAACATCGGTCTTTGCGTGCTCTTCCCATGGGGTGAAATGTTTGTGCTCGTGGATGCGGGTATGGGGAACGTCCTGACTCGGGTAATTGATCACGGCATTACCCTGAAAGTCGCCTTCGTGGCTCTCGTGCTTCCAGAAAACGGTGCGGTAGGTGAGGCGACCGTGGGTGAAGTTGTAAAACGCATCGATCGGGCCGGTGTAAAAAACGTGCTCAAACTCCGCCGCCATCGACGCGTCGTAGGACGTGCTGAGTTTCACTTCGATGTTCGGGTGGTCCAGAATGCGCCGCACGATCTCGGTGTAGCCGTCGCGCGGAATGCCCTGGAACTTCGTGTTGTAATAATTGTCGTCGTAATTAAAGCGCACTGGCAGCCGTTGCAGGATCGAGGCGGGGAGTTCGCGCGGCTCGCAGCCCCATTGTTTCTTGGTGTAGCCGTAGAAAAAAGCCTCGTAGAGGTTGTGGCCGAGAAACTTCAGCGCCTGCTCTTCGAAGTTAGCGGGTTCGAGGATTGTTTGGTCGCCCAGATTTTGCACAAACGCGCGCGCCTCGGCCGGTCCGAAGCGTTTGCCGAAAAATTGATTGATCGTGTGCAGATTGATCGGCATCGAGAAAACGCCGCGCTCGATGGAGGCTTTTACCCGGTTGATGTAGGGGACGAATTCCCCGAATTTCCGCACGTAATCCCAGACCTGGACGTTGCTCGTATTGAAAATATGCGGCCCGTAATGGTGGATCATCACGCCCGTCTCGGCGCTGCGCTCGGTGTGGCAATTTCCGGCGATATGATTCCGCGAGTCGATCACGAGAGAATACAGTCCGGCTTCGGCCAGTTCACGCGCCAGAACAGCCCCGGAAAATCCGGCTCCCACAATTAAAAATCGACTCATAGTTTGATCAATATCGCACTTGCTCCCAAAGCCAAATGTCTAATCCTCTCAGACTTGACGTGGAAAGACGCCTGATTCGCTCCAGAAGGGCGATTTGGCAAAGCGCTTCAATCGAGTCCAAGTCGGATGAGAACGTTTAATGGCCGTTTAATGCGTTCTTTGGCTAATTTAATCTACCTGGCGCATCCACTGGCACGCTTCATGCATTTGGGGCGGGTGTGTCTTTTCCACGCCATTCAGCACTTAGCCTCGTGAACGCAGGACGACAGTTCACAAAACCGACTCAATGACGATGATCAACTGGTTCAGAAATCTCAAAGTGGCCCAGAAGCTGGCTCTCATCAGCATCTTCTTCGTCATGCCCGATTCGGTGATGCTCTATCTCTTCATCACAGGCATCAACGCGAACATCGAGTTTGCCCGGCAGGAGGAGAAGGGGAATGAATACCAGCGTCCGCTCGAAGATTTGCTCGAATTTATTCCGCAACATCGCCAGCTCGTTACCCAATCGATTCGGGGCGAGTCTGTGGCCGCTGAATTGACTCAGAAAGAGGCGGAAATCGAGTCGGCTTTCGATCGATTGCAGGAGATCGATTCCCGCATTGGCACCGATCTGCAATTCACCCCGGAAGGCCTCGCCAAACGCAAGCGCGAGCACTACAAGGCGGCCATCGTTCGCGCCGAATGGACCAAGCTCAGGCAAAGTCTGAAGGATCTCGACCCGGCGGCCTCGGCGGCGCAGCACCTGCATTTGATCGCCGATATTCGCGTGATGATCACCCATGCCGGCGATCTTTCGAACCTGATCCTGGACCCGGACTTGGATAGTTATTACCTGATGGACGCCACGCTGCTGGCCCTGCCGGAAACGCAGGATCGCCTGGCCGCCGTCGTCGCCCACGGCGAGGCGGTGCTGCGGCAGCCGTCCATTTCCAATGCCGAGCAACAGCAGCTCGCGATCTACGCGACCATGTTGAAAGAGGCCGACTTGGAGCGCATTCAGGGCAGTGTGCAGACCGGCTTGAATGAGGACGCCAATTTTTACGGCATCAGTCCCACGCTTCAATCACGCGTCCCAGCCGCGCTGAAACAATACGTCGCTTGCAACGAGAACTTCATCAAAATGATCGAGCTGCTCGTCAGCTCCGGCAAAAAACAGGTCTCCACCACGAGTTATCTCGCCGCCGGAACTCTGGCCCGCGACGCCAGTTTCAATCTCTGGAGAATCACCGACAACGAACTCGACAAGCTCCTCGAAATCCGCATTCACGCCTATCAGCACCGGCGCGCGCGCAGCCTCTTCGTCGCCGCCGCCGCCCTCGTCGCTGCACTGTGTTTTGTGACGTTCATCACCCGAAGCATCTCTGGTCCGCTTCGCAAACAGGCCAATGACCTCACGGCGGCCAACGATTCCCTGCAAGCCGAGATCCTCGACCGCAAACGCGCCGAGGCCGAGTTGCGTCACAGTGAAAACCAGCTTGCCATCGCCCAGAAAATCGCCCGCGTCGGCAGTTGGGACTGGGATATTCACTCGAACATCATGCATTGGTCGGAGGAAAATTACCGCATTCACGGCTACGCCACCTCGGGCGAAAAAGTGAGCTACGACACGGCGCTCCAGCTCATTCATCCAGACGATCGAGAGTTTTCCGACAAGACCTTCAAGCGCGCCTTAAAAGAAAAGAAACCCTTCAGCTTCGAGCAGCGCATCATTCGCCAGGACGGCACCGTGCGCATTCTCCAGCAAAACGGCGAGGTTCTCCTCCACGCCGACGGCAAAGTCGCGGAAGTCTTCGGCACCGCCCAGGACGTGACCGAGCGGAAACTTTCCGAGCAGGAACTCGAGCGTGTGAACAAGGAATTGATCACTGTCTCCCGCGAGGCTGGCATGGCCGAAGTCGCCACCGGCGTGCTGCACAACGTCGGCAACGTCCTCAACAGCGTCAACGTTTCCGCCATGCTCATCTCGGAGCGGCTGGGCAAATCGCGCATTGCCCACCTTACGAATGTCGCGCAGCTCCTGGAGCAAAATTCCAAGAACCTTGGGAAATTTCTCACCACCGATCCGCGCGGCAAGATGTTGCCCAAATTCATCAACACCCTCTCCGAGCGCCTCACCGTCGAGCAGGCCGAGACATTGGCCGAAGCCGAGCGGCTCGCAAAAAACATCACTCACATCAAGGACATCGTCGCCGTCCAGCAGAACTACGCCAAGGTGTCCGGTCTCCTCGAATCCATGCCGGCGAGCGAACTCGTCGAGGACGCGCTCGGCATGAATGGAGCCGCCTTCGACCGTCACCACATCGAAGTCGTCCGCGATTTCGCCGATGTGCCGCTCGTTCGCGTGGACAAACACAAGGTCCTGCAGGTGCTGGTCAACCTCATCCGCAACGCCAAATACGCCGTCAGCGAAGCGTTGCGACCGGAGAAAACAATCAAAGTCCGCATCGTCGCGAGCGGCAAATCGCGGGTAAAAATCATCGTCGCCGACAACGGCATCGGCATCGCTCCGGAGAATCTCCAGCGCATCTTCGAGCACGGCTTTACCACCAAGGAAGACGGCCACGGTTTCGGCCTGCACAGCGCTGCACTCGCCGCCAGCGAGATGGGCGGCTCGCTCTCCGTCCACAGCGCCGGCGTCGGCAAAGGAGCCACCTTTACCCTGGAAGTCCCGGTGGACGAGGAAACCATCGGACTTCCATCCTAATCTCCATGCGCGCCAAAAAAGATTCCCACTCCACTCAGCCAGCGCAGCCCAACCAGCGCATTCTGGTGATCGACGACAATCGCTCGATCCACGACGACATCCGCAAGATTCTCGGCAACCCGGCGCAGGAAGACTCGGAACTCGACATGGAGGCCGCCGCACTTTTCGGGGTCGAAGTCGAGGCATTGATGGATACCGAATTCGAGATCGACTCCGCTTTCCAGGGCCAGGAAGGGCTGAAAATGGTCCAGGCTGCCGTCAAGGAAGGCCGCCCCTATGCGATGGCCTTTGTGGACGTGCGGATGCCACCCGGCTGGGACGGCGTGGAAACCATCACCCGCATTTGGAAACTTTTTCCCGACCTGCAGATCGTCATTTGCACCGCGTATTCCGACTATTCCTGGGCCGACATGATCCGGAAATTTGGCAAGACCGACAGTCTCGTCATTCTCAAAAAACCTTTCGACAACGTCGAGGTGCTGCAGCTCGCCCACACGTTGACTCAGAAGTGGACCCTGAGCCATCGCCTGCAAACTCACCTCGACAGCCTCGATCACATCGTCGCCAGCCGCACCGAGGAACTTCAGTCGGCCAACGCCCGACTGCGTCAGGAAATGGGCGAACGCGCGCAGGCGGAAAAGGAATTGCGCCAGTCCGAGGAACGTTTCGCGCGGGCTTTTCAGGCGAGTCCCATTCCCATGGCGATCCAGTCGCTCGGCAGCGAACTTTACATTGACGTGAACGACGCCTTTCTCGCCATCTCAGGCTGGGAACGTGCGGACATCATCAACCACACGCCCGACGAACTAAAAATCAGTTCCAACCCCGGTCTGCGCACGCTCGTTATCGAGCAACTTCGCCAGGGAAAAGCCGTCCGCAATTTCGAGTGTCCGCTCCGCACCCGCGCCGGAGAAACGCGGGAATGTGTCATCTCCGCCGAGGCGTTTCGGTTGGGCGAGGAAATGGTCGCGCTCATCGCCACGCTCGATGTCAGCGAGCAGCGGAGCCTCGAAAAACAACTTCGACATTCGCAGAAACTGGAGGCCGTTGGGCAATTCGCGGCCGGCGTTGCGCACGACTTCAATAACATTCTCACCGTCATCCAGGGCCACGCCAGTATCCATCTCGCCGCCGACAACCTCGACCGTGGCGTCGCCGAATCTCTCAACCACGTCTCCGTCGCCGCCGAGCGCGCTGCCGCATTGACCCGACAACTTTTGAGTTTCAGCCGCAAGCAAGTCATCCAAATGCGTGCGCTCAACTTGAACGACGTCGTGAAAAATCTCGACGGCATGTTGAGCCGCCTCATCGGCGAACACATCGAGTTGCGCTGCAACTTTGCGAAGAAACTCCCCGGAGTTTGGGCCGACCAAAGCAACGTCGAGCAGATCGTGATGAACCTTGTCGTGAACGCGCGCGACGCGATGCCCACCGGCGGCAAACTAACCATTCAAACCAAGGTGAATAACATCGACGACGCTCATGTTAGCAAACATCCGCAGGCGCGCACCGGCACCTACGTTTGCGTGAGCGTTACCGACACCGGCACCGGCATGAGTCCGGAAACGATGAACCGCATTTTCGAGCCGTTTTTCACCACCAAGGAAGTCGGCAAAGGCACAGGCCTCGGCCTCGCCACCGTCTATGGCATCGCCGCCCAGCACGAGGGTTGGATCGAAGTAGCTAGCCAATTAAAGAAGGGCTCCACCTTCCACATTTACCTGCCCGCCAGCGCCGAGATCCCTTTGCAGGCCGACGGTTCCAGTGGCGAGGAATTGCGCGGAGGCAGCGAGACCATTCTCGTCGTCGAAGATGAGCCCGCCGTGCGCGAAATCATGACGCACGTCCTGCGCGACTACGGTTACGATGTTCTGGAGGCCGCCGACGGGCCGACTGCGCTGGTTGTGTGGTCGAAGAAACATCGCGAGATCGATTTGTTAGTCACCGACATCGTCATGCCCAACGGGATGAGTGGCAACGCCGTCGCCGAGCGGCTGCAATCGGAAAAGTCCGCGCTCAAAGTCATCTTTTCCAGCGGCTATAGTTCCAACTTCGCCACCCACGCCGACCCGCAAAACGGCTTCATCAACTTTCTGGAGAAACCCTACAAACCCGAAGTCCTAGTCCGCGCCGTCCGCGATTGTCTGGATAGCTAGGAGTAGTAATCTCCCCCGAGAGCGCACGCGTTTGCCTCGATGAACATTTTCCTCGTTCCCAAACTCCGTTTGGGAACGCACTTGTCTTGGAAACTCTGTTTCCTAACCATCGCAGCGGGTCCGCTGCCCCCAAGTCCTACTCGATCAACATGCTTTCCGTCTGCGCGAGCACATCGGAAAACGGCAGATGCGCCAGCATCCCAAACGCATCATGCCGCGTGAGCCGATCCCGCTGCAACGCCGGGCTCTGCAAGCCGCAGAGAAATTTCGCCAGTTGTCGGCTGCTGCGAAGCGCGGGCTCCTTCTCCTCGATCAGATCGCGAATCAACGCCACTTGCTCCAGGCTGATCGGAGTTAGACGCGACTGCGGCAGCTTCTTCCTAACCTTGGAAGAAACACAATTCGCACAATGCCCGCACGGCGGAATCTTCTCTCCAAAATGCAGCAGCAACCGCGAGGTGAGACATTGCGTCGTCTCGGCCAGCGCCACGATGGATTTCAGCCGCTTCATATCGGCGGCCTCGCGCTCCGTGAAAAACGGATGCAACCAGTCTGCCAGCGATGCGGGAGTATGCTCAGCCGCGCTTCCTAACAATCGATAGCTATGACGAATCCCTTTCGGCACGAGAACAATGTCGCCCGCCTCCTCCAGCAACTTTAAGTTGCGCAAAATCTTCTCGCGCGACTCTTCCAGCATCTTCACCGCCTCATTCATCGTAATGGTTAGTTTTCTCGACCACTGGCCGCGCTTCGTTCCGCAAGCCAGCAACTTCTGCAAAAATCGCTGACGCCCCTCGCTGTGTCCACTCAGGGCGCGACCTTCGCCGTGGGTAAACGTGATCTCGAACTTCGTGTAATACGACCCCGCCGGCTCCAGCACCTTCGCCTTTTCCAGATAAATCAGAGCCGTTTCCAGCACGATTGTTTTCACATCGTGGCTCCGCGACAAATCATAGCGGCTGATAGAAAACTCCTGGCCCTGACGCAGAAAATGACCGGTGAGTTCCAACAGTGCGTGGCGCGTTGGCGTGTCTCCTAATATGAAATTCTCCAGCACGCGAATGTCGTCGCCGCAGGCCAGCATTTCGCAGTGCGATGGAAGTCCGTCGCGGCCAGCGCGTCCGATTTCCTGCTGATAATTCTCCAGCGTCTTCGGCAGATTGAAATGAAACACGGATCTAACATTTGCCTTGTCCACGCCCATTCCGAAGGCAATCGTCGCCACGATCACCTCGATGGCGTCTAACATAAACGCCTGCTGCACCTCGCTCCTAACATCATCCGCCAGACCCGCGTGATAGGCGCGCGCGCGGATTCCGGCGCGTTGCAGGTGGGCTGCAACGGACTCGCTCGTCTCTTGCAGCGTGACATAAACAATCGCCGGGAAACGCGTTTCCACTGTTAGTTTTTCCACCAGAAGCGCAATGCGTTCCGAGGCTTTGACCGGCGTGATTTGCAGAAACAAATTCGGACGATGAAATGACGTCACCACCCGGTTCTCGCGAGTGATGCGAAATTCTTTGGCAATGTCGCGTGCCACATCGGGAGTGGCCGTGGCGGTCAATGCCAGCACGCGCGGGATGCGCCATTTCCTAACGATCTTCGCCAGGCGCAGATAATCAGGTCGGAAATTGTGTCCCCATTCCGAGATGCAATGCGCCTCGTCGATGGCCACCAGCGCGATGTTAACACCCTTCATCCGCTCGACAAATTTCTCATTCGCCAGCCGCTCCGGGGCGACATAAAGCAGCCGCAGCGAGCCCTCCTCGATCTGCCGGAAAACAGAGGCGAGTTCCATTGCATTCAAAGTGGAATCCAGCCGCGCCGTGGCAATCCCTCGAACTAACAACGCATCCACCTGATCCTTCATCAGCGCGATCAGCGGCGAAATGACCAAGGTTAGACCCTCCAGCAAAAGCGCGGGCAACTGATAGCAAAGCGACTTTCCGCCGCCCGTCGGAAAGATCGCCAGCGCAGAGTGTCCCGCCATCAACGCCTCCACCACCTGCCGCTGCCCGGGCCGAAACTCCGCATGACCGAAGTGCGCGAGCAACGTCTTTTCCAATTCCGGCAACCCGGTCTGCTCCATCATTTCACGTTCCAGCACAGCGAAACAAGTAGCGGCGTGAGAAGCCTCTCACCAACAAAAAAGACGCCGCGATTCGCCTGGCCACTGGTCTTTTTGCGTCCACCTTTCCAAAAAAAGGCCTATGCCGTCACTTCCGCGTCTGCTGCTCTTGTTTATTCGCCTGTCCGATAATCCATCGGCCAGCCTTTGCGGGTGAGACGGATGGTGTGTGTTAGAACCCATTGCCAGAGCCAGGTGAGCGCGAGGGTTGCGCTTAAGGTTAAGAGAAAGAGCCAGAAGACGGTGGTAGGCGTTTGGGTTTTGGGGTAAAGGTCGCGCAGGGGCGGCAGGAGGATGCCGAGGCCGCTATGCAGGAGGATGAGGTGAAAGACATAGAGCGGCAGCGAACGGGCTCCGCACCATTGGATGGCTCGGGTTAGGAGGCGGTCGGTGGTGAGCAGCCACGAGCACAACGCGCAACCTAACAAGACGACGCTTAATCGAAAAAGGAAGGCGTCGTAGCGAGTGGCATAGGTCTGTGACTCAAACCACGCGGCCATGGTGAACTTCAGCATCCAGCCGAGCGCGGTTGTTAGTAGAAAGCCGACGGCGAACATTCGGGGCAAACGGCTGGCCAGGGCTCCTGCGAGCAGAAAGGCGCTCCAGGGGAAGAGGGGAAACAAGGCTCCACGATGGGCGGTGAGGTAGCCAGCGATGGGCGCGGGGAAATTTTCAGTCGAGTTCCAGACGAATGGCGCGGCTAGGATGAGGCCGATGGTTAGCAAACCCACCATCGCATCGAAGGTGATCAGCCGCTTGCAGAGTTTCGCTAGTACTAGCAGTGATGCGAGTGAGATCGCAATGCAATGGAGCACGTCGATCCGGCCCAGGGCGATCCAGACTTTGTCGCCGTCGAAAGGCGAGTTCCAGGGGAATTGCAAGGCGTAGGCGAGGAGCAGAAGGACGCCGATGGAGCGAAACCGCCGGGCGAAGGACGTCGGCGCGTCCCAGTTTTTGCGGATCGACGCGCCTTGCAGAAAACCGGCGATGAAAAGGAATGTGGGCGCGACGATGCCGTTGAGGTAGCTGAGAAATGTGAACCAGCCGCCAGTGCGATAGACTGGAGCTAGAAACGAATTGACCGAGTGCGTCTCGATCATTCCCAGCACAGCAAGCCCGCGCAGAAAGTCGATCCAGAGGAGGCGCTGTTTCAATGCCTAGCGGGTGAAGAAGTTTCGCTGCTTTTCGGAGATGGGGATGGCCAGTTTTTCCATGACCATGAGGAGGTCTTCCCAGACTTTGCGTTTCTCGCTGGTGGCCTGGTTCCGAAGCAAATACGCGGGGTGATAGGTGGGCAGGAGCGGGGTTCCTAACAAATGCAGCCACTGGCCGCGCAACTGGTTCATGGGTCGCGTTTCGCCGATGAGTCCCTCGACGGCTGTGAGGCCGAGGGCGACGATGACGCGCGGTCTAACAATGTCGATTTGCTCGAGCAAATACGGGAGGCACGTCGCCATTTCGATGGAAGTCGGCTTGCGGTTGCCGGGAGTATTGGGCGGCATGTTAGGACGGCACTTGACGACGTTGGCGATGTAAACGTCGTCGCGCTGGAGGCCCATGGCCTGGATCATTTTGGTGAGGAGCTGGCCGGCTTTGCCGACGAATGGTTCGCCTTGCAAATCCTCGTCCTCGCCCGGTGCTTCGCCGACGAACATGAGGTCGGCGTCGAGTTGGCCGACTCCGAAGACAACCTGGGTGCGGCTGGCGACGAGTTGGGGGCATTTCGTGCAGGGCAACGCGATGGCGCGGAGGGCTTCGATGCGTTCCTGTTTGCTGCCGGAGGTTAGGAAACTGTTGGCTGCCGAGGGGACGGTGGGAGCGGTCGGAGCGGTGGGAGCGGTGGGAGCGGTGGGAGCGGTGGTCGCGTGCTGGGGCTTCGTCTGGAGGAGTTTTTGCAGGAGCTCGGGGGCCGCGGAGGGGGCGCGATGAAGCAGGCGTTTTTGCGCGGTGAGTTGCTCGATGACGAGGTCGAGGCCGGAGTTAAACGGGGTCATAGCTGGAGAAATCGAGGGAGAGGTTAGCGAAATCCGGCGGGAGGTCAGCGCAAAATTCCATGAGTCGATTGGAAGTCGGATGGGTGAAACCGAGTTTCCAGGAATGCAACATCTGTCGCGGAAAACCGTCGCCGGCGCGTCCGTAAACGGCATCGCCAGCGAGCGGATGGCCGAGGTGTTTCATGTGGACGCGAATCTGGTGGGTGCGTCCGGTGAGCAGACGGCATTCAACGAGGGTGAGGCGCCCGAGCGGCGGCGGTAGCGGGGAAATGACGCCGTAAAGCGTCTGCGAGGCGCGGCCTTTTTCCTCCGCGACAACGGCCATTTTCTTTCGGTCAACCGGGTGACGGGAAATCGGGGCGTCGATGAGACCGCGGAGTTTTTTGGGCATTCCATGGACGATGGCGAGGTAGCGTTTTGTCGTTTCGCGCTGGGCAAATTGCTCCGAGAGGGCGCGGTGGGCGATGTCGTTTTTGGCAACAACGAGGCAGCCGCTGGTGTCTTTATCGAGCCGGTGGACGATGCCCGGCCTCTCGACGCCGCCGATGCCGCTGAGGCTGTCGCAATGGTGGAGGAGCGCGTTGACGAGCGTGCCGGATTCGTTGCCCGCGCCGGGATGGACGACGAGGCCGGGTGGCTTGTTGAGGACGATGAGGTCGGCGTCTTCAAAGAGGATCGTGAGCGGGATATCCTCGGCGGCGACTTCCGATGGAATGGCCGGTGGCTCGGCGATGCGAATGCGGTCGCCCGCAGCGACGGGGTGCCGGGGTTTGACCTTTTCCTCGTTCACCAGAATGGCGCCGTCCTCGATCAACGTCTTGGCTCGCGACCGCGAAAACTCCGGGGCGATCTGCGCGACGACGGCATCGAGGCGCGACCCGGCGTGTGTCGCGGAGACGGTGTGCAGGGTGATGGTGGCGGCGTTCATGGTTTTTTACAGAAAGTTGCAACTCGGCTGTGCCGACGGTGCGTTTTCTGCTAGTAAATAGTTCAGTTTGCGGATTTCACCGCTGGCTGATAACCTCCCACACACTATGTCCCCCGCAGACGAAGAATCCAGAATTCTCGATCCGTGCCCGAATTGCACGACCCTGATCGACGTGACGGCGATGGAGCCGTTCTCCGAAATTCATTGTCCGATCTGCGGGACGAAGATGCGGATTCGCACGCAGTTTAATAATTTCGCTTTGCAAAGAGTCCTTGGTGAAGGCGGCATGGGTACGGTCTTCGAGGCGATCGACCTGAATCTGCAGCGTCCGGTGGCAGTAAAAATCCTGAAGCGGGAATACAGCGCCGACGAGGCGAGCATTACCCAACTGGAAACCGAGGCGCGCATCACGGCGTCGATCAGCCATCCGCATGTGGTGAAGGTTTTTTCCGCCGGACGGGATCACGGGCAGTTTTATCTGGCGATGGAATTGGTCGCGAAAGGCACGCTGGATCAACTGATGGCGCTGCAAGGCCAGGTCGCGGAAATGCAGGTGCTCGATGTGGGCATCCAGATTGCCGACGGGCTGAATGCGGCAGCGAAAATCGGGTTGATTCATCGCGACGTGAAGCCGGGTAACATTCTTTTTTCCGATGCGCGCACGGCCAAGGTGGTGGACTTCGGCCTTGCCATCCTGATGGAAGACGAGGCCAAGACGCGCGGCGAAATCTGGGGCACGCCCTACTATGTGGCACCGGAAAAGTTGAACAACGAGCCAGAGGATTTCCGCAGCGATATTTACAGCCTCGGCGGCACGCTTTTCCACGCGCTCTCGGGGCGTCCGCCCTTCGAGGCAGCGTCGGCGTCGCTGGTGGCGTTGAAGCATTTGAAGAGCCAGGCGGTGAGCCTCCAGGCGTTCGCGCCAAATGTGAGCAATGAGACGGCCTACGTCATCAACCGGATGTTGAACAAGGACCCGCTGGAGCGTTACCAATCCTACGAGGAACTGATCGAGCACCTGAACTACGCGAAGGCGCAGTTGCTGGATCGCACGGCCAACGGCGTGAAACCGAAGACGCGAGTCGTGGTCGAATCGGACGAGACGAAAAGTTTCACCGCCTGGATTACGCTCGGACTGGTCGTTCTCATGATCGGCATGGGCGCTTACATCTGGATGAAACGCGCCACGCTTTTCGCCGGACCCGATGCGCCGCTGCCCAGCGCCACGGGGATCGTCCCCACGCCGGCAAACGACAGCGAGGCCTACAAGGAAGGGCTGGAGTTGCTGGTGAAAGGCCAGGCGGACGACGCGATCACGTTGTTCGATCAATTCATTACCGCGCCCGACTCGCCGCAGCCACGCCTGAGCTGGGCCATGCTCCAGAAAGGGATTGCACTCCAGCTAAACGGCCGCCTCGACGACGCCCGGAGTCTCTATGCCGACTTGCAAAAGAAAGGCCCCTACTCGCAGGAAAGCAGCGAAGTCCGGCTCGCGGGGTTCTTTGTGGAAACGGCCAAGCAGATGAAGGAGAAAAACGGGATTTCATCCGTGGTCGCGACCGCCTACGACAACACCAATTACGAGGCGATGGCGTTGCTGGCTTTCGCGATGAAAGACTGGTCGCTGGGGGATTTTGCCAACGCAGGCCCGCTCTTGCAGCAGTTCAAGGACGGCAAACTCGACGACCAATATCAGTGGATCGCCGACTACAAACCTCTCGTGGATAAGTATCTGGCCGACTACAAACTTTACACTGCGGTTGCAGCCAAAGTCGCCTCAGCCAAGACTCCCGCCGACAAGGCTTCCGCGCTGAAGGCCGTGCAGGAAGGCAGTGGAAAACTCGGCACGAGCGGACCGATGCCCGAGCAATTTCAAAAATGGGAAACCAGTCTTTCCCAGGATCTCGGGATGGCCAAAAAACAGGCGGACGAGGCCGCCGTCAGCAACGCCCAGAAGATGCTCGCCAGCGAGACGGCTCAGTGGGACGCGCTCTCCCGAAAAGTGCTCCAGCCGATTCGCAATTTCACTCCCGAAGTGGTGCTGGCCGAGGTGAAGAACGCCACCTACACCAACGAATCTCTGGCCACCAAAAAGAACATGCTGCTTCAGCGCATGGAACTGCTGGCGGAGTTAAAAAGCAAGCTCGTCGCCGGCCTGCAAACCACGAAATACGAATGGCCCATCACCAGCCGCAGCGGCGCAGTCATTCCTGGAAAAGTGGCCCGGGCCAGTGTGGAAAATCTCTACATTAAATCCGACTACGGCGAGACCACCGTGGCTTGGAAAGACGTGAGCACGCGTTCCGTGATGGACATGGCGCAGAAGTCCGCGGCCGACTCCAACCCGGATCACAAAAAATGGCTCGTCGGGGTTTACGCCACGCTTTGCGGCAACGAAGCCGAGGGCAAGCAAATCCTGATCGACGCCGCCCAGTCCGATGCGACTCTGCGCGATAATCTCGCGGTCTTTTTCGACCAGGCGAAATAGCTAGTAGCGGCCCAGCAGCCCGGCATACCAGCGGACGAGTTCCGGTCCGGCAAAAATCCAGGCGAGCGCACCGACGGCGAGATATGGGCCGAAGGGAATCTTCGCCGACCATTCGCGCCGCCCGATCAGCATGGAACCCACGCCCAGAATCGAGCCGCAGACCGCCGCGACTGGCACGGTGAATAGCACCGCCTGCCAGCCGAGAAACGCTCCGATGGCTGCGATAAATTTCACATCGCCGAAGCCCATGGCCTCGCGCGGAATGACGATTTTCGAGACGAGCCCCGAGACCATCGTGATCTCCGAGAGCGCGCTTTTTTCCCCGGCGACTTCCATTCGATCGTGGAAGAAGACGAGTTCCAATGCACTCACCGGCTGGTCGTTCACGGCGGCTTTTTCTACGGTCAGAATCATCCGGTCCGACTCGCGGGCAAAGAGGTCGATCCAGGGCATTGATTCATCGCCAACGGTGAGCACGGGCTGGTCCTCGACCTGTTTGACGTGGAACTCCGTGTCGGCGGGAAAGGTGAGTTTTTTCCGTCCAAAAGCGAGCTTGCCCAGCTCGACCACACTCCAGAGCAGGAAGTAACCAGTCGCCGCGCCTGCAACCGACCAGAGCAGCGACTGCCATCGAGAATCGACTTGCATCATGCTCGGAAAAATCCCGCTGAGAACAACGCCTGCAACCACTCCGCCCCAAGTGATTTCGTTCGGGATGATGAAAAATTCCAAGTCGATGAAAGTCGCCACGACTAACACGGAAGCTAGTATCCAGTAGGGCAGCAGTAGGGGCAGTTGAAAGAGCGGTTCCAGTCTCCAGTAAATCGCCAGAAACAGGCCGCCGGTGAGACATTCCACCCCCAGATAGCGCGGCGAGATCGGCACTCCGCAGTAGCCGCATTTCCCCCGCAGCCAGAGCCAGCTAACTATCGGCAGATTGTGATACCATTTGATCTGCGTTTTGCAGTTCGGGCAGAAGGAACGCTTGGGCTGGTTCACCGCCATGTCGCGCGGCATCCGGTAAATGCAGACGTTTAGAAAGGAGCCAATCATCGAGCCCAGAATGAACGAGAAGACTTGGAAAATAAGCGAATACCATTCGGCGGGCACGGGCTCAGTGAACCCGCTCCGCCGCCGAGCGTCAATCCCGGTCTTGCACCGCTCGCGGTGTTGCTTACGATGGGCTGCATGATGCAAAATCCAGCCGGTTTGCGCCGCGAATACGCCCTTGCCGGACTCCGCCGCGCCGATCTGTCGGAGAGTCCGTTTGATCAATTCACGACGTGGTTCGGCATCGCCGTGGCGCAGGCCGCGGGCGAGCCAAATGCGATGACGCTCGCGACCGCAGATAGCGATGGAACTCCCGCCGCGCGCACGGTTTTGCTGAAGAGCTTCGATGATCGCGGGTTCTGTTTTTTCACGAATTACGAGAGCCGGAAAGGCCGCGAGCTGAGGGAAAACCCACGCGCCTGCCTGACGTTTTTCTGGCAAAACCTGGAGCGTCAGGTGGTCATCGCGGGCGCGGTCGAACGCGTCTCGCGCGAGGAAACGCTCACCTATTTTCACAGCCGTCCGCGCGGCAGCCAGCTCGGCGCGCTTGTTTCCAGCCAGAGCGCAGTCATTCCTGATCGCGATTATCTGGAGAAACGGCTGGAGCAGTTGGAAAAACACACCGCTGGCACCGAGATTCCGCTGCCAGAAAACTGGGGCGGTTTCCGGGTTGTGCCGGTGCGGTTCGAGTTTTGGCAGGGCCGCCCGAACCGGCTCCACGACCGTTTCCAATACACTCTGACTGAACGAATCTGGCAGATCGACCGTCTCAGCCCCTAACTTTATGCGCCGCTCACTCATTCCCGCTTTTTTTTCCACCCTCATCCTGGCGCACGCTCAGACTGCTTTCGATCCAGCGAACATCGACCCCGCCACCAAGCCTTGTGAGAATTTTTTCCAATACGCCAACGGCACCTGGCTGAAAAACAATCCCATTCCCGGCCAGTATTCGACTTGGGGCAGCTTCATCGAGTTGGTCGAGGACAACAACCTGAAACTCAAAACCATCCTCGAGGAAGCCTCTGCCGACAGCGCCGCGCCTGAGGGTTCGGTGCGGAAGAAAATCGGCGATTTCTATGCGAGTGGCATGGATGTCGAGGCGGTAAACAAGGCGGGTGTGACTCCGCTGCAACCCGAGTTTGATCGCATTGCGGCGCTCGCTTCGACGAAGGAATTGCCCGCGTTGCTGGCGCATTTGCACGACCTCGGAGTCGGGGCCGGGTTTGGCTTTTTTGCCGATCAGGACGCGAAGGACAGCAGCCGCGTAATTGCCCAATTTTACCAGGGCGGCCTCGGACTTCCCGACCGCGATTACTATCTAAAGACGGACGACGCCTCGAAGAAAATCCGCGAGCAATACGTCGAGCACGTCGCGAAAATGTTCACCCTGCTCGGCGATAAACCCGACGCCGCCAAGACCGAGGCCGACACCGTGCTCGCCTTTGAAACCCAACTCGCCGAGGCCTCCATGACGAAGGTCGAGCAGCGCGATCCGCAGGCGGTTTACCATAAAATGACGCTCACCGAAGTGTCCGCGCTCACGCCCACATTCGACCAGAAGTCGTATCTCGTCGGACGCGGTCTCGGTGATCCCGGCGACTTCTGCGTCGGCCAGCCCGACTTCCTGAAAAAGTTCGACGCCATGCTCACGTCCGTCTCGCTGGAGAACTGGAAAACCTACCTGCGCTGGCAGTTGCTCACCGATAACGCGGGCGAGCTGAGCGACCCGTTTGTCGATGAGAACTTCCACTTCTTCGGCACGATTCTCAACGGCACGAAAGAACTCAAACCCCGCTGGAAACGCGTTCTCGCCGCCACCGACGGCGCTCTCGGCGAAGCCACCGGCCAGCTTTTTGTGGAGAAATATTTCCCGCCCGAAGCCAAGCAGCGCATCCTCGACCTCGTTGCCTCCCTCCGCGCCACGCTCCGCACCCGCATCGACGGCCTCGCCTGGATGGGCGACGACACGAAAAAAGCCGCCCTGCACAAGCTCGATAAATTTACCGTCAAGATGGGTTACCCCGACAAGTGGCGCGACTATTCCACCCTCCAGATCGACCGGAAAAGCTACGTGCTCAACACCCTGCGCGCCGCCCAATTCGAGATCCATCGCAATCTCGCCAAGATCGGCAAACCCGTGGATCGCGACGAGTGGCTCATGACCCCGCAAACGGTCAATGCCTACTACAATCCCGCGCTCAACGAGATCGTTTTCCCGGCGGGCATCCTCCAGCCGCCCTTCTTCAGCGCGAAATCGGACGACGCCATCAACTTCGGCGGCATCGGCGCGGTCATCGGCCACGAAATGACTCACGGCTTCGACGACCAAGGGCGGCAGTTCGACGCCGATGGCAACCTGAAGGAATGGTGGACCGAGGCTGACAAAAAAGCCTTTAACGAGCGCGCGCAGAAAGTGGTCGATCAATACGGCAACTACACCGCCATCGACGAGTTAAAGCTCAACGGCCAGCTCACCCAGGGCGAAAACATCGCCGACATCGGCGGCGTCCGCATCGCCTGGACCGCCCTTCAGGAAAAGTGGGCCAAGGAAGGCAAACCCGCGCCCATCGACGGCTTCACCCCCGAGCAACGCTTCTTCCTCGGCTGGGCGCAAGTCTGGCGGTCGAACATTCGCAAGGAAGCCCTCCGCATGCGCGTCCTCACCGACCCGCACAGCCCCGCGATCCACCGCGTGAACGGCGTCGTGGCCAACATGCCCGAGTTTTTCCAAGCCTTCGGCTGCGACGCCAGCAGCCCCATGGCGAGAAAAGACACCGACCGAGCCGCGATCTGGTAGGCTTGGGTCGTCGTTTTATCCTGCGCAGGTCAGACGACGAGGCTCTCGCTATGCCTCTCCAGGATTTTCGCCATATACTCCATCAGCTCCACATCCAACTGTGAGACCTGGCTGAGCTTGTAATCGAAATGGCAGATCGTTCCAAACATTTTGCCATCGCTGTTTAAAAGAGGGACTCCGCAATACGACTGCACGGTTTCCTGCTTCGGATGGTCTGCAGGCGCTCGAAATGGAAGGTGTCGCCGCTCATCGTGTGCGGAGTTTCCAAGGCCAAGGCGAATAAACCTGGCTTCGGGAACGAGGGGAGACCTAGCTAGTGGTCACTCGCACTTTTACCGCTTCGTCTGACGTTTTTTGGCAATGTCGTAAGCCTCGGCAATCATCGGGCGCAAAGTCTCGAACGTCTCCGCAGACAGATTCAGCACACAGATGAAATGCTGCGCTGCGTAATCTGGGTGAGGCATGATCGTGTCCAGCGCGGTGAAATCGTAGCCGCTCACATCCACCGCATTCGGGCCGAAAAGCGATTGGAAAGTCTGCTTGCCGACACCCACATTCAGACGAAAAACCCCCGGACGGTCGAGGTTCGAGACGCGGTCATATTCATTGTCAGAGGACGCGAGCGTCGCAAACGGTCGCTTGTGGTCCGCTCCATAGAAAAAGAAGGTGTAACCAAAATTCGAGGCCGTCTCGACCTTGGTAAAACTTTCCGTGATGATCTGCTCGATGGAGGCTGCATTCATGCCGGAAAACTAGCACGCCTTGTGTAGGAGAGGGGCCGTGCCTTTTATTTTGAGATGCACTTTCATTGTCCTGCTATTTGGCAGCTTTACAAAGTTTTCAGCAGAAACTGGCGGCCATAGTTCGCCAAGGCGCGGCGGGAGATGGCGCGACAGGCGACTTGCACTAACATCGCGCGAATTTCTTTGCGGGGGACTTTGATTCGATTCTGCGGCGGGGTGGTTCCTAACATAGCCAACGTGCGCAGGCCGATGAGCACGGGCAGGGCGCAGGCGAAGCGCAGCCGCCACCAGCGCAGGGCGAGCACGTAGCGCCAGCCGTTTTCTAACAATATGTTAGCACGCTGCCGCCATTGGTCGTAGTCGGACGGGATGTAACTCCGCCCGTTTTTTTCGTCCTCGGGGTAGTCGCGCAGGATGTTGACGAGCTGGAGGCCCTTGCCGAAGTCGGCCCCGAGCTGGATCATTTCGGCGTCGGGCAGGGTGGCGTAGTGCTTCAGTTTTCGCAGACCGAGGCGGGTCCAAAATTCGCCGACGCAGCCGGCCACGAGCCAGGTGTAACGCTCCAGGGCTGCGGCATCGGCGAGGCGCGGGGTTAGCAAATCCTCCTCCTGGCCTATGGTGATCTGGTCGAGCACCCAGCGCACGTCGGCGTGATCGGCGGGCTCGAGCGATTGATAGTCGGCGAGGATTTCGACGAGATGGGTGAGGAGAATTTTCTCAGCGGAGTTCGATTGCAGTGGGGCGACTTCGATTCCCATGCGAGCCGAGTCTTCGAGAGGTTTTTCTCCGAGAATGATGGAGCGCAGCAGACGCAAATGCCGCAGCCGATCCAGCATCGGAATGGAACTCGTATCGGCGATGGTGTCGGTGGCGCGGGCCAGCAAATACGCGGTGCGAATCGGCTGCCTCAACGCCTTCGGCAAGGCGCGAATGGTTAGATAAAACGAGCGCGAGACGGACTCGAGTAGCACGTTTTTCTCCAGCTCGGTTTGCATCAGGGCAGCATCCTCACCTCGGATTTGCCTGCGTTGCCGAGGCCCATTTCGCGGGCGCTTTGCAGGTAGCTCGCGTCGGCGGCATTGGGGCGCATCCGGGCGCGGACTCGCCATTTATCGATCTGCTGGAGAGCCGCCGTGTCGAGCGCGACCGGGTCGCGGCTGGCGTAAATCGTGGCGTGATGAATGGCGTAATTGGGCTGGAACTCTGGTCCGCCAGCGAACTGCGCGATGAGGCCGTCCATGATGGTTAGCACGACTTTGTTAGTCACGAGCGGATCGCTGTAAATCTCGGGAATCGCGGGATCGGATTGCGCGAAGCCGGTGGTGAAGCGGCGCCAGTTGTCGATGTTAGGAATGGTCATGTTATACAACGCGCAGGCCAGGCCGCAGGAGGCGTGCGCACTGAGCACGGGAAGGTTGATGACCTTGTCCACTTCGCTGACTAATACCGAGGCGAAGTGACTGTTAGAACTGAGGTTGTCCTTTGGTTTTTCATTAGGGTCTAACTCGAATGTGGAGTAGCGCCGGGTGAAGTCGAGGTCGCCCCAGATGAGTTGACCTAACACCGAGCTAACATAGATGCTTTTCGGCGCGTAGGCCTTGCCGGGATACGACCAGCGGACTTTGTAGCTGGCGTTGTCGCGGTAGCCGGATTGTTTGAGGTCGTCGGCGCTGCGATCCCAGAGAATGATGTTAGTCACCCCGGCCTGATGCAACCCACTAACAACGGCATCGACAACGGCGTGATGCGTGGCGAAATACTGCTGCCCGGTAGCGGAAATTTTCAGCCCGACGCGATCCGAGGGCTTCACCAGCGAACTCCACGCGGCGGCGATGCTGGGCTGTTTGGTGACGGCCATGACGACGCGATCCACGGCGGATTTCACCTGCGCGTCGTCAGTTTCGTAGCTGGTGATCATTCCCGAATCGTGGACAGCGACGACTTCGCCAACAGGCACCTCGGGGAGCGCCATGGGAGTCGGTTCGGGCTCTGGTTTTTGCGGATCGAGTTGCGCGCAGGCGGTGGCGGCGAGCAGGAGGAAAACGAGTCCGATGCGCATGAGGTGCGCGCAGCCTAGCATGGAACTCGGGCGCTTGCTCAAGTTTGAGGAAGGGGGCGGGTTGCAGTGCAATCAGACGTCCAGTTTGGGCTGGTTTTTCGATGGGCTAACAGGTTCCCTTGTGCTGTTACGTGAAGGCTAAAAATATCAAAGATCCCATTTCGCCTGTTGCCGCCGCGAGTCCGCAAAAAATGCCACGTCGCCGTATTTTGAAGAAACCGCTGGCGCAGTTGCTGGCATGGGCGGCGTTCAATGCCTTTTTTACGGGCGCTTCCGTGGCCCTCTTTGCATTCTGGAGAGACGGACCGGTTTTTCTCTCGGCCTCGTGCCTCAGCTTCTTGCTCGGCGCGTGGCTGGTGGCTTTGTTGCCGCTTTTCGTGTTTGCGCCGGGCCGATTCTGGAGTGCCGCGTGGTGCGCGGTCGGGGGCGCGCTCGCCGGGGGAATAATGATTCTGCTCTGGGGCTACAGCCATCCAGAAATGGGCGACCGGCAGATGTTGGCCATTCCGGCGGCGGTGATGGGCGGATTGACCTGTCTGCTGGGAGCCAAATTTCGCTATCGTCTGCGCCAGGAATTGCAGGGCAAATGTCGCCGGCGCGCTCGCAACCAGATTATTGCCTGACCTGGCCGGTGCCGCGGATCTGGTATTTGTAGGTGGTGAGTTCTTCCAGACCCATCGGACCGCGGGCGTGGAGCTTGTCGGTGCTGATGCCGATCTCGGCTCCGAAACCAAACTCGCCTCCATCGTTGAACCGCGTGCTGGCGTTCCAGAAAACCGTCGCGCTGTCCACGGCGTTGAGGAATTGCTCAGCGCGCGCCTCGTTGTTGGTGACGATGCTATCGCTGTGGTGCGAGCCGTATTTCTCGATGTGCTCGATGGCGTCTTCCAAGTTGTCCACGATGCGGACGTTGAGGATGAGGTCGAGGTGTTCGGTGCGGAAATCCTGCTCGGTGGCCTCGCGCAATTGCGGGTAATCCACGGCGCTGAATCCACTGTAACTCCGCTCGTCGGCGCGGACTTCGACGTGGTTGAGGGCGAGTTCGCGGGCAATGATGGGGAGGAAAACGGGGGCCGCCGCGCTGTGAATGAGGACGGTCTCGACGGCGTTGCAGACTCCGGGGCGCTGGCATTTGCCGTTGATGATGATGTCGCGGGCCATGAGGTGATTGACGTTGGCATCGACATAGACGTGGCAGATGCCGTCGTAATGTTTGATGACGGGCATCCGGGCGTGCTGGACGACGGCTTCGATGAGGCCCTTGCCGCCTCGGGGAATGATGACGTCGAGATACTGGTTCATCGCGGCCATGATGCGGACACCGTCGCGGTCGGTCTTCGGCACAAGTAAAATAGAATCGGCTGGAAGTCCGCTCTGTTGCAGGCCGGTCTGGAGGGCGGTGGCGATCGCGAGATTCGAGTGAATCGCCTCGGAGCCGCCCCGGAGCAGGGTGGCGTTGCCGGTTTTCAGACAGAGAATGGCGGCGTCGCTGGTGACGTTGGGGCGGGATTCGTAAATGATGCCGATGACGCCGATGGGCACGCGGACTTTGCTGATGCGGATGCCGTTGGGGCGTTCCCACTCAGCGATGAGCGCGCCGGTGGGGTCGGACAGGCCGGCGACGCTGCGAATGCCCTCGGCCATTTTCGCGAGGCGGTCGTGGTCGAGCCGGAGCCGGTCGAGCATGGCAGCGGAGAGTCCATTGGCACTCGCATGAGAAAGATCGGTGGCGTTGGCCGCGAGAATGGCGTCGCTCTGGGCGAGAACGGCATGGGCCATGGCGAGCAGGGCGGAGTTTTTCTGCTCGGTGGTGGCCTGGGCGAGAATGCGCGAAGCGGCTTTGGCGCGCTGGCCGAGGCTGTGGATTTCTTCTTCGAGAGTCATGGCGCTTTATTTACCACGAAGGCACGAAGACACGAAGAAAAGTTGAGACGAAAGGGAGGCTTAACTTTTCCCCGCTGTGACGCGAGTTCCAATCGACTCACCGGCGACGATGCGACCGATGCTGGCGGGTTTGCGTCCGTTGGCGATGACGACCTGGATGCCAGTGCTGGCGGCGTGGGCGGCGGCCTGGAGTTTGCTTTTCATGCCGCCGACGCTGAAACGCCCTTTTTCGTCGCGGACGAGTTCGCCAGCCTCGGAGAGATCGCTGACCAGTGGGACGACGGTGCCTGTTTTTTCATCCATCAAGCCGTCCACGCTGGTCAGGAGGATGAGCATGTCGGCCCCAGCCAGAATCGCGACTTCGGCGGAGAGCCGGTCGTTGTCGCCGAAACGGAGTTCCTCGACGGCGACCGAGTCGTTTTCGTTGATGATGGGGATGACATTTCCGCAGGTAAACAGGCGGTCGAGTGTATTCCGGGCGTTGGAATAACGGGCGCGACTGTCGATGTCCTGATGCGTGAGCAGGAGCTGGCCTACGTGCAGATCGTGCCGGGAAAAAAGTGATTCATAGACTTGCATCAGCCGCGATTGGCCGACCGCGGCGCAGGCTTGGATGGAAGGCAAATCCGTCGGACGCTCAGTGAATCCCAACGTCGCGAGACCGGCCGCGACCGCCGCGCTGGACACCACGCAGACTTCGTGGCCGAGTCGAATCAAACTCGAAATCTCGTCGGCGAGCGCCTGCATTTGCGGAAGATCGAGCGCCATGCCGTCCGGGAGCGCAAGAATGCCGGTGCCAAACTTCAGGATGATGCGTTTTTTACGTGGAGACATGGGCGGCCAGCATTTCATCGGGAGGCGTGGGTGTAAAGTTTTGGCTGTCGCGGATTGGAAGCTAATAAGTCAGCTCGAGGTGTTGGGTAACGGTTTAATCATTCATTTTACCAAATTCTTGACGCATACTTGAGAATTACCTATAAATTGCCCAACTCCTTAAACCTATGAAACCCATCCTGATTCCTCTCACCTTCTGCATTCTCCTCACCAGTTCCGTGGCTGCGTTGGCCTCGGCTCCCGATCTCGATCACGACGGCATTCCGAATATCTCCGATCTGGACATCGACAATGATGGCATTCCCAATCGACTCGACCGCAACGTCGATGGTGGGTTTTGCCGCAAAGGTCCGCTTCGGGGCCACTACATTGGCGATCATCTCAACAACGGCAGCGCCGCTGAGAAGGACATCGACGCAGATCGTTTGAAAGACGACGCGCTCGCCGAAAAAGACATGGACGGCGACCACCTGGCGGATGATTCCACCCGCGAACACGACATTGACGGCGATGGCATCGACGACCAGACCGACACTGACATCGACGGTGACGGCCACGAAAACGGTGACGATAACGATATCGATGGTGACGGCCGCGGAAATGGCACAGACGACGATATCGATGGCGATGGTCATGAAAACGGCGATGACAATGACATTGATGGTGACGGTCACGACAACGCCGACGATGACGACATGGACGGCGATGGACTGGCCAACAGTGATGACAATGAAAGTCACGGCCACGGCGGCGAGCCCGGCGACATTTAATCTGAGCCCTCGCTTTCGCTTGGTAGCCATTGACAACCGGTTCCTCATCGAATCGATTGTCCACGCATGAAACTCCTCCTGCCCGCCGTTTTTCTGGGCGGACTCGCGCTCGGCTGGCTCGGCGGCTCGCTCACCTCCAGCCATCCCACGGCGGCTCCTGTCGTGGCGTCGTCCTCTCATTCCTCCACAACGTCCGCCAACGCTCCGGCGGAAGCGCCCACGCCCGAGGCCCGTTTTCAGGTTGCTGATCCGAAAGGAAACCCTAAAACCGGCGACAGCCTCACCGACGCCCTGCAAATCGTTGAGGAAGACGCCCGCAACACCGCCTTGCGCGCCTACGCCGAAAGCCTCGCCGGCAGCGATCTTCAGAAAGCATTGGAACTCACCTCGCAGATCGGCAGCATGGCGGATCGCACAGTTTATCTTTCCGCCGTCATTAAAACGTGGGTCCGCAAAGATCCGCAGGCCGCGCTTAAATACACCGCCGCGCTTCCCGCCGGCAGCCTGCGCACGGAATGTCTCTCCACCGGATTGGAAGACTGGGCCACGGCGCACCCGCAGGACGCCCTCACTTGGGCGCAAAATAATCTCGACGGTCCACTGAAAGTCGAGGGCCTCACCGCCGCATTGAAAGCCTGGTCCACCCTTTCGCCGCAGGACGCCGCCAACTGGGTTCGCAGCGCCCGGCTAGGCACCGCCACTGGCAACGCCCTCGAAACCATCGCCACAGCCTGGACCAATATCGATCCCGCCGCCGCCGCGCAATGGGCGGAAGGCCTCCCGCAGAGTCAGAAGGCCGCCGTTCTCCTCGCCGTCACTCAGGAATGGTGCCGCCAGTCACCTGCCGCCGCCGCCACTTGGGTTGGACAACATTTGAACTCGCCCGGCAGCGGCGAACTCATCAACCAGGTCGTAGATGCCTGGGCCTCCGACGATCCGGCGGCAGCCTCGGTATGGGTCAATTCATTGCCCAAAGGCGAGTCGCAGTCGAATGCCGCCAGCGCTCTCGCCAGCATCTGGGGCGCGTCCGATATTCAAGCCGCCACGAAATGGGTCGGCCAGATTTCGAATCCCGAGGTTCGCCAGAGCGCCGTGCTCGAACTCGCGCAGACTTGGGGCGGCATCGAACCCGAAAAAGCCCTCCGCTGGGTCGCCACATTGCCCGATCCGAAAACTCGCGACGAAGCCTTCACCAACACGCTCAATTCCTGGGCTGCGACCGACAGCGATGGACTCACCAAATGGGTGCAGCAACAGGCACCGGGCAGCGCACCCAGCGATTTGGGCCGCGAGGCCTTGAGCGATCAATTTGCCGAAACCGACCCCGCGCAAGCCTTGCAATGGGCGACAACGATCAGCAATTCCGACAAATCGCAGGAGCAGATCACGACCATTTACGACAACTGGAAAACGGACAGCCCGGCCAAAGCCGCCGCGTGGCTGCAAAAATCCACGCTTCCAGCCGACTTCAAGCAACGGCTCCAGAAGTAACGCGCGAGTCGGATTTATCGGGAGCGCACGCGTTTACCTCGGTGGGAAAATATTGGCGAGGCGATCTGACGGTTCGCGTGCTCCAGCGGACGTCTCGTCCGATGACGGAACCCAACCCTTTCGCGAGACGCAAAAGGGAACACGCGGGACGCGTGCGCTCCCGGAAACTTTTCCATCCGAGTCAGGGCGCGATTGCTGCTCATCTCACTCCTGTGAAACTCCTCATCTTCGTCGGACTCAACATCGGCGGCTATCTCGGCTGGGCCGCCGCCGAGCCGTGGGGACTCACATGGGCCTTCGCCATCAGCTCCATTGGGAGTCTCATCGGAGTCTATGCGGGCTGGTGGCTGGCCCGGCGTTTGGGGAAATAGAAAAACCGTCATTTTCCGAAGACCGACCGGCGCTCATTCGCATCCAACTCGCGCCACTTTCCAGCAGCGAGATCGCCGAGCGGAAACGAGCCGACTTGCACTCGAATCAGCCGCAGCGTCGGGTGCCCAATCGCTGCCGTCATTTTGCGCACCTGACGATTCCGCCCTTCGATCAACGTGAGCGCGATCCAGATGTCGGCGACGTTTTTCCGAAACCGCACTGGCGGATCGCGCGGGGCAACGAGCGGTTGAGGCTCCAAAATTTCAACTTGGCATGGACGCGATTTTTTCCCATCGAAGACGACGCCCAGCCGCAGTTGCGCGAGCGATTTCTCGCCGGGCACCCGCTCAACCAGCGCATGATACGTCCGCGGATGCGCTGCCTGCGGATCGAGCAGACGCGAGTTGAGTCCCGCTTCGTCGGAGAGCAAAAGCAGACCCTCGCTATCGGCATCGAGCCGCCCGAGCGGATAGACATTTTTCGGAAACCCGAAGTCGGCCAACGTTCGATTGGAACTCCCATCAGCGGTGAACTGGCTGAGCACGCCAAAGGGTTTGTGAAAGGCGAGGAGCATTGACGGGGCGAGGGGAAGGCGGGATGGTCGGCGCGATGAGGTATGGCATTTTTGCGGCGGTGTTGTCGCTCTTTTTGGGCGGGAAAATGGCGGCTGCGGAGCGTTTTCCTTTTTCGCGACATCAGGAATATGCGGCTGGAACGATTCGGCCTGCGCAGTTTTCCCAGGAACGGCAGGATGCGGATGTGGCGCGGTATTACGACCGTTGGAAGGGCGATTTTCTGGTTCGCGAAAACACAGGGAGTCGCATTGCATTCGGCAAATCGGGCTCCGAGCACCGGCGGACGGTGTCGGAAGGGCAGGGATACGGGTTGATTATTGTCGCGCTGATGGCGGGTCATGACCCGGAGGCGCGGGAGATTTTTGATGCGCTGTGGAAGTTTTCCCGGGCGCATCCGAGTCACATCGAAACGCGTCTGATGGCTTGGGAAGTGCCGGGCGAATCGGGCGACAGTGCGTTTGATGGCGACATGGATATTGCCTACGGATTGCTCCTGGCCGACCGGCAATGGGGCAGCGAGGGCACCATGAATTATCGGGCGGAAGCGCTGCGGGTGATCGCCGGAATCCTGGCGGCGGAAATCGGCCCGGAGAGTCATTTGCCGATGCTGGGCGATTGGGTGCGGGGCAGCAAATACACGCAATGGCAGACGCGGCCCAGTGACTTCGCACCGGGGCATTTCCGGGCGTTTAGGCGGGCCGCAGGCGACTCGCATTGGGATGAAGTTGTGCAGGCGACTTCCCAGGTGATCGAAAATTTGCAGTCGAGTCGCAGTCCACTCACGGGATTGTTGCCCGATTTCGCGGTTCTGGATGCGGATGGCCGTGCAAGACCCGCGCCGCCGAAGTTTTTGGAGGCGAAAACCGACGGCGACTATTCTTACAATGCGTGCCGCATTCCCTGGCGATTGGCGACGGATGCGTTGCTCAATGGCGATGTGCGTTCCAAGGAAACCGCTGGGAAGCTGTCGCTCTGGATCGAGAAATCTGCGTCGGGCGAGCCGGAGAAAATTCGCGCCGGCTACCATCTCAATGGAACTCAGCTGAAGGGAGGCAACTATTTTACCGGGGCTTTTGCCGCGCCATTCGGGGTGGCGGCGATGCTGAATCCCTCGCAACAGGCCTGGCTCGACCGGCTATATGCGGCGGTGTGCGCGCGGCACGAAGGTTACTATGAGGATACGGTGACGTTATTGAGTTTGCTGGTGATGACCGGCCATTTCTGGGACCCGACGACGATGAAGTGAAAAGTTTTTGCGAAAGGGGCGATTTTCCATTTGCAAAAGGCCCCGAGTCCGACGATAAACCCAGTCCCGCAAAAACGGGAACCGCAGGAGAGTCACCTCAATCAACTGACAAACGACTCGTCCGAACTGCCAAAAATTATGCAAAAAAATCGTTCCAAACGCTACAAAGCCGCTCTCGCTCTCGTCAACAAGGACAAGACTTACTCGCTCGAAGAAGCAGTGCAGAGCCTCAAGAAATTTGAACCCGTGAAGTTTGACCAAACGGTGACTCTTTCCCTTCGACTCGGAGTCGATCCCCGTCAGTCCGACCAAATGGTTCGCGGCACCTGCCCGCTGCCTCATGGCTCTGGCAAACTGGTCCGCGTGCTCGTTTTCGCGGAAGGTTCCGCAGCCGAAGCCGCTCGTGAAGCCGGCGCCGAATACGTCGGATTCAAGGACATGATCGAGAAGTGCGTCGGTGGTTTCCAAGATTTCGATGTCGCCATCGCCACTCCAGCCGCCATGGCGGAAGTCCGCAAACTCGGCAAAGTCCTCGGGCCTCGCGGTCTGATGCCCAACCCGAAGACCGGCACTGTGACCGACGACACTGCGAAAGCAATTCGTGAGGTCAAGGCGGGCCGCGTGGAGTTCAAACTCGACAAGAACGGCAACGTCGCTGTTCCCGTTGGCAAATTTTCCTTCAATGAAGCGCAACTCGTCGAAAACGGCAAAGCGGTCATTGACGCAATCGTCAAGGCGCGTCCATCGGCGGCCAAGGGCAAGTTTGTGGATAACATCGCGCTCGCCGCGACCATGACTCCCGGCATCAAAGTGGACGCCTCTCCGTTCCTGAAACACTAACGCGTCTCCACCTACTAACATTTCTATTCAACTCGTATGAGACTCGAAAAAAAATCCATCGTTGCCGACCTCTCGAAGTCGCTCAACGCCTCGCCTTTCCTCCTGGTTACTGATTACACCGGCCTCCGCGTTCATCAGTTTTCCGAACTCCGCAACCGGCTCGCCGGTGTTGGCGCCCAGTGCCACGTCGTCAAAAATTCATTCCTGAAGAAGTCCGCGACCGAACTCGGTTATCCCGATTTCAGCGACTCGCTCGCTGGCCAGACGGCTATCGTCACGGGTGAATCCGACGTTTGCGCCGCTGCGAAAGTCCTTAAGTCCTTCACCGCGGAATTCCAGAAGCCAGTCGTCAAGATGGGCGTTCTGGACAACGCGCTGCTTTCCGCCGACGAAGTTAAATCGCTGGCCGATCTTCCTTCCAAGGACGTTCTCCGCGCCACACTCCTCGGGGTGTTGCTTGCGCCAGCCAGCAAACTCGTTCGCACGCTCAACGAGCCAGCCGCCAGCCTCGCCCGTTTGCTTGCCGCCAAGGCGAAGCAGGACAGCGAAAACGCTCCGGCTCCCGAAGTTGCCGCAGAGGTTCCCGCAGTCGAAGCCAGCGCTCCCTCCGAGGAAGCTGCGCCTGCTGCCGAGGCAGCGCCTGAGGCCGAAGCTCCCGCAGCGTAATCGAACTCGAATCAAAATTTTTGCGGTTTGTCGAAAGTCGGACCGCATTCACCAAAGCAAACAACAACCAAACAAAGGGTTCCTCGGCGGACCAGCGGCTGCTGGTCTTAATCGACTCAAAGCTTTGAGACTCACCGATACCGTTAGAAAAAAATAGTTATGGCAGATACCAGTGCATTAGTAGAACAACTCAGCGGCCTGACCGTTCTTGAAGTTGCCGACCTCGTTAAATCCCTCGAAGAGAAGTGGGGCGTTTCCGCCGCAGCTCCTGTCGCCGCCGCCGCTCCTGCAGCGGGTGGTGCAGCCGCCGCGGCCGTGGAAGAGAAGACCACCTTCGACGTGATCCTCAAGGAAATCGGCGCCAACAAGATCGGCGTCATCAAGGAAGTTCGTGCTTCCGTGGCCGGCCTCGGTCTCGCTGAAGCGAAAGCCCTCGTTGAATCCGCTCCCAAGGCGATCAAGGAAGGTGTCACCAAAGAAGAAGCTGAAGAGATCAAAAAGAAGATCGAAGCAGCCGGCGCCAAGGTCGAGATCAAGTAATTCCCTTCGTAGCACGGCGATGGGAGTTTCATTCCCATCGCCGTCTGCGATCCGATGTTGGGCCTCTTATAAAAATAGAGCTCGTTCAGCATCCCTCACGGCGAGGTTTATCTTTGTTCCCAGTCGGCAAAGAGACCTTGCAGTGATTTGTTAGTCGTCCGTTATTAGACTGCCCGCGAAAGAGCCACATTTTAACTTCGGATTCATTTCCTAATCTAAAATCCAGCCACAAGGTATCCCTCGATTTGACAGAGGTTTGCTTTGGGGCTATTTCTGTCTCCCGCTTTTTCTCGGAATTCACTTCCAATTTGTCAAACCTCACCCATCTCGCCGGTCAGCGAGTGGCTGAACAGTAACCCAGACCGACCGCACAGCTATGTCAGAAAGAATCTACTTCGGCAAACTCAAAGAAGCGATCGAACCACCCAATTTGATTGAGGTGCAGCTAAATTCCTATGTGGAATTTTTGCAAAAAGACGTTCCGCCCAGCAAACGCAAAAACACCGGACTTCAATCCGTTTTCAAGGAGGTTTTTCCCATCCAGAGCTATGACGACAAGATCGTCCTGGACTTTGCCAGCTATGAAATTGGCGAACCCAAGCTGACTTCCATGGAGTCGCAGCGCGAGAGTCAGACTTTCAGCGCGCCACTCCACGTCACCTTCCAGCTCAAGGAAGAAAAAGCCGTCAAGGAGGAGAAAGTTTACATGGGCGAAATTCCGCTCATGACCTTGCAGGGCACTTTCGTGATCAACGGCGCTGAACGTGTTGTGGTTTCGCAGTTGCACCGCTCTCCGGGCATCGCCTTTGAATCGACCGTTCACTTGAACGGCAAATTGCTGCACAGCTTCCGCATCATTCCTGATCGCGGCTCCTGGCTGGAAGTGCAATACGACACAAGCGACTTGCTCTATATCTATCTTGACCGCCGCAAGCGTCGCCGGAAGTTTTTGGCCACCACGTTCCTGCGTGCCCTCGGCTACGGCTCCGATGAGGAGATCATCAAGTTGTTTTATGATGTCGAGAAACTCGCCATCAATGACCAGCTTGAAGATGAAGAGTTGACCACCAAGGTTCTCACCGCCGATGTGCGTGACGGGGAAATCACGGTGGCTCGCGCCTTCGAGCCGCTCACTGTGGCCACGATTCGCCAGATTCTTTCCCTCGGCATCACTGAAATCGAAGTTGTCGATATCAAAAAGGACGACTCGATCATCAAGGCGCTCAAGAAAGATCCCGCGCATGACGAGGAAGAGGCGCTCAAAGACATTTATCGCAAACTCCGCCCTGGCGATCCACCCACGGCAGCGAACGCCCGCGGCTTGCTCAAACGTTTGTTCTTTGATCCAAAAAAATACGATCTAGGTCGGGTCGGACGTTACAAGATCAACCAAAAGCTCGGCATCAACGTCGATCTCAGCGAGCGCTGCATGACGAAGGAAGACTTCGTCGCGGCGATGAAATATCTCATTCTCCTGCGCAACAACGAAGGCGTCCTCGACGACATCGATCACTTGGGCAGCCGTCGCGTTCGCACTGTCGGCGAATTGCTTGCCAACCAGTGCCGCGTGGGTCTGGCCCGCACGGAGCGTCTCGTTAAAGAGCGCATGACGTTGTTCGACGTGAACATTGAGGGCATGACCCCTCAAAAGCTGATCAACCCGAAAGCTCTGAGCGCGGTTATTCGCGACTTTTTCGGTCGCAGCCAGCTCTCGCAGTTCATGGATCAGACGAATCCTCTCGCTGAGTTGACTCACAAGCGCCGTCTGTCGGCTCTCGGGCCAGGCGGCTTGAGCCGAGATCGCGCCGGATTTGAAGTCCGCGACGTGCATCCCTCGCACTACGGTCGTATTTGTCCGATTGAAACGCCCGAAGGTCCAAACATTGGTCTCATCAGCTCGATGTCCACCTTTGCGCAGATCAACGATTTCGGCTTCATCGAAACGCCTTATCGCAAGGTTGTGGACGGTCGCGTGACTGACCAAATCGATTATCTCACCGGCGACCGTGAGGAAAACTATCTCGTCGCCCAAGCCAATTCACCTGTGGATGACAAAGGGAACTTTACCGCGCCGACTGTCTCGATCCGTTATCGTGGCGACTTCCTCGAAGTCGAGCCTGCGAAGGTTCACTACATGGACGTTTCCCCGAAACAACTCGTTTCCGTAGCTGCCGGTCTGATTCCGTTCCTCGAACATGATGATGCGAACCGCGCCTTGATGGGCTCGAACATGCAGCGTCAAGGCGTTCCTCTGATCGTTTCCGAGGCGCCGCTTGTCGGCACGGGCATGGAAGGCAAAGTCGCCCGTGATTCGCGTGCGGTCATTGTGGCTGAAGCCGATGGCGTCGCTGCCTCTGTCACTGGCGATCAGATCATCATCACTCCTGACGGCAAAATTCCGGACTCCAAGCGTAAGCTGAAGACTGATGTCGCCAACGGTGTTTATGTCTATGAACTCCGCAAATACATGCGTTCCAACGCGGGCACTTGCGTGAATCAGCGTCCGATCATCAAGAAGGGTCAGACCATCAAGAAAAACATGGTCATCGCCGACGGTCCGAACACCGACAAAGGCGAGCTCGCCCTTGGTCGCAACGTGCTCGTCGCGTTCATGCCTTGGAATGGCTATAACTTCGAAGATGCCATCATGATCTCGGAGAAAGTCGTGAAAGAGGACATCTACACCTCGATTCACATCGACGAATTCGACATCGGTGCACGCGACACGAAGCTCGGACCCGAAGAAATCACCCGGGATATCCCGAACGTCTCCGAGGAAGCCTTGCGCAACCTTGGACCAGACGGCGTCATTCGCATCGGAGCCGAAGTGAAGCCCGGCGATATCCTCGTTGGTAAAATCACTCCGAAATCCGAAACCGAACTTGCCCCTGAAGAACGCCTCCTGCGCGCCATCTTCGGCGAAAAAGCAGCCGACGTGAAAGACACCTCGCTGACCGTTCCATCCGGAACCTATGGCATCGTGATGGACGTGAAAATGTCCTCCCGCAAGGAAATCACTCGCTCGAAAGTCACGCCTTCCGAAGCGAAGCGTCAGGCTAAAACCATCGACGACGACTATCGCAAGAAGAAAGACGAACTGACCGAGGAACTCACCGAGTCGCTTTCCAACGTCCTCTTGGGTGAAAAAATTCCGCTCGACGTGGTCAACGCTGAAACCGGCGAGATCATCATTCCTGCGAACCGAAAGATCACCAAAACCCTCCTGCGCAAGCTGGCTGGTGTTTATGATCATATCGACATCGATCCGAGCCCGATCCGCAACAAGATCCGCGAGATTATTTCTTCCTTCGAGCCGAAGTTCCAGGAACTCGAACTCGAAAAAGAGCGCTCGATGGATCGCGTTGAAAGCGGCGACGACATCGACCCTGGTATCATTAAGGAAGTCAAAGTCTTCATCGCCAGCAAGCGCAAGCTCTCGGTCGGTGACAAGATGGCCGGTCGCCACGGAAACAAGGGCGTTGTCGCTCGGATCGTTCCCGAGGAAGACATGCCGTTCCTAGCTGACGGAACTCCGGTCGAAATCGTGCTCAACCCGCTGGGCGTGCCTTCTCGCATGAACGTCGGACAGGTGCTCGAAACTCACCTCGGCGTTGCCGCCAAGGCGCTCGGATTCACCGTTGCGACCCCGGTTTTCGACGGTATTGACGAACTCAAAATCCGCGAATACCTCCGCCAAGCCGAGAAAGTCGAAGGCTTTACTTGGACCAACGAAAACGGCAAATCCGATCTGTATGACGGACGCACCGGCGACAAGTTCGATCAACGCGTCGTGGTGGGTTACATCTATATGTTGAAGCTCGGCCACTTGGTCGCGGATAAAATCCACGCCCGTGCCGTCGGACCTTACTCGCTCGTCACCCAGCAACCGCTCGGTGGTAAAGCGCAATACGGCGGCCAGCGTTTCGGTGAGATGGAAGTCTGGGCGCTCCAAGCCTACGGCGCCGCCTACACCTTGCAGGAATTGCTCACCGTTAAATCGGATGACGTTCAAGGACGCACCCGGATTTACGAATCCATCGTCAAAGGCGACAACTCGCTCGAAGCCGGCACGCCGGAATCCTTCAACGTGCTCGTCAAAGAAATGCAGAGCCTCTGCCTCGACTTCAAAGTCGGCGGCAAAGCGCCCGGCCAGACGGAGTTACTCGCTTCCTAATTGGAGGCGAGACTCCCAGTTTTCCACACGCCAGTTACCAGATAAAATATGCTCGATACCAATCTACGTGAAATTTTAGGTGAAGAACGCTCGGTCGGATTTGACCAAGTGGGAATCAACGTCGCGTCGCCCGACTCCATCCGCTCCTGGAGCCGTGGAGAAGTGAAAAACCCCGAAACGATCAACTATCGCACGTTCAAGCCTGAAAAAGGCGGCTTGTTCTGCGAACGCATTTTCGGTCCTACTCGCGACTGGGAATGTTCCTGCGGCAAATACAAACGCATCAAACACAAGGGCGTCATCTGCGACCGTTGCGGCGTTGAAGTTACCTTGAGCCGCGTTCGCCGCGAGCGGATGGGTCACATCGAACTCGCCGTTCCCGTGTCCCACATTTGGTTCTACAAATGCATGCCTTCCCGTATCGGCCTGATGCTCGACATGAGCGGCCGCCAGTTGGAGCGCGTCATTTATTACGAGGACTACATCGTCATTGATCCGGGTCAGACTCCGCTCACCAAAACCCAGCTTCTCACCGAGGCTGAGTATCGTGAAGCTGTCGAGCAGTACGGTGAAGGTAATTTCGTCGCCGGAATGGGCGCGGAAGCGATCAAAACTCTGCTCTCACTAGCTGATCTGGCCACGCTCGCCAAGGAATTGGAAGAGGCGATGGGCAACACCAAGTCCAAGCAGATTCGCAAGAAACTGGCCAAGCGCATCAAGCTCGTTCAGGGTTTTGCGTCTTCGCATTCCCGTCCTGAATGGATGGTTCTGGCGGTTCTGCCTGTTATCCCACCGGATCTTCGCCCGCTCGTTCCGCTCGAAGGTGGACGTTTTGCGACCTCCGATTTGAACGACCTCTATCGTCGCGTCATCAACCGCAACAACCGGTTGAAAAACCTGCTCCAGCTGAAAACTCCAGACGTGATCATTCGCAACGAAAAACGCATGTTGCAGGAAGCTGTCGATGCCTTGTTCGACAATGGTCGTCATGGCCGCGCTGTAACTGGTGCCGGCAACCGTCCGCTCAAATCTCTCAGCGACATGCTCAAGGGAAAAGGTGGTCGTTTCCGTCAGAACTTGCTTGGCAAACGCGTCGATTACTCGGGTCGTTCCGTCATCGTCATCGGACCGGAACTCAAGCTTCACCAGTGCGGTCTGCCGAAGAAAATGGCGCTCGTTTTGTTCGAGCCCTTTATCATTCGCCGCCTCAAAGAAATGGGCTACGTCCACACCGTACGCAGCGCCAAAAAGCTCATCGAGAAACAGACTCCCGAAGTGTGGGACATTCTGGATGAAGTGACCAAGGGTCACCCGATCCTGCTGAACCGCGCTCCGACATTGCACCGTCTGTCGATCCAGGCTTTCGAGCCAATGTTGATCGAGGGTGAGGCGATTCGTGTTCACCCGCTCGTTTGCACGGCTTACAACGCCGACTTCGACGGTGACCAGATGGCCGTTCACGTTCCGCTCTCCGTCGAGGCTCAGATGGAAGCCCGCCTGCTCATGCTGGCGACGAACAACATCTTCTCGCCATCGAGCGGCAAGCCCGTGATGACTCCTTCGCAGGACATCGTTCTCGGCTGTTACTATCTCACTCAAGAGCCCCGGAAAATAACCGATGGCAGCGCGGAACCTCGCAAACCCCTCTTCGCCGACGCTGGCGAAGTTGAGTTCGCAATGGCTGACGGTGCGGTCAAAGTGCATGACCGCGTGCGTCTGAAGAACCCCGATTTCGGCAAGGTCACCCATTATGGCGACACGACTTCCCGCATTCTCGAAACGACCGCAGGCCGTGTTTTGTTCAATCAGATCTGGCCAGCGAACCTCGGTTTCTTCAACAAGACCTGCTCGAAGAAACAGCTCTCCGACGTTATTTTCCGCACCTACCAAGTCGCGGGACAGAAAGAGACCGTAACCTCGCTGGACCTGCTCAAGGAGCTTGGCTTCCGCTGGGCGACCAAGGCCGGCGTCTCCGTCGGTATCGTGGACATGATTATTCCACCGGAAAAGCATCATTCCATCGACCATGCCCGCAAGGAAGTCGGAGTTGTGGAGAAACAATTCCGCTCCGGCATCATCACTCCCGGCGAGCGCTACAACAAAGTCGTCGATATCTGGACTCAGGCTGGCAATGCCATCTCGGACGTTATGTTCCGGACCTTGCAGCACAACGAAGGCCGCAAGGAAATCAACCCGGTCTGGCTCATGGTCGATTCCGGCGCTCGTGGTAACCGCACCCAGGTCAACCAGCTCGGCGGCATGCGCGGCCTCATGGCCAAGCCTTCCGGCGACATTATCGAACGCCCGATCACTGCGAACTTCCGCGAAGGTCTCTCGGTTCTCGATTACTTCATTTCCACGCACGGCGCCCGCAAGGGTCTGTCTGATACGGCGTTGAAGACGGCGGATTCCGGTTACCTCACCCGCAAATTGGTCGATGCGTCCCAAGACGTTATCATCAACGAGGCGGATTGCGGCACGACCAACGGCATCGTTGTTCGTCCGATTTACGAGGGCGACGAGGAAGTTGTGGATCTTAAAACCCGCATCATCGGTCGCGTTTCTTGCGAAACCATCAAGGACTCGATCACGAACAAGACGCTCATCAAAGCCAATCAAATGGTCGATGAAAATGCGGCGGACGCGATCGACAAACTCGGCGTCGAGCAACTCAAGATTCGCTCGGTTCTCACCTGCGAAACCGGTCGCGGCGTTTGCGCCCTCTGCTATGGACGCAACCTCGCCACTGGCGGACTCATCCGCCTCGGTGAAGCGGTCGGTATCATCGCCGCCCAATCCATCGGCGAACCCGGCACCCAGCTCACGATGCGAACCTTCCACATCGGTGGCGTCGCCTCGCAGACCTTCAAGCAGCCGATCATCAAGGCGAAAAACGCAGGCGAGTTGCGGTTCATTGACCTCCGCGTCGTGCAATCGCTCGACGGCAACTGGATCGTTCTCAACAAGAACGGCGCGGTCGCTGTCTTTGCCGAGGACGGTCGCGAACTCGAGAAACACAACGTCGTCATTGGTGCGGTCATCGCATTTGCCGACGGCAGCAAGGTCAAACCCGCCGACACCCTCGTGCAATGGGATCCTTACAACGTGCCGATTCTCACCGAGAAACCCGGTATCGTTGAGTTCCGCGACATGATCCGTGGCGTCACCGTCAAAACCGACGTGGACGAGCAAACAGGCGTCAAAGGCACTGTCGTCATCGAGCACAAAGAGGATTTGCACCCGCAGATCGTCATCATCGGCGACAGCGGAGAAATCATTGCCAGCTACTCCATTCCTGCCGGCGCCCACATTTCCGTGGCCGAAGGCAAGAAAGTCCAGGGTGGTCAGCTCCTCGCCAAAACGCCGCGTAAAGTCGCGAAAACCAAGGACATCACCGGTGGTCTGCCCCGTGTCGCCGAGCTTTTCGAGGCTCGCCGTCCGAAAGACGCCTCTGAGATCGCCAAAATCGACGGTGTGGTCGAGATCGCGGGAACCGTTCGCGGCAAACGCAAGATCATCGTCAAGGACGCCGATACCGGCGCGGAAGAGGAACACCTCGTGCCGCTCGCCAAGCACATCATCGTTTCCAAGGGCGATTTCGTTAAGAAAGGCTCCCAGCTCACCGACGGACCTGTTCCGCCGCACGACATCCTTGACGTTTGCGGACCGCAGGCGCTTCAGGAGCATCTCGTCAATGAGGTGCAGGAAGTCTATCGTCTGCAAGGCGTCGAAATTAACGACAAGCACATCGAAATCATCGTTCGTCAGATGCTCCGCAAGGTCAAAGTCACCGAACCCGGCGACACCAGCTTGCTCTGGGGCGATCAGATTGACCGTCTCGAATTCGAGAAGGAAAACGCCGCTGTCATCGAAAAAGGTGGCAAGCCTGCAGAAGCCAGTCCAGTTCTGCTCGGTATCACCAAAGCCTCGCTCGAGACTGACTCGTTCATCTCGGCGGCTTCGTTCCAAGACACCACCCGCGTCCTTACCGAAGCGGCGACTCTGGGCAAGATCGACATTCTGCGCGGCTTCAAAGAGAACGTCATCATGGGTCACCTCATTCCTGCGGGCACCGGTTTCCCCGGCTATCGCAACACGAAGACTGTGGACATGGTCGAGACCTTCGAAGACGTCAGCGAAGACGAGGACGAGGTCGAAGTATTCGAGCCAGCCGTCGGCTAAGCGACATCACATTCAACAAAAAAGCCGGATCGCAAGGTCCGGCTTTTTTGTTTTTGTGGGCAGAGTTAACTGGAACTCGATTGAAAAATCAGCTCCACGATTTCACCGCCAATCGCCAGCGAAGCCGTGGCAGCGGGCGAGGGGGCATTGAACAAATGCAACGCATTCGCGCGCTGGACCAGTCGGAAATCCTGCACCAATTCGCCATTCGGCGAAATCGCCTGCGCCCGCACACCCGCGCCGCCGGGAGTAAGATCGGATTCTTCTATCTCCGGCACCAGCTTCCGCAGCGATTGGGCAAAGAGTCGCCGGCTAAACGAGCGCAGCGTTTCATCCCAGCACATGCGCGGATACTGCGCCATGAACTTCCACAGTCCAGGAAACGACAGTGCGTCCGTCAGATCAGGGAGCGAGATTCGAGTTTTGGTATAACCTTCCCGCGCCAGCGCCAGCACCGCATTGGGCCCGGCCTCCACGCCGCCGTGAATCATGCGCGTGAAGTGAACTCCCAAAAACGGAAACTTCGGATCGGGCACGGGATAAATCAGATTTCGCACCAGGTGAGTTCGATCCGACCGCAACTGATAGTACTCCCCGCGAAATGGCAGAATCCGATCTTCTGGATTTTCACCAGCCAGCATTCCGACGCGATCACAATGCAGCCCGGCGCAGTTGATTAAATAATCAGCCGCGTATTCCTTTTGAGTCGTCCCTATTTTACAGCCTGTTCCATCCGGCGTAATGCGAGTCACATTCGACTGCAACTCGACTCGGCCGCCTTTCCTAACTATCTCCAAGCTCATCGCATCGCAGACGGCCCGATAATCCACGATTCCCTCCTCGGGCACGCGCACGGCGGCGACGCCGGCGACATGCGGTTCGATCTCGCGCATCGCCCCGGCTTCCAGCCATTGCAAATCGCGCAATCCATTTTGCTGACCGCGCTCCAATAAGGTTCTGAGTCGGCTCACTTCCTCCGCATCCGTCGCGACGACCAGTTTCCCGCAAATCTCGTGCGCTACCCCGTGCTCCTCGCAAAACCGAATCATTTCCCGAATGCCCTGCACAGCCAGCCGGGCCTTGCGCGAGCCGGGTTTGTAATAGAGCCCCGCGTGCAGCACGCCGCTGTTGTGCGTGCTCTGGTGATTTCCCACGCGCGCCTCTTTTTCGAGCAGAGTGACGTCTAACTCCGGCCGCTTCGCGAGCAACTTCAACGCCGTTGCCAGTCCCACAATCCCGCCGCCGACGATAACAAATCGCTGGGCCGCCATGAGAACTAGACGCGGAAGCCCTTGCGCAGAATCGTTGGCACATCGAGGTCGTGGCCTTCGACGATGGTGGGCTCGCTTTTCTCGAAACGTCCGCGCGAGACGGGTTCAAACTGGAGGACTTCCTGTTTCACTTCCTTGGTTTTCTCCACAACTAGAGCGTGCGCCGGGGCCTTGGGCTCGGGAACCGGACGCGGGGCGCGGGTGATTGGAGCGGGCCGGGGAGCGATGGGTTCGGGCGCTTCATCTTCGGGGAGCAGCGCGGCAATTGGCGGGATAACCACATCGGTAATCGGCTCGTGTGCTCTTTCTAGCGAGGGCAATGCGACTGGTGTGCTCACCATCGAAACCGCCTGGCCCAGCGTGCTCATGAGCGTGACGCAAAGTTTCCCGCCAAGTCTCGGATCAATGCTAGTACCCAGCAAAAGATGCGTCTCTTCGCCGATATGACGGTTGAGTTCGTTCATCAAAACCTCGACCTCGGCCAAGGTTAGATTCGCGGAACCGGCGATGTGCACGAGAACGTTGCCCGCGTTTTCGAGGAGCTTGCCGCGTTCCATCAGCGGATTGCGCAAGGCATAGGCGAGCGCTTCGTGGGCGCGATTGTCGCCGTCGCTTTCTCCGCAACCGAAGAGACAACGCGGATCGTCGCTGCGTAGAACGGCCAGTAAATCGTCGAGGCCTACCTTCATGATTCCGGGGCGTCCTAACATCGCAAGAATGCCGCGGATACATTCGCTCATAGTCTGGTCGGCAGCCATGAAGGCTTGCTGAATGCCAGCTTTGGGTGCGACTAACTCGGACATGCGGTCGTTCTCAAAACAGATCACCGCGTGACAAAGCTGGCGCAGATGATCGAGGGCGGCGAGCGCCTGCTGGTTGCGGCGTTTTCCCTCAAAGGCAAACGGCAGAGTGACAATCGCCACGACGACCGCGCCAGCTTCCCTCGCTGCGTGGGCCATGAACGGAGCGGAACCAGACCCGGTTCCACCGCCTAGTCCTGCTGTTAGGAAAACGATTTGATTTCCCTCTACAGCAGCACGCAACTCGGGCAATGCATCCTGCGCGGCGGCCATGCCGACCTCGGGATCACCACCCGCGCCGAGGCCGTGGGTGAGTGTGTGGCCGAGGAGGATTTTTTGCGCGGCGACCGAGGAGGAAAGCGCCTGCATGTCGGTATTGATCGCGACCAGATCGGCGGCATCCACGCCGTCTATGAGCAGCCGGTCGATCACACTGGAACCCGCGCCGCCGACGCCGACAATCTTGCGGGTGAGTGGAATGAAACTCGCCGCCGTGTTGGGTAGGGAACGGTTGATCTCGATCATCGGATTAGCGGCGGAAGATTTTTTTGAAGGGGTTGAAGATTTTGGTTAGAAGACCTTCTTGCGGAATTTCGGAACGAACGGCCTGGGCGTATTTCACAAGTCCGATCGCGGTGGAGTATTGCGGATTTTGAAATGCCGAGGTGATGCCAGCCATGGTGTGCGCGTGAGTGAGAGTCGTCTCCATTCCGAAAACTTCGGTGGACAAATGATCGATGCCTTTGAGCAAACTGCAGCCGCCCGTGATGTGAACACCGGAGCCGACCATTTCAAATTTCGGATCGTTTTCCAGTCGGCGCAGGAGAAGTTCAAATGTTTCCTTCATCCGCATGTGGATGATCATGTTGAGCTTTTCTCGCTCAATCTCGCGACCGGCGAATCCGGTTTCGTCTTTCAAGAACACTTTTTCTCCGGGAATGGAGTTGCCGAGAATGACGCTGCCTTCCTCGATTTTCAGGCGTTCCGCGCGCGCCATCGGGATTTTTAGCAGCATGCTAATATCGTTGGTAATGTGGTCGCCGCCGACTGCTAGTACGCCGCTCTGGCGAACCGCTCCCTCATGGTAGAGAACGTAATCCGTGGTGCCGCCGCCGATGTCGAGCACGAGCGCGCCGAGATTTTTTTGCTCCTGATCGAGCACAACCTGCGCGGAGGCGAGGCCGTTGAGAACAATGTCGGCGACGCTCAAAGGGATCTCGCGGACACAGCGCAACGTATTATGAATCCGGTTCCGAATGCCGTGAATGATATGGTAGTCGGCTTCCAGCTTCGTGCCGAAAATTCCCACCGGATTGAGCACGCCCTCGCGGTCGTCGATGTAGTAGTGCTGGAGAATCTGGTGCAGAAAGGAATGCTCCGCCGGGATGTTTACCTCGATGGCGCTGGCCTTAACGTTGGCGATGTCGTCCTCGTCGATCTCGCCTTTCTCCTCGGGAACGATGACGACTCCACGGCTGTTGAAGCTCAAAATGTGCGAGCCGGTGATGCCGACAAAAACGTTGTCGATCTCGATGTCGGACTTTTGCTCGGCATCGACGAGCGCGTCGTGCAGACATTGCTGCGCGGTGTCGAAATCGACGATCTCCCCTTTGCGAATGCCCCGGGAAGGCACCTGGCCGACCCCTAGAATTTTGATCGTTCCATCCTCCTGATCCTCGGCGACAACGACGCAAATTTTGCTGGTGCCTATCTCCAGGCCAACGACGATGTCATCCCTTGCCATTGGTGATTTTCTTTTTCTTGTTAGGAGTGGTGAGTGGGACAGCCTTGCGAACAGGGATCGGCTCGCCGCCTGGCTTGATCGCAGGCAATGTTAGATCGGTGGTATCGAGCTGCACAAAAGTCACCGGGACATTGCGCTGTACTAACAGATTGACTGTCTCCATTTTCTTCTGGTTGGCGTCGCAGTAATCGAGCAGCAAGCGCAGGCGCTGGAGTTGCCCGTCGATGTCGTCGAAGGAAAGCCGCGCCGCCGTGTGCTCGCGGTCGTGGACCTCCATGCTGTAGCCGTTACTGAGATCGATGCAGGCAATCTCGAAACGGCCCGGCAGAATGTCGGAGGTTTTTTGAATGAGCGAGAGCGATGTTAGCACATCCGAAGAGGGGATTTTTTTTCCAATGCGCAGACTGTCCGTCGCCACTCCGGCAATGATCGGCAGCCGCAGGTATTCGGGGAGAATCGAGCGGCTTTTCAGCACCACGCCCGCGGCATCGATCATCAGCGCATGAGTGTGATCCAGCGAATCGGCCTCAGCTCGGGTGTTCGCCAGCCAGGCGACCGGGTGACGTTCGCGAATCGTGATCTTCAGCGTGTCGGGCAGCGCGCGCTGGATTTGCGCATCCTCCACTTGCGGGATGTCGAGCAATGCCTGGCGCGCTTCCGGCAGGGAGATGGAGAAAATGTTTTCACCACGAGTTAGCTTGGCAGCAGAGATGATTTGCTCGCGCGGCAGTGTGCCCTCATTCTCCACGTCGATCTGATTCAACACATAGTTAGGATTGGCGAAGAACATCCGGTTCATGCCGTAGCGGCAGCCATAGACCACGCCGACGATAAGCGTGACGAAAACGAGGATCTTGCAGCCGAAGAGAACGATTCGCTGATTGCGCTGCGACCGAGCTTTGTCCGAGCGAATGTTAACATCGAGCAGATGCTGTGACTGCTTCCGGCGTTTGTTAATGCTGCGCCGGTTGTTCTGCCGTGGAGCGCCGCTGGTTCTGGCTTCAAACATCATGATGAGACTCCCTTCAGACGCGCGGTGGAGAGTTCGATGATGCGTTCGCAAAGCTGGCCCATGCTCAACCCCGCCACTCCGGCGGCTTCTGGCAGAAGGCTCGATTCAGTCATTCCTGGCACGGTGTTAACTTCCAACACAAACGGCTCGCCCTGGCCAGACAAAAGAACGTCCACTCGGCTATAAACTTTCAACCCAAGCGACCGATGCGCCTCCAGCGCGAGCGCCTGAATTTTCCGGGTGAGCGTGTCGTCGAGCGGAGCCGGGCAGAAATGATCGGCCGCGCCGCCCGGATTGAGCCAGGGATATTTGTTTTTGAAATCGTAAACGCCGTCCTTCGGGCAGATCAAAATAATCGGCAGCGCCAGATCGCCGAGGATACCGACTGTTAGCTCGTCGCCTTGAATAAATTCCTCCACGAGAATGTCCTCGCCAAACTCCGTGACGGCAGTGAGGGCGGCATCTAACTCGACTGAGGTTTTGCAAATGTAAACGCCGACACTGGAGCCCTGGCGCGGCGCTTTCACGACGAGCGGCAGCGGCAGCGTGGGACGTGCGTTGCCGATAAGTGTCTCGCTGCGCGGCGTGGCGATACTAGCGGCCACGAACGCTTCTTTGGAAAGAATTTTATCGAAGGCGATGCGGTTGGATTCAGGAGAATCTCCAGTGTAAACGACGCCGCGCTTTTGCAATTCCGCCTGCAAGTCGCCGTCCTCGCCGAAGGTCCCGTGGATGACGTTGAACGCGATATCGATGTTAGGTGGCAGCGCGAAACTTTCATCCGTCACGTCCACTTCGATAACACTGTGACCCGACTGGCGCAGGGCGGCGGCGACCGCGCTGCCAGAGCGCAGCGAGACTTCGCGCTCGGCTCCGGGTCCTCCTAACAATACGGCAATGTTTAAGCTCATAAAAATTTCTAACTCAGCGGCTCTCCGACGATCTGCACCTCGGTCTCGAGTTGGATGCCTTTCTCGGTCAGGGCCACGTGCTGGATGTCGCGGATCAGGCGCATCACATCGGCGGCGCTGGCCCCGCCATCGTTCACGATAAAATTGCCATGCACCTCGGAGACGCGGGCCTGTCCGACATGACTGTTTTTCAGCCCGAGATCCTGCACGAGTTTGCCGGCTGGAAGTTCGGCGGGATTTTTAAAAATGCAACCAGCGCTCGCCGCAATCGGCTGGCTGGTTTTGCGTTTTTCCATTGAGGTGCGCAGAAGGCGCTCCGTCTCCGCAGGATCGCCTGGCTGGCCTTGGAAAATAGCCGACACGGCGTAATTTTTTGCGAGCAACGGCACACTGCGATAGCGCACATCCACCTCTTGCGGAGTGACCTCATGAAGCTGGCCGAAGTGATCGAAATAGCAAAAGCTAACCACCTGCGAAAACGTATCCGCTCCCATCGCTCCGGCGTTCATCCGCAGACTGCCGCCGACGTTTCCGGGAATGCCTTCCATCCATTCGAAACCGCCGATGCCGGCATTTTTTGCGGCAGCGGCAAGCTGTTTCAGGCGCACTCCGACTCCGGCTGTGATGGTTAGTCCATCCACTGAAATCTGCGAAAAATCTCCATCGCTGAGATGCGCGACAATTCCGGGAATGCCGCCGTCCTGCACGAGTAGGTTAGAACCGCGGCCGACAACCATGAAGGCGAGATTGCTGGCATGCGCGTAGCGGATCAGCGCGGAGAAGGCTTCCTCGGTTTGCGGCTGCACCCAGTATTGCGCCGGGCCGCCGACTCGCAAAGTGGTGTGACGCGAGAGCGGCTCGTAAAGTTTCACCGTGTTAGCACCGGTCAGCGCCTCGATTTCATCGACGCGTCGCAGGTCGCCGATCAAGCGCATCCCTTGCTCGTGAATATCGCCCGCGCCGAGACTGAGCACGAGGTCGCCCGGGGCGATTTGCGGTGCTATCTCTTTCCAGAGCCGCTCTTTTTGCGGGCGATAAAAAATGTTAGTCATTCCCAGCGCCTGCGCGGCATCGACGATGGTCTGCCCGCTGATGCCCGGAATCGGCGTCTCACTGGCGGCGTATATGTCGGTCACATAAACTTTGTCCGCGAGGGTAAACGCCTTGCCGAAATCATCCTTCAACGCCGCCGTGCGCGTGTAGCGATGGGGTTGAAACATCACGATTATCCGCTTCGCTCCCTCGGTGCGGGCGGTGGCGAGCGTGGCTTTTACCTCGGTGGGATGGTGCCCGTAGTCGTCCACGACCCGGATGCCGCGCTCGTTGTATTTCACCTCAAACCGGCGGCGCGCTCCGCGAAAATTCTCCAGCCCTTCGGCAATTTTGCGCGTCTCGACTCCGAGTTCGTGAGCCAGCGCGATGACGGCAGTGGCGTTGCTAACATTGTGGGCTCCAGGGATGTTCAGAACGAAGCTGCCGAGGGATTTTCCATTGCGACTAACCTCGAAGGTTGTCTGGAAATTTCCTGTCGTCACAATGTTGTAGCGGTAGAAACAATTCTCTCCGGCACCATAGGAAATCGCCCCGGCTCGATGGCCGCAGACACGAGTTGCATGGATATCGTCGCCGCTATAAACGATCATCCCCGGCGTCTGCGCGAGGAGTGTTTCAAAGACCGACTCGATGTGCGCGAGATCGCGATAGAAGTCGAGGTGCTCCTCCTCGATGTTCAAAATGATGGCGTGCTGCGGATGATAGTTCACCAGAGTTCCATCGCTCTCATCGCCCTCGACCACGAAATTTTCGCCGGTTGCATCCCAATAGGCGTTAGTACCGAGAATGGGAATCTCAGCCCCGACATAATGCGACGGGCGCAATCCGCCGACACGCAGAACGTGCGCGGCCATGGACGAGGTCGTCGTTTTGCCGTGCATGCCGGCAACGACGATGCCTTTTTTCGCGCTCATGATCGCGGCCAAAGCCTCGGCGCGGCGGATCAGCGGCACGCAAAGCCGGATGGCTTCGTCATAGGCCGGGTTGCCGCTTTTGATGGCCGACGAGTAGATGACGAACTCTGCGTCTTGCACCGAGAGCGCGGTTTGTTTCGAGTGAAAGTGGAGTCCGAGTCCGATCAGCCGCTCCACTTCGCGGCTCGAAGTGCGGTCGCAGCCGCTCACGCGATGGCCCAGCGCCAGCAGCAAACCCGCGATGCCGCTCATGCCCGAACCGGCCACGCCCAGGAGATGGATGTGGCGCGCGGAACCGGTAAAAATAGTCGTCAGGGCGGCGATGTCAGACATGGGAGGAGACTATCGGCGGCATTGCTGTTCGATCAAATCCACCACCGCGGCGGCGGCGTTGTCGCGGGCAAAATTTTTGCTTTTGGCGGCCATGGTTGTTAGCAATTCGGGCTTGGCGATGAGGCGGCGCAGGACGTCGGCGAGGTCGCCCGCAATGGCGTTTTCCTCCTTGCAAAGAATCGCCGCGCCGGCCCGCACAAAGATTTGCGCGTTCAAGGTCTGGTGATCCTCCGCCGCATACGGAAACGGGATCAGCACCGAGGGCAGTCCAAAATGGGAAAGCTCCGTGAGACTCGCCGCGCCGGATCGGGAAATCGCCAGATCGGCCACGGAATATGCCTCCTGCATGTCGTGATGAAACGCCGCGACATAGGCCGCGCGACCCTGGCTGGCGTATTCGGCGCGAATCGTTTCCTCGCAGCGTTTGCCGGTAAAATGAATCACCTGTAACTCGTCCGCCGGAAACGTGGCGACGGCAGCCGACGCGGCGCGGTTCAGGCCCTGCGCGCCCTGGCTTCCTCCCATGATGAGCAGCGTTTGCACATTTTCACGCAAGCCAAATTTGGCTAGCACCTCGTGGCGGTTGACCGGTGTTAGGAGGCTGTGACGAACGGGCGTTCCGGTGACTTCGGTTTTTGACTTAGGGAAGAATGTGGCGCATTCCGCGAAACCTAATAACACCATGGAAGACACCCGTGCGGTGAGTTTGCTAGCCTTGCCGGGAATCGCATTCGACTCGTGGATGAATGTGGGAACCTTCCGCGTGCGCCCGGCCAAAATCGGCGCGGTCGAAGTAAAGCCGCCCATGCCGAGCACGGCGTCGGGCTGGAACGAATCGTAGATTTGTCGGCACTTCTGATAGCTGCCGAAGAATCTAACAAAGAACTTCGCGATGGCCGGTGAGAAGACATGCGGCATTCCGACGGAGGGAAGTTTCTCAAGCCGCAGATCGTCGCGCCCCTGCGTGGCGAGCGAGTCGATTTCTTTTTCCGAGATGAACACCAGCACCTCGTGCCCGCGTTCCAGGAGCACATCGGCCACGGCTAGTCCTGGAAATAAATGGCCACCAGTGCCTCCACATGCGATTGCGACTTTCATGGGAGTTACAGACGAATCGTCTTGCGGGTTTTCGCCGCCAGCACTCGCGGGATGGATGCGAGCGTGGTCACTTCGCTGTGACGATGGATGCTGATAAGAATCCCGATGAATAAAAGGCAGAGGCAGAGATTCGATCCGCCGTAGCTAACAAAAGGGAGCGGCATTCCTTTGTTAGGAAGCAGAGCCGTGGTGACGCCGATATTCACCGCCGCCTGAATGGCTAGGAGCATGACGCAGCCGAAGCCGAGCAGCATTCCGAAATGGTCCTTCGAGCAGAGGGAAATCATCGTTCCGCAAAGAATCATCACGACGTAGGCCGAGACGATTCCGAGGGTAAACCAGAGCCCTAGTTCCTCCCCGATCACGGGGAAGATAAAATCGGTATGGGCGAAGGGGAGGTAGAGCAATTTTTGGCGTCCATTGCCCAGGCCAAGCCCCTCCACTCCGCCGGAACCAAGCGCGGTCAGGCCAGCATATTGCTGGAGCCCGTCGCCTTCCTTGTATTTTTCCAAATTTCGATAAGCTAGAATGCGATCAACGCGCTCCGGCATTTTACTAACTACCACGATGACGCCGAGCATGCCGACGACTAACATCGGCATGAAGTAACGCAAACGACTCCCGGCGACGAACATCACGCAGAACATCGTGGTGGCGATGAGCAGAGTAGCGCCGAGGTCGGTCTCTCTAACAATCAACAACAGCATGGCACTAATCACTGCCAGGGGAATGACGAATCCATGGACGAAGGTCGTGGTTTTTTCCTGATGCTTGGTGAACCAGGAAGCCAGGAAAATGATGCTGGCTAGTTTGGCTAGTTCCGATGGTTGAAAGCTAAATCCAGCGACGCGAATCCAGCGATAGGAGCCGTTGATTTTATGTCCGAATGGCGGCAGGCAGAGGATGAGCAAGAGAACGGAAAGTCCCAGCAAGTAGGGCCAGAGTTTTTGCCAGAAGTGATAGTCGGTAACAGAAACGATGACCGCAGTGACGAGGCCGATGGCAAGCCAGGCGGATTGAAGGCGGAGGAATTTGGAGGCGTCGCCGTGGCTGTCTGCGGCGAACGCGCCCGTGCTTGAAAGCATGACGAGCCCGACTGTCATGACAGCTAGGACGGCGACGACTAACAAATAAACTCCGCGAGACTGCATCGTTTTATTTCGAGGGAATAATCAGCTTTTGGCCGATCTGAAGTTTCTTGGGATCGGTGATTTTGTTGGCTGTTAGCAAGTCGGCATATTTCACGCCCTGGCGCTTGGCGATGAGCACGGGGTTGTCGCCTTTTTGCACGACATAAATTTTCCCTCCGGCGGGTGCGACTGTGTCCACTGCGGGAGCGGTTTTCGGTGCGGCTGGAGTGGTGTTGCTCACCTTCACAGGCAGCGGCTCGGTCTTGGTGTTCTGCGATAGTTGCAGAAGTTTTTGCACATTCAACGGCACGGGTTGCGCCGTGGATTTCGTGGGGATGATGAGCTTGTCGCCCATTTTAATGGAACTCGACTCTGTTAGGTGGTTGGCCGTTTCGAGATCATTCCGGGTAAGTCCAAAAGTCGAGGCGATGCTGCCCAGATTATCGTTGGCCTTGATGGTATAAATCCGGCTGTCCGCAGGGAGATCGCTGCCTTTGGCCGGACTCTCGACTAGTGGCGTGTCCATAGGAGCCGGAGTGTTTTTCTTGAGCGAGCTGAAGGCAAAAATGCCGCCGACGGCGACAACGTGCAGCAGCATGACAACGAAAAATGCCTTCGAGAGTTTTACGTTCGGCTCGTCGATGTCGTAGTCTTCCGCGATCGGCATGGTGGCGCGTCGTGTGGTGGCGTTCATTTTCTTGGGCGGGTTTTTTTGGAACAAGTTCTTGATGTTCATAATGGGATGGATGTGAGGTTAGAAAGAGTTGTGGCTGCCTGACGAAATTGCTCGCCGCGATCGGCGTAGTCGCGAAACATGTCGAACGAGGAAGTGCCCGGCGAGAAAAGCACCGTGTCGCCTGCCCGCGCGAGACTATGCGCCTGCTGGACAGCGTCCTGCAAGCTGGATGTTAGCAGGCAGGGAACGGAGCCGCTCCAGTCACTGGAAATGCGCTCCGCCATTTCGCCGATGAGGATGGCGGTGGAAACTTTTTCGCCTACTAGCTGTCGAATCGAACCAAACTCAAATCCCTTATCCTTGCCGCCGGCGATGAGAATCACTTTTTTCTCATCCAGTGTTAGCGCCTTCGCCAGCGAATTGACGTTGGTGGATTTTGAGTCGTTGATATAGCGCACGCCATCAATGGTGGCGACCAGCTCGCAGCGATGCGGCGAGGGGCGGTAGTTTTGCAACGCGGGCAGTAAGTCGGCGAAGGTTATTCCGAGAACGTGTCCCGTGGCGAGGGCGGCCATCAGGTTTTCGATGTTGTGAAGGCCGATGAGTTGAAAGGAATCGAGCCGCGCAATCGCCTCGCCGCGATAGGCGATGGAGTGATTGACCAAAGTGAAATCCGCCGCGTGTCCATAGGCGCTGAAGGTGATTTTCTTCGCGGCGAGGTTAGGCAAATCGTCGGCCGCGTTGCACACGGCGAAGTCTTCATTTGTCTGATACTCAAACACGCGGAGCTTGGCCTCACGATATTCCTGCATCGACGGATAGCGATCCAAGTGGTCGGGAGTTAGATTCAGCCAGAGCGCGATCTGCGGGCGGAAACTGGAAATAGTCTCCAGTTGGAACGAGCTGACTTCCACTGTAATCACGTCGAGATTCTCCTGTGAATGCGCCACGACTTCTGAAAAGGGCAATCCGATATTTCCACAGGCGACCGTGCGTTTTCCGGCGCTGTTAAGCATCGCGCTGATCAACTCGGTGGTGGTGGTTTTTCCATTGGTGCCGGTGATGGCGATGACGGGCTTTGTGCAAAACTGCCAGGCGACTTCCAGTTCACCGGTCACGGGAATTCCGCGATCTGAATACTGCCGGACAAATGGGCTGGCCAAGTCGATGCCCGGACTAACTACCACCAGCGAAAATGCCTCATCGGAGACTGCGTCAGGGCCTGTTAACACTGTCATTCCTGCGGAACGCAGCTTCTCCGCTCGTGCCAACAACGGCTCGGAATTTCCCGAATCGAGCACGGTGATTTTCGCTCCTTTGGAAAGCAACAGTCGCGCGACGGATTCGCCGCTGCGGGCGAGTCCTAACACGGCAATATGTTTTCCAGCGACTTCCATGGTTATCTCAGTTTTAGCGTGGCGAGTCCTAACAATGCGAAAATGAGCGACATGATCCAAAAGCGGACGATGACGGTGTTTTCCTTCCAGCCCATCAACTCGAAATGATGGTGAATGGGCGACATTTTGAAGACGCGTTTGCCGGTCGTTTTGAAGCTGATGACTTGGATGATGACGGAGAGCGCCTCGATGACGAAGATGCCGCCGACGACCATGAGAAGGAGTTCCTGTTTGCAGCAAATGGCGACGACCGCGAGCATTCCGCCGATAGAAAGCGAACCCGTGTCGCCCATGAAAACGCGGGCCGGATGCGCGTTGAACCAGAGGAAGCCGAGTCCCGCGCCGGCCAGGGCCATGCAGGCGACGGTGAGCTCGGATGCGAAGACGTTGTGCGGAATCTGGAGATAGCGCGCCACGACGAAATTGCCTGTGGCCCACGAGAAAAGCGCGTAGGCGACGGAGGTCGTGATCGTGCAACCGGTGGCCAGGCCATCGAGGCCGTCGGTTAGGTTCACCGCATTGGAAGTGCCGACGATCATCGCAGCGTAGAAGAGAAATGCGCTGACGATTCCGAAGGAGAAGATCGGCTCTTTGTAGAATGGAATGTAGAGTTCGCGCGTCTGCGAGGCGGACGCCGGATCTCGCAGGAGAAACGTCGTGATACCGGCTGCGAGTACGAATTGCGCGACTAACTTCAAGCGTCCGGGAAGTCCGTCGGATTTCTTCTTTTTAACCTTCAGGTAGTCGTCGATGAAACCGATGGTCGCGAGATAGATAATGCTTACCACCACCAGCCAGACGAAATGATTGTCCGGCCTGGCCCAAAGCAATGTGGAGACCACGACCGAACCCATGAGCAGCACTCCGCCCATCGTGGGCGTGCCTTTTTTCGCTCCGTGGAGTTCGTAAAGTTTATGCACTTCTTCCTTCGTGCGAATCGGCTGGCCGACTTTGAGTGAAATCAGTTTTCGGATGACGACATTTCCAAAAATCAAGCAGAGCAAAAAGGAGGTGAGCGCCGCCGATGCCGCGCGAAAACTAATATACTGAAACACATTTAGCGCCGTGTGCAGCGGTGAGCCTTCGCCAAATTGAGAGAGGTAGTAGAGCATTAGCGTTTGGCTGAGGGAATGGGTTGCAAGCTGATGGTTAGTTCCTGAATGACCTGCTCCATGCGGGCGGAGCGGCTGCCTTTGACCAGCACGCAATCGCCGGGTTGCAGAAGACTGATTAAGGCCGCCGCAGCCTGCCGCGTGTCCGCGGTGCGAATGACGTGGGTCGCAGCAGATTTTTCGGCCTCATCGGCAATCCAATCGGCCGTGTCGCCGACGGTGACCATGATATCGACATCCTGGCTCGCGGCCCCGACTTTGCGATGGCCTTCCTCGGCATAACTCCCCAACTCGCCCATGGCTCCTAACACCGCGATACGTTTTCCGCTGCCCGGGATGGATTCCAAAGTCGCCAGCGCCGCGAGCATGGAATCGGGGTTGGCATTGTAAGTGTCGTCGAGAAAATGAATGCCCGCGATCTCCTTGATTTCGAGCCGCCCGCTGGTGAGTTGAATTTTTCCCAATGCATCCACGCAGCGTTGCAGCGGAATGCCATGGGCCAGTCCGGCGGCGACAGCTAACATCGCATTGCCGACCATGTGATTCCCCGGGATGGGTAGAAATGCGGGGAGCTTTTCCGAGCCATGCGTGACGGTGAAAGTGGTGCCGCCGTGGTCGGCGCTGAGTTCGCTGGCAGAAACGTCGCCCGCCTTGATGCCAGCGGTAACCACGCTTGCTTTGGTTAGCTTGGCAATCATCGGCGTGAAGGCGTCGTTGGCGTTCAGGACAACCACGCCTGTCTTGGAAACCGCCTTGGCGAGCTCGGCTTTTTCCAGAGCGATGGCTTCCTGGGTTTTCATGAACTCGATGTGCGCAGTGCCGATGTTAGTAATGATCGCGACATCCGGCGCGGCGATGGCGGCGAGGGGCGCGATCTCGCCGCCATGGTTCATGCCCATCTCGAGAATGGCGACTTCGTGCGCGGCATCAATGGCTAGAACCGACATGGGGAGTCCGATATGATTGTTCAGATTCCCCTGGGTTTTGCTGACGGAGAACTGACTGGAAAAAACGGCGGCTGCCAGATCTTTCGTGCTGGTTTTTCCATTGCTGCCGGTGATGCCGACGACATGGCACTGGAGCGTGGCGCGGTAGTTTTTCGCCAACGACTGGAGACCGATGAGTGTGTCCTTCACCCGAATCACCGTGGCCGTACTAGCAACGCTCTGATCGACCATAACAGCCGACGCTCCACGGGTGGTGACGTCTGCGATGAAAGCGTGCGCGTCGAAGTGCGGACCTTTCAATGCAACGAACAAATCGCCCGGTTGCACGAGGCGGCTGTCGGTGACGACCCGCTGGATGATGACCGCGTCGTCGCCGGAAACGATTTTTCCACCAGCCAGAGCGGCAATGTTAGAAGCAGTGAGCGGGTTCATGACTCAGACATTTTCACGGGCTGCGCTCCCACGGCATTTTGGACGACTTCCACGTCGTTGAAAGGGATGATGTAGTCGGCCAATTCCTGGTTGGTCTCGTGGCCTTTGCCGGCAATGAGAATGATGTCGCGGGGCTGTGCCAGGGCGATGGCGCGGAAGATGGCTTCCTGCCGATCGAGCACGACTTCGTATTTTCCAAGCCGCATTGGCTTGATGATTTCTGCTACTATGGCTTCGGGCGATTCCTTCCGTGGATTGTCGGAAGTGACAATGGAATAATCGGCATTCTCACTGGCAGCCGCTCCCATTTTGGGACGCTTGGCGCGGTCGCGATCACCGCCACAACCGAAGACCACGATGAGTCTGTTAGGAGACAATTCGCGCAGCGTGCGCAGGACATTTATCAAGGCATCGTCGGTGTGCGCATAATCGACATAAACCTGAAACTGCCGTTTCACCGGCACCGCTTCGAGACGCCCGGGGACTTGCGGCGCATGAGCGAGAGCCTTCACGCAATCGCGGATGGAAAGACCGATCACGCGTGCGGCAGCGAGTGCAGCCAGCGAATTGTAAACATTGAAACGTCCGATCAACGGCAGGCGCACGAGGTAGCTTTTGCCCTCCGCATCGAGCTGGTAGGTGGTGACGCTGCCGTCGGTTCTGATGTTAGTCGCCCGGAAATTGGCCGCCACGCCAAGTCCGAAAGTAATCAGGCGCAGCTCTTTTTCAAATCGCGTGACGAGTTGTTCACCCTGCGACTGGTCGATATTAACAATGCCGGTGCTCTTCTTCCGTTTCTGCTCGGCAGCCTGCACAAAAAGAAGCGACTTCGTCTCAAAGTAAGACTGCATCGTCTTGTGATAGTCGAGGTGGTCTTGTGTGAGATTGGTAAAAACGACAGCGTCAAACTCCAGCCCGCGCACGCGATCCTGCGACAGCGCGTGAGAGGAAACTTCCATGACTGCCGCTTTGTCGCCAGCGTTGAGAGTCTGGTAAAGCAGATCGTTGATTTCCAGCGATTCAGGAGTTGTGCGCGATGCTGGAAGAATGCGATTGCCGATCTCGTAGCGCACCGTGCCGATCAATCCAGAACGGAGTCCGGACGATTGCAGGAGATGTTTTAATAGATAGGAAGTCGTCGTTTTTCCATTAGTGCCGGTGATGCCAACAAGCTTCAACTTCGATGCTGGGTGGCGGTAGAATGCACAGGAAAAATCCGCCAGCGCCTTACGGCTGTCGGGCACTCGTATGGTGGTGACCTTTGACTGAATGTTAGCTGACTCTGTGACCACGGCCTCTGCGCCGCGCTCGATGGCCTGACGAATGAAGTCGGCGCCGTCCTGCTTCTGCCCTTTTAATGCGATAAAAAGGGAGCCGGGCACGACACGGCGCGAGTCGTAGGCGATGTTAGTAATTTCACGCTCCGCCGAGCCGATGACTTCCTCGACTGGCGTTTTCGTGAGCAGGGTTTTCAGCAGCATATTATTGATCGCGAAAATCTGCCGTGTAGGACGTCTTTTTCAGATCCTGCTTTTGAGCGGCAAGTAGGGCAGGGTCAGGTTGCAAATCGAGCAGGCGGGCGACTTTTTTCGCCATGCTGGAAAAGATTGGAGCGGCCACGAGTCCGCCGTAATTCCCATTGGGAACAGTCACGGCATCATCTAACAATACGTAGGCGACAAACGCCGGATCATCTGCTGGCATGAAGCCGCAAAAGCTAACCACATATTTTCCGGAAAGGTAGCCGCCACCAGTTGGATTCACTTTTTGCGCGGTGCCGGTTTTTCCTGCGACGCGAAAACCTTCAACAGCGGCGAGTTCGGCGGTGCCTTTTTTGCTAACCACATCCTTCAACGCATCGACGATACGTTTGGAAGTCGCCTGTGAAATGACGCGCCGCACGGGAACTGGGTCGAACTTGGAAACAACGTGTCCATCTTTAGCGGTAATCTTACTAACCACCTGCGGCATCATCAACGTGCCGCCATTGGCAATCGTAGACATCGCCGAGCATAGTTGAATCGGAGTTACGCAGACGGCTTGTCCCATCGGCACACGGGTGATGGCCACCTTGTCGCCGTTGAAGGGAGGATTGACTTTGCCGCTGATTTCACCGGGAAGATCAATGCCGGTGCGATCGCCAAAACCGAAGCGTCTAACATAGTCGTAGAAACGTTGCTCGCCTAGTTGCAAAGCTAGTTTAGCCACGCCGACATTGCTGGATTTCATGAGGATTTCATGAACAGTCATGTCACCATACGGATGGTGGTCGCGAAGGACGCGTCCGGCGTAATTGAAGTGACCAGCCTCGCAATAGATTCTCGTGTCGTCGTTGACAATGCCTTCCTCGAAAGCAGCGGAAGTCGCCACGATCTTGAAAGTCGAACCTGGCTCAACCATGTCCAACACGGCGTGATTTTTCGTCACCTCGGGCGGCGCATTGTTAGCATCGTTGTTGTCGAACATCGGCCACGAGGCCATGGCTAGGACCGCGCCGGTTTGCGGCTTCATGATGATGATTGTCGCACCCTTTGGCTTGTATTTTGCACAAGCGGCTTTGAGCTCCGATTCAGCGATGGCTTGCAAGCCGAGATTGATCGTTGTCTGGACGGTATAACCATCCTGCGCGGGACGTTCCTGGCCGCGATAAAGAAGGATTTCCTTGCCAGTCCGATCGCGCTCGGTGAAGCGGTAGCCATCGTGCTGCTGGAGATAGGTGTCCATGCTTTTTTCTATGCCTGAAATTCCATTGTGATCGTGGTCGAGATAGCCCAAAACGTGACAGAGCATGTCGCCGTTGGGATAGACGCGCTTGAAATCCTCGATGAAATAAATGCCGCGCAGATTCTTCCTGGCCAGCTCAGTTTGGAGATTCGAGGCGGTGATTTGATCGACTTCTTTTTTGAGGATGATGAAGCGCCGGTCTGTTAGGAGTTTGGCATATACCTCCTCCTCGGAAAGGCCCAGGGTTTGGGCGACAATTTGGGCGGTTTCCGCAGCTTGCGCGAGAGCCTTTGGAGTCTTGACCGACTCGGGATTGAGGATGTGCGAGGCGTCGGCATAAACGGTCTGGACGGAGACATTTTCCGCGAGCGTTTCGTAGTTCGCGTCCACGATCTGTCCGCGTTGGGCATAGACAGGTTTTTTGATAATGTGCTTCGCGTCCGCCAGCGCGGCATACTCATCGTGCTGGTTGACTTGGAGGTGAATCAGACGGGCGGAAAAGCCGCTGAATAACACGACCAAGCCGATGCAAACGATGATTGCTCGCGAGCGGCAACTCTTCATTTTTGGGCCAGCGTTTTACTGGAGGTTAGTGCGTCGGCGATCGTGGCGGGCTGCGCTCCCGAGGCGTTCAGACGCACGATTTGCATCGGATCGATTTCGACGAGTTTGATGAAGCCGCTGTTCAACTGCTTTTGCAGAGCAGAGCGCGATGTAAGTGCGGTCACTTGCGAACTGAAGGCGCGGTTTTGCTCGGTGAGGTCGCGAAGCTGGCGCTCCAGGAGGCGGCGTTGCTCACCAAACGCGATGGTCTGGTTTTTGATGGAAACGTAACTCAGACCTAACACACTCAGGCCGATGAAAACCATCAGCCACCAGAAGAAGGTGGCGATGCGAACGGTGTTAACATTTTTCCGACGATTGCGAGACATGGGATTGTGGCTTTCTAAATTTTTTGCACGGCCCGCAGTCTGGCACTGCGCGCGCGCGGGTTGCTGGAGAGTTCGCTAGTACTAGCGGTGATGCTTTTGCGGTTGATAGGCTGATAAACGTGGGCGGGATTGGGACGCGGTGCCGCCCATTCGGGCCGATCCAGCGTGGCTTGGCTGCGGGCACGGAAATCTTGTTTCACCAGCCGGTCCTCCAGAGAATGGAAGGTGATGACGGCAAACCGCGCGCCTTTATTCAGCGGCGCAGGAGCGTTGTTGAGGATGGCTTCCAAGGCACCGAGTTCGTCGTTCACCGCAATGCGCAGCGCCTGGAAAATCTGCGTCGCAGGATGCCGTTTTCCCCGACGCGGGAGAATGGATTCCACGGCTGCGGCAAGTTGCGCTGTGGTGGAAAATGGCTGCGTCTGGCGAATCTCGACGAGGTGTTTCGCGATACGAACCGAACTTGGCTCCTCGCCGTATTTTCGGAAAATCCGGATGAGTTCCTCCACATCGGCGGTGTTCACTAAATCGGCGGCCGTCATTGGAGCCGATTGGTCCATGCGCATGTCGAGAGGCCCGTCGGATTGGAAGCTGAAGCCGCGGCTGGCGGTGTCGAGTTGATGCGATGAAACTCCGATGTCGAGGAGGAGTCCGTCGATTTTTCCGATGCCCAAGTCGTTCAGCACCGTCCGCAGATCGCGGAAATTCGCCCGCACCGGATGGAATGCCTCACCGAAATTTCGCAGCCGCTCGCTCGCGTGCGCCAATGCAGTTGCATCCTGATCGAGGCCGATCACATGCGCCCCCGCGCGCAGGAGAGACTCAGAATGTCCGCCGCCGCCCAAGGTCCCATCGACGAATAATTCACCCGGCTGCGGCGCAAGCGCGGTCAGCACTTCCTCCGCGAGAACGGGGACGTGATGAAATCCTGCGGCGTCTTGGGGTGAGGAATCCACGGTTTTTTCGGATTGAAAGCTGGTAGCCAGAACGTCAGGGGTGGAAAACAAGTCCTCCGAGGCACCCAAACGCACCGGGTCACAGCCCAATGCTATCGGCCACTTCGCAGTAAACATTTTGTTTCTCCTCGATTGTCTTTTGCCAACGCTCTGGATTCCAAATTTCAAAACGCACAAGCCCGCCCGCCAGCACCACGTCCTGAAGGAGACCCACGCGCGCGCAATAGTCCTCGGGCAGCAGCATTCTTCCCTGGCGGTCAACCGTGGTCGGCTGGGCTTGCGAGTAAAAATTCCGCAAAAAGATCCGCTTCCGGCCCTCCTCCATGTCCGCCTTTTCGATCTTCTGGCCAATCGCCTTAAACTCCTCCGGCGGCATGATGATGAGATACTGATTTTGCTGATCTGGGATCACATAGAGATCCTCCGACTCCGCCCGACGCCACTTCGAGGGAACCGTCACCCGACCCTTTGGGTCGATCGCGTGACGAAACTCGCCAGCGTAAACAGGTGTGGGTGTGAAGGTGGTTTCCATGGAAGTGCTGGAGGAATCGAGCTTTTTTGCCCCATTTCGCTCCACATCGCCCCCTTTTTTGCCACCAAAGGGCTATTCGGGTCAAACAAAATCGCTGTTCCGAGAAAACATTCTGAGAATTTTGGCCGTTCAGACCGGATCGAGCGGTACTTTCTGGTTGTTCCGGACGTTCACCATCACGGCGAATGTGCTGAAAACATCGGCTCCAGTGGTGGCGTTTTCCGCCCAGACGAGCACTTTGCAGGAAGTCGTCGCCCTCGATTCGACTTGGCTATAAATCTTGATGATGTGCCCCTGCGAAACGGGCGTGGTGAAATCAAACTGCCCAAAAAGCTTCGTCACAAAGGTCGCGTTTGGGAAAAGCAAAGCAGCGGCGTTGTAAGCCATGTCGTCGGCCCATTTCATCATATTTCCGCCGAAAACCGTGCCGGAATGATTCAAATATTCAGGCCGGATCAGGAGAGTTTTTTCGTGGCGAATGCCCAGCATAAGAATGTAAGTCGGATCACCGCAGGTAGCGCAAAAGGTGTTCGCCCAGCAGCGGCGGGAAGTCGAGACGTTTCTTGCGGGTGTGAGTTTCCAAAAAATGAGCCGCCGCCGACTGCAACTCCGTCCAGCGGCTCCAAGGCAAAGTCGGCGCGGCCACGATCTGTCGGAGCAGGCTGTGCCATTCGAGTTGCGCCCGCTCGATGTCGCCGGGCCGCAGGGCCAGCGTGAGGAGTTTGCTGCGATTGGTGCCCGGCGTGGACAGTTCGCGCATCACGTCGCCTGCGCCGTCGCCAAAGCCGACGGGCACACCAAACTCCAGATAACCCGGGAACTCCATTCGGTCGTAAGTCTGCGAGGAAACAAAACCGAGACGTCCACCATAAGGCGAATCGTCGCCCGCGAAACGATGTCCGGCGCGAATGTTCGCCACATCGAAAATGAGATCCTCGATGGCGTAATCTGGTTTCTCCAGCGCCGCCGCAATTGTCAGTCCTTCGCCATGGGAAAAATAACTGAAAATCTGTCCGCGTTGAGTCGGAGTGCCATCGGGCGCGATCAAGCTGAGCTTGCGCCAGGCCATGGCGGGGGAATTTGTCGGATCAATCGACTCGCAGTCGGATTTATGCGGACAAGTCTGGCAAATCGCTGGCCATTCGCGCCGCGTCGGCGGGTCGATGAGAACTTTGCCGTGACTGTCGAGAAATCCAGTGACAGGCGAATGGGCGAAGGAAAATTGGGCGACGACGAGGTTGCCACGGAGCACAGGCGGCTGCGGCTGGCCAGTGGACAACTTGGAGACGAATGGCCAGACCGTTTCGTGAAACGCCCGCTCATCGAAGCGCCGCGTCTCGCGCAAGCCGCTCTCCCGCAGGAGCTTGCGCACCGGCTGCGTCGGCTGGTAAACGTCGTCAACCACAGTGGCAACAGTGATCTCGCGTCCATAGGTTTTCACGGGACCGGCAGTGAGTTTGCAAAGATTGCCAGTGCCGAGTTGGGCAAAAATCTCCGGCTGCGACAGCGCGGGAAACCAGCGTTCGCCCCGCCGCACCAGCGCCCGGTCGAGTGTGAATCCACTGGAACTCGGCTGGATTTCCCATTCGCCCTGGCTGTTCAACATTTCCACGTCGAAACGCCGGACGAGCCGCGCCCTCTCGGCGTCGGTTCGCAGGCCACAGGGGATCGTTTTCCAGTCGAGTCCGATCTCGAAGCCGGTGCGGACTTCGTTCGTGCTGAAGAGTTTTTTCGTGAGCTCAATCGCGGCGCGACATGGATCGTCGCCGTGCTCCACCGCCGCCTCCATCACGCTGATAAATGACGGCCAATCGATGCTGTTGGGTCGGCGCACGCGTTGCGGACGCGCGTCGAACAGCCGCGGCAAATCGGGCGTGGCGAGGACGTAACCTTTTTCATCAAGTCCACGGCGACCGGCGCGTCCGAACATTTGCAAAAGCTCATCGGACCGCAACTCCATCGTGTGGTGGCCCGACTGGTAACTCGTGCCTGTAACCATGACGCTGCGTACGGAAAAATTGATGCCCGCCGCGAGTCCGGTCGTGGAAACGATCACCCGCAGATGACCGCGTTTTGCGAGCGGTTCGATCAAACCCGCGCGCACCGCGTAGGAAAGTCCGCTGTGATGCCAGGCGACGCGATTGGTCAGGAGTTTGGTGAGTTGCTCGCCGGCGAGTTGCATTTGTTCGTGGGAAAGGGGCAGCGGATCGGGTGCCGGAAGCGCATTGGCAATGGCAATGGCGAGTTCCTCTGCGGTCTTGCGACGCGGCGCGAAAATGAGCAGCGGCGAAAGCTGGTTGCCAATCGCGCGCGCCACCAGCTTTGGCCAGTAGCCGCTGATGTTCGCTGAAATTGGCGAGCGCAGATCGTGCGCCATGATTTCCTCCAGCGGCACGGGGCGTTCGTCGGTGCGAACGAGAGCCGCCTTCCGGTCCAGACGCTCCAGCCAGGCGACGACGCTCTGGGGGTTTTCGACGCTGCCGCTGAGCATGAGCAACTGCGTTTCCGGCGGGGCGAGCGCGATGCAAAGCTCGTAATTCACCCCGCGCTGCGAGTCGCTCAGGAGCTGATATTCGTCGATCACGAGCAGCCGCGGACCGCGTCGCTGGAGAAATGCCGCCTTCTGCGTTTCCAAGGTCGCGACGATCACTTTGGCCTGCAAATTTTCCGAAATATCGCCCGTCGCGATGCCGACATCCCAGCCACGGGCGCGCCATTCGGCCAGCTTGTCATTGGCCAGTGCGCGGGTCGGAACGGTGAAAATGGCCTGTCCGCGCAACGTCGGATAGAGCATTTCGAAGACGAACGTCTTCCCCGCGCCCGTCGGTGCATGGACCACCACATCGCTGCCATCGCGCAACAACCGCACCGCCTCCTGCTGCCAGAGATCGGGCAGCGCCAGACCGATCTCCAATCCATGCATTCCGCAATGAACGGAGTTATGTCACCAATGCAAGCTGCTACGAGAGGAGTTCCAGCGCCCTGTCGATTTCGGCGTCCGTGTTGTAGAAGTGAGGGCTGACACGCAGGTAGTCCCGTCCGTTGCGATCAAAGCGATGGGACGCGATGACGTTGTTTTCCGTCAGCTTGTCGAAGAACGGCTTCGTCGCCTTCTCCGAGTGGCGGAAGGTCACAATCCCACTCCGCTCCGGGCCGCTCATCGGGCTCAGAACTTCAAAACCCAGCTCCGTCACCCCGTCGGCGATCCGCTGGCGCAGATGGAGAATGCGTTCGCTGATCGTCGAAATTTCACAGTCGAGTAGCATTTCAATCGCCGCCAGCATTCCGTAGATGCCGGGCGTATTTAGCACGCCGGGCTCGTAGCGTTGGGCTGAATCGACGAACCGAATTTCCGCCTGCGTGATGAATTGCGGAGACTGGATATTCCACGCTCCGAGTAGGGTCGGGCGCAGCTTCTCGAAGTGCTCGCGCTTCACATAAACGATGCCCGCCGCCATCGGGCCGAGCAGCCATTTGTGGGCGTCGGCGCTCAGAAAATCCACATGCTCCACCGTCGTCGGAAACGCCCCGAGCGTCTGGATGGCATCCAGGGAAAAAAGCATGCCGCGCTCGTGCAGCATTTTTCCAATCGAGTTGTGGTCGATTCGGTAGCCGGTGAGGAAATTGCACGAGGCCAGCGCCACCAGTTTCGTGCGCGGCGTGAGCGCGGCAGAGACGAGTTCCATCGTAATCTCGCCCATTTTTTCCGGCTTCAGATAAACCAATTTCACCCCGAGTCGCTCCAGCGCCAGCCACGGGTAAACATTCGCCGGATAATCGTCCTGATAACACACCACCTCGTCGCCCGGCGCCCAGTCGAGTCCGTTGGCAAAAAGACTCAGCCCCAGCGACGTCGGACCGAGGAGCGCGATCTCATCCGGCTGCGCGCCGATCAGCGTGGCGCAGGCTTTTCGCGTCTGCGCAATCACCCGCAGCACCGACTCAAACTCCTGCTGGTGCGTAGTGCTTTGCCGCGTGTAATCGATCATCGCATCGGCCACGCATTGCGGCAGCGCCGTCACCGCCGCGTGAGCGAGAAAAATGTGTTCGCGGGCAATCGGAAACTGCGCCAGCCGTGTTGGTTCATCCGTCCAGAGATTCATGGTTTTGCGTCGTGTGGAGCTTGAATGGTGAATTCCTTCACCACCATTTTTTCCTTCGTCACCGGGTCCACATAGGTGGCCTGGTCGAATTTGAAAGTCGGTTCCGGCGGCGTGGGCACAATCCATTGCGGCGGAATCACCGGCCCGTCCTTGATTAGCCAAAAGATGCCCGCGTGCACCGCGATCACGCCGAGAAACAGCAAAAACCAGCCCTTGCGAGTCACGGCTCCAGCTACGATTTCCGGGCGCGCTGACCTTCCTTGATCAACTCCCATGGCACGGTCGTTTCGATCCCACTTTCGTCCTCATTCATCGGCAGCTTGGAGCGAAATAGGAAGTCGCGGATGGTGTTTTTGTGCAGCACGCGATGGATCACGATTCCCTCGGGACACTTGCTGAAATAGAGGCGGTAATCGGTCGCGCGATAGCGATAATACGTCTTCCCATCGCGTTTCACCGTGGTGAACCGGGCCTTGTCCAGTTTGTCCAGATCGGCTGGCAGCAGTTGAAATTCCGCGAGCAGATCGAGCTGCGTGAGCTTGGGGATTTCCGCCATCTCTGCGGCGCTGATTTCATTGAAAATAATCTGGAACATCGGGTGAAAAAGCTACGGATTCAGGAAGAGGCGCGGGACGCGTTTGCTAATGCTGGTGAGGATTTCCCACGGGATAGTGTCGGCGAGTTGGGCGATCTCGCCAGCCAAAATATGCGTGCCGAATAGCTCCACCTCGTCGCCGAGTGCGGCGGTCGAATCCGTCACATCCACCATGATTTGATCCATCGTCACACGACCCAAAACCGGGCAACGCTGGCCGCGAATCCAGACGCTTGCGCCCCGATTCGAGAGCCGTCGTTGGTAGCCGTCGGCGTAGCCCGCCGATAAGGTTGCAACTCGCGTCGGGCGGCTGGTCAGAAAGCTGCGGCCATAGCTAATGCCGTGTCCGGCGGGCAGCGTGCGGATGAGCGTGATGCGGCTTTTCAGAGTCATCACAGGCTGGAGTTTGAGCTGAAACTCCGGCATGGGCGACACGCCATAAAGCATGAGCCCGGCGCGCACGAATTGCCCAGCGTGCGTGGGGAAATTGATGATCCCGGCGCTGTTCAGCACATGGGAGTTAGGTTCGTTTCTCACCAGCGCCTCGTAGTCGCCGAGCTGGGAAAGGGTGAAGCCTTCATCCTCGTCCGCCGACGGCAAATGCGTCGCCACGGCCTCGATTTTCAACTGCGGCAGCGTGCGGATTTTCTCCAGCGCGGACGGCCATTCGTCTGGCAAGAACCCGAGCCGTCCCATGCCCGTGTCGAGCGCGAGATGAACGCGCGTCGGGCCGACTGTGGACAATTTAGCAAACGATTCCGCCTCCTCCACGCTGGAAATCGCTGGCATAAAACCGTGGCGCACCACCAGTTCGCGCTCCTCGGGCAGCGTCGCGCCGAGCAGCAAAATCTCCGCGTCCGACAGCACCGCGCGCACATCCAGCGCCTCGGTCACATTCGCCACGCCGAAATGCTCCACCGATTGCCCGAGTGTGGATAAAATGCCGCCCAACCCGTGGCCGTAAGCGTCGGCCTTCACGATCGCCATGATGTTCGCGCCCGGTCCGATCTGAGCGCGGATCGCGGCCAGATTATGTCGCAGCGCCGCCAGATCGATTTCCGCCCAGCAACGATGTGGGACCGGGGTGGTGATGGAAAAATCGGGCATCCGCTGAATTATATCTGACTCGGCTCGTTTTCGGCAATCGCTTCCTCGGCGATCCGGCGTTTCCATTCGGCCCAGAGCAGCCAGAGCAGGCCGGCGAGAATGGCGGCATCGCGGAGAAACAGCAGCGCGTAATTCGAGGTCGCCAGCGCCTGGCCGAAGCAGCCGCAATGGATATTCAACCCGCGCAGCCATGCCGCAAAGAGCGCCTGCAAAAACGCCAGCATCAGCAAAAGTAGGATGCGAATCGCGCCCGACTTCCACACGCCGCTGACCAGCGCGACGCCGGAAAAAATCTCCAGCCACGGCAGATAAAACGCCCCGGCGACCGCACCCGTCCAGGGCAGAAGCTGGTAATTTGCGATGTCGTCGGCGAACGTCGCTGGGTCGAGCGCCTTCAGCACGCCCGCGAAAACGAAGAGCCCGCCAAGCAGCCAGCGCAGTCCGATTTCGATGGAACTCGTCCCTACTTTTTCGTCTTCCATGATTGCCAGCCTCCTTTCAAAACGAACACTTTCTCCGCGCCGAGTTCCTTCCGCAATCTCGCCGCCACTTGGTGACTCGCATTGCACTCGAGCGAATCGCAATACACCACGATCGTCTGCTCCGGCTGAAACTGGACCGCCAGCGGCAGCAGATTCCAGCGTTCCTCGTTCAGCGAAATCGCCCCCGGAATGTGCTCCCGCGCATAGGCCGCGTCCGACCGCGCATCGACCCAGATCACATTGGAAGTCGCCTGTGCCGACGCTAGCGTGACTTCATCTTTCGCCAGCGTTTCCCGCGACCAGGCGGGGCGTTTCGGATGAAAAACCGCCGCCGTCAACGCGGGCAAAGCCGCCAGCAACACGATGGCCAGCGCCTGCAGCCAGGGGGAATTTTTCACTGCACCTGGAGCTGCGAATAGACCACGCGCGGATTGTCCGCCGGGCTGTCGGTCGTCACGATGAGCAGGCCAAACGCCTTCGCGTCCGTCTTCACCGGAGTCACCGCGATATTGTAGGCCGCGCCCTCTTTCGCCGAGTCGAGCTTGGCTGTGAAAAACGCATTCGAGCAACGCACATCCGTCACTTTGATCTTGTAGCCGGGCTTCGCTTTCACACTAAAAATCTGCGCTTCGGGAGTCGCGCCCACCTTCCAAATGAGCAGCGCCGCCGACGTTTCCACCGGATCGGGAATCTCCACATTGAGCTCCAATTCGACTGGCTTTTCCTTGGGGTCGTCGGTCGTCACCGTGATCGTTTTCTGCTGCGCGCCGACCCGGCTACCGATGTCGAAATGGGCCGTGATCTGCCCCGATTCACCGGGCGCATAAGTCTTTTTGTCGAGCTTCGCCGTGGTGCAGCCGCAGGAGGTTTTCGTCTCGGTGATGGCTACGCTTTTCTTCGAGTCGTTCTTAAATGGAAAAACGCCGGTCGCCGTTTTGTCGCCGACCTGCGCGTCGATCTTCACGCTCGTCGTGGTCCAGGTGAGCCCGGCGAACGCCGAAAACGCGGGCAAAAGGAGGAGTGAAAGGAAAATGAGGAGACGTTTCACGCAGGACAATTAGCGCAGGGTGAAAGGCAAGTCCATCGTCGCGCTGTGTTGATCAGGGGCGGGCCAGGACGTGACGACGCGCGATGCGGCGCAGAAAAGTGCGTCCCCTCCTGGCACTCGCGAGCGTGGCTGCCACATCCGCACCAGAGGCGAGTTCCAAGATGATGCCGCCCCGGAAGTTTCCAGTATCCAGTGAGTGCAGAATCATTTCCCAATCCAAGCGGCCATCTCCGGGCGGTAAATGATCGTCGCAATGGCCATGGTTGTCATGGGCGTGAACCATTTTCAGATGCCCCGCCAGCTTGTGCAGAACGGACTGCAAGTCGCCTGAAAGTGCGGCGTGTCCCGTGTCGAGGCAGGCTCCGATGTTAATACCTTCCAGCGCATCGAGAATCCAAAGGACGTCGCTGGTGTTTCCAAAAAGAAGATGCGGCAATTTGTTTTCCAGCAAACAGCCGATTCCCACCGAACGGCACCGCTCGGCGACTTGGTTCAGGGCCTCTACGGTGTGCATCATGCGGTCATAGCGCTCCTGATTATCCGGGATGCCGGCGGACTCGGGTCCGGGGTGAATGACGAAATAGTGAACCTGGAGAATGGCCGCGGCTTCGATGGCGCAAAAGATCTCATCGAGCGCGCGCTGGCGGTCGCCTTTGTCGAAGGTGGAGAGATCGATGTGGTTCGCGAAAGGAGCGTGAAACGAGTAGGCCTCCATGCCTAGCTCGTCGATCCGGGCGGCGGCGCGATGGACGAGTTCGTGATTGTGATAATCCAGATGCTCGGGTGAAAAGCAGACTTCGATCATGCTGAAACCGCTTTCGCGGATTGGCACGAGGCAATCAAAGATGCTGATGTGATGAAATGAGCCTGTTGAAAGGCCGATGGGCCATGTAGCCATAGTTCCTCCTGGTTAGTGCGGATTGTCGAAAGTGCGCGAGATTTGCCGGACAGTCAGTCACGGGGCAGCCCTTTTCCTCCTTGGTCGACTGGCAATTGAAATCGACCATATCATCATGCCGCACCATGAAAAGACCCGCAAAAAGCCGCGTGTAAAAATCGGCCCGCATCGCTGGGTCGTAGTTGGTCCATAAGTCGGCCCAGCCGTGGTCTCGAGCAAACTTGGAAGTGATCAATCCCGCAATGTGCCGCGGGTGCCAGCCGAGGGCGAGCAGGGTGCGCACGACCAGCCGCATTCCCCAAGGGCGCAGGAGCAGATCGTTGGGCTGGGTGAGGACCAGGCGCACACAGGCGGGCACAGCATCGAGTGGAAAAAAATCGTATGTCTGTGCCCACATTTCCGCCGGATGAGGAATGTGGGAATAATACCAGTCGTGGAAACGCCTCACCTCGGAGCCGAGATAACTCTCTACCAGATGCTCCATGCCGACGCTTTGCTCAGGAATGAACGTCGCCGTTTCTTCCGCCAGCTTTTGAGTCGCCTCGATATTTCGCATGGTCTGGAGTTGTTCCCCGAGAGGATTGCCTCGCACTGGAATAAAGAAAAACGGGCGCATGGCTTCCAAGGTTTCCGGTTCAAACAACCAAGGCTGCTGCCACGGCTTCCAGTAAACACTAAAGGGCGTGCGAATCGTGCGACTGACGAGCGGATCGCCATATTCCGAGATATCAATGGAGACCATCTCGCGGCCATGTTCGCCGGGGCCGACTTCGAGAGCGGTGAGTTCCACGGGCAGGGCACATTCCCTCGCAGATTCATCTTTGATCATATGCGCCAAGCCTTCCATGACGAGCCCCAGCCCGGCGAAGGCGCTCTTCAAATGCCGCGGAATCGACTCGCACTCGGCCGAAAATTTTCTCACATGCTGCGGTGGGGAAACGATGCCTCCGACATCGATCAGCTGGGAGAAAACAGGCGAGTTCCGGAGGATTCTCCACGAGTAATGATGGCCGCGTCCACTAAGGATGTGCAAGGCTGAATGTGGCTGGCCGCCAGCAAACGATCCACCGCCGCGATGACCGGAGCTTGGATAAAAAAAGCACGCTCCTGATGCAGATAAACCTGAGCTGGGAAATCGAAATTCACATACTCGATGTCGAGATGCGCAATCAGTGAATCCGTGTCCCACAGCGAACGAGCGATTTCCATTCCCTGTTGCAGGCAGGCCGATAAATCGGAGACCGGGCGCGGTGTCTTTCCAAACTGAGCGGCATCGCCAGCAATGAGGAACGCAGCGGTCGGAGGTTTGCCACCGAGAAATTCGCCGATGCGGTCGCGCACAGCCGGAGTTTCATAATAGTTCGCGAGATCGTGCGCATGCATGGCCGGAGTTAGAGGCACCTCCTGTTTCTAGGATCGTCCCCTTTGAAAAATAGGCTCACCCTCGGTTGTCTAAAACTGGGCGTAGATTGCCCTCTCTAACCCGGATGGAATTTTTGACCGGCCAGTAATACGGAGACCGTCACGGGCACCAGTCCGCGCCGCTGCAGATCGCTCAGGATGGCTGGCACAGCCAGGACAGTGGAAGGTTCTCCCACATGCATCAGCAGGATGGCACCGCTTAGTTTCGCGTCTGTTAGATGCGTGATTCGGGCAATGAGATAGTCCGAAGATTTCGGCGGATCGACCGAATCCAGACTATCGAATGTCCAGTAGATCGAGATGTAACCGAGTTGGTGCGCGATGCTTAAAACCCGCGCATTCCTTGCACCGTAAGGCGCGCGCCAGAGATGGAGCGTCTGCGGTTTTGCAACCGCGTTTAAGGCCATGCCCGTTCGCAAAATCTCGGAGCGAATCTCCTCGTCTTTCAATTGAGTTAGATCGCGATGGTTCCAAGTGTGATTCGCCAGTTCATGGCCAGCCCTCAGCAATGCGGCGACATGGTCCGGATGCGCCTGCATCCATTGGCCGGTCAGGAAAAACGTGCAACGCACCCGGCCCAGAGCCTCCAGCAAATCCGCGAACCCCGCATCTTCACCTCCCGCATCGAAAGTCAGCGCCAACTCATGCAACCCGCGTGGGCCGCGCTCGATTTCTTGCACCACCGCTGGCTCCCGGGGAACACGTTGCGCCAGCGGCAAAACCGTTAGGTAAAATCCGTTGGAAAGGAGAAAGCTGGCCAGCAGTGCCAGCGGGATTTTCATTGGAGCGACACCGGTTCGCCCTCCATCCATGGCCAGGGATCTTGGCTGCAAACTTCCTGGTGACAGTTCCTCACAGGAGCGAAACCGACCTTCAGATGCCGCAGGCGTTTCTGCAAAATCGCGGCACACCAAGTCGTCAGCTCCCAGCCCATCTGCGGATCGTTCTCGCAAAGAGCTCTCAGCGGAGTCGCGTAGCAAAAAATCGCCTCCACGTCCGACGCCGCTTTTGCGTCCGACTGCCATCGATATGGCTCAAACATCCAGGAATATCCCAACACCTCGCCCGGTCCCAGCGTTTCGATGAGCTGATCTTCTCCCGGTCCAAAATACCCCAGATCGATGTAGCCGTTTTCAATGATATAGAACCGGTCCGCGCCCTCGTTTTCACGAAAAATGATTTCCCCTTTTTTGAACCGGGTCCTCATTGCGAAACGGCGCGCCGCCTCTTTGGTGGCGAGCGATAACGTGCTGAGCGCAGGCAGCATTAGGAACACTGAATCGGGGGAGGTCATGGGAGTATTCTATTGGGGGAGAATACTAACTTAACTCCGCCGCACGCATTTAGGCTCCCCTTCTTTTGGCAGAAACCAGCCGCAGGTTGTCCTTGGCTCTGAAACTTTTTCGCGCTCGCCGCGTTAGCCCAGAAGCAAACGCTCGCGCAACAAATTCAGCGCGGTCTGGGTGACGAGAAACTTAAACGTCTCCCGGTCCGTCGGGAAAAAGTGACGCGTGACTTCCACTCCATTCGCGTCGGCGAGGCCGATGAAAACCGTCCCGACCGGCTTCGCTTCCGAGCCGCCGCCGGGTCCGGCGATGCCGGTAGTGGACAAAGCGAAATCACTTCCCGAAACCTGGCGTGCTCCGGCGGCCATCGCGGCGGCGACGGGTTCGCTGACCGCGCCGTGGTCCAGAATCAATTGGAAGTCGATTCCGAGCGTGGCGGCTTTGATTTCGTTCGCGTAAGTCACGTAACCCGCGCCGAAGATTTCCGAGGCGCCTGGCACGTTGGTGAGACGATGCGCCAGGAATCCGCCGGTGCAGGATTCGGCGGTGGCCACGCTTTGTTTTTTCGCGCGGAGGAGTTCCACCACGGTCTGCTCCATCGTGCCGTCGTCGTGAGCGTAAATGTTAGACCCGAGTTCCATTTCAATGATCCGATTGGCGGCCTCGACGACCTCGGCGGCACCGACCAATCTCACATCGACCTCGCCCGAGCGGGCGCAGTAGCCGAGTTCGAGTCCATTCAGGGACAGCAACTGCGGGCCGACCTTTTGCTCAACCATCGATTCGCCCATTCCGACGATGCGATGGATGCGGCAGACGTTTTGATTTTCACTGGGAAAAAGCTCGCGCAATATAGGTGCGACTCGCTCGTTGAACATCGGCTTTAACTCGCGTGGCGGGCCCGGCAGAAAAAACACATGCGGGTTGCGTTCCGATGCGGGCAGATGGAGGCCGGGCGCCGTGCCCCAGTCGTTCAGGATCGGATACACGCCGACCGGCACGAGCGCTTGCAGGGCGATACGCTCCGTCATGGGAATGGCGCGCCGCTCAAAACGCCGCTGGATCATTCCCATAATTTCGTCATTGCGAACTAACTCCGCTCCTAACATTTCTGCTAACAAATCGCGGGTAATATCATCCGTCGTCGGGCCGAGCCCGCCGGTGACAAAAACTGCATCCGGTCGTCGTGCAAATGCTTCCTCCAGACTGTGCCGAATCGCGTCGCCGTCGGGAATGGCTAGTTGACGTTCGATGCGGAAGCCGAGGCCGAAAAGTTTCTCGCCGAGGAAGGCGAGATGCGTGTTCACCACCTGGCCGAGCAGAAGCTCCGAGCCGGTGTTAATGACCTCGGCGATCATTCCGCGCCGGGGTATTTGCGCCCCGACTTGCGGTCGAGCGCGGCCAGCCAGTCGAGGATGCGCGTCTGCATGTCGATGTCGTTCTGCCGCTCGTAGATGAAGAGCAGATTCGCCAATATCCTCACCAAAATGTGCAGGTTCGTCGCGGTGGCGAAATGCGACGGCTCGATCTCCAGATTTTGCCGGTCGAGAATCTCTCGGCAATCGGCCAGCGAAAGGATTTTTCCCTGGTGAAATGGATCGAAAAAAACCTCGCGATGCCGCGCGATAAAGTGCCCCGGAAGATTGACGCCTTCGACTAACATCCCGGCGCGCTGGGCGACTAACATATAGAGCACACTCAGCGTGATCGGGATGCCGGAGCGCGTGTCGATTACCGTCGGCAAAAAGCTGTTTCTCGGATTGTAATAGTCGTCCGCATTGCCGCGAAACGAGAGGTGCTCCGACATGAATTTACTAAGAATTTCCACGCGCTCGCGGTCGGAAATGGCGCTTTCCAGTAGGAGCCGCACCTGACGGCCCCAGCTATCCAGCTTGGCCCGATACGACTTGGAGTCGAATCCAGGAATCATCGCGGCCGAGAGCAGCCAAGCGGCGGGTTCGATGCCATTGGCTTCGTCGAAATGTCGGCAAAAAGAAGCAAACTCGCCGCAGGCCTGTTGCTTCTCGATTTCCGCAATCATCTCGCTCACATGCAGCGAGACTTTTTCATCATCCGACTCCAGCAAATCGCGCAGGTCGCCGAGAATCGCCGGACCGCTCGTCGTGAGTTGCTCCTTAATCAGATCGACCGTGGCTGGATCGTCGTCGCGGAGCAGTCGAATAAGGGCGTCGCGTTGTTCAAACATGGGAGGGAAAAAGTCTAGCCGGGTTCGATTTCCACACTCTCCACTTCGCCCGGCTGACAGGCAATCACGAGTCGCATCGGACGACAGCAAACCGTGCAATCCTCGATCATATCCACGTCGCCCTGGGACGTATCGACCATGGTGAAAAACGACTCGAAACAAAACGGACACGTGATCTCCGTTTCGACGAGCAGGTTCATAGCACCGTTGGTTCGGGCTCGTCGATTTTGAGGCGAGGCGCGTCGTTCCAGAGCGTCTCGAGGTCGTAGAAATCGCGCTTCGACTCGTGGAAAATGTGCACAATCACCTGGATGTAATCGAGGATCATCCACTGGCTCGCCGGATAGCCGTCCACGGCGAGCGGAGTTACATTGTAATCATCGCGCAAGCCCTCGCGGATCGAACCGGCGATAGCCTTCAAATGCGGGTCGGCCGTGCCCGAGCAAACGACAAAGAAATCGGTAAAAGTCGAGATGCCGCGCAAGTCGAGAACGACGAGGTCCTCAGCTTTTTTATCGGCGGCGAGGCGGGCGCAAATGCGGGCGAGTTCTTCGGAGGTGAGTTTAATGGGAATGGGGTTGGTAGAGGTGATGCCGGCGAATGAGGTCGTCCACTGGCGGTGTTACTAAATAGCGAATCGAAAGTCCCTTGGCAACCCGGTTTCGGATGTCCGAGGCCGAGATGTCGTAGCGGCGGAAGATCTGCGGAAAGGGGATCGTGCCCGACGCCGCGCCGCGATCCAGCACGACCAGAGTCACGAGCGATTTCAACTCCTCGATGCGGTGCCAGGTGTCGAGTTTTTCGAGATTGTCGTAGCCGATGAAGTAGAAGAGCTCCGCGTCGGGAAATTTCTTCCGGTAATGCAGCACCGTGTCGTAGGTGAAGGACGGCCCGGCGAGCTCCAACTCGTAGGGGTCGGCCAGGATTCCCGCCTCGCCGTCGATGGAAGCGAGGATCATCTCCCAGCGAATCGCCGACGGAGTGGGGGAGGTTTCCAGCTTGTGCGGCGAGATCGCTGCGGGAATGAAAATGATCGAGTCGAGTTCCATTTCTTCCAGCGCCGTCCGAGCCAGAATCAAATGGCCGTGATGAATGGGATCAAAAGTGCCGCCGTAGAGTCCGATTTTCATGAGGCTAGTAGAGCAAATAAGCGCTGCGTTCACTGCGGAATCGCCGCAGATACGGTTCCCAGCCCGCCGCGATCTTTTGCGGACTCACGCCCGCTTCGATCTGGTGACGGATGGTTTTGCCTCCGCAGGATTTGTAGAAAAGATCGAGCGCCTCGCCTCCAGTGCGGGCAAAAATACTCCGGCTCCCTGCCGTTTTGTTCATATACGACAACATAAACATCGAAGTCGCGCAGAGATCCGTCGTCGTGTGCGGCGCGATGCGGATGCGCACTCCGTTACAACCCTTAAACCCGCTCACCGGCGCAAACTCCACCCCCGGCGTGTCGAGGCTGTTCAAGTAACTGGCAAAACTTCCGCCATTCATCCAGCTCGTCGCCATGATCTCGAACGGCTCACTCGTATTAATCCCCAACTCCGGCGGGCTCAGCTCCCCGATCAAGCCCGTCAGCACATAGTAAAACGGCGACATCGCGCGCGGCACATTCGGCGACGTCTGCACCCAGCGCAGCCCGGTGTCGGGCCAAGTCATCGAACGGCTCCAGCCCCGCATTCTCACAATTTTGAGGCTGCACTTTGGCCCCATCCAGCCCCGCGCATTGCTCATCTGCGCCAGCTCACCGGTCGTCATTCCGTGGACATACGGCACGGGAAATTGCCCAATGAACGAGATCCATTCCTTCTCCATGCCGGGGCCTTCCACGCGGTTGCCACCGAGCGGATTCGGTCGGTCGAGCACGATAAATTCGATCCCATTTTCCGCGGCTGCCTGCATACATTTCCCCATCGTCGAGATATAGGTGTAACTCCGGCAGCCAATGTCCTGCATGTCGAAGACCAGGGTGTCGATCCCCTTCAACATCCCCGGCGACGGCTTGCGATTCGGCCCATAGAGCGAGTAAGCCGGAAGTCCGGTCAGCGAATCGATCCTCGAGGTAATATATTTCCCCGCGCCCTCCGTGCCATCGAGCCCGTGCTCGGGGGTAAACAATGCTACCAGCTTCACGCCGTCGGCGTTTTTGAGAATCTTCCGCGTTTTCACCCCCGACGAGTTGACTCCGGTCTGATTCGTTACGAGCCCCACGCGGCGGCCCTGCAACAGATCGAAATGATTCGCCTCCAGCACATCGATCCCCAGCATCACCTCGGCTTGAGCGGGAAAAACGAGGGCGGCCAGCGCCAGGAAAATCGAGAAAACACAGCGCGTCCACATGGCGCGACGATAAAAGCAACGCCGCCGCCCGGTCAACTCTCCGGGCCCAGTTTTCCATCCGAGTTGCATTCGACTCGCTCGCTGCAGCCCAGGCGCGCGCCGTCAAGTTACAATCTTGTAATATTTTGTATGGACTCTCCCTAAATTATAGGACTAAAAAGGACTAACACGTTCCTCGATGATCCTCCCACGACTCGACCGTTACGAACTCAAGTTCCTCATCAAGCAAGAGGAAAAATCCCGCTTGCTCGATGAAATGAGCGCCTGTTTGCGCCCCGATATGACGGGCGGCAGCAGTTTTTACCCGATCGTCTCGCTCTACTACGACACTCCCCAGCGGGATTTCTATTGGGAGAAACACGAGGGACTTCGCAGCCGCCGCAAAGTGCGCGTGCGCGTCTATGGCAGCGAGGACAGCGGCATACCGCCCACGACTTTCATCGAGGTGAAACACAAGCACGAGGGACGCGGTGTGAAACGACGGGCGCAACTTCCGCTCGAATCCGCAATGGCCATCGGCCGGGGCGAAATGCCCGATTGCAACCTGTCTTACGGCGAGCAAAAGGTGGCGCGAGAGGTCGTTTCCATGGTGCAAAATCGCCAGATCGCCCCCGTCTGTGTGCTGCGTTACGAGCGCCAGGCCTTTGCCGGGCTGGAAGACGAGACGGGCTTGCGTGTGACCTTCGACACCGGCATCACCTACCGGATGAATGAACTGGAACCCGTGCCTGACGACCGCCGCTTCACCCAGCGCATTCTCGACGACGACCACGCCATCATGGAGGTCAAAGTCTGGGGCGTAGTTCCCTACTGGCTGAGCGTTGTGCTCGGTCGCCACGGCTGCATGGCGCGGAGTTTCAGCAAATACTGCAGCGCACTGGAAGCCAGCGACCCCGTTTTGCAACAGCAACGCTCGCCCCTGCGCGCGGCCCGCACACCGCTGGCACCGGGTCTCTCCCTTCCTAATCTATCATGAACGAATTCAACGAATTTTTCCAAGACGCACTGGCTCTTGGACAGGACATCCCCACCTCGATGGAGGTCGTCTTTGCCATGGCGCTCAGCTTTATTCTCGCACTGACGATCTCTGTTACCTACCGCCACACCTTCCGCGGCACCACCTATTCGCAAGACTACGTTCACACCCTCATCCTCCTCACCGTCGTCGTTTCTGTGATCGTCATGGTCGTTCGGGGAAACGCCGCCGTCGCCGTGGGCATGTTCGCCGCCTTCTCCATCATCCGCTTCCGTTGCGCCGTGCCGCAGGCCCGCGACATCGGCTTCATCTTCTTCGCCATGGCCATGGGCATGGGCGTCGGAGCGCGCCAATATGGCGTCGCTGTCCTCACCACAGCCGTCATCTGCGCCGCGGTGTATCTCATGTCGAAATACAACTGGTTTGCCGTCGTCCGCCCGACCCATTCACTGCGCATCCGCGTCACCAACGACATCGACTACGACGCCGCTTTTGCTGCTGTCTTCGAGCGTTCCCTCGACCAGATCGAGCTGCGTTCCATTGAATCCATCCAGGCCGGCATGATGACCGAACTCCGCTACGGCATCCGGCTGCGGCCCGGCATCTCCCCCGGCTCCCTCGTTTCCACCTTGCAGGAAATCAACGGCAACAACCGCGTCCTCCTCACCACCAACAAATCCGAAAGCATGGTCCTGGAATCCGAAACCTAGTCCGAAACCTAGTCAAACCCGCCACCCCCCTCCCTATGCACACACACCCCGCCCAGTTTTCCTCCGCCCGCCGCGCCTTCACCGTCATGGAGCTCGTCGTCTGCATCGCCATCCTCCTCATCCTCGGTGCCATCGCCGTGCCGGTTTACAACACCATGCGCACCCGCGCCAACCACACCATCGCCACCAACAACCTCCGCCAGCTCGGCATCAGCTTCTCCCATTTCGTCAGCGAAAACGACTACGCACTACCCCAGGAAGACGCCATGGGCGGCGACACCTGGACCGCCGCCGCCGACCCTATCAACGCCAAAATCTGGTACAACGCCCTCCCCAAACTCAGCAACACTAAAGGCGTCGGCGACTACCTCGGCAGCGCCTCCAGCTTCTACCACAAAGACAACATCCTCTACCTCCCCGGTGCCAAATACCCCAATGGCGACAGCAAATTGACCGCCCCCCTCTTTGCCATCGCCATGAACTCCCGCCTCCAGCGCAAAGACCCCCTCACCGGAGTCAAAGACCCCGTGCTCGCCAACAAGATCGCCAAACCCTCCCGCACCGTCATCTTCCTCGAACGCGGCCTCAAAGGCGAGAAAGCCGCCACCAAAGCCGCCCCCAAATACGACGGACGCCCCAAGGCCAACGGACGCGCCTTCGTCGAGCGTTACTCTGGCAAAGGCGTCCTGCTCTTCGTCGATGGCCACACCGAATCCGTCCAGGCCGACGACATCATGGACGAGACCGCCCGTCTCCTCTACCCGCAGACCAACATCGTCTGGACCGCCACCGGCGAAGACGACCCGAACTGAGCGCACCTCACCAAATCACCACTCGGGCGTGCGGACGTCGGATGAATTCAATAACTCCGCCGACGAAGGTTCATCCGGCTGAGGGCGGCTTGCGCTGAGTCACCTTATACGCCGCGCCCTGCTGATCGTAGGTAATCCATTCGCCGACGGGTTCACCATCCTCGAAATGGCCCGACCGCTTCTTCGTTCCATCTTTGCGAAACCACTCCCAATATCCCACCAGCAGACCCTCCGTCTTCTGGCCGCGCGCACAGACCGTCCCGTTCTTGTGATACTCAATGTGCTCTTGCGCGGCCATGCTTCCATCGTAAAATTCAAAGGCTCCCCGGCATTTTCAAAGGCCAGAAGACCGGCAGCAACAGGATGATGACCACGGCGAGGAGCAACGTCAGGATGAGGCCGTTTTTGAGGAAGTCGGAAAATTTATATCGTCCGGGCCCGTAAACGAGGATGCACGACGGTTCGAACGGTGTGATCAACGACACGGACGCCGCCAGCATGATGGCAATGGCAAAAGTCCGTGGATTCAGCCCCATCTTTTGCGCCGTTTCGAGCGCAATCGGCAGGACGACGAGGGCCGCGGCGGCGTTCGACATCGGCTGAGTGAGGGCAATCGTTAGCAACAGAAAGCCTCCCAACACCGCCGAGGCACCGAGCGGAGCGAGCGTATGCACCACGTGAATCGCGAGAAACTCGGCGGCGCCGGTGGCTTTCATCGCCGTGCCAAAGGCAGTCATACCCCCGATCAGGATGAGCAGTTTCATGTCGAGATACTGGTAAACACGCCCGATCGGTACGCATTTCGCGAGAACCATGGCGAGGGCGGCAGCGAGGAAGGCAATCGACAGCGGCATCCAATTCATCGTTCCAGCGAGGATGGCCGCTCCAAAAATCCCGAGGGCCAGATAACCCTTCCGAGTCTGCACATGGGCCAGTTCCTTTTCCTCGAGCACAGCGAAACTCGGGTTACCCCGGATGCTGGCGATTCGTTGGGCGTCGCCCTGGACGAGCAGCGTGTCGCCGACTTCGAGACGAATCTCGGTGAGGTTTTCGTGGATCGATTTGCCCATGCGCGACAAGGCGAGCACGGTCAGTTCATACCGTTCGCGGAAACGGGCTTCCAGGATCGTTTTGCCGCGCAGATCGGAGAGCGGACTTAGAATCACTTCCGCCATGTGGAAATTTTCGCTCTCCACATCGCGATCTCCCAGCTTCAGATCGCTCCGAATCTCGATGCCCTCGATGGTTTTCACTTTCAGGAGATTGCTCACCTGACCCTCGACGAGAATGATGTCGCCTTCCTCGAAGCGGAATCCCAGCTTCGGTGCAAACGCCTCCTGGCCGCGCACAATCTTCAACACCGTAAACTTCAACACCCCGAGATCGGAGTCCCCAATCGCTTGGCCGATCAACGGCGAATGCGGCATCACCACGATCTCCGTAAGGTATTCGCGAATGTTGTAATCCTCCGTAAAATGATTCTCCCCAGCCTGCCGCACCGGCAGGAAGTGCCTGCCGATCAACATCATGTAGGCGATGCCCACGGCGATCAGCACCAGGCCGACGGGAGTGATTTCAAAAAGCCCCAGCGGCCGCATTCCCGCCCGCTGCATGTAGCCGCTCACCGCGACATTGGTCGAAGTGCCGATCAAAGTCGCCGTGCCGCCCAGCAACGACGCAAAAGCCAGCGGCAGGAGCAAACGCGACGCCGGCACGCCCGTCCGCCGGGCCACATTGATCGTCGGATTCAGAAACATCGCCGTCACCGTCGTATTATTCATAAACGCCGACATCGCGCTCACCGTCCCCATCAACATCAGGAGCAGGCGATTCTCGCTACCCCCCGCGAAGCGCGCCAGACGTCCGCCAATCTCATCGAGCACACCCGTCTCCTGCAAAGCGCCGCCGATCACAAATATGGACGCCAGAATGATAATGATGTCGTCGCTAAAACCCGCAAACGCCTGACTCGGAGTCAGGATTCCGGCCGTCACCAACACCACCAGCATCGACAGAGTCACCACATCGACGGGAATTTTCTCCAGCGAAAACAAGCCCACCGCCAGCAGCAACAGCCCCAGGACCAGACCCATCTGAAAGGTAAAAGGAAGCAGCGCCAGTAACATGGGCTCATCAAAGAACGGAACCCCGACCCTTGGAAAGACGGAAATCCCCGGTCCCGCATGTCTCCGACCCGGAGGATGGCCGCGACACGAATGCGCATGGCCTCGCGCCTCTCCACAACGTCACGCTGCGCCTTTTGATTTATTTTTTCGGGAAATGACCTTTGTTTCTTGACCATTCCCCTGCAAAACACTCCACTCGCGGGCGAATGGAAGCGCCTGCGTCGTTGTCGTGCCGGACTTCACTCATCCTGCGGCACCGCAGATTGGGCGCGGCTCACCGACCTTGGACGACGCTGGCGGCGGCCAGTTGGAAACGACTCGCCACCATTTCGACGCGACCCGCTTTCAGCCAGATGGGCAACGCTTCCCGCCCAACGCGACCCGCTTTCACCTCCAGCCGAGCCGATGCCGCGCTATTCCCGGTCGCTGGATCGATAACCGGCGTAGCCGGAACCATAGCACGCGTCGCTGCAACGATAACGCACGTCGCTGGAGCGATAGTTGCCGGCGTTGGAGCCATAACTGTCGTCGCTGCCACGCTAATCCGAGTCGATTCGGCCTAATTTTCGTCGATGGAAGACTAATTCACCTCATTTCCGCCTAACTCCTGTCCAAACCACTCCAACAACACCAACCAACACATCATTATGTCCGATACCACTCCAACTCCAACGCCCGCCCCAGCCACCACCCGCGGCCCTCGCGGATTCATCAGCCAAAGCCTCGAAGACGACATCACCCTCGCCGACGATTGCGGGCAAGAGGCCGCCAAGCCCGACATCGCCGCCGCGCTCGACATCCGCGAGTGGAGCGCCGCTGACCAAGCCCTCCTCACCGCCTCGCTCGGCGTCTGCACCGGCTACAAAGCCCGCATCAAAGAACTCCGCACCGGCAAACTCACCCGCACCGCCGAGGAGGAAACCGCCCGCACCGCCATCGTTCACGCCCTCGACCCCATCCTGAAAGGCGCCCGCCGCACCCACGCCAGCGGCAGCGCCGAGCGCAAAGCCTACGGCATCGGCGAAGCCATCTCCAGCCACAGCACCCAGGAACTCCTCGACCTCGCCGCCTACGCCTTTGGCCAACTCAGCGCAGGTCCCGGCGGCGCCGCGCCCAAGGATAAACTGAAAGGCGTGCTCCCCGCCGAAATCACCGCCCTCGACACCCTGCGCATCACCTATCAAGGAGCGAATTGGGCCCAAGGCGACGCCGAGACCCAAGCCGTCGCCCTCCTCGCCTTGTTAAAGAAAGAAATCCTCGAAGTGCTCAACCCGCTGCGACGCGACCTCCAAGGCACCGCCGACCAAGCTTACACCCACCGCGACCCCCTAAACGCCGCCCAGCGGACAGCGTTTGGTTTGCAGGCCGACCGGCCTTTGGTGGATTAGGATTCACACAATAAAAATGACTACCGAATTTCACCTCTATCGAGCTAAATTTATACGTCCGGCTCAAACCTCTTTTTTGTATGACGAGCTAACAACTAGTGATCTTTTTATTAGTTCATTACAGACGAAGCCGTATGCCGCATATAGGAAGTCTTATACCTGGCATATTGCGAATCTACTAGAGTTCAGCGCGTTGACTGGCGTTTTCAGGATAGGTCGCAATAGTCCTACATCTATTCCCAGATTAGATATCGCCTCGGGTGATTTTGTAGATACTGAGTCGGAGACTAGTCCTAACACAGAAGTAATCTATGATGCCCAACTAGGAATTGTAGCAATCCGGAAGGAGAGTGACTTAACGGGAACGACAGCAGAAGTAGCCAGCAAGATCGCAAAATTGCTAGGCCAAACAGATGTTATTATGCGAAATGAGGTCGATGTAAAAGTTGATCCGATCCCTGATCCAAGTGACTTTATCTCACGACTGAACGATGCGAATGCTATTAAGAAGTTTACAGCATGGTTTACAGGTCCGAACCCATTCGATGCAGACGAGTTATTTCAGAAGCCATTGTCTGTGTATCTTAATGCGGCAAATGGGACATACGGTGAGGCGACTATACAAGGTTCTCACCTCAATCCTGAGGTCGTTAAAGAGGTGGCGAGAAGCACAGCTGCAACAGGCAATAAGGCATCAGCCCGAATACAAGAAGAAGCCGGCAAGCGCACGATTAGGATCAACTTATCAGGTGATCCAGTAAAATTAGTCTATGAAAAGACGGCTGTAGACTTGAAAACAGTATTAAGCGATGCCCAAGGAGAATATGAAAGGGTAAGGCATGACTCAGATAGATTTACTTAGCCCCGAAGATGTGATCAGCCAGCTGAATGAGCTGCCTAATTCCTATATATTTAGAGGCCAGGCATCAGCGCATTGGAATCTTGAATCTTCATTAGAGAGGCTTTTAGGAGATAACTGGTCTTCCGTTAGAGCCAGACAGTTTGAGGATTTCGCGCTTCAACGTTTTCGTTCAAAATTCCATCTCTATGACGGAGAGAATATAGAACCAACATCTCGCCTGGCTTGGCTATCACTCATGCAGCATTACGGTGCACCGACCCGTTTGATTGATTTTACTGAAAGCCCTTTCGTCGCTCTTTACTTTGCTATGGAGTCAATAAGTCCTACTGAACTACAGACTAATAAAGGTTCAAGTATGGCTATCTTTGCGTTGGATTACTCAAAAATGATGGATGCCTCTATAGACTTCATTAAGAATAACGATGCTAAGTTTCTTGAATCGAGAGAATCATTGCAATTGAAACAAGATACGGTATTCGACGACATTGTTGATCCGCATTCATACAAGATCGCTTGGGCTACAGAGCCGCAAAGAATAAATAAGCGGTTAGACCGGCAATCGGGATGCTTTTTAGTTTCAGGAGATCGAGCAAGCAAGATAGAAGAAATACTTACCTCGAGAATCTACAACGAGATCAATCTAACTAAGTTTATTATTCCATTCACGCTATACGACAACTTGTTTGCTCTGCTGAGAAAAATGAATCTTAACAGCAAAAGTCTCTACGGAGATTTGCAGGGTTTATGTAAGTCTATTCGAATGGAGTTACAGGTATACGCCTCTTAAATGTAATTTAACGCCCCTTCTGATCCCCGTGGCAGACCATGTCGATGACTACGGTGCTAGCTAGAATGAGGACGGCGTCTGCTTCGTCGGCGATCTCGACGCCGTAGCTGTCGCGCAGGGTGAACCATTTCTTGGAGACTTCGGCGACCTGTCTCGATCCGCAACTGAAGGTGTAGGCGTGATCCATGAAGTCGCCTTGCGCCTCCAAATCGTCGGGGCCTTCCACATCGACGGTGAAACGGCAGCGGAAAAGGGTGAAGATTTCTTTCTTCACCACGGCAACGAGCGTGCCATCGCGGTGAATCTCGTAGGTGGGTCCCCAGGCGAAGAGTTTTTGCCGGATGAAGGCGAGTTCGCGACCGGCCATGTCGAGGAAAGAGAGTTTGTCGCCGAAGCTAAAGGCTTTGCCATCGACGAGATAGACGTCCTCGCCCGCCTCATTGCGGATGGTGAAGTCGTCGCCGAGGCAGAAGAGTTTTTGAGTCATCAAGTAGCGCATGGGAGCAAACTAAATGACGAGTCGCAGAGGCTGCGAACCTATTCCATCGAGTGCAGCCCGAACATATTGCCATCGGGGTCGGTGACGAGAGCGATGTGACCGTAGTCGCCGATGGAGAATTTTTCGCGGACGACTTGTCCTCCGGCGGGAGTGACGCGGGCCGACTCGACGGCGCAGTCATCGCATTTGAAGTAGATGATGGTGCCGCCGATGCCGGAGTCTTTGTCGGCCATCTGGACGAGGGCGCCGGTCGCTCCGGGCTCGGTGTGGTCCATGGGGAAGGCGGCCATTTCCAGCCCCGGCATCGGGGTGGGGAGGGGACTGAGGGTGGTGCCGAGCACGCGCTCGTAGAAGGCGCGGGCGCGGGGGAGGTCTTGCACGTAGATTTCGAACCAGCCAACGGGATTGTTTTTCATGGGAGTAGGGGTGTTATTGGAGACGCAAATCGGATACGTGTGGGAGGCGGAGTCTGTTTGCAAGAAAAGCAGCGACGTGGCGAGAGCTTTGCACCTTGCCTTGACGGACTACTTGGGAGCCCTATGAATTCACCTTCACGGTTCGTCCTTGCGCTGGAATTGACGGACCGGGCAGCGGGAGTTAAAGGAAGAGTGTCATGAACGCACGAAAGTTAGAGGAATTGATTGTGCATCTCGCCTCTCATCCCGGGGTGAAGGATCTCGGGCCGACAAAGCTTTGGAAGCTCATCTATTTCATTGATGCCCAAGCGCTCCGAGACCTCGGTGAGCCTGTGACGGATTCGGAGTTTATCAAATACCAACATGGTCCGGTGCCAAGCCGTGGAGAAAAGCATTTGAAGAAACTCTTGGAAAGCGGTGACGTGACGACGACGCGAGCCAAGGTGGGGAGTATGACGCTAAACAAGGTTCACGCGCAGAGAGAGCCTGAAATGGATGTTTTCGAAAGTGCAGAGGCGACTTTGATCGAAAGCATCTGCAAAAAGCTGGGAGGGAAGAGCGCGACAGTATTATCGAATTTGAGCCACTTGGAGCCTTCCTGGCATTACGCGGAAATGCGCGAAAAGCTTTCTCCGGAACTGATTGCCTATGGGCATAAAGAAGATCCGGAAGGCTTGTAACATGGATGTCCGGTTCCACTGCACGAAACGCGTGCGGCATTCGGGAAGGAAGTCGAAGCACCGGGTTTTGGAGGGCTGCCCGGTTGTATTGCAAGCTCTCCGGCTGAACCCCTACTATGGTCTCGCCATTCCCGGCTTTCATCAGCTTCGTAAGATGCGCCTGCGGGCTCCTGGCCTGAATGTGGGCAAGAGTGGCGGCTATCGGCTGATCTATAGAGTCGAAGAAATGGATGAGGCGCTCTATCTTATATTTCTCGAGACCTATTTCAAAGGAGATCGGGACGATCTAACTCGGCAGGATTACAAGGCTCTGGAGGCGGATGCGGAAAATATCCTCTCACAACCGATGCAGTTCGATTGGGAGTAAGGAATCATCGGGTTGGCGGAAGTGATGCGGGGTTGCATGGACCTCCAGCCCTGAAGTAATGCTCTGCGGATGAGTATTTCTGCTGCTGCAAATTCGCTGGGTCAATTGCTTCTTACTGGAGTGCCGGGGACGGTGCTCGATGCCGAGACGGCGGCGGTGTTTCGGCGGATTCAGCCGGGCGGATATATTTTGTTTGGTCGCAATATCGAGTCGGCGGTGCAGTTGCGGAAATTGATCGACGACCTGCGCGACCTCGCGGCGGAGGCGGGTCACGTGCCAATCATCACCATCGACCAGGAGGGCGGGCGGGTGTCGCGGCTGAAATTGCTCGGGGCCGAGCCGCCCAATGCGGTGCAACTCCGCGACAAAGACGACCTCGGGCTGATTGCGCGTCATGGTCGGATCACCGGCGACCTGCTGCGGCTCTTCGGGTTCAATCTCGATCTCTGTCCGGTGCTGGATATTTCGTTCGATGACGAGGCAGACAACTCCCTGCGCGGACGTTGCTACGGGCGTACGGTGGCGGAGGTGATCGCGAAGGCGGGCGAGTTTAATTCCGCTCTGCGCGGCACGGGGATTCTGAGTTGCGGGAAACATTTCCCCGGCTACGCGGCGGCGGCGGTGGATGCGCATCACGAGCTGCCCGTGATCGGGCGTTCGCGGGCCGAGTTGGATGCGACTGAACTGGCGATCTTCCGTCATTTCGCACCGACGGTGGACTCGATGATGATCTGCCACGCGTGGTATCCGGCGATCGACGCGGAACGCGTGCCGGCGTCATTGAGTGCTAATGCGATCACGCAAATCCTCCGGCGCGAGCACGGTTTCACGGGCTTGATCATGACCGACGACCTCGACATGGGAGCGATTCTGAACGAATACGGCCTCGCCGAAACGATCCGGCGCGCCCTCACCGCTGGCAACGATCTGGCCATGATTTGTCACCGGCTGGAGACGGTGGCTGAGGCGCACACCATTCTGCAAACCCTCGACCGCGCCGTGCTCGACCGCGCACTGGAAAACGTCGCCGCCTTCCAGACGACACTGGCACCGCCCACGGAGTTCAGCCTCTGCGCGCACGCCGAACTGGACGACGAGGTGCGGCAGTTGCGCGTCGATGTGCTGGGGAAGGGCGAGGCCGACACGCGGAGTCCCGAGGATGGCAAACGCTCGCCGGTGGAAGTGTATTAAGTTTTTTGGTTTTCTGATTCGAGTTCCATCCGTATCTTAGCCGCCCATGTTACCTGAGATCGAACAACTCCTCGTCCTGCAAGATCGCGACCAGAAAATCAAGGCCTTTCGCGATGAACTCACCCGCGGTCCGCTGGAAAAACAACGCATCGCCGACGACCTCGCCCGCGCCACCGCCGACCACGAAAAGGCACGCGCCACGTTGCAGGAACTCGAGATTCGCAAGAAGAAGCTGGAGCTCGACGCGCAGGCCAAGCGCGACTCGATTGCGAAGTTTAAGAACCAGCAATTTCAGACGCGCAAGAACGAGGAATTTCAGGCGTTGAGCCATGAGATCGCGCGTTACGAGAAAGACATCGTCGCGCTGGAAGACACCGAGATCGAGATTATGGAAGGCATCGAGCAGCAAAAGGCGGCGCTCGTTTCCAGCGACGCGAAATTTGCCGAGGCGAAGCGGATCGCTACCGAACGCACGAAGACCGTGGAGGAGCGCACGGCTAGCATCGGAGGCCGCATCGGCGCAATCGAGGCGGAGCGCGCAGCTCTGGCGGCGGCGTTTCCGGACGAGGATTTGCTGGATCTTTACAACCGCATCTTTGTCAAAAAACTCGGCACGGCGGTGGTCACGCTCGACCACGAGACCTGCGGCGGCTGCCACATGAAAGTGACGCCACAAATCGTTCACGCCGTGCGCGGTCAGAAAGTGCTCACCTCCTGCGAGCAATGCGGACGCATTCTTTATCCGGGCGAGTAGGGCGCCTCTTCCGCGAAATTTCTGTAATGTTCCCCGGCGTTTCCCTCTAAAAGGAGTGGAAACCCATGCCTTCTCCTGACCGAGCCGATATTTTTGTAACGACCCGCTGGACGGCTGTGGTGACGGCTGGGCGCTCGGACACGGAGCGCGCGCAGGTCGCGATGGCCGAGTTGTGCCAGACGTATTGGTATCCGCTCTATGCCTACGTGCGGCGGCGAGGCCACGGTGCGGAGGATGCCGAGGACCTCACCCAGGGTTTCTTTGAGCGGCTCCTGCGGCTGGAGTCGGTGAAGTCTGTGGCGCGGGAGAATGGGAAATTTCGCGCCTTCCTGCTGGCGTCGATGAACCATTATCTGGCCGACGAATGGGACAAGGCCACGGCTGGGAAACGTTCCATTCAGCGCACGATCTCGCTGGATGCGGAGCGCGCGGAAAATCGTTATCAATGCGAGCCGGTGGACCACATGACCCCGCAGCGGTTGTTCGAGCGGCAATGGGCGATGACGCTGCTCGATACGGTGGTGCGGCGGCTGTGCGCGGAGTATGCCGACTCGGGTCGCGGCGATTTGTTCATGACCCTGCGATTGACCATCACCAGCGGGGAAAATGCCCAGCCGTATGCCGTTCTCGCCGAGAAACTGAAAATCTCCGAGGAAGCAGTCCGCGTGGCGGTGCATCGGCTGCGGAAACGCTACCGGGTGCTCCTGCGCGAGGAAATTTCCCAAACCGTGACTGGCGAAGCGGGCGAGTCAGCTATCACAGAGGAACTGGAATATCTCCGAAATATTCTTTCCTCGTAGAAAGCCTGTAACATTCTTCCCGGAATGTCTCTGAACGCAGCAAGACCATGAATACAGAAACTTGCCCACAATGCGGAAAACCTCTCGCCACCGACGCCCTGATGGGGCTTTGCCCGGAGTGCCTGGTGCGTTCCGGCTTCGCCACGCTTACCGGTGATACGAATGAAACTCGCCCCTTCGAGCCGCCGACGCCGGAGGAACTGGGCGCGCGTTTTCCAGAGCTGGAGATTCTGGCATTGCTCGGACGTGGCGGAATGGGCGCGGTTTATCAGGCTCGCCAGAAGCGGCTGGACCGGGTGGTGGCGTTAAAAATCCTGCCACCGCGAGTGGATCAGGATCCGTCGTTCGCAGCGCGCTTCGAGCGGGAGGCGCGGGCGCTCGCGAAGCTGCACCATCCGCACATCGTCTCGCTCCATGAATTCGGCGAGGCCGACGGCCTGTTTTATTTCATCATGGAATACGTCGATGGCGTGAACCTGCGGCAGTTGCTCAACGCGGGCCGCATCGCACCCAGCGAGGCGCTGGCCATCGTTCCGCAGATCTGCGAGGCGCTGCAATTTGCCCACGACCGGGGCATCGTTCATCGCGACATCAAACCCGAGAACATTCTGCTCAACCAGGCGGGCCAGGTGAAGATCGCCGACTTCGGCGTCGCCAAGATGGTCGCAGGCGAGTGGCATTCGACTGACACTCCGCTCGCTGCCGAAGGCCAGACCGAGGCGGGAAAAATCATCGGCACCCCGAGCTACATGGCCCCGGAGCAGATGTCGCATCCGCAGGACGTGGACAACCGGGCCGACATCTACGCGCTCGGCGTGGTCTTTTACCAGATGCTCACTGGAGAGCTGCCCAATGGAAAAATCGAGCCGCCCTCGCGCAAAGTGCAGATCGACGTGCGGCTCGACGAAATCGTGCTTCGTGCCTTGGAGCAAAATCCCGAACTCCGCTACCAGGAGATCAGCGTTTTCAAGACGCAGGTGGAGACAATCGCGGCGACGCCGGAAACTGCGCCTCCATCAGCAGCGGATGAGTCCGGTCGTTCGCCATCGCCGCTGCATCAGCAAATCTGGGCGAACATGGACGCGGGCGAAAAACGCGAGATGACGATGCGGAATGTGATGTTCGCGATTTGGAATTCGGCCACATGGTTCGCGCCGATACTGATCATTTTCACCACGCATGGCGGGGCTCGCTGGCTCTACGCCGCGCTGACTCTCGCCCTCGGCCTGGCCGGGAATCCGGTCTGGCGGAAGATATTGAGGGAAGGGCTTTCCTCCACGAAATGGGCACAGGAAAACAGAGTCACTGCTGCGCGGCTCAAAGAGTCGTTCAAGGCCAGCCAGCCGCCGCGCTGGACGTATGTCGTTGGAGGCATGGTGTTCGTCGGAGCGATGTTTTTCTTCGATTTCGGTATCGAGCCGCACACGCACTGGTCCAAGCCTGTTTCCGTGACGATGGGGTTTCTCACCGTGTTCAGCCTGACGACGTTGTGTAGTTTTCTGGTTGACCGTTTCCGCAAAGGCGCACGCACCGGAAACACCGCGTCGCGTTTCTCGCGCACAGCAATCTTCGGCGCGTGCTGGCCATTTCTCGTCTTCGTCATTCTCGTCTTGCTGGCATCCCCGCTCACCGGGCTGGAAACCGATCCGGCGATCAAGTTATCCATTATTTTGTCGGTCATCGGCACCACGAACTTCGGCTGGATCGCCGTTTCACAAATCCGCAACTCCGCCGGCCGATTGCATGGAATGTGGCTTGCCGTTGTCGATGGATTATTGCCGCCGCTGCTCACGCTCGACACGTATGTCGGCATTGCGCTTCATCGGCGCGACTCCATTGAGACGCTTGCCAACGCTCTGGTGGGACAGGTGGACGTCACGCTCTATGTCGCAACTTATAATGCGCTGGTCCTGCTGACGCTCGCCATTGTGATCGGCGCGAATGTGCTCATCGCACGAAAAGTCTGGTGCGCGTTGAATCCGCGGACGATCTCCACGCAGCCGGATGTGAAGCCGCTGGCTTACATGGCGCTGTTCTTCGGAGTGCTCAGCAACTTGATTCCGATGATTTTCTATTGGAATGCGCGCGCCATCCCATGGATCACGCCGCAGTTTCAAGAAGCCATGCTCGGGCTCACGCTGGTCCTTGCGGCTCTTGCGATCATCCTCGGCAGCCTGTCGCGAGCCTCACGCGCTGGCTGGACCGCGCTCGTGCTCGGCGGCATCAGCATGGTCATTTGGATGTTGTGTTTTATCGGGGGACTCGTTTCTGAAAATGGAACCGCGTCGAACCAGCGCGAGCCAGCCAGCCGAAGCTGGATCGTGGACGACATCGCCCGAAAGCTCGCGACGCGCGACGAACTCATCGCGAAGATCACCGAGGGCGAGCCACGCGCCAGTGCCTCGCTCAGCGCCCATCTGCACGAGCTGGCGCAGTTCACACCCGCCACGCTCAGCGAACTTTCGCAGCGGGAATCTGCGCGAAATCAAGCGTTGGGAGTCTGGGCCGATGTCGGGACTTTGCAGGAACTGCACTTGCAGCAAAGCGGGGAGTTGTTCATTCAAAACGACATGATTCGTCACGACCTGCGGACCTTTGGCGAACGCTTTCTGCCCGCCAAAAAGCAAGCTGAGCAGGACGTGCAGCTCACCGTGCTGGCCGGCAAAACCACTGCCGCCCTCACGCAAGTCGAGAGAAACGACAACGTGAGCCGCGAGCATCTCAACAGCACGACCAATGACTTTATCGAGCTGCTGGCATCTTGGCAGGACGTCCCGCAGCGCGACGCGAAAGTGCAAAAGCTCGTGGCCATTTTTGCCGATGAAGAAAGAAAGCGTGCCGAGATCTCGGAACAACACAGGCAAGCCGCCACAACTCAAAGCGCGCTTGGTCAGTTGGAAAAAGAATATCTTCATCCCTAATCCGCTCGGCACTCAGCTCCTCTGGAAGGGTGGACCCGCAAAGTTCCTCGTTCAGCCACCGAGCATGTGCTCGCAGGCTTCGCCGTCGGTTTTTTATTTCTGCTTCCGGCGAAGTGTGTTTCCTTTAACTCCCCATGTCCCAAACTGCCATTACACCCACACGCGCCGCTGATTTTCCAGAGTGGTATCAACAAGTCGTTCGTGCCGCCCAGATGGCGGAAAACTCCGACGTGCGCGGCGCCATGGTCATCAAGCCCTGGGGCTACGGACTTTGGGAGCAAATGCAGCGCGCGCTCGATGGAATGTTCAAGGCCACGGGACATCAAAATGCCTATTTCCCGCTCTTCATCCCGCTCAGTTACCTCGAAAAAGAGGCCGCGCACGTCGAGGGTTTTGCCAAGGAATGCGCCGTCGTCACGCATCATAGATTGGAATTGAACTCCGATGGAAAACTGGTGCCCGCCGGCCCGCTGACGGAGCCGCTCGTCGTTCGTCCGACTTCCGAAACCATCATCGGTGCGACCTACGCGAAATGGGTCCAGTCGTGGCGCGATCTGCCGATCCTTATCAATCAATGGGCCAACGTCGTTCGTTGGGAAATGCGCCCGCGCTTGTTCCTGCGCACCACCGAATTCTTGTGGCAGGAAGGCCACACCGCACACGAAACGGCGGATGAAGCCATCGAAGAAACAGACAAGATGTTAGGTGTCTATGAGACGTTTGCTCGCGATTGGTTAGCATTGCCCGTTTGTCCCGGCGAGAAATCGGCCAACGAGCGTTTCCCCGGCGCGGTGCGCACTTACACCATCGAATGCATGGTGCAGGATCGGAAGGCGATCCAAGCCGGCACGTCGCATTTTCTCGGGCAGAATTTTGCCAAGGCGAGCGGCATCAAATTTCAGTCCCGCGAGGGAAAAGAGGAGCACGCCTGGACCACGAGCTGGGGTGTTAGTACCCGCATGATCGGCACGCTGCTCATGGCGCACGGCGACGACGATGGAGCCGTCCTGCCGCCGCGCATCGCGCCGAGTCAGATCGTTATCCTGCCCGTCACGCCGAAGGAAGAAACGAAGGCCGCCGTGCTGGAAGCCTGCGAAAAGCTCGCCGCCGAACTCCGCGCCCAATCCTACGCTGGCGAGCCCATTCGAGTGGAACTCGACAAGCGCGATCTCCCCGGCGGCACGAAGAATTGGGAGTGGATCAAAAAGGGAATCCCGATTCGAATCGAAGTCGGCCCGCGCGATCTGGAGAAGGGAACCGCGGCTGTCAGCCGGCGCGACATGGGAGTGAAAGAGAAATCATTTCCAACGCTCGCGGATCTGGTTGCTAACATTGGCGCAACGCTGACTAACATTCAGTCGAATCTCTTCACCAAGGCCGAGACTTTCCGCAATGCTAACATGCAAGTGTTAGACACGAAGGAAGCCTTCTACGACTACTTTAAGGCCGACGACGGCGGCGGTTTCGCGCTCGCCCATTGGAATGGAAGTCCGGTCGTCGAGGAGCAGATCAAGAACGACTTGAAAGTCACCATCCGCTGCATTCCGTTTGCCCGCGACTACTTCACGCCGGAACCGGGGACGTGCATTTTCACCGGCGAACCCAGCGCCCAGCGCGTGATCTTCGCCAGGTCCTACTAACTGCGAAATCAGCCTAAAATTTCTCGCAGTTTTTCTGCGACCACGGCCACGTGTGGCTCGCGCATGTGCGTTACGTGATCGCCCGGAACTTCGGCAACTTCGAGTCCATTCTCCGCTAGTCCCTGCCAGCCGAGATACGGATCGGACTCGTAAAAATTGTCCGACGGCTGCTGGGCGGCGCGCAGGAGATGAATCTTTCCCGGCCACGGTCGGGCCACATATTTTCGCCGGGCGACGCGGCAGGATTCGCGCAGATAGATGAAGCGCAGCTCGTTGGGACGCGGCAGTTTTTTGAAATGAAAAATGATGTCGAGCCAGACGATTTTCCGTTTCCACCAGTTTGCAATTCCCTCGCCCAGCAGCCCGAGAGAAAGCGGCTGATCTTCCTGAAACTCCGGCAAAAACGGACGCAACAACCACCGCGGCCAGAGCCGGATCGGCAGAAATTTCCTCAACCTCGGATACGTCCCGCCCCGAGCGTCGATTAGAATCAAACTCGCCGGGACGCGTCCCAGTGCGCGGAGTTGCTGGGCCATTTCCAGCGCCACGACCCCGCCAAAAGACGTGCCGCAGAGAACGAACGGACCCGCCGGACAGCGCTCACAAAGGTCCGCGACATAGCGGCGGGCCATGTCCTCGACCGTGCGCAGGTAAGGCTCGCGCCCGTCGAGACCCTGCGGCTGGAAGGCAAAAAACGGCTGCCCATTTCCCAAATGCGCGGCGAGAAAACGCAGCGCCAGCGCTTCGGTGCCCGCGCCCGGCACGCAGAAAATCGGCGGCCCGTTGCCCTCGAGTTGCAGTGGAATCAGGCGCAACTCCGACTTCGTCCAGCCTCCGCTGCGGAGATGGTTGGCGAGCCTTTGAATGGTGGGTGCCTTGAGCAAAATCGAGACCGGCAGGTGACGCCGCAGGCTGCGTTCGACTTCGGTAAAAATGGCCGCCGCCGCGAGAGAATCGCCGCCGAGATCAAAAAAATCGTCGTCCAGCCCGATGCGTTCGAGCCGGAGCGCCGCCTGCCAGATGCGCGTGAGCTGGACGATCAGCGGGTCGGTCGAATCCGGCGGCGCGAGAGTTTCCTGGCGGAGTCGTTCCGCGCCGATGCGGGCGAGTTGCACGCGGTCGAGCTTGCCATTGGCGAGGACGGGAAACGCGGGGAGCGTCCAGAATCGCCGGGGCATCAGATGCGGCGGAATGCGGCTGGCGAGATGCGACCGCAACTCGGCATCGGACGCCGCCGTTTCGCGCCAGACGAGAAATGCCGCCAGCAGCGGCTCGCCGGATTCGACTAACAATGGAATGCAACCCGCCTCACGCACAGCGGCGTGCGCCTGGAGCGCACCCTCGACGAGTGAGGGCGTGATCCACAAACCGTGCGATTTGAACTGCCCGTCGCGGCGTCCGAGATGATGAAACAGACCGTCGCTGTCTCGCTGGCCGAGGTCGCCGGTGCTGCGCCAGAGAGGCGTTTCCGCTGCGGAGCCCCAGCGTCGGGGCGGCGGAAAATCGCTGCGCACGAGAATTTCCCCGACCTCGCCGGGAGCCGCATCCTCGCCCGATTCGACTGCAACTCGCATGTGAAATCCCGTCAGAGCGCGTCCGATCGGGACGTTGCCCGTTGCGCTGGAAAACGTCTGCGGATCGAACGGGAAATGGCAGATGTTTCCATTTGCCTCGGTCGCCCCGAGTCCATTGATGACGAGACGGCAGCGCGGAAAATGACGTGTGACAAACGGCACATCGGAGGAAAAAAGCGGTTCGCCGCCAAATTTGATCGCGCGCACGGAGTCGAAAGATTTCTCCGCCGGCAGAGTGGCGGCGAACCGGCGGAAAAGACTCGGAACCAAATGGAGCACGCTGGGTTTTTGCGCATCCAGCCATTCCGCCAAACCCGCCGACGGACTGTGCGGCAGCACGCACGCGCCGTGGAGCAACGCGCCAAAAAGCCCGGAGACGGACGCCGCCGCCGAGGTGGGCGAGAGGAGCGAAAGCCGGTCGTCCGGCGTGAGCGCAAGCGACGCGGCGTGATTTCCCACCGTCTGCCAGGTGCCGCCGTGGGTGTAAACGTAGGGCGTCGGCTGACCCGTGGAGCCGGAGGTGTAAAAAATGGCGAGCGCGGTCGATTCGTCGGTCTCGGCAAAGGCAAAATCGGGCGGCAATTTTTGCGATTTCTCGAAGGATAGGAATGGAACTCCGAGCTTTTTCGCCAGTGGCAAATGGGCGGCGTCCGCGATCCATGCGCCGGGCTGGAGGTCGCTGAGTTGCAGCCGGCCCGGCGACGGCACGAGATAGCAGCGGCCCGTTCGCACCACGGCCACGATGGCGGCGATCAACTCGGGGCCGTGATCCATCAGCAGCGCGACCGGCTGGTCTTTCGGACAGTCGAGCAACGCCCCGGCTATGCGGGCGGAAACGTCGTTGAGTCGGGTGTAAGTCCAGTCTGCGATGGCGGCGCGGTCGGACTGTTCCAAGTGTTCGCGCAGGCGGCTGGACAAACGGCTCATCGATAAATCGCCTGCATCCGTGTGTAAAATTCCACGTTGGCCGGACCGTGTTCCGCCGGGCCGAGACCGGAGGTTTTCCAGCCGCCGAAAGGCAGATCGACATCCGCGTCGGCGGTGGAGCGGTTGAGTTTCAAAATGCCGCAACGGACGGTGCGCAGGAAGTCGTCGATGCGTCCCGTATCGCTCGTAAAACAGGCCGCCGCGAGTCCCTGGCGGACGCCGTTGCAGAGATCGAGGGCGTGCTCCCAAGTGGCCGCTTTTTGCACGACGAGAATGGGGCCGAAACTTTCTTCCTGCACAATTTCCAGAGACGGATCGGGCGCACAGACGATGACTGGATTCATCCATGCGCTGTCCTGCGGCTGCGTTTTCGGGAGGGAAAAAATATCACAACCAGCAGCGACGGCGCGTTGCAGCGAAGCCTCCAGCCGCTCACGCGAGCGGACCGAAATAAGCGGCCCGAGGCGTGAGCCGGGTTCCATTGGATTCAGCGGCGCGAAGGCGGGCAGGAGCGCTTTCAGGTGTTCGAGAAATTCCGGATAAATCGCTGCATCCACGATCACGCGCCGGTTCGCGGTGCAACGCTGCCCGGCGAAGGCAAACGCGCCATCGGCCACGGCGGCTGCGACGGGAGTTAGATCGCTATCGTGCCAGACGATGGCGGCGTTGTTTCCCCCGAGTTCGGCCTGGAGCGGGAGGCAGCGCCGGGCGCAGATAAGTTGCGCGGCGCGACCGGCTTCCGGCGAACCGGAGAGAGTGACCGCGTCCGCCCGAGACATGCATTCGCGGGCTGCGCGTTTGCCGCCGAGGACGACTTGCAGTGCCCCGGGAATCAGTTCAGCCAACAATTCCGCCGTGCGCGTGGCGATGCGGGAGCCGGGAATCGCAGGTTTCCAGACGACCACATTTCCATGGAGGAGTGCCGGGGCGAGCTTGCCGATGGGGATGGCGAGCGGGTTGTTAAAGGGGCTGATGAGGGCGACGACGCCGAGCGGCACGCGCCGCCAGCCGGTCGTGAGCGAGGTGTGAAAATGGTCGGTAGCACCCCGGCAAACGGTGAGCAGCAAATCGATGGAACGCTGCACTTCGCCGCGCGCCAGCGTGATGGGTTTTCCGATGTCTTCGACCAAAATGGTGGCGAGTTCCTCAGCGTGTTGGGCCAGTTTTTCTGCGAGCGAGAGGAGCACGGATTGACGCTGGGCGAGGGTGACGTTTTGCCATTGGGTAAACGCGGTTCTGGCGAGGGAAAATGTTTCCTGAATCCCGGGGATGTTTTCGTCGATTGGGCCGGACTCGATCTCGTCCGAGTCGAGGAAAAGTCCGGCGCGCCCGTCGAGGTAGTCTTCGCTGATCGTGCTGTGAATCGCGTCGTAGCCTCCGATTGCGTCGGCGGCGATCTCGACTTCGAAGCCTTTTTCGTAGGCGGCGAGGGCGGTCGAACGGATGCAGCCATGCGTGTGCACGCCGGCGAGGATGACTTTTTCGATGCCGTTTTCCCGGAGATACGACTCCAACTCGCCTGTGGAAAATCCGCTGAAAAACGTCTTGTGAATGACCATCTCGCCGTCCCTCGGCGTGAGCGAAATCGGAGTCGCATGGCCGTCTGTTCCAGCGACGCACGACCAAGTTTCATTCTTGCGCCAGTGCGGCATTCGGCGGTCGTCATCGCGCCACACCGTGGTCCAAATGTGAATGACCGTCCGCCCGCTTGCGCGCCAGTCGCATAGCAATCGAGCTGCGTTCGCCACGATGGCACCGGCGGGTGGAGTCAGGCCGTCGGCGCGCAGAAAATCATTCTGCAAATCGATCAAAAGCAGCGCCGTTTTCATGGAGCGGCCAGTCGTTCCACCACGCGCGCCGCAAACTCCGCCGTGCCCACGCAGCGCGTGCCCGCCTCCGGCAAATCCGCCGTGCGCCAGCCGTCGCGCCAAGCTGTTTGCACCGCCTGTTCGATCGCGTTCGACTCGCGTTGCAATCCAAAAGACATCCGCAGCAACATCGCCAGCGAGAGGATTTGCCCCACTGGATTCGCCACGTCGGTGCCGGTGAGATCGTAGGCCGCGCCGTGATTCGTCTGATAAACAGCGGCTCCAGTTTTCGAAAAACTCCCGCCGTAAGTCAGCCCGCGCGCGCCTGCGATCACGCCTCCGAGATCCGCCAGAATGTCTCCGAAGCAGTTCGGCGCGGCCACCACGTCGAATTTCCACGGCTCCTGCACCAGCTTGTAAACGGCGTAATCGATGTCGAGAAATTCGAGCGTCAGATTGCGTCCGGCAGCCACTTCCTCCGCGCAATCGCGCCAGAGCGAATGCAGCACGGGCAGCCCGGCGTCCTTGCAGACGACCGTGAGTTTTTTGCGCCGCCCCGAGGCTGCAGATGCCGCGACTTCGAGCACATTTCTCACCTGCTTTTCCGCCTGGCGAAACGTGTGCCGAATCTCGCGTCCATCGTCCGTGAGCGATTCCTCGGCCTCGCCCTGGTAGAGCCCGTGGAGGTTTTCGCGAACGACCAGAATATCGACCGGTTCAGGCGGACTTTTCAGGCGGCAGGCTCCGGCCAATTCGGGGTAGGAGTGAATCGGATTGAGCTTATGAAAGAGAGCGAATTCATGGCGCATTTCATAGACGAAACGCCCCCCGCCCGCACCGGCCAGGAGCGCCCCACCGTCGGCGAAAATGGAGCGCGCAAATTCCACCACATCGCCCGGCAAATAACCGAGCCCGCGCCGGGCGGATTCGCAGCCGATCTCGCCTCCGAAACGCACCTCAAACTTGCAGCCAGATAACGCCCCGACTCGATCCAGGATCAGCAGACTCGCGTCCAGCAGCGACGGGCCGACTCCCTCGCCGCGCAAAATTCCGATCAGGTGTTTCGAAAGCATCGGGCGCACCTTTCCACGACTCGTTTTTTAGCGCGAGCGGAATCAGCCCACCGGCACCGTGGTGCGGTTCATTGACGGCGGCGGCCCCGTGGCCGGACGGTTGACGTCATTGCGATCCAACCCGGGAAAAGCACGTCATGCCCTTCGATGTCGGCCCATATCATTTCGCCAAACAGGACGCGCAGCAGTGGGCCGCGTGGGGGTTTGATTACATGAAATACGATTGGGGCCCCGTCGATGTGGCGAACACCCGTGAAATGACCGATGCCCTTCGCGCCAGCGGACGCGACGTGGTTTACAGCCTGTCGAATAACGGCGCCGGAAAAATCTTCGGCATCATCGGCGAACTCGCGCCCCTCGCCAACGCCTGGCGCACGACGGGCGACATCAGCGATAGCTGGGGCAGCATGAGCGGTATCGGATTCAGCCAAGACAAGTGGGCACCCTGCCAGAAACCCGGTCACTACAACGACCCCGACATGCTCATCGTCGGCCACGTCGGCTGGGGTCATCCGCATCCGACCAAGCTCACCCCCGACGAGCAATACACCCACATCAGCCTGTGGTGCCTGCTCGGTGCGCCGCTCCTCATCGGCAGCGATCTGGCGCAACTCGACGAGTTTACGCTCAACCTCCTCACCAACGACGAGGTGCTTGAGATTGACCAGGACGAGCTCTGCAAACAAGGCACCGCCGTGTCGAGTGCCAATGACTTGGACGTTTACATGAAACCCCTCGTGGACGGCTCGGTCGCGGTCGGGATTTTCAATCGTTCGAACGTGGCTGAAACCGTCACCGCAAAGTGGTCCGACTTGAGGTTGAATGGCAAATGCCTCGTCCGCGATCTCTGGCAGCAGAAGGACCTCGGGACATTCGACCAGAAATTCGAGGCACCAGTTCCCGCGCACGGCGTCGTCCTGGTGCGGATCTTTCCGGCAAAATGAAAGCCGCTGCTCTCTTGCCCCGCCCGGGAAGGCAAACGCTGTAGCACGGGGAGCCTTTGACCGGCTGTACGGCGAACGGTTCTGCTCTCCAATTGTCACTCAGATCATGTCCTGATTCGAGTTCCATGCGTATCTACTGCAACCGCATGGAACTCGACCGCAAACTTGCCATTCTCGCCGACGCGGCGAAATACGACGCCTCCTGCGCCAGCTCCGGCACCGACAAACGCAACTCTCGCGCCGGCGGCCTCGGCTCCAGCACCGGCTCGGGGATTTGCCACAGTTACACGCCCGACGGACGCTGCGTTTCGCTGCTGAAAATCCTCCTCACCAACTACTGCATCTACGATTGCCTGTATTGCATCAACCGCACCTCCAGCAGCGTGCAGCGGGCGCGGTTCACCGTTGAGGAAGTCGTCCAGCTCACCATCGACTTCTATCGGCGCAACTACATCGAGGGCCTCTTCCTCAGCTCGGGCATCATCCGCAACGCCGACTACACCATGGAGCAAACCATTGCCGTCGCCCGCAAACTCCGCGTTGAGCACGGCTTCAAAGGTTACATCCACCTCAAAACCATCCCCGAAGCCTCACCCGAACTCATCGCCGAAGCCGGTAAATGGGCCGACCGCATCAGCATAAATATCGAACTCCCCACCGCCATCGACCTCGCGCAACTGGCCCCGGAAAAAAGCCTCGCCCGCACCGAGACTGCCATGGACGGCATCCGCGACAGCATTCTCGAAGCCAAAGCCGAGCGCAAAGACCACGCCGCGCGCGACGCCTCCCGCGTCCGCGCCGGTGCTCCCGCCAAACCCGCACCCTTCGCCCCTGCTGGCCAGAGCACCCAGATGATCGTCGGTGCCACGCCCACACCCGACAGGGATATCCTCGAACGCGCCAGCAGCCTTTACCTGAAGCAAAAACTCAAGCGCGTCTATTACTCCGCCTTCAGCCCCATCCCCGATTCCTCCTCGAAGCTCCCGCTCATCGCGCCACCGCTCATTCGCGAACACCGTCTCTACCAGGCCGACTGGCTCCTGCGCTTCTACGGCTACGAAGTTGGCGAACTCACCACCACCGCCGCGCCCGATCTCTCGCTCACCGAAGACCCCAAACTCAGTTGGGCCCTGCGCAATCGGGCCGCCTTTCCCATCGACATCAACCGCGCCGCGCGCGAACGCCTCCTCCGCATCCCCGGTCTCGGCGTGAAAAACGTGGACCGCATCCTGCAAATTCGCCGCTGGCACCGAGTCACCCTGGCCGACCTCACCCGCCTCCGCGTCCCGCTGAAAAAAGCACTCCCCTTCCTCATCGCCGCCGACCACCTCCCCAAACTCATCGGCGAAACCCTTGCCCCCGCAGAGTTGCCTGCAACTCAACTGGAACTTTTTGCCGGCTCCCCGTTTGGCTCGATCATCTAGCTAACAGAGACAGCTAATACTTCCTGTGTCCTAACTCGATCTTCGCAACAGGATGTCGAGCAGCGAGGGATTATCGTATTCCCCCACGTCCACCAGTTCCAGTTTGGAGAGGAGCAAGCCTAACCCAAGCCCGGAGACAAATCCCCCGATGTGCGCCCAGTAAGCGATATCCTCGGGTCCGCTCCAAAGAGAGAGAAATTGGAGAATGAACCAGCAAGTTAGCAAGAGCCAGCCCGGCACGTCCCACAAGCCAAACTTGAAGACAATGAAGTAGAAGGAATGCACCCGGTTGAGCGGATAAAGCGCCATGAAGACACCGAGTAATCCGCTGATCGCACCACTGGCTCCCAGCACAGGATGCCCATCGATCAGCAGATGAATTAAATCAGCCGCTCCGCCCAGTAGAAAAAAGAGAGCCAGATAGAGCGCCCAATTCATCACACCACAAAGGGCGTTACCAAAAACCCAGAGGAAGATCATGTTCCCGATGAGGTGGCCCCAACTTGCGTGCATTAGGGAACTAGTGATCAGTCCCAGCCAATTTTCGGAAGAGAAAATAAGCCAGGGCACAAGGTTCTCGGGTAGATAGTTTGTGTAGAAGCCCAGAAAAACGAGGATGCAAAGGCCGATCACCGCCAAATTGGCCCATGGGCTGCGTTGCGTGAGGGTGCGGACCTCATAGGGAATCACCAGAAACATAGGAGCCGAGCCAAACAGTTCCCGACCGATTCGTAAATGGTGGATAGGCGAAACCCCTCACGCCGCCAACCTCTCGGCTGGCTTCGGAATTACACCTTGGATGTCACGGTTGGCAATGACTCTGGGGGGAAGCCGCAGAATCAAGGCGTCTTGTTCTCGACTCCGGCGGCGCGCACGGCCTCGATTTCGCTCTCACTCAGCTCGGCGCGGAAGACGTTCACGTTGTCGATGCTGCCGCTAAATGGGCGGTCGCTCGGCATGGGGGGATTCACCTTGGGTTGCTGCGTATTGCCGATCATGCCCACGGTCCCGCCGCCGATATTGCCTTCGATGGGCATGTTCGCAAAGGCGCGCTGCAACGTGGCCGCGCCGTCCTTGGCTCCCTGATAGACCGTGGCGGTTTTCGTCTCCGAGTTCCAACTGATCGCGCCGAAGATCCATTCGCCTGTCGCCGACCACGGGCCGACCGGGCCTTTTTCCCCGATGCGCACCCAGCTGCCAAAGGGCTTGTCGGTCTTGCCGCCCAAGCGGGCCGTCCAGCCGGATTTGCCGTCCCAGATCATGTAAGCACCGCCAAAATTCAGCAGGGACGCGTTCTGCGCCAGGGCATCGTCGGCCTTGTACCAGAAGGTGAGAGTCATTTTATCCAGATCATCGAACATCATATCCTGCACGATGGCTCCCGGCTGCGGATCGGTGGATCCAATCGTTCCCTTGGCGACATAGGCGCGGTCGCCGGATTTGCCGGAAACGCCGGAACCTTCCGGTCCGAGCGCGGCGCCGTTTTCGAAGGCCACGCTGGATTCCTTGTTGAAGTCGAGGGTGACTTCCGGTTTCGTGCCAGCCAGTGCGGCGGCGGTCAAAACCAGGGTGGTGGAGAGTGCGAGGAGTTGTTTTTTCATGGGAGTTAGGTGGTTATGTGGGGTTGTTTACTTGGCGCCCAGCCAGAGAACGACGGTCGTTTTAGGCGGGAGTTTGAGTGGAATGGTGAGATCCACGTCCTTGGCGGTGACGAGATCGCGGGCTTTCTGGAGCCCGGCAGGCGACTTCAATTCAAATGTCTGATCTGCGGAACAATTCATCCCGATCAGATAATCGCCATAGCGGCAGGTGTAGAAATCGCCGCGCCCGGCATACGGACTTTCCTGTCCAGGCTGGAAGGGAATGCCGTCGGGAATTTTCGCGATGGGAACCTTCATTCCGGCGTACGCCGACTGCAGGTTGCCGGGATATTTCAGGCCGCCGTTGCCAAAGGCCATGTTCGTCCAGTTGGGCCAGGTAAATTCCAGTCCGCTCGGGGTGAATTGCGTCTCCTGCCGCACCACCGCGATGCGGTCGATCTGCGGCGTGAGAAAGTGAACGCGGGCCAGATGGTTGATGCCGTAGCGGGCGCGCCAGTAGAGCGAGGCGTAGAGAATTTCCTGTCCGCGTTTCAGCGCCAGCACGCCGTCGTCCTCATCGGAGAAAACGAAATCGGGCTGGTCCCAGCTCATGGGCAGCCGTTGCGCGCTCGGCGGCTGGGCCTTGATCAACTCGTATTCGTCTGGTGTTTCCAGACGGCCAATCGTCGTCCGCAAAGGCTGTGCTCCGTCTTCCATCGCCTCGACCTCGGAGGCGAAAAACTGGTTGTCGGCGATCATTTGCTGCGCGTAACCGACCAGTTTTGGATCGAGCGTAATCGCCGCCGCCTGCAAAGCCGAGGCGTCGCGCGTGGCCCGCTGTCCGTAGGCCATGACGCCGGGATAATGCGAATCGCGCCAGCCGACGACCTGCTCCAGACGCATCGCGCGATGGCCCTCGGCGTCGAGCGACGGATGTCGGAAATAGGAGCGTGCCAGGGCGATCCGCACGAGCTGGGCCTTGATTTTTTCATCGCCAGGCTGGCCGGGTGCGGGCCTCGTCGCATTGTAAATATCCGAGACGAGATCGATCACCTCGCCGTAGGTGCCGACGTAGCCGAGTTCCTTGGTCAGGCCCTTGGCGGTGAGTTGCCTATAATTCGGGCCGACATTCCACATGTGACCGCCCGGATCGCTGTCGCGCCACGGTTCGAGGGCAACGGATTCGTATAAATAACGCCGCACTTCGGGCTCCGGAAGCGCCTTCGCCGGATCGAGAACGGCCAGACCGCGATTCGGAAAATAGATGCCATTCAAGTCGTTCAGCATCGTCTGGTTGGTGTACTGGCGGCGGTTCAGCCGGTGCCAGTCGCGGCAGGCGAGGAGCATCTCGGTGAAGGCTGCGCGCCGGGAGATTTGAGTTCCATTGCCATCATCGAGCATTTCATCGAGACGCGGCTGCAACTGCTCCGAGCGCAGCGCGATCACCTGACCCGATGGCCCGAGGCCAAACCAATCCGGGTTCCATGTCGATGGCTCGGCCTGGGCGAGCTTGGGGTTTTTGCGATACGCGGCGAAGAGGTTATCGAGGGATTTGACGATCTGCTCGATGACCGCTGGATTCTGAAAAGCGTGCGTCCACGGCACGTCGTAGGCTTTGGCGAGGAGCCCCATTTGCATCTGACTCAGCGGATTTTTGGCGGTGAGCCGGGCATCGACCTCGTGATTCACGCGATCTTTCATGGCAGTCAGCGTTTCCTCTCCAGGCGTCTGGCGAACCGGTGCTGCGGCTGGCGCGCTGCCTTGTTTTTCGTTCGCCGGCGGCACGAGACAGGCGTCGTTGTGCGTGTAAACCCGGTAAATGCCGCGCGTCGGCTGAGTCATCGGCTTCTGATATTGCTCCCAGGTCGAGCCGTAACCCCAGATGCGCCCGTTGCTGCGGATTTCAAAGGTGAGTTCCGTTTTTCCCTGGGTCAATTCGAGCGGAAGCGGGCAGGTGTTGTAATAGAACCGGCCGAGGTAGCCGGGCTCCACTGAGCCGTAGTCGAGCTGCTCGACCTCGCCGAGATGCCGCCAGCCGATTTGTTTGCCGTCGGCATAGAGCACGAGCCGGTTTTCGGTGACTTCATCGCCGGAGAAACGAATGGAGAAATAATTCTGCCGCGCCGGATCGACCTTCATCTTGAAGGACAATTTTCCGCCCTCCCAAGTCGGCGGCGCGAGCGGCAGCAACCTGCGAACCGGGTCGCCGAGCAGGCCCTTCGCGATATCACTGGAGCTCGAATCGAGCCCATGCGCCTTCTCGGAAGCCGCATCGCCCAGCGTCATGGAGTCGGTCAGATTAGTGGTCGTCTTTTTTGGCGAGCAGGACCCGGTGAAGAGCAGGCCGGCGAGCGCCAGCCAGTGGAGGAAACGGGGGAGGGGCATGAGTTAATTTTCCAAAAGGACAAGTGGACGCGGGGGCGACTTCTACATTTCCCGCCAAGCTAACGCCCTTCCCGATGGCGAGGTCACGGGCTTTCTTGGTGCCAACGGGGGAATTATTAAGTCACACGGTTAAGTTTCGTGCAGTCGGCGCACTACGCCCAATTCATACCCGTGGCGGCAGAGTCGAGCCGTCCACCCACATGCCTTCCACTAGGATCTGCCGAAAAATCGGCGGCACACCCCGTGCGTGATCGTTAAGTTGGGACATTATCAGGAGAAAGCTGACCCGGCCGATTTCCAGAGGATTTTGATCGATCCCGGCATCCGCATTGCCATCGAGGATGCTTTCCGCAGCCAGGCCGATGTCATCCGGCACACGGTAACCGGCCTTTTCCAGCATGGCTCGCATCTCGGACACATCCGTCAATATGGCGTCGGGCCGGGTTTCCTTGAGCCACGCGGACAGGGCGGTTTGCCAGGCTTCCGGCGGCAGGTTCTCCATGCAGAGCGGGCGCAGTCGCGATTCCTCCGGCCATTCTGCCTGGGCGCGTAAATAACCGGCTTGGAAGAGCATCCCTCGTTTGAGACTTTCCACTGCGACAAACCCCACCCGGTTATAGCCGAGCGAGCGCATTTTTTCTGCCGCAATCATCGTATTCGCCACCTGGTCGCTCGTCACCACAAGGGCGCGCGGGGTATTCGTCGAGCGCCCCAGCCGCACCAGGGTAAAATAACTCCACGGAAATTCATTCCACTCCGGCACCACCTGTTGTGGGGGGATGAGCAGTCCGCGCACCCCGCGTGTCAACAAGGCTTTTTGAGTCCGCTCCAACTCCGCTGGGTTGCTGCAAAAGTATTCCTCCAGATGGTAGCCAAACTTGGCGGCTGCCTCCGACGCGCCTCGCCAATAAAGATCAAACTCCCGGTAACTGCGCAACTTGTTTGGGTCCGGCCAGCCATTCATCCAACCCACCTCTTCATGGGTAATCTTCGCCGTCTTGCCCGTCCGATAATGAGCGAGCGCCGTCAGCAGCGGATCCGGCCGATACCCCATCGCCACAGCCTCCTCTTGGATCTTAGTCCGCAACGCAGTCGAGATGCGCGGATGATCCCGCAAGGCCATGGACACGGTGGCATGACTCACCCCGAGCTTTTTGGCAATATCCCTCAGACTGATACGTGGGGCATCGGATGGAACAGGCATGAAAGGGGGGAAAGATTTCCTAAACGTAATCAGGGAACGATCACCAGACAAATCGGCATTCCTGCCGCAGTTCGAGTTTCAGCATTCCCTCTGGTTTGTTGGATAGAGGAATGCGTGGAAGGCGAGATTGCGCGGGTCGATTTTTATTGAACTTGGATGATCCGACTATTACTTGCGCAAGGGAGTTACCAGTGTAAATGCTTTTTCCTAGTGAGTGTTCTTGTAAACCCATCTGAGATGCGGCAATCTCCACAGGTTCTCCGTTTCGTAAGACGCGAAACATTCCTTATCCTTCTATGAAAACTCCTCCTATGAAAAAATCTTCCTATACCAAGCTCGCTATCGCCGTTACCGCCGCTCTGTCCTTCGGACCCTCCGCCCAGGCGGCTCCTGCGACTTGGAATGCCTCGCCGACCATTGGTAACTGGGAAGCCGCTGGGGCCGAAGATAACTGGAGCACAGGTCCCGGGACTTTTCCGGGGGCGCTCAGCTCGATTACAGACTCGGACACCGCCACTTTTCTAACCAGCAGCGGCACGACCATCGCAATCAACGCCACGGCGAGCAACGCTACCAGCTTGGGGATTGGCAGCATCACCTTCGGTGTCGTTGCGTCCGCTTCTGCTTTCACGATTGGAACTACAGGCGGCAACTCGCTTTTGCTTGGGAACGGTGGGCAGATTGGCATCAGCAGCGGCAGAACGGTGACTGGTGCTACGGAAACCGTGAATGCGCCGCTGGTGCTGGAGCCGGCTTCGGCCACGACGGCGGGCGCTTATACTTTCAGCAATGCCTCCGGTTTGGCGGGTGATATCCTGAAGATCGGCGGCACGGTCACCGGCGGAACTACCACCCAGGGCATTACTCTCACCTTGACGGGGTCCAGCACGACCGCGAACGAAATCAGCGGCATCATCAGCAACGGCGGCGCGGCCTTGGGTGTCGCCGTCACCAAGGCGAGCAGCGGCACATGGAGCCTCTCCGGCACAAACTCCTACACCGGCGTCACGACCATCGCCGGCGGAGTCCTGCTGGCCAACAGCGCAAACGCGTTGAACACCACAGCCTTGGGGGGCAACGTGACCTTCACCGGTGGCACGCTCCGATATGGCAGCACCTTCGCAGGCGGCGCAAATGCCGACATCTCCAGCCGCATCAAGAACAGCACCAGCGCGATCTCGATTGACACGAATGGGTTCAACGCCACCTTTGCGTCTGCTTTGGATAGCAGCAACACCGGCGGCTTAACCAAGTCCGGCACCGGCACGCTCACCCTCTCGGTAGCCAACAGCTACACCGGCAACACGACGATCAGCAATAATGGCACGCTTGCCGCCGGGAATGACGCGGCCTTCGGGACCGGGACAGTGGTGTTCTTAGGCGGCTCGCCGAACGCGTCCACGGTGGCGAGCTCCGCCAACGTCACCCTGGCGAACAACTTCACCGCCTCAGGCGCCTTCGCCACCTTCAACGCGTCGGGTGGCACCATGACCATCAATGGAAACTTTACAGGTACTCAGCAAGTGAACCTGACTCCGACCAACAAGATCACCTTTGCCGGGACGAACAGTCTTGTGTCGGGATTCGGCGGCCAAGGCCTGAATATCGGCGCCGGAGCTGGCGGCGTGGACTTCACCGGATCGACGACGGTCAGCGGCGCATCGACGGCCGCAGGTGCTGGCTACCTTCTCATCTCCGGCACGGCTGTGTCGGTGAAAACCGGCGGCACGCTGACCATCAACGGCACCACCAACGCGAGCAAAGCCAGC